>CAYLKO010000022.1:0-34511 GCA_964384525.1 uncultured Chromatiaceae bacterium
CCAGAGCCTGCACCGGATGATAGGCGCCGTGGTGGCCGAATTTCATCTTGACCGTCTTGGCTCCGCTGGCCAGCGCCAGGAACTGGTGGCCCAAACAGATGCCGAAGGTCGGAATGCCGGCAGCAAGGATCTGACCCACGGCATCGATGGCGTAGGTGCAGGGTCGCGGGTCGCCCGGACCATTGGACAGAAACACCCCATCGGGTCGCAGGGCCAGAACTTTCTCGGCCGGCGTTTCGGCTGGCACGACGGTTACCCGGCAATTTTCTTCGACGAGCAGCCGCAGGATGTTGCGCTTGATGCCGAAGTCGTAGGCCACCACATCATAGGCGCCACTGCGCTTGGGCCGGATGGGCGCCGGGCCCGGCCACGTCGCCCCCAGGTTCCACTGGTAGGTATCCCGGGTGCTGACGATGCGGGCCAGATCCATGCCGTCCAGACCGGGGAATCGACGGGCATGGTCCACCGCGGGGTTTTCATCGACCTTGCCGGTCATGATGCAACCCGACATGGCGCCCGTGTCGCGCAGGATGCGGGTGAGCCGCCGGGTGTCGATCTCGGCGATCGCCACCAGACCGGCGCGCTTCAGGAAATCCGGCAGCGAGACTTCGGCACGCCAGCTGCTGGCGACGGCGGGCAGATCGCGAATCACGAGCCCGGCCGCAAAGATTTTTTCGCTTTCCTGATCCTCACTGTTGGTGGCGGTGTTGCCGATGTGGGGAGAGGTCAGCGTGACGATCTGCCGGCAGTAGGACGGATCCGTCAGGATCTCCTGATAACCGGTCATGGCGGTGTTGAAGACCACCTCGCCAATGGTGCGGCCGGGTGCCCCAACGGAAATACCGCGGAACACCGTGCCGTCCTGCAATGCGAGCAAGGCGGGTTCCATCAGGCCGCTACCTGGCTGGCAGTAGGCCGGCTGCATGACTGTGCTTCTGGGAGACGCATTCTGGCGTAGCAGGAGTCAGTCACCGCTAGCAAACTGGCGCTGACCCCGCTCTCTTCAACCTCTACAGGAATCCGCTGCATTCTAAACGACCGCGCCAACCGGCGACACCCCTTTGGCAGGGTCTGCGGAACTCATGCCCCGGCTTTCGACAGCCCCAGTACATCGGCGAGGGAATACAGACCGGCCGGCTTGCCGACCAGCCACCCGGCAGCGCGCAGCGCGCCCCGCGCAAACACCGTGCGATCAGATGCCCGATTTGTCAGCTCCAGCAGTTCTTCGTTGCCCGCCAGCAAGACGGTGTGATCGCCAACGACCCCGCCACCCCGAATCGCGGCAAAGCCGATCGCATCGACGGGCCGTCCGGCATCCGCAAGCCGCGGCCGCGCATACACGGCGACGTCCTCAAGGCGCCAGCCGCGGGCAGCGGCCATCGCTTCACCGAGCTGCAGCGCCGTACCCGATGGCGCATCTTTTTTGTGGCGATGATGTGTTTCCGTGATCTCGATGTCGTAACCGGCATCGAGAATCCGGGCGGCCCGGGCAGCCAGCTCGGTCAGCACGGCAACGCCCAGGCTCATGTTCCGGGCATGCAGCACCGGAATCTGCCGGGCGGCCGCTGCCAGTGCGGCCTGCTCCTCACGTCCCAATCCGGTGGTGCCAACCACGAGCGCCTGGCCCCCGGCGGCGCAGGCCCTGACATGCCCCACCGCCGCTGCCGGCGACGTGAAGTCGATGACCACATCACACCGGCCCGTCGGCCCATTCAGTGCCGACTGGAGATCTGCCGTGAGCGCCACGCCGAGGGCGTCGATGCCGGCAACCTGCCCCGCATCGCGCCCGAGGGCGGGGTCACCGGGTTCGCCGAGTGCGCCACCCAGCACCAGCGTGTCGTCTGCAGCGATCAGACGCACCAGGGCGGCGCCCATGCGGCCGCTCGCCCCCAGCACGGCGATCTTCACTGCGGCCTTCATTGTGGCCCTGGTCATGCCTGCCCAGCCTTTGCCTGAAACCTCATGGCGCCATCTTCTCAAAAAACCGCTTCACCCCATCGAGCCAGGAACGGCTGCGCGGCCGGTGGCGATCACCACCCGCGATCAGGTCGTCGTTGAAGGCTTCCAGCAGGCGCTTTTGTTCGGCCGTCAGGTTGACCGGGGTTTCGACTTCAACGCGGCAGAACAGGTCGCCCTGGGCATGGCCCCGCACCGGTCGTACACCCTTGCCCCGCAATCGAAAGACCCGGCCGGATTGGGTTTCAGCCGGAATTTTCAGTGTGACTTCGCCAGCCAGCGTGGGCACCTGCACGGAGCCACCCAACGCCGCCACGGCAAAGCTCACCGGGATGCCACAGGACAAATCAGCGCCGTCGCGCACGAAAATGTCGTGGGGCTGCAGCTGGACCTCGACATACAGATCACCCGGTGGTCCGCCGTTCTGGCCAGCTTCGCCTTCGCCCGTCAACCGGATGCGATCGCCGTTGTCGACACCGGGCGGCACCTTCACCGCCAGGGTGCGGGTTTTCTGGACGCGCCCACGGCCCAGGCAACTGCTGCACGGGTCTTCGATCTGCTGACCGGTGCCACGGCAGGTGGGACAGGTCTGCTGGATGGAAAAGAAGCCCTGGGCCATCCGCACCTGGCCCGCGCCCTCACAGGTGCGACAGGTGACCGGCTTGGTGCCGGGCTTCGCGCCACTGCCGCTGCAGGTCTCGCAGGCGATTTGCGTGGGCAGGGACTGGTTGATTGTGTCGCCGAAGACGTCCGTCGCCAGGGTCAGCGACAGTTCGTAGCGCAGGTCCGCGCCCCGGAATACCGTTGAACGCCCGCGCCGGCCACCACCGAAGATGTCGCCGAAGACATCGCCGAAAATCTCGCCGAAGGCATCCCCCGGATTGAAGCCGGCACCAGCCCGCCCGGCGGCGGCTTCCACGCCGGCATGGCCGTGGCGGTTGTAGACCGACCGGGTTTCGGCATCCGACAGGACTTCGTAGGCTTCCTTGGCCTCCTTGAAGACAACCTCGGCCTGTGGATCGTCCGGATTGCGATCCGGGTGATGCTTCATCGCCAGCCGGCGATAGGCCTTCTTGATGTCGGCCTCGCTGGCATCACGGCTGACGCCGAGCACCTCGTAATAGTCACGCTTTTTCATGCGTCAAACCAATGCAATGACGGCCCGATGCAAAGTACACCGGGCCGTCGGAGTGGGAGTCGCACCACTTGCGGCAAGTGCCTCAACGGGCGCCGGTGTGGCCGTCCTTGTCGTCTTTCACCTCTTCGAATTCCGCATCCACCACCCCGTCGTCGTTGCCGCCAGCCTGTTGCTGGCCGCCGCCGGCCGACTGGCCACCCGCCGCATCTGCATGCTCATGGCCCTTCTGTGCCAGCGAGGCCGATGCTTCGGCCAGCGCCTTGCTCTTCAGCTCGATCCGGCCCTTGTCATCACCCTTGACGGCTTCCTTCAAGTCGGCGATGGCGGACTCGATCCGGCCGCGCTCGGCGGCATCCACCTTGTCGCCCAGCTCGCGGAGCGAGCGCTCCGTGCCATGCGCCAGCACCTCGGCCTGATTGCGCACCTCGACCAGCTCGCGGAACTGCCGGTCTTCCTCGGCATGCACTTCGGCCTCGCCGACCATGCGCTTGATCTCGTCCTCCGACAGGCCGCTCGATGCCTTGATGACGATCTTCTGCTCCTTGCCGGTGGCCTTGTCCTTGGCCGACACATTCATGATGCCGTTGGCGTCGATATCGAAGGTCACCTCGATCTGCGGCTGGCCACGGGGCGCCGCGGAAATGTCGCTCAGGTCGAAACGCCCCAGCGACTTGTTGTACCGGGCCTGCTCGCGCTCGCCCTGCAGCACGTGAATGGTTACCGCCGTCTGGTTGTCGTCCGCCGTGGAGAAGGTCTGGTTGGCGCGCGTCGGGATCGTGGTGTTCTTCTCGATCAGCTTGGTCATCACGCCACCCAGCGTCTCGATGCCGAGCGACAGCGGGGTGACGTCGAGCAACAGCACGTCCTTCACCTGGCCGGACAGCACGCCCGCCTGAATGGCGGCGCCCACGGCCACCGCCTCATCGGGATTCACATCCTTCCGGGGCTCCTTGCCGAAAAAGCTCTTGACGATTTCCTGGACCTTCGGCATGCGTGTCTGGCCACCGACCAGAATCACGTCATCGATGTCCCCCACCTTGAGGCCGGCATCGCTGACCGCCGTTCTGGACGGGCCAACCGTGCGATTGATCAGGTCTTCCACCAGCGACTCGAGCTTGGCGCGCGTCAGCCGGATGTTGAGATGCTTCGGTCCGCTCGCATCCGCCGTGATGTATGGCAGGTTGACCTCGGTCTGCTGCTGCGACGACAGCTCGATCTTGGCCTTTTCACCCGCCTCTTTCAGGCGCTGCATGGCCAGCGGATCACGCCGGATGTCGATCCCGCTTTCCTTCTGGAACTCGCTGGACAGGTACTCGATGATCTTCAGGTCGAAGTCTTCACCACCGAGGAAGGTGTCACCGTTGGTGGCCAGCACCTCGAACTGGTGCTCCCCGTCGATCTCCGCGATCTCGATGATCGAAATGTCGAAGGTGCCGCCACCGAGGTCATACACGGCGATCTTGCGGTCACCGCGCTGCTTGTCCATGCCATAGGCCAGGGCGGCCGCCGTGGGCTCGTTGATGATCCGCTTCACTTCCAGACCTGCGATGCGGCCGGCATCCTTGGTGGCCTGCCGCTGCGAGTCGTTGAAGTAGGCCGGCACGGTAATGACGGCCTCCGTGACGGGTTCACCGAGGTAATCCTCGGCTGTCTTCTTCATCTTCATCAGCACCCGGGCGGAGACCTCCGGTGCGGACATCTTCTTGCCGTTCGCCTCAACCCAGGCTTCGCCGTTGTCGGCGCTGACGATCTTGTAGGGGACCATGTTGATGTCCCGCTGCACGACCTCATCCTTGAACTTGCGCCCGATCAGCCGCTTGACGGCAAACACCGTGTTGGCGGGATTGGTCACCGCCTGGCGCTTGGCGGCCTGGCCGACCAGCGCCTCGCCATCCTTCGTGAAGGCCACGATCGACGGCGTGGTGCGATCACCCTCGCTGTTCTCGATGACCTTGGATTTGCCGCCGTCCATCACCGCCACACAGGAGTTGGTGGTGCCGAGGTCGATGCCGATTACCTTGCTCATTCGTTGCTCCATCCGCCATTGCGGTCGAAAATTCAGGGGTGGCCAGTTGTGGACCTACATGGGTCCGGATTGCCGGCTTTCAAGGCTGGCCGTGTCCGGCCGGCTCACCGGCGACGATGACGCGGGCCGGCCGCAGCAGTCGGTCGCCCAGCCGATAGCCTTTCTGCATGACGAGCATCACCGACCCGGGCTCGGCGCTGGCCGATGGCTGCATGCTCATGGCCTCATGCAACTGCGGGTCGAATGGCTCGCCGAGGGGGTCGAGCAGTTCGACGCCAAATTTTTCAAAGGTCGTCCTGAGGAGGCGCAAGGTGGCCTCCTTGCCGGCCACCAGCGCTTCCACCGAGGCGTTACCGGCATTCTCGAGGCCCAGCTCGAGGCTGTCGGCAATGGCCAGCAATTCCGTGGCCAGCTTCTCCACGCCGGCGCGCCGGGCTGCGTCCACATCGCGCGCAGCGCGTTTGCGGACATTGTCCAGTTCCGCCTCGGCCCGCAGATAGCGGTTCCAGTTCTCGGTGCTGGTGGCTTCGGCTTTCTCCAGCGCCTCGCGCATCTCGGCCAGCGAATCGCCACCGGCATTGGCCGCGTGGCTGGTGGCAGCGGATCCGTCCGGATCCACCGGGTTGTCGAAATCAGGCATCGGGCAGGCTCCTTGCAGTGAGAGGGCCGGGGCTGCAATCCCGGGCCCGCCAATCCGGGATATGGGGGGTCACGACGTGAAACTCAAGACGACGACTTCTGGTCGTCCTGCTTCCGGTCGTCCTGCTTCTGGGCATCGGGACCCTGGGTGGCCACATTCAACGCCGCACCCAGCAGGCGTGCCGTGACATCGACAATGGGAATGACGCGTTCATAGGCCATCCGGGTTGGCCCGATCACGCCAAGCACGCCCACGATCTG
This sequence comes from uncultured Chromatiaceae bacterium, assembly GCA_964384525.1. GTDB lineage: Bacteria > Pseudomonadota > Gammaproteobacteria > Steroidobacterales > SHZI01. The sequence continues at coordinate 6,021 of CAYLKO010000022.1, forward strand.
ATCGTCCACAGTATACGGGGCCGTGACGATCGTGCACTCGTCGAGGATGCCGTAGCCCGACTCTTCGCCGATGAAAATCTGCACGCCCTGGGCCGCCACACTGCGATCGAGCAGGGTGAGAATCTCGCGTTGCTGGCCAAAGGCATCGAACAGCTTCTTGATCTTTTCGATATTCGAGAGCTCCTGGAAATCCATCAGCTTGGTTTCGCCGGACAGCACATAACCCGGTCCGCCACCCCCCGGCTTCCGGGCCGGATCGGCGCCGGCGATGGACTCCAGCATCAGGTGGTTCATGGACTCCCGCGTGACATCCAGATCACTCAGGATCTGCGCCCGGACATCATCCAGGGAACGGCCGGTAAAGCGGGAATTCAGGAAATTGGAGGCCTGCCGCAACTCGTCTTCGCTGTAATCACGCTCCATGTCGAGGATGCGGTTCTGCACTTCGGCATCGTTGACCACGATGATGACCAGCACCCGCCGGCCGGCCAGCGGCAGGAATTCGATGTGCCGGAGCATGGCCTGCGACTGGCGGGGAATCGTCACCACGCCCGCCAGGCTGGTGAGCGACGACAAGGCCGACGACGCGGCCACGGCGATGGCCTTGGCGTCGCCCCGCAGCCGGTCTTCGAGCTGGCTTTGCAGCCGGGCAATGTCCAGCCTTGCCATTGGCTGCAGCCTGACCAGCGTGTCGACGAAAAAGCGGTAACCTTTGGGGGTGGGAACCCGCCCGGCGCTGGTGTGGGGCGCCGCGATGAATCCCAGATCCTCGAGGTCGGCCATGACGTTCCGGATGGTGGCCGGACTCAAGTCCAGGCCGGTACTGCGCGACAGGGTGCGCGAGCCCACCGGCTGGCCGTCCTGGATGTAATGCTCGACCAGGCTGCGCAGGATGTGACGGGCACGTTCTGAGAGATGTTCAGGGGTCAATTCAGTACCATGATATGCAAAGCAAAATGAACAAGAAATCCGTATCGCGCCAATTCCAGACCATTGCCCTCATGGGCAACCCCCGCGACCCGCGTGCCATGGAGGCCATGCGCATTCTGGTCACCCACCTGCTGCACGCCGGCTGCGGTGGCCGTGTCAGCCGGGCCATCCGGGCCAAGGCCCTGCCGCCCGGTGCGCGTCGCGGGACCGAAGAACGCCTGGCTGCCGGCGCCGACCTCATGATCGCCATCGGCGGTGACGGCAGCATGTTATACGCCGCGCGCCGCCTCGTGGGCCGGCAGGTGCCGCTGCTCGGCATCAACCGGGGCCGCCTGGGTTTTCTGGCCGATGTGGGCCCGGAACACATGCTCATCCATATGGACCAGATTCTCGCCGGGCGCTATGTCTCGGAACAGCGCATGCTGCTCGAGGCGTCACTGGTGCGGAAAAACCGCATCGTGGCCCGGGCCTTTGCCCTGAATGACGTGGTAGTGAAGCGGCATGCCACCGGGCGCATGGTGGAGTATCAGACCTTTGTTGATGGCACCTACGTGAACACCCACCTGGGAGACGGCTTCATCATTGCCACGCCCACGGGCTCGACGGCCTACGCGCTCAGTTGTGGCGGGCCGATCGTCGAGCCGGGCCTGGATGCCGTCGTGCTCACCCCCATCTGCCCGCACACCTTGAGCGATCGCCCGTTGGTGATTCCCGGCAACCGGGTCATTGAATTGCACCTGCACACGTCCAACCCCGCCAAGGCCGAAAAACCCCGCAAGGCCGGCACAACCGACCAGGCCGATGTGACGTGCGACGGCGAACTGCTGGGCGAGCTCGAGCCCGGCTCCATCCTGCGGGTCAGCGCGGCAGAGGAACGCATCGAACTGGTCCATCCGGTGGGCTATGACTACTTCAATATCCTGCGCAGCAAGCTGCTGTGGGGCCGGGACACGCGCAATCACGGCACGCTGCCGACCAACGCCACTCCGGGCGCCGATCAGGCCACCCCGCTTCCGGCTGCGCGTGGCCGGCGCAAAGCCTGAGCACTGCATGCTGACCCAACTGCAGATCCGCGATCTCGCCGTGGTCGAGGCGGTTACCGTGGAGTTCGACCAGGGCTTCACCGCACTCACCGGCGAAACCGGCGCCGGCAAGTCGATCCTGATCGCCGCGCTGGCGCTGGCGCTGGGGGAACGCGGCGACAGCCAGGCCATCCGGGCGGGCGCCAGCCGCCTCGAAGTCTGTGCGGTATTCGACCTGCCAGCCAGCAGCGCCGGCAGCCGCTGGCTGGCCGACAATGACTTCGACGATCCCGGCGCCACCTGCCTGTTGCGCCGCGTGGTCAGCCGCGATGGTCGCTCCAAGGCCTGGATCAACGGCCGGCCGGTGCCCGCACAGAACCTGCGGGAACTGGGCGAATTGCTGGTCGACATCTGCGGGCAACAGGATTACCAGTCCCTGCGCCACCGGGCGGCCCAGCGTGATGTCCTCGATGATTGCGCCGGAGATGACGCCGGCCATGGCGAGCTGCTCGGCCGGGTGCAGTCGGCGCATGCGGCCTGGCAGGCCGCCGAGCAGTCGCTGGCGGCCATGGCGACCAGCGCCAGAGACCACGACAGCCGCCTCGAGCTCCTGAGCTTCCAGTTGAACGAGTTGGATGCGCTGGCGCCCAAGGTCGGTGAATTTGCCGAGCTGGAACAGGAACACACCACCCTGGCGCACCGGCTGCGCATCGGTGAGGCGGTGAATCGGGCACTCGCCGCCACCTGGGACGATGACGGCATGGCAGACAGTGGCCCTGCCGCGCAGGCGGCCATCGGCACCGCGCGCCGGGCGCTGGACGACATCCTGCATGTGGCGCCGGATCTGGCCGGCATCCTGCAGCTGCTGGCCGACGCCGAGGCCCAGCTCGGCGAAGCCGCCGGTCAACTGCGCCAGCGCCTGACCCAGCTCGATCCCGACCCGGATCGTGAAGCCGCCATCGCCGACCGGCTCGCCGCCCTGCGGGATTGCGCGCGCAAGCACCGGTGCCCGGCGGATGAGCTGCCTGCCCTGCGTGAGCGGCTGGCAACCGAGCTCGACGAGCTGGCCGATGGCGGGCACAACCTCGAGCGCCTGACCGCCACGGCGCGTGACCGCCGGGCGACACTGCAAGGACTGGCGGCGCAACTGACGGCCAGCCGCCAGGCCGCAGCCACCGCACTCGGCATCGCCGTCACGGCCAACATGGCCACGCTCGGCATGCCCGGTGGCCAGTTCGAAGTGCGCGTCACGCCCCTGCCCTCAGGCCACATCACCGCTTCGGGTGCCGACGACGTCGAGTTTCTGGTCACGGCCAACGCGGGGGAGCCCCCCGGCCCCTTGAGTCGCGTTGCCTCCGGCGGTGAGCTGTCGCGGCTCAGTCTGGCGATCCAGGTGGTGGCCACCGCCAGTCGCGGGGCGCCGACGCTGGTCTTCGACGAGGTGGATGCCGGGGTGGGCGGTGCGGTGGCCGAGATGGTGGGCCGGCGCCTGCAGGAGCTCAGCCGGGATCGCCAGGTGCTGTGCATCACCCACCTTGCACAGGTCGCGACCCAGGCCGCGCAGCAGGCAGCCGTGAGCAAGGCCACCAAGGCGGGCAAGACGGTTACCCAGGTCCGGTTCCTGAGTGCCGATGAACGCATCGAGGAAACCGCGCGGATGCTCGGTGGCGTGCAGATCACGGCGCAGACGCGCGCCCATGCTGAAGAAATGCTGGCCAACGGCCGGCGGGCGGCAGCGGCACGTCGGAAAACGCCGGCTGGCCGGCGCGCAAAAACTCAGGAAGTCTGATCAGCCGGCTTCGGCCGCACGTACAGCACGAGGCTGTGGTCCACCAGATCAAAGCCGTGCCGGCCGACGATCTCGCGCTGGATCTTCTCGATCTCGTCGTTGGAAAATTCGATCACCTGCCCGGTCTCCATGCACACCATGTGGTCGTGATGGCTGCCGGAATCCAGCTCGAACACCGAATGATTGCTGGCGAAGTTGTGGCGGGTCACGAGGCCCGCCTGCTCGAACTGGGTCAGCACCCGATACACCGTCGCCAAGCCCACGTCGTCGCCGTCGTCGACGAGACGCCTGTAGATATCTTCGGCGCTCCAGTGCGATCCGCCCTCCTGCAGGATCTCGAGGATCCGCAGGCGGGGCGTGGTGACCTTGAGGCCGGCCTTTTGCAATTCCCGCGGCTTCATCGTCCAGGGTCCGTACTTCCAGTATGATGCGGCCCGATTATGGCATTCTCTGCAGCACATCGCCTCCGTCGCCGAATCCGGCGCACGACTGCCCTGCTGGCCAGCCTGTTGCTGCTCGCCGGCTGTGTCTATCGCCTCGATGTGCAGCAGGGCAATCTGCTGGATCAGGAGGATATCGCGGCCATTCAGCCCGGCATGACCCGCAGCCAGGTGCGTTATCTGCTCGGCACGCCGATATCCGCCGACGCCTTCCAGCCCGAGCGCTGGGACTATATGTACTACCTGCGGCCCGGCAGGAGCCGCAAGGCCACGCAACGTTGGGTCGTGGTCTGGTTCACGGACGACAAAGTCGCCGCCGTGAGCCCGGATGTGGCGCCTGGCAGCAATCCAGTCAGGCCCGAGCCGACCGGGCCCAAGGCCAGCCCGCCCAACCCCAGCTGAGCCTCAGCCATACACCGCTTTCGCCCGCTTCACGAACGCATCCACGAGGCCGTTGCAGGTGAGCTCGAAAGCCGGGCCCAGCAACCAGTCACGGCCGCGGCCCGCCATCTCGAACTGGATATGCAGATCAATCCGGCAGCCCTGCCCGCCCAGCGACTCCACGCGCCATTCCCCCTCCAGACTCTTGAAGGGGCCGTCGACCAGCGACATGCTCATGCGGCGCGGTGCTTCCATGGTATTGCGCGTGGTGAAACTCGACGAAAAAGGCCCCTTGGCCAGGGCGAGGCTCGCCACCACAGCCGCTCCCTCACGCGACAGCACCCGGCTATCGGTGCAGCCCGGCACGAATTGCGGATACGCCTCGAGATCGGCGATCAACGCATACATGTCGGCCGCCGAATAAGGCACGATGGCGCTGCGATGAACTTCGCGCATCCGCGTGATCCGCTTTCGCTACCCCCTGAACCGGGCAGGATTGTTGCCGAATGAGTGCCAAAAAATCCAGCAAGGCCGCCAAAGGCGCCGCGCCCTCCAAGGCAGCGGCCAAGCCGGCCGCCAAAGCCGGGACAGCGCCCGTGCTGATTGCGGAAAACCGCAAGGCCCGCTTTGATTTCTACATCGAGGACAAATTCGAGGCCGGCATCGTCCTGCTCGGCTGGGAAGTCAAAAGCCTGCGCGAGGCCAAGGCCAATCTGAAGGAGTCCTATGCCATCTTCCGCAACGACGAGCTCTGGCTGATTGGCGCCCACATCACCGCGCTCACGTCCGCCTCCACCCATGTCGAAGCCAACCCCGTCCGCATGCGCAAACTCCTCCTTCACCGCCGCGAAATCGACCGCTTGAAGGGCGCCGTCGACCGCGAGGGCTACACCCTCGTGCCGATCGCCATGCACTGGGTCCGCGGCCACGCCAAGGTCACCCTCGGCCTTGCCAAGGGCAAGAACGTTCGCGACAAGCGCGATTCCGTCAAGGATCGCGACTGGCAGCGGCAAAAGGGCCGCCTGACGCGCCACGCCTGACAGGGGTTTCCTGCACTTGTTTTTCCCCACCCCCGACCCAATACTGGGTTACTTGGGGGCGACCTGGTTTCGACGTGGGTTGCGAACCCCTTGGTGCGTGCCGAGGTGCAGATCACCTCGTAAATCCATCTGCAAACCTTTAGTTGCCAACGACGACAACTACGCTCTCGCTGCTTAAAAACCAGTCTTGAGGGCCTTCTGACTGGCACCGTGCCCGTGCGGTCCAGACCCAGGAGTCATCAACCACGGGATCGCGTGCGGGTTTGTCTAGGACCTTCACGTTAAAGCCCATCCACTGGACTGGCTGTCGGTTTTCCCTGCTCGTCGGGTAGCTGCCAGCAAGACAAAAGACGGGATACGCATGTAGATCCGAGGGCAGAGGACTTGCGGACGCGGGTTCGATTCCCGCCGCCTCCACCAATACCAAAAATCCCAACCCTGCTCGGTTGGGATTTTTTTTGCCCGAAACCCCAGTGCTGGCGCGGGCGACCCGTTCACGATGAGTCGGACGTCCCAGGTGATCGGCACCCCGGGCCAGTAGGCGACCTCGTTACTGATCTTGATCACGTCTTTGAGGTGCTCGGCCATCATTGCCTCCATTGAGAGGTCACGATGAAGGCGCTGTTGTGCCGACTGGCAAGCCAGGTTCTTTACAGGGTACTCAGCCCATCGCAGATGATTTCCATACTGATAACGTATATACTTCGTCAGTACGCAAGGCTTTAGGAGGCGCGCACCATGTCCAAAGAAGCTGTTTTCACGATGAAGCTCGAACCGGAGCTGCGGGCTGAGTTCATGGCCGAGGCTGAGGCCAGCCATCGTCCTGCCTCGCAGATCCTGCGTGAATTGATGCGTGAGTTCGTGCAGAGCCAGCGTCAAGCACGCGAGCACGAGGAATTTCTGCGCGGCAAGGTCGCAAATGCGCGGGAGCAAATCCGTGCCGGTGACTACACCAGCGGGGATGAGGTCGAGGCACGCTTCGCTGCACGGCGCGCGCAGCTCTTGGCCAAGGTTGGTGGCGCGGATGTATGAGGGTCGTCTGGGCCTCCGCCGCCGAGCAAGACCGCGCCGACATCATTGACTACATCAGCCAGGACAACCCGCTCGCTGCCATCCGGATGGATGAGCTATTCGCTGAAGCGGCAGGCCGCTTGGCCGAACACCCGCACCTTGGCAAGGCAGGGCTGATTTCGGGTACGCGCGAACTCATTCCGCACGAAAGCTACCGATTGGTCTACGAGGTGCAGGACAACACCGTATGGATTTTGGCCTTGGTGCACACCGCGCGGATGTGGCCTCCAAAGCAACCCTAAAACAATCTCCACCTGCAAGGGCTGTCAAGGCCAACTCCCGCTCATGCGCGTCAAAAATCGGCAAAAGAAAGTGGCCGCATCGGACGACTTGAGGATGCGGTACTCCATGCCGCTGGCCACCGCCATCTGCTGGGCGAACTCCTTCTTGGCCTGTACCACGGCGTCCTCGACCTGGTTGTCTGCTTTCACCTCCACGATGACGTACTTCAGGCTGCCATCGGGCTCTTCACGCTGGAAGAGGAAGTCGGGGTAGTAGTTGCGGACTGTGTGCGAATCCAGGTCGATATACTGGATGAAGAACCCGGACTGGCCGTGGGTCAGCATCCCTGTGAAATAGATCTTCTTCAGACTATTCACCTGCCACGAGGTCATGGCATCCCGGCCCGGCCGACCCTATCTGAAGCATCAAGATACATCTTGATAAGGACAATCCATGGCCACCGCAACCCGTGAAAAGTTTTCCTCCCAGGCCGCACCGGAGGTGCTGGCAGCCTTGCGGCAGATTGCCGAAGCCCAGGGACGGCAATTCCAGGCGGTACTCGATGAGGCCCTGCGCGACTACATCGACCGGCAGCAGGGCGAGCACCCCCGTCGCCATGTGATGGCCTCGTTTGCCTCCAGCCTCGACGAATTCGATCGCCTGTATCGCGAACTCGCGAAGTAGCCCGTGGCGCACGACTACCTGACCGTGGCTGATGTGCTCGGCATGCACATCGTTCTGGTGCAACGACATGGTGGCGATCCGGGCCTGCGGGATCCCGGGGCCCTCGAAGCGGCATTGTTCCGGCCGCAAACCGGCTATTACAACGACATGGTCGCAGAAGCAGCGGCGCTCATTTGCGCGCGCCGACAGCTTCGCCTAGTCCCCCGCCTCCGGTGCACTGAGGCTTTTGTCGTGGAAGCCTGATGAGTCAAAACAGCAGACCTTGCGCTTGCCGGACGCAGCAGCCGGGTCTTGAACCGGGACTTCTTGTTGCCACTAGATGCCAAGGCAGTTGCGATCCCGGTAAAACACGGTTGTGCGATACGCACCGATGGCGCCGGGCTTCAGTCCCTCGAAATCCAGCTTGCGAAAGCCGGACTCGGCAATGAACCTTGCGATGCCTTCCCGGTATTCGTCGCGCTGGGCATCGTCCAGCAGGATCACGCCACGCTCGGTCAGGCTGGGTGGCGCTGCCATCAGGCATTCAATGCGGTCGTCTGCGTCGATGACCATGACGTCGACCTTGCCTCCCTGCCGGCTCGCTGCCTGGCTATAAGGAGTGCCGCCGGCGCCATCAAAAAGAACCAGTTCGACATTGGCCGGCAATGTGTTCTTCACTATTGCATACCACTCCGGATCCTTCTCGATCGAGGTCACGTGCGCAACGCGGGCCGCATAAAAGCTGGTGGAGTAGCCACTGCCAAATTCAAAGAGCTTCAGGTCGGGCTTCAGCCGCTCTTCGAGCAGCGCAATGACCTGGTAGTTCATCCACGGGATCGGCGAGCCATCCCGGCGCCGCGGGGTCTTGGTCCGGGTGGATTCAACGTAACCCCATTTACGCAATGCGGAACGCCGCGAGTACATCAGCCCCAGCATCTTGGCGTTCACCGCCACCCACGGAAACAGCGGCCGGAGAAAGGACCGGATCGGCTTCTTTTGCGGCATGCGCGGGAGCCTCCCTTGTGAATCAGACGGCCTGCAAGTCAGACGGCTCACCCGGAACCTGCTTTTCCGGGGTGCAACATTTTACACAGCTCCCGGGGGCACTCCGCGCTACTATCTCGCCACTGGTTGCCCACTGCAGGCAAGAGGACCAAACACCATGTTCATCAATTTCTGGTATCCGGCGGCTGTAAGCGCCGAGATCGGCGACGCCCCGGTCAAGCGCCGCATGCTCGGCCAGGACTTCGTGCTCTGGCGGGACGGCGATGGCGCCGTTCACTGCCTCTCCAACACCTGCATCCATCGCGGCGGCTCGCTCTCCGGCGGCCAGGTCCGGGACGGCCAGATCATGTGCCCCTACCACGGCTGGCGCTTTCGCGGCGATGGCCAATGCACGCGGATCCCGTCGCTGGGCATGGCGGCCAAGATCCCGGGACGCGCCCGCGTGGATTCCTACCCCGTCGCGGAAAAGTACGGCCTCGTGTTCGCCTTCCTGGGTGACCTGCCGGAAGAAGAGCGCTGCCCGATCATGCCCATCGAGGAATTCAGCGGCGCACAGCCGGATGAGGGCTGGCGCGCCACCGTCCAGCACTTCGACTGGAACTTCGACTACCAGCGCTCGATGGAAAACGGCATCGACGGCGCCCACAACGAATTCGTGCATCCGACCCACGGCTATTCGGGAGATCGCGACGACATCCGCATCACCGTGGAAAAATACCGCTGGGTCGACACCGAGTGGGACACCGGCTTTTTCAACAGCCACCGCGCCCCGCCGCTCGCCGAGGCGAAGATGCGTGAAGCCTCCGGCCGTCACGAAGACACCGTCGTCACCGGCGGCACCGGGCACCACGGCGCCAACATGCTCTGGACGCTGATCCACCCCACCGACAAGATCAGCATCCACCAGTACCTTTTCGAAACACCGATCGACGACGGCCGCACCAGCCTCTACCTCGTCAACCTCCGCAACTTCATCCTCGACCCGGCCGACGACGCCCGCATGATGGAACGCAATCAGGTCGTCGCGATGCAGGATCGGGATGTCCTGCATGATGTGCAGCCGGTGCTTACACCCGAAACCCGCACCAGGGAATTCTTCACGCCCGCCGACAGCCCCATTGCCAAGTACCGCGACAAGCTGAAGCTCTGGGAAAGTCGCGGCTGGCGCATCGACACCGAAACCGTCCACCGCAACCGCAACCGGGTTGCCTACGCGATCCCCTCCCCGGCGCGCCGCGAGCACAAGGCATGGGTGCTGGATGCGGTGCCGCTGATGGCGGGGAGTGAGGCGGCGGCCAGCACATCGACGGTTGCGGCCGCAACCGTGACAACGAGCTAGCCATCACTGCGCTCCGCTGTCTTGGCGCCTTTCTTGGCGTTGTAGCGCTGACTGCCTGCCAGCCGGCCACGCGCTACGTGTGCGCGGACGGCAGCGTCGTCGAAGCCCGTTACCCCACCACGGACACCGCACACATCGTCTACCGGAATCAATCAATCGAGATGAGGATCGCAATTTCCGCCAGCGGCGCCCGCTACACCGGTGATGGTTGGCAGTGGTGGACCAAGGGCATGCAGGAAGGCTATCTGGCGCCGCTCAAGCCGGGCGAGGATATCGCCTCGGCTCCCAACATGACCTGCACGGCACCTTAAGAACCCGCATGGCCATCGCCACCGAAGTTGCTGCACCCGAGCTGCAGTCCCCGCCCCGCTACCGCATGATCTTTGCCGTCAGCTTCGTGCACATGTTGAACGACATGATGCAGTCGGTGATCGTGGCAATCTATCCGCTGCTGAAGGGCGAGTTCGACCTGAACTTCACCCAGATCGGCCTGATCACGCTGACCTTCCAGATGACGGCGTCGCTGCTGCAGCCGGTGGTCGGCATGGTGTCGGACAAACATCCAATGCCCTATTCATTGCCGATCGGCATGGGCTTTACCCTGAGCGGCCTGCTGCTTTTGTCGGTGGCGCCGACTTATCCGATGCTGCTGGTGGCCGTGGCCTTGATCGGCTGCGGGTCATCGACGTTCCACCCGGAGTCCTCGCGGGTGGCGCGCATGGCAGCGGGTGGCCGCTACGGGCTGGCGCAGTCGCTGTTCCAGATCGGGGGCAACCTGGGCCAGGCGCTGGGGCCGGCGCTGGCGGCGGTGGTGGTGCTGACCTACGGCCGCGATCATGTGGGTTGGTTCGGCCTGGCGGCACTGCTGGGGATCGTCATCCTGCTGCAGGTGAGCCGCTGGTACAGCGGCCACATCGTCGAGCGGGTGCGCATGCGTCTGCGCGACGAGAAGCCGCTGTTTCCCGCCCCACTCGTGCGCCGGACGGTTGGTGTGTTGCTGATCCTGCTGTTCTCGAAGTTCTTCTATCTGGCGAGCATCAGCAGTTACTACACCTTCTATCTGATGCACAACTTCGGCGTGTCGGCGCAGACCGCCGATCATCTGCTGGCAGTCTTTCTGCTGGCGATCGCGGGCGGCACCCTGATTGGCGGCCCATTCGGCGACTGGATCGGCCGCCGGCGGGTGATCTGGTTTTCGATCCTGGGAGTGGCGCCCTTCACGCTGCTGCTGCCTTATGTCGATCTCGGCTGGACGATCGGGCTCAGCGTGGTGATCGGCTTCGTGCTCGCCTCGGCCTTTCCGGCGATCGTCGTGTATGCACAGGACATGCTGCCGCACCGGATCGGTATGGTGTCGGGCCTGTTTTACGGCTTCAGCTTCGGCCTCGGGGGCATCGGTGCGATGGTGCTCGGCATCGTCGCCGATCGCTACAGCATCGAGTTCGTGTATCGCATCTGTGCGTTTCTGCCGCTGCTCGGCCTGCTGGCGGTATTCCTGCCGGACGTGCGGCCGCCAGACCGGACTACGCCGCCGCCGGGCACTGGCTGAGCAACACCTTCCAGTTCTGGTGGGCGCGCTCGAACTGCTGCCGGGCCTCCGCCAACTGACGACTCGCCGCCTCCTTCACGTCGGCCGATTGCTGTGCCACCCGGCGCTGCAGGACATTCCGGTAGTCCTTCGCGGCCTGCTCCCAGCGGGCAAGGTTGCTGCGCACATGGTCATACTGCTCCTGCACGGCCGCCTGCAATTTCAGCAGATCAGCGTTATGCCCGACCCGCTCGAACCAGTCGCTGACGCGGCTGTTCTGCCCGGCCAGTTCCGCCGCCATGATGTGAAAGTCCGACACCCGCCGCAGATCCCAGGCAAGGCCCAGGCCTGCCATCAGCGCGATGAGCCACTTGCTCGGGTCCCACTGGTACCAGCGCACGCCGTTGCGATAGTCGGCCGCAAAGCGATGATGGAAATTGTGGTAGCCCTCGCCGAAGGTCAGGATGGCGATGAACCAGTTGTCCCTGGCGGTGGCGTGGGTGTCGTAGGTGGCCTTGCCGAACATGTGGCAGATGGAGTTGATGAAGAAAGTCAGGTGATGCACCAGGGTGAGGCGCAGACACACGCTGAACAGCAGCGCAGCCAGCAGGTGGCCCGTCAGGGCACCGATCACGAGCGGCGTGACGATGCCGGCGCCGATGGACCACAGCATGTAGTGCCGGTGCTGATGGAGGATCAGCGGATCGCGGGCCAGGTCGGTGACGTTGTCGTGGTCCGTTTCGTGGCTCCAGAAGATCATCCAGCCCAGATGCGCATAAAAGAAACCCTTCTTGATGCTGTAGGGATCCTGATCGGTATCGACGTAGCGGTGATGATCCCGGTGCTGGGACGTCCATTGCATGGCCGATTGCTCGAAGGCGGCGGCGCCAAAAAACAGCAGCAAAAAACGCACCACGCGATTGGTCTTGAAGGCGCCATGGTAAAACAGCCGGTTATAGCCCACGGTGATGCTGAGCGGCGTCGCCACCAGGAAGAAGGCAAACAACGCAAATTCTCCGCCGGTCACGCCATACTTGATGGCATAGAGCGCACCACCGCCCACGCCCAGCACGGCATTGACGGCGAAAAAGATGATGTTGACCCAGTTGTTCCGTCGCGTTGCAATTGACCTGGAAGCCATTCACCTGCCCTCGTCCTGAAAATCAGACGGCGGAATACCATGCCGGACGTGGCATCACAACCCGTACTTCCACCTAGACACCGAGGTGACCGTAACCATGCAAACCAGCACCAGCCGGATTCTCACCACCCACGTCGGCAGCCTGCCACGCACCCAGGCCGTGACCGACATCGTGTTTGCCCGCGAAGCCGGCGAACCGCTTGACGAACTCCGGGCCGCGGCTGTCATGGCCGGCGCCATTCGGGACATCGTCCGGCGCCAGAAGGACATAGGCCTCGACATCGTCAGCGATGGCGAGCTCAGCAAGGTCAGTTACTCCACTTACATCAAGGATCGCCTGTCCGGCTTCGGCGGCGAATCCGAGCGGGAACCAGCCCAGGACATGCTGGATTTTCCTGGCACCCTGCAGCGCCGGCAGGCCTCCGGCACCCGCTCCGCGGTGAAACCTCCGCGCTGCATTGCCGAGATCCGCGTCCGGAATCCGGAGCCGCTGCAGATTGATCTGAAGAATTTCCAGGCGGCCATCGATGCCTCGCCGCCTGTCGAGGCCTTCATGAACGCGGCCTCGCCCGGCGTCATTGCGCTCTTTCAACCGAACGACTACTACCCCGGGCACGAGGCCTACCTCGACGCGCTCGCCGAGGCGATGCGCGTGGAGTACGAAGCGATCGTGGCCGCCGGGTTCCTGCTGCAGATCGACTCGCCCGACATCGGCATGGGCCGGCACACGATCTTCCGTCACCAGAGCGACGAGGAGTATGTGCGGCTGGCCAGCCTGCATATCGAGGTGCTGAATCACGCGCTGCGCAATATCCCGGCCGACCGGCTGCGACTGCATGTCTGCTGGGGCAACTATGAAGGGCCGCATCATCTCGACGCACCGATGGAAATCGTGCTGCCGATCGCCCTCAAGGCCAGGCCGCAGGCGTTGCTGTTCGAATCGGCCAATCCGCGCCATGCCCATGAATGGACGGTGTTTCGCGACACCCGGCTGCCGGATGACAAGCTCCTCATCCCCGGCGTGATCGATTCCACCACCAACTTCATCGAGCACCCGCGGCTGGTTGCCGAGCGCATCGGCCGGTTCATCGACATCGTCGGCCGGGACCGGGTGATCGCGGGCACCGATTGCGGCTTCGGCACCTTTGCCGGTCATGGCGCCGTGGATGCCGACGTGGCCTTCGCCAAGCTGGGCTCGCTGGTTGAAGGAGCGCGGCTCGCGAGTCAGCGTTGATGCACGTCTGGCTCATCGAGGCTGGCCAGGATCTCCGGCGACAGCACGCTCTCCGCCACGACAAACAGATCACGGTCCTCGAACCGGGTGTGGGCATTCAGCAGCTCACCGTAGCGGCGCAGACTGCCCGCATCCCCGGCCCGGAGCCGGCCGATGAGCTGGCGCAGTTCCGCATGGTCGGCGAGCGTGCGCCGGACCCGCTCGCCCTCGCCCGCTGCTTCGAGCAGAGGCAGCAGCCGGCTTTCCTCGAACCGGAAATGGGCTGCCAGTTCGGTGTCGAAGTTGTCCAGGATGCGGGCCACGAGCTGGCGCACGGCCTCGCCATCAGCGAAGTCGAGGCGCTGCACGCCCCTGGCTATGACCAGTGCGGTGTGATGCTGGCGTGAGAGCCAGACCAGTTCCCTGGCACGTTTCATCCGTTCACTTCAATTCACGTCGACGGGCAGGATCTTCACACAATCAGCACTACGGGGAAAACACCACTGCCTTTCCCGAATGCACGCGCTATCCTCCGGCACGATGGATACGGCAGCTTTCAGCATCAGCGGGCTGGCCTCGGCACTGGCCCACGGTGATCTCAGTGCGGAAATGCTGGCGCGTTTCGTCCTGACCCGTTGCGACCGCCATCGCAACCTGCATGCGCTGATCGCCCAAAATCCGGAGCACCTGGTGGCAGCCGCCCGCGCTGCAGATCGCCGGCGCGCATCGGCACAGCCGCTCGGGCCATTGCACGGCGTGCCGATCCTCATCAAGGACAACATCGATGTGCTCGGCTACCCGACCACGGCCGGCACACCGGGGCTTGCCGGCATCCATCCCGCACGGAATGCACCGGTCGTGCAGCGGCTTCTGGATGCAGGGGCGCTCATCGCCGGCAAGGCAAACCTGCACGAGCTGGCGGTCGGCGGCACCAGCCAGAACGAGCACTTCGGGCATGTCGTCAATCCATGGCGGCGCGACGTCATTGCCGGCGGGAGCAGCGGTGGGTCTGCCGTCGCCGTCGCTGCGCGGATGGTGCCGGGCGCCCTCGGCACCGACACCAATGGTTCGGTGCGCGGCCCGTGCAGCCTGACTGGCGTGCCGGGCCTGCGCCCATCGTTCCATCGCTATCCCTACGGTGGCATCCTGCCCTCGACGCCAACACGGGACTCGGTGGGCGGCATGGCAACGACGATCACCGATCTGGCGCTGCTCGATGCCGTGCTGGCCGGGGACACAGTGCACCCACTGCAGCCCGCCGCGCTTTCCGGCCTGCGCCTCGGCCGGCCGGGTGGTGACTACACCCAGCTCCTGGATACCCGCACCGCGCAGGTGATGGATGCGACGGTGCGCCTGCTCCGCGGGGCCGGCGCCACGATCGTGGAGGCTGATCTGCCCGGCATGCACAAGCTTGCCACCCGCACGGCCTGGCCGATCTCGGCTTATGAGGCCGTGTCGGAAATCACCGCCGCACTGGCGGGCCGGCAGCCGCCGGTCGCACTCGACACGATCGTCAGCCAGATTGCCTCGCCGCATGTGCGTGAACGCTTCAATCCACAACCCGGCAACATGGCCAGGCTCGAGGGCCCATACCGCGAAGCGCTGGAGGTACTGCGGCCTCGGCTGAAGCAGCAACTGGCCGCATACTTCCACGAACATCGCCTCGATGCCCTGATCTTCCCGACCACGCCCTTTCCGGCCGTGGCGGTGGCTGACGATGCCGCAAACATCGTGATCAACGGCCAGTCGATCAACTTCGGCCGGATCATCCACAACTCGGTCTACCAGAGCGCAGCGGGCATTCCGAGCCTCACGGTCCCGGCCGGCCTCACGGCAGACGGGTTGCCGGTTGGCTTGAGCTTCGACGGCCCCGAGGGCAGCGACCGGCGACTGCTCGCCATCGGCCTGGCTTTCGAAGCACTGCGTGGCCCCTTCCCCCTACCCCCGGTCGCCCTCGAGGAGAGCTGGCTCGCATGAACATTGAAATCATCATCGGCAATGAATTGCATCCGCAGCAGGTGGCCGAGTTTGCGGTCGAGGCCGAACAGGCCGGGGTGCGCACCCTGTGGCATTCCAATCTGCCGAATGGCTGGGATCCGTTCATCGGCCTGTCGCAGGCCGCACTGGCAACCAGCCGGATCCGGCTCGGCGTGCTGGCGCTCAGCCCCTACGAAATGCATCCGGTGCGCATTGGCTATGCACTGCTCAGCCTCAGTGAACTGGCCCAGGGCCGGGCCGTGATCGGCCTCGGCGGCGGCGGCGCGATGGCTCTCGCAACCACCAACCGGCCCAAGGGCGCGACGCTCGACTTCGGCAAGATGCGCATCGTGCGCGGCGTACGCGAGGCGGCCGAAATCATCTACCGCCTGTCGAGCGGTGAGTTTCACTGGGGCTATCAGGGTGAGGTGTTCAATGTCCAGCAGCCCTTCAAGATGGGCTACATGAAGTTTCCGCGACCGCGGATCATCACCTGCTCGATGGGACCACAGATGCTGCGCATGGGTGCGCGCATCGCCGATGGCATCCAGGTGGGCGATGTCACCGCAGACCGCCTGCCCGAGGTCATGCAGGATATCCAGGCCGGCCTTGCAAAGCGTACCTGGCCTGCCGAGGATTTTCGCATCGGCAATTTCTGGGCCTGGCATATCAAGAAGGATCGTGCCGCCTCGATGCACGAGGCCCGCGTGGGCCTCTTTGCCCGCGCCGAGGTGATCCCGCCGCATATCGGCCTCGATCATCTGCTGAACAAGGAAGAGGCCCGGCTGGTGCGGGACAAGTACCGGAATTTCCTGCTGGCCGGCGTCACCGGCACGGGCGTCATCAAGGATGTGCCACCGGAGCTCGTGCAGCGCCTGATCGATGCCGTCAGCTCATCCGGGGATTACAGCGCCATCGATCGCGAAGTGGAGCGCTATCGGCAAATGCAGAAGGCCGGACTCACCGACCTGGCGCTGCGCGTCTTCGACGAGCCGTTTGCAGCGTTGCGGGTGATCAGGGAACGGGTGCTGCCGCATTTCAGCTGAGCATCATCAGCGGGAACTCAAGCCACGGACGGCGGCTCCGACAAGCGCAGGCGCTTGCCGATCAGGCCAATCACGAGGGCGGTGCCGGTCAATATCACGAGGCAGCCGGCGATCATCGGCACGGTTACCTGCTCGCCCAGGATGAGCCAGCCCCAGAGCATGCCGAAAAGTGGAATCAGGAAGGCCACCGACATGGCCTTGCCGGGCCCGACCCGGAAGACCAGCCTGAAGTAATAGATATTCGGCACGGCGGTGCAGACCACCGCCAGGACCAGCACGGCGATCCACGAGATCAGCGAGGGATTGGCGGCCGGCCACTGGACGATCGACAAAGGCGCCAGCAGGACAGCGGCAAAGCCGTAACTGCCGGCGGTGGTCACCCAGGTGTTCAGATCGGCGGTGTGCTTCTTGACGAAACTGGCGGAGACGCCGTAGAGAAAGGACGCCAGCAGGGAGCCGGCAATGGCCAGCAGCGCATCGGCGCTGACATCGGGCAGGCCACCCACCAGCAGCACCACGCCACCAAAACCGAGTATCAGGCCGAATATGGCCCCGATCGTGATCCGGTCCTTGAGCCAGATGCCGGCAACCAGCGCCGCAAAAAGCGGCGCGGTGGCATTGATGATCGATGCAAACCCTGCGGTGACAAACAGCGTGGAATAGGCAAACAGCGGGAACGGAATGGCGGCGTTGATCAGGCCGAGGATCAGCAGCTTGCCGTAGTGCTCGCGAAACTGGGCCCGCAAGGCCGGCTTCCCCAGCAGGAATGGCAGCAGGACCAGCGCCGACAGCACCACGCGCAGTTCGATCAGCGGAATCGGACCGAATTCGGGCGTGGCCCCCCGCAGGATCAGGAACGAGCCACCCCACCCGGCAGCCATGGCCAGGATCTGGAAAACATCACGGGGAGCCATCTGGCCGGCGATATTAGCCGGTTGAGGGCAAGCCAGCCATAATTACCCACAGCATGAGCAATTCCGGAAAAACCCCCTCAGCTGCGCAGCGCGCTTTTCTGCTGCGCTCGGCAACCTATGCATCGGTCGGCGTGGCCGTGGCCCTCGTGCTCGTCAAGTTCTGGGCGTGGGACACCACCGATTCCATCGCCGTGCTGAGTTCGCTCGCCGATTCCTTTCTCGATATGTTCGCCTCGCTGCTGACCTTCTGGGCAATCCGCTATTCGCTGGCGCCCGCCGACGACAATCACCGCTTCGGCCACGGCAAGGCCGAGGGTCTGGCGGCGCTGCTGCAGTCGGTGATCATCACGGTGTCGGGGCTGTATGTGGCCTTTGAAGCCGTCAACCGCTTCCTGACTCCCGGCCCGATCAGGGATCCCGATATCGGCATCATCGTCATCGTGGTCTCCACGCTGATCACGCTGGCCCTGGTGGGCTGGCAGTATTACGTCGCCCGCGAGACGGGCTCGCTCGCCATCGCCGCCGATGCCATGCACTACAAGACCGACCTGATCGCGAACATCAGTGTGGTGGCCGGTCTGGCCGGGGTCGCCTACACGGGGCAGGCGTGGATCGACCCCATCGTCGGCCTGGGTGTTGCGCTGCTGCTGCTCGCGGGTGCACGGGAGATCGGCAAGCACGCCATCGACATCCTGCTGGATCATGAAATCCCCGAGGCTGACCGCGACCGGATCCGGCAACTGGCAATCGCGCATGAGAAGGTGCTCGGCTTTCATGATCTGCGGACGCGGCACGGCGGCATCGGCTATATCGTGCAGTTTCATCTGGAACTCGCCCCGCGCACCTCGCTGGTCGAGGCGCACCGGATCATGGATGAAGTGGAAAGCGCCATCGAAAAAGTCTATCCAGGCTGCGAAATCATCATCCACCCGGATCCCCTCGGCTATCCGGAAGTACGCGACCAGTTCGAGGACCATTCCGGAGAGGCTTCATGAGGCTCATCCGCAGCATCAGTCGCCTTGGGTTGTGGTGGCTGGTCGGCGTCCTGGCATCGGGGACCGCACTGGCGGCGGACATCCAGGTGCGCTTCGAACTGGAGCTGGCCGCCGGCACTGCAGCGGCGCCCGCGCGCATCGTTGTCCAGCAGCGTGCCGGCGAGTTGCGCGAGATCGTGCTCGACAGCAGCCGGGTCCGGAATGCAAGTGGCGACGGTCGCATCACCACCGACGCCGACGGCATGCATTGGGTGCCGCCGGCCAAAGGTGGCACGCTGCGCTACCAGGCCACCCTCAGTCATCGGCGCAAGGCCGGTGACGACCACAGCTACGACGCCTGGGTCGGCGAGCGTTTTGCCCTGTTCCGCGGCGATCGCGCCTTCCCGGTCCGCTCCTGGCGCCGGGTTCGCGGCAGCACCCTCGATGGCGCCCTTGCCATCTCGCGCCCCAGGGACTGGTCGCTGATCACGCCTTATCTGCCGGACGATCAGGCCAACGACAAGGCTCCGCTCCGGATCCAGAACCCCGGCAAGCGGCTGCCCCGCCCCATTGGCTGGATCATCGCCGGCGACATCGGCACCCGCCGCGACGTGATTGCCGGGATCGAGATCACGGTGTCGGCGCCGCGCGGCAGCCGCATGGAGCGCATCGCCATGCTGGGCGTGCTGCGCTGGACGCTGCCACGCCTCGTCCCGGCGCTGCAGCAGGACTCATCATCGCTGCACTATCTCAACATCGTGGCCGCGGGCGAGCCGATGTGGCTGGGGGCGCTGGCCGCCCCGAACTCGATTTTCGTCAACAGCGCCCGCCCGCTGATCAGCGAGAACGGCACCAGCACCATCGTCCATGAGATGGTGCATATCCTGCTGCGCGACCTGAAAACGGCCCGCGATCAGGACTGGATGGTTGAAGGCCTGGCGGAGTATCTGTCCCTGCATGCGCTGAAGGATTCGGGCACGATCTCGGCGCAGCGCTACGCCAGCGCCATCGCCGGCTTCCGGCGCCGGGGCGCCGGGGTGCAGAGCCTGCGCACCGCGTCGGCCAGTGGCGCGGTAACGGCCCGGGCCGTGACGATCTTCCATGATCTGGATCTCGAGCTGCGGGCTGCCGGCTCAGGCAAGGCCTCATTGACGACCGTGGTGCAGAGCTTTCTGCAATCTGGCAAGCCGCTGACGCTGGTCAGCCTGCGAGCCTCGGCCAGGACCATCATCGGCAAGCCCGCACGCACCTTGCATATTCAGGCGATTCCCGATTGATGACCGCAAATCGACACGACAACCGCGCCCGGCACCCTGCATTGAGGCTGTTTTTGATCCTGCTCGGCTGCGTGGGGCTGGGACTGGTGGGCGCTGTGGGCGCGCCGATTGCCGGCTATGTGGTGGGCAAGCACGTGATCGGCGCCTACGAGGGGCGGCTGGGACTGATGGACTACGCGGGCAGTATTTATGCGGCAGCCGGCCGCGGCGAGTTTCTGGCCTGGTGGCTGATCCTGAGTCCCTTGCTGATCGCGGCTGTCTGGTACCTGGTTTTCCGGCTGGGCCGCAGGGTTTAATCTGGATTGCTTTCAATGACTTGAAACAATCGTTTCATCTTTATGTCAGGTTTGCCTCCGGCCTCCGGTTGCGCCCCGTATAGTCCCCGCAAACAAGGTCAGGACTCAGTCCGGCCAATAATAAAAGCCCACACCGACAAGACCCACGACGAGCGCCAGCATGGGCCAGCGTCGCCAGTTGGCCCCACGCAGAGAACCGATGAAAGCCGGCAGGGAGAGCGCAGTCAGCACCGAGAACATCAGCGTGGCGCGCAGCAGCTCCGGCAGTTCGAGCGCATATCGGGCATCCTCTCCTTGCCGCAAGCCGAAAACCAGCAGGACGATGCCGAGGCCGAAGGCGATGGAAAAGACGCTGCCCAGCACAATGCCGAGGATGACCGTCAGTGGCTGCATGAACTACGGGACCTTGTACTTGCCTGATCGGGGACCCAAGTCTAGCCTAGTCGAAACTTTGCACTGAAGAAGGCTGCATGAAGATCTGGAAGACCACTGGCGTCATCGTTCTGCTGGCCATATTGACGGGCGGCCTCGAGCCGGCCGTGCCGGCCTTTGCCAAGGCCACGTCACCGGTGTCTCCGGCGGTTCTGCAGACCACGGCGCGCGAGCGTCAGGTGGCCCGCCAGGTGATGCGCTTTGCCGAGCGCTCGCACTATTCCCGGGTGACCGTCGACGATGCGCTGTCGGCCGCCACGCTCAAGACCTATCTCGAAACGCTGGACGCCAACCGCCACTATTTCCTGCAGTCGGACATCGCCTACTTCAACCGCTACGCCACCACGCTGGATGACGCCTTGCGCTCCGGCGCCATGGAGCCGGTTTTCGACATCTTCCGGCTCTACCGGCTGCGGGCCCAGCAGAACATCGGCTACGCCATGAGCCTGCTCGACAAGGAGCCGGACTTCACGGTGAATGAAGACTATGTCTATATGCGCGACAAGCTGCCCTGGGCCCAGTCACCTGCCGACCTGCAGGATCTCTGGCGGCGCCGCACGAAGAATGATGCCCTGAGCCTGCTCCTCGCCGACAAGTCGTGGCAGGAAACCAGTGACATCCTGCGCAAGCGCTACCAGCGCTTGCTGGACCGGATCAACGGCCTGGACAGCGATGAAGTCTTCGAGACCTTCATGAACTCCTTCGCCCGCACGCTGGATCCCCACTCCAATTACCTCTCGCCACGGCAGTCGGAGGAGTACCGGATCCAGATGAGCCTGTCGTACCAGGGTATCGGGGCCTCGCTCCAGCTGGACGACGACTTCGTGCAGGTGATGAACGTCATTCCCGGCGGTCCCGCCGCGATTGACGGCCGCTTGAAGGCCAATGACCGGATCACCGCCGTCGGCCAGGGCACCAGTGGCGAAATGGTGGATGTCGTGGGCTGGCAGCTCGACGATGTGGTGCAGCTGATTCGTGGCCCGAGTGGCAGCACGGTCCGCCTGCAACTGCTGGCCGGCGACGCGGCGCCCGGCACGCTCGAAACCACGATCAACCTGCAGCGGGACAAGATCAAGCTCGAAGAGCAGGCCGCCAAGAAGAAGGTGCTGCCCATCGAGCAGGATGGCAAGACAGTCAACATCGGCGTGATCACGGTGCCGAGCTTCTATCAGGATTTCGAGGCGCGGAATCGCGGCGAGAAGGATTACATCAGCACGACGCGCGACGTGCGCCGGCTGCTGGGTGAGCTCCGCAAGGACAACATCGCCGGTCTCGTTCTCGACCTGCGCGGCAACGGCGGCGGGCACCTGACCGAGGCCACATCCCTGACCGGCCTGTTCATTGGCGCCGGGCCCGTGGTGCAGATCCGGGACACCTCCGGCACGGTCGAGGTGCTCGACGATCCGGAGCCCACCGTGGCCTATAGCGGCCCGCTGGTCGTGCTGGTGGATCGCTTCAGTGCGTCGGCCTCCGAGATCTTCGCCGCCGCCATTCAGGATTACCACCGTGGCGTCGTCGTCGGCCAGCAGACCTTCGGCAAGGGCACCGTACAGAACCTCTATCTGCTGGATGACTACGCACCACGCGGCACGCCGGAACCCGGCCTCGGGCAGCTCACGTTGACCATCGGCAAGTTCTATCGCGTCAACGGCGGCAGCACCCAGAACAAGGGCGTGATTCCGGATATCACCCTGCCATCGGTCATCGATGCCTCGACCGTCGGCGAAAGCAACCGCGACCGCGCCTTGCCGTGGGACCAGATTGCCGCCACCCAGTTCAAGGCCCGTCAGCCCCTGAATACGGCAATTCGCGAACTGACGCAGTATGAAACCACGCAACTGGCCAACGATCCCGATCTCCGCTATCTCAAGGCCAGCATCGCGGCGGCCGACGAAGCCCGGGCGGTGGATCGGGTGTCGCTCAATCTGGAAGTCCGCAAGCAAGAGCGTGAGACCCAGCGCAAGGCCCAGCTGGACCGCGAAAACACCTGGCGCACTGCCCGGGGGCTGAAGACGGTCGACTCGGTCGACAAGCTGAAGCCTGACGACGAACCGGATCCGCTGCTCGATACGGCCGCCGGCATGGCGCTGGAATTTTCCCGGCTGAGTACCGCGATCAAGCCCGTGGCGGCCA
Source organism: uncultured Chromatiaceae bacterium (assembly GCA_964384525.1). Taxonomy (GTDB): domain Bacteria; phylum Pseudomonadota; class Gammaproteobacteria; order Steroidobacterales; genus SHZI01. The sequence continues at coordinate 28,854 of CAYLKO010000022.1, forward strand.
AGGTCGCGACCCAGGCCCATGCGGACGACGAGGCGGCAGCAGCCACCGGACGTTAGCGCGGCAGCAGCACGCTGTAGATATCCCAGTACTCGTCAGCCAGCACATTGACCGGACATTCGGCCGGCCCAATCGCGCACGGCACGCTGTCCTCGCTGAGCTCGAGGGGAATCGTTGCCAATGCCTGCGGGTCCGGCACGGTATCCGTATCACTCCGGTAGCGGACGGTATGCCGCAGAAAGTCGGCGCGGCGCCGCACCCGGCCCGCGAGTTCGTCCATCACCTCGACTTCACGCAGCAGCGTTTCGATCTGCCGGCTGAACGCGCGGCAAGCCTTCAATGAGCCATACCGGGCCTCGGTCACCTGACAGAGCGATGCATGCCGGGCCTGTAGGCCGATGTCATGCCCGGCAAAGGCCACGGTCAGTTCCTGGGCCAGGGCGATGAGCGACAGGTTGACGATCCGCCGACCCTCCACGCCGACCTCCTCCAGCGGCTCAGATTTTTCCCGCGACTTGTCGTGGCGTGCCTTGTCGTAGCGGTCGATCTGCTCGTCGAGGTTGTGCCGGGCGACCAGCAACGCATCCTGCCCGGCATCCAGCTGCCGGCGCCGCAGGCAGTTCCAGAAGCCGGCCAGTTCGAAGCGCCGGGCACGAAGTGCAATCAGCTCGTTCTCGAGATCCGCCCGCTGCTCCTTCAGCGGCTGCAGGCGCTGCTCGATGGCCGCCAGGGCGGCCTGCCGGTGTTCTTCGAAGCGGGCGGCCTCCCTCTGCCCTTCCCGCTCCTGCTGGCGCGTGGTCAGGTCGTGTGCCAGACGTTTCAGCCGCCGACGCCCATAGGCCCAGACGCCACGCAGCTGGAAATAGACAGCCGCACCGGCTGCCCGCTCCGGATCCGACAGCAGGCCTTCGAGCTGATCCAGCCGCTGCTGCATGCGCAGGATGGCGCCCTCCTGCTGGCGGTTCTGGTCCACCATCCGCACCCGGTCCCGTTGCAGCTTGGCGAATTCCCGCTTGAGTTCCGCCCGGTTCCAGAACAGGCGCAGCAGCCGGTCATCATCAACCGGCTTGCGACGGAACAGGAACTGCCTGGCGAGGGCGATCATTCGGCCAAGTTAACGAAATACCGGCCGGGCCACCGGTGAACCCGGTCACAGACGGAAACTGTGGTGCTTGTCAGCCAGATAGTCGAGCCATTTGCCCAGCATGATGTTCCGCGACCAGCGCCGGTCCAGCTCACGGTTGCCGGCGGCCGTCAGCTGCCGCAACAGCTCATGGCGATGAACGCCCGCCCAGCTGACGACCTCGACCATCCGCGCATCCAGGTAGATGCGCAACTGGAGATCCGGGTCACATTCCGCCCGGCATGCCGCCTCCGCGAACACGTAGGTGAGCCGCACATCCAGCGTGTAGCGGGTGACCGCATCCACCCAGAGGTGCAGATCGAAATCCTGCGGTGAGCGGGACCGGACGGAGGAACCGGGGCCGAAGGTCGCGAGCTGCGGCACGAGTGCGCGGACCTTGATGAAGTTGCCTTCATACAAGGCCATGAGCGCACCGAGACTGCCCGGCAGGGCATCGCATTGTGGAACAATGTAGCTGTCTGCGAGCACGCTCGGACTATACCTCAATCAATTTGGCCACGGGGACCAGGCAATTGTTGAAGCTTGACATCATCGAGACGGCCTGCGCGCCGTTCACGGATCAGCGACCGGGCACCGCCGGATTGCGCAAGAAGGTCAGCGTGTTCAGCCAACCGCACTACCTCGAGATGTTCGCCCAGGCGATATTCACGACGCTGCGGTTGCCAGCCGGTGCACGAATCATCATTGGTGGCGATGGCCGTTTCTTCAACGACATCGCCATCCGCAAACTGATTGCCGTGGCCGTCGGCAACGGCGTCGGCGAGATCATCGTCGGTCAGCGCGGCCTGTTGTCGACGCCGGCGGCATCGCACCTCATCCGGCACCGCAAGGCCGACGCAGGCTTCATCCTGACAGCCAGTCATAATCCCGGCGGTCCCGCTGGCGACTTCGGCCTGAAGTTCAACATGGCAAGCGGTGGCCAGGCGCCGGAGCACGTCACGGATGAAGTATTTCGTGCGTCCACGCGCCTGACCGGGTACCGCAGCGCCACCCTGCCTGAACTCGATCTGGCCACGCTCGGCATAACCACCTGGAATGGCCTGCGCCTCGAGGTAGTGGACCCGGTTGCCGATTACGCCACGCTGATGCAATCGCTGTTTGATTTCCAGCGCATGGCGGACTGGCTCAAGAGCGGTCATCGCTTGTGCTTCGACGCGATGCATGCGGTGACCGGGATCTATGCCCGTCGCATCCTCGTCGACCAGCTGGGCTCACCGCTCGACTCACTGCGCCATGCCGAACCCCTGCCGGATTTCGGCGGACTGCATCCCGATCCCAACCCGGTCGATGCGGCGGAGCTCGTCGCGCGGTCACGACAGCCCGACGCGCCCGATCTCCTCGCCGCCTCCGATGGTGATGGCGACCGCAACATGATCCTGGGACCGGACCAGTTCGTTTCACCCGGCGACAGCGTGGCGGTCATGCTGGCGAACATCACGCGCATTCCCGGCTACCGCCACGGCGTCCCGGGCGTGGCCCGCTCGATGCCCACCAGCCGGGCCCTGGATGCGGTGGCGGCCAGCCTGAACCTGCCCTGCTTCGAAACACCGACCGGCTGGCGCTATTTCTGCAACCTGCTCGAAGCGGAGCGCATCGGCCTGTGTGGCGAAGAGAGCTTCGGCACCAGCTCCGCCCATTGTCGCGAGAAGGATGGCCTTTGGGCCGTGCTGTTCTGGCTGAACCTGCTGGCGGTGGACGGCCGATCGGTTCCGCAGATCCTGCATGCCCACTGGCAACAATACGGGCGACATCATTACCAGCGTCGCGACTACGTGATTGCGAATGCTGCCCGGGCGGGCGAGCTCATGGCGGCGCTGCGGGCCCTGCTGCCCACGCTGCTGGGGACCAGGCCCGCCGGCGGCGTCATTGAGACGGCCGATGACTTTCACTACCGCGACCCGGTCGACGACAGTGAATCGGATCGCCAGGGCATTCGACTGGTCTTCAGCGATGGCACCCGCATCGTGTATAGGCTGTCCGGCACCGGGACCGCAGGCGCCACGCTGCGCGTTTATCTGGAACGCCACGTGCAGACGCCAGGCGAGATCGCGCTGGACACGCATACGGCATTGGATCTTCTCGGCAACATGGCCGTGCAGATTGCCCGCGTCGAACACCACACCGGGCTGGCCGCTCCAACTGCCACGGTTTAGGCCGCCACGGTTTAGCCGCCCCGGTTCAGCCGGCCGGGTTCAAGGCCGCACCCGGCGTTCGATGCCGGTGATGCTCAGGATCTTGCTGGCGATTTCCTCGACGGAAAAACCGGTCGTGTCCACCCAGCTGATCTGGTGGCGGCGGAACAAGGCCTCGGCGCCGCGCAGCTCGTAGCGCACCTGCTCCATGGAGGCATAGCGCCCCTCGGGGCGGCGCTCCTGCCGGATGCGCTGCAGCCGTTCCGGCGAGATGCTCACGCCGAACAATTTGGCGCGATGGCCTTCCAGCACCCGGGGCAGCCGGCCGGTTTCAAACTCATCCTCCGCCAGTGGATAGTTCGCCGCAAACACCCCATAGGTCAGCGCCAGATAGAGGCAGGTGGGGGTTTTTCCCGAGCGCGACACACCCACCAGAATGACGTCGGCGCGGTCGTACTCGCTGGTGCGCGTGCCATCGTCGTTGTTCAGGGCAAAGTTGGTGGCTTCGATGCGCTTGTCATAACTGCCGGGATCCTTCATGCCGTGGGCCCGGCCGACGGCGTGCGAGGAACGCACCCGCAGCTCCTGCTCCATCTGCCCGAGGAACGTGGAGAAGAAATCGAGCAGCAGTCCATTGACCCGGGCGAAGCGCTCGCGAATATTGTCGTGGACCAGCGTGCTGAAAATGATCGGGCGTGTACCGGTCTCCGCTGCCACCTGGTTGATGCGGTCGACGGCCTCATCTGCCTTGTCAACAGAATCGATAAATGGCAGAGTCACCTGCTCAAAATCGTGGTCATCGAATTGAGTCAACAGGCTGCGGCCGAGCGTCTCCGCGGTCACGCCAGTCTGGTCTGAAAGAAAAAACACAACGCGTCGGTTCATGGTGGGTTCGCGCCCGGTTCAGGATCCGCATGATGGCCCGACCATGACACTGGAGGCAATTTGAATTCCACGATCATTCCGCTGCGATCACTCCGCATGGCCGACGTGGCCCAGGGGGGTGGCAAGAACGCCTCGCTGGGCGAGCTGCTGGGCCAGTTGTCGAAACTGGGCGTCCGGGTGCCGGATGGCTTTGCCACCACGGCCGATGCCTTTCGCGACTTTCTCGCCCAGGATGGGCTGGCCGGGCGCATCGAGCACAGTTTGCGCGATCTCGACGTCGGCGACGTGGAGCAGCTCACCAGGACCGGCCGCCGCATTCGCCAGTGGATTCTCGACACGCCGCTGCCGCCGGCCTTGGTGCAGGACATCAGCGCGGCCTGGCCGGCCATGGCCCACGGACGGGCGCCGGACTTTGCGGTGGCCGTGCGGTCCTCCGCCACTGCGGAAGACCTGCCCGAGGCTTCGTTTGCCGGCCAGCAGGAAACCTTCCTCAACATCCGGGGCCTGCCCCGCCTCCTCGAGGCGGTTCATCATGTCTTTGCCTCGTTGTACAACGATCGTGCGATTGCCTACCGGGTGCATCAGAACTTCGAGCATCAGCTGGTGGCGCTGTCGGCGGGCGTGCAGCACATGGTGCGCACGGAAACCGGCGCCAGCGGCGTGATGTTCACGCTGGATACGGAATCCGGATTCCGGGAAGTGGTCTTCATAACCTAGTCCAGGGGCCTGGGTGAAACCGTGGTTACGGGTGACGTAAATCCGGACGAGTTCTATTGCTACACGGCAGCCCTGCCGGCCGGCAAGCAGTCGATCCTGCGGCGCACGCTGGGCAGCAAGAAGATCCGCATGGTCTACGCGAGCAGCGACGAGCCGGGGCATACCGTGCGTACCGAGGAAGTTCCCGCCGCCGATGCCGCCCGGTTCTCGCTCACCGATGCCGATGTGGAGGCCCTGGCGCGGCAGGCACTGGCGATCGAAGAGCATTACGGCCGGCCCATGGATATCGAATGGGGCAAGGATGGCGATGACGGCCATCTCTACATTCTCCAGGCGCGACCGGAAACCGTGCAAAGTCGCAGCGGAAACACGCTGCTGCGCTATCAGCTCAAGTCCCACCCGGAGGGCCGGTCGGAGATCCTGGCGCAGGGCCGGAGCATCGGCCAGCGGATCGGCACCGGTCGGGCCCGGGTGATTGCGAGCCCCGCCGACATGGGCCAGCTGATCGACGGCGAAGTCCTGGTGGCCGACATGACGGACCCGGACTGGGAACCAGTCAGGAAACGGGCAGCGGCGAGCGTGACCAACCGCGGCGGCCGAACCTGCCATGCAGCCATCATTGCGCGGGAACTCGGCATCCCGGCCGTGGTGGGCTGCGGCGATGCCACCCGGCACATTCCGGACGGCGCCCCGGTCACCGTCTCGTGCGCCGAAGGCGGCGAAGGCTTCGAGTACAAGGGGGCGCTCGATTTCGAGCAGCAGCGCGTCGAACACGAGCCGCTG
>CAYLKO010000023.1:0-795 GCA_964384525.1 uncultured Chromatiaceae bacterium
CCATTCGCGCTCTGCCGTATTTTCCGCGGCTCTGAGCCGCGGCCTCATTGAAGCGCCTTCTTGCTTTTCGCCTTCTGCTCGGCCTGGTAGATTTTCCGCGGCTCTGAGCCGCGGCCTCATTGAAGCCTGAAATTGTGATGGGCCGGCTGCTGCCGAACGTGAATTTTCCGCGGCTCTGAGCCGCGGCCTCATTTATGCTGTCCCTCGATTTTTTTGGGGGTCCCCTCGGCCTTATTTTCCGCGGCTCTGAGCCGCGGCCTCATTGAAGCTCGGCAGGACGCTGACACGAATGCCAGCCAGACGATTGATTTTCCGCGGCTCTGAGCCGCGGCCTCATTGAAGCGGCCGGTTCGGTGATATGAAGTTGAGCTTCTCGCCTATTTTCCGCGGCTCTGAGCCGCGGCCTCATTGAAGCGGCATCTGGCGGTGTGTAGGCTTACTTGTGTGCCGTGTTTTCCGCGGCTCTGAGCCGCGGCCTCATTGAAGCAACGTAGTGGTCACAGCGCCTAAAGCTACCGCGCCCGTGTTTTCCGCGGCTCTGAGCCGCGGCCTCATTGAAGCCGCATCGGCAACGCGGCGCGTGCTCGCAAGCCGCGCAGTTTTCCGCGGCTCTGAGCCGCGGCCTCATTGAAGCAGTGGCTGCCCGAGTTTCGCCTCCAGCGACTGGATGGTTTTCCGCGGCTCTGAGCCGCGGCCTCATTGAAGCCACCATGCCATGTAGGTCTCGAAGAGCTTGGCGGCGGTTTTCCGCGGCAAAGAGCCGCGGACTCATAGAAGACAGATCAATAACGCGAC
>CAYLKO010000023.1:805-11875 GCA_964384525.1 uncultured Chromatiaceae bacterium
GCGTTTTCCGCGGCGCTGAGCCGCGGCCTCATTGAAGCCTGAGTTGTGGCGTGTTTTTCGCCTGCTCAGGCCTGGTTTTCCGCGGCTCTGAGCCGCGGCCTCATTGAAGCCCGACGCTGGTCCGCACCGCGTTTTGCGCACGCGACAGTTTTCCGCGGCTCTGAGCCGCGGCCTCATTGAAGCTTCTGCCCGTGTGCGTGGGTTACAACCGTTGTAACGTTTTCCGCGGCTCTAAGCCGTGGCCTCATTTTGCTTTCAGTGCAGATTCGCGCCGAGTGCGAGCGCATCGACGTCAGCGCTGCCGATGATGTGGCCTGCTGTTGCTGAACGCGCTCTGGTCCTGTGCCGCCAGCGCATGATCCTCGATCGGGACCTCGCCGGCCTCTATGGTGTTACCACCAAGCGCCTGAATGAGCAGGTCCAGCGCAATGCTGCGCGGTTCCCAGAGGATTTCATGTTCCGCCTCTCGGCCGAAGAGGCTGCCGCTTTGCGGTCGAAAATTGCGACCTCAAAGCAGTATCGGTTTCACCGCTGACATGAGTGAGCCAGAGTAATCCTCACTTCCCTTATCCGGCCACGACGGCCAGGCAGTGTGAGGAGTTCCCTTCCCTCATCACGGTGCCGGCGTTTCCGGCGTAGCCGTGGCCGCCGGCTCGTGCTGGTGCCCGCGCTCCCGCCAGATCAAATACAGGCCACAGGCGATGATCAGCGAGGCGCCGAGCCAGATGCGCGATGAGGGCCACGCGGACCAGAAGATCCAGTCGAGGATCACGGCCCAGAGGAGTGCCGTGTATTCGAAAGGCGCGAGCACCGATGCCGGTGCATGCCGGTAGGCTTCGGTGATGAAGTGCTGGGCGATCGCGCCGAAGAGGCCCATGACAGGCAGCCAGAGCCAGTGCTTGCGTTCGATGGGCACCCAGTCGGGCAGCGCGAGGAGCCCTGAGAAAATCGTGAGCAGCACCAGGAACCAGAAGACCAGCCCCATGGTGCTTTCGGTTTTGGTCATCACGCGCACGGAGATCGAGGCGCAGGCGTAGGCGACGGCGGCGGCCAGCGCGCCAATGGCGCCATAGGTATTGAGGGTGCTGCTGCCGGGCTTCAGCATCCACAGCACGCCGGACAGGCCGACACCGATCGCCACCCAGCGTCGCCAGCCGACGACTTCCTTGAGAATGGGCACGGCGAGCGCCGTGACGATCAGCGGTGCCACGAAGAAAATGGCGTAGGCATCGGCCAGCGACAGCACGCTGACAGCGGCGACGAAGCCCCACATCATGACCAGTGCGAGCACGCCCCGCAGCAGATGCAGTTCCCAGCGGACGACGCGCAGGTCGGTCCAGCGCCTGGTCACCGCGACGGACGCGAGCACGAAGGGGAGGGAGGCCGCGCCGCGCAGCGCGCCCACCTGGAAGGGTGGATAGGTGCCGGCCAGCACTTTCAATACCGCGTCCATGGCGGCAAAGAAGGCAACGGCGGCAATCATCGAGGCGATGCCCCGCAGGCGGATGCTGATCATCGGCCCAATGATAGAAGAAGGCGCTGCGGCTGTGGCCGGATCTCAGGTGCGCAGGCGATTCCAGGCATCCAGAGCCGCCACCTTGTAGGCTTCGGCAAAGGTGGGGTAGTTGAAGACGGCACCGACGAAATACTCGAGCTTGCCGCCGTGGGCCAGCACAGCCTGGCCGATGTGGATCAATTCCGTGGCGCCTTCACCGACGATATGCGCGCCGAGGAGCTTGTGATCCTTCAGGTCGAAGAGCAGCTTGAGCAGGCCCTCCTGCACGCCCTGGATCTGGCCGCGGGCGGTTTCCCGCAGGCGGGCGATCCCGGTTTCATAGGCCACGCCATCCTTGCGCAGCTGCTGTTCGGTTTTGCCGACGATGCTGATTTCCGGCACGGCGTAGATGCCCAGCGGGAAATGATCCGGCGCGCTGAGTGCGCTGGTGTTGAACGCATGGCAGGCCGCCAGCCGGCCTTGTTCCGCGGAAGTGGAGGCCAGCGCCGGGAAACCGATGATGTCGCCCACGGCATAGATGTGCGGCACCGCCGTCTGGTAGGTCGGTTGCACGGTCAATCGACCGCGGGCATCCGCTTCGAGGCCGGCCCGCTCCAGCTTCAGGTCGCTGGTGGCGCCCAATCGGCCGGAGGCCACCATCAGCAGGTCGCTGTGGATTTTCTTGCCGCTTTTCAGCCACGTCATCACCGTGCCGTCGTCGCGCTTCTCCACGCGGTCGACCTCTTCGCCGAGGCGCAGCTGGATGCCACGGGACTGCAGGTCGTGGCGGAATTCGTCAACGATGTCGGCATCCACGAAATCCAGGATCGTGTTGCGGGTGTCGACCAGGGTGATGCGGGCATCCAGGGCGCTGAAGATCGTGGCGTACTCCACGCCGATCACGCCCGCGCCGATCACGACCATCGAGCGGGGAATCTTGCGGATCTGCAACAGGCCGTCGCTGTCGATGATGGTTTCATCGTCGAAGGGAATGTTGGCCGGGCGATGGGGCACCGTGCCGGTGGCAATGACGATGGCTTCGGCGCAGTAGTCGGTGGCCTGGCCGCTGGCGTGCGTCACGCGCACCGTGTGCGGATCCTCGAAACTGGCGAGCCCGCTGATCACACGCACGCCATTGCGCGACAGCTGGTGCTGGATCACCTCGATTTCCTGGCGCACCGTCATGTGCAGCCGGTTCAGCAGGTCTTCCGCCGTGATGTTTGCCTTGACCTGATGGCTGCGGCCGTAGATGCCCTTTTCACGCCAGCCGCAGAGATAGAGCACCGCTTCGCGCAGGGTCTTGCTCGGGATCGTGCCGGTATGCGCCGTCACGCCGCCCACGATCTCCCGCCGCTCGATGACCGCCGCCCGCTTGCCGAGCTTCGCCGCCTGAATGGCGGCGCGCTGGCCGCCGGGCCCGCTGCCGATGACCAGCAGATCGTAGGTTTCCATGGATGCCTTGTCCGGGAACGTGTGCTGCTGTGTCGGCTCCCCGGGCGGGAACTTGACGGAAGTTCAGGCGGAGCACGTTGGCAGCGTGACGTGGGTCCGGGATGGCGCCTGCGATTCGTACCATGCCGCGGCTTTCCGGGCCTCGGCTTCGGCAGGTGGCTGGATGTTGATAGGTATCAAGTCTTGTGAAGCTCGGCCAGAACCTGTTCTCGCACTTCGCTCCACGGCCGACCCGGGTTTGGGGCAGCTCGATACTTGTTCAACCGTTCATCGAGAATCCGCTGATGCTCCTGCGGAACCGGCACACGGCTTGGATCCTGCGCGATACGATCCCAGAGCTCTTGGACGAATGCGATCCGTTGCTCCCTGGGAGCTCGATCAAAGCCGGGCGGAACTTCAAGCATGGCGCTCATGGGCAGGAATTATAGGCACCGGGCGTAGCTTGGCGCTACACACAAATCTGGGCAAAATCTCCAGCTTGGGCGCTTACCCCATGTGCGAGATCTTGATCGGCCGGATCTTGTAGAGGAGGCGCACTTCATCCGGGCTGCCACGGACGTATTTGTCCTGTCCCGTGTACTTTTTCGCCATCTTGTCGATGTGTGCGTCGGCGCCCTGCCGGGTGATCTCGTCGACGATCCCTCTGATTGCGAGGTAACGATACGGGTTGTCAGGGTCGGCGATTGCGAGCGCCACGTGCGCGTTGCGCTGCATGTTCCGGTCCTTCTGACGACCACGCGCGGAGTTGATGATGACGTGCGTGCCGTCGTGGTCGACCCAGACGGGTGTGACCTGGGGTGACCCATCGGGCATCAGCGTGGCGAGGTGCGCGAAGGCCTTTTTCTGAAACAGATCCATGAAGCTTTCGGGGATGGTTGCGGCCATGGTTGCTCCTTTCGCGTCGTGGAGATCAGCTTACCCCTGTTGTCCGTGAGTTGGCAGCGCCACTTCATGCCGGAAATCGCCGCCGGATCTCATCCACCGCCTGTTGCAGGCTCTCGACCTGTGCCTCGAGTTGCTGCACCCGCTCGGCAAGCCCGCTACGCGGTGCGGCACTTGCCGGCGCTTCGTCGGCAACCGGTGTGACCAGAACCTCGCCGCCCAGCAGATGGGTCCAGCGCGCGTCACGTGCGCCCGGCAAGCGCGGCAGTTTCACCTCGAAAGGTCCTCTGGCATGTTCGACCAGGCTTTGCAGGGCGGCTGCAACTTCGCCAACCTCGGCGATGGCAGCCATGCGGTTGCAGCGGGTGCGCAACTCGCCGGGTGTCTGTGCGCCGCGCACCAGCAGTTCGCAGATGATCGCGCGTTCGATGGCGGTGAACTGCAGCGGTCCGAACTCCATGTTGCAGAACACCTGCTTGTACTTGGTCACCCGTCCACCGAAGCCGGAGCGGTCGCTGACCAGATGCCGCTTCAGCAGCCCATCCAGCACCTGCTGCACCGTGGTCTCGGTGAGGGCGAGCACCGGCTCGCGGTTGCTCATCAGGTTGCAGGCATTAGTAAGCGCGATGAGCGACAACGGGTACTGCTCGGGTGTTGTGACTTCCTTTTCCATCTGGCTGCCTTTTTTGCGGGCTTCGTGGGGTGTGAGTTCGATGTTCATTCTGTCTCCGATGATCAGGTGCCCGGCCCGGGATGGCAAATGCACCATGTGCGCTGTTATCGTAGCAATGCAGAGCCGCAGGCTGATCAGGCCGGAGATGGAACGCGATGCGCAGGCTGATAGACGGCATTCACAGGTTTCATGAGCAGGTATTTGCCTCCGAATGCGCGTTCTTCGAGAAACTGGAACAAGGGCAGACCCCAACGGCGCTGTTCATCACCTGCTCCGATTCGCGGGTCAGCCCCAGTCTCATCACCCAGACCAGACCCGGCGATCTGTTCGTGTTGCGCAACACCGGCAACATCATCCCGCCGTACAGCAAGCGGCCGTCGAGTGCCGCCGCAACGATCGAATATGCGGTGAAGATGCTCGACGTGCGCGACATCATCGTGTGTGGTCATACGGCATGCGGTGCCGTGCAGGGTGTTCTGGAGCCTGAGGCAGTTGCCTCGATGCCCGCCGTGGCGGCCTGGCTGGACTACGCGAAGGGCATACGCCGCATCATGCATGATCACTACCACGATCAATCCGCAGAAGACCTGCTCGACATCGCCGTCGGGGAGAACGTGCTGGCGCAGAGCAGCAACCTTCACACGCACCCCAGTGTCACCGAGAAAGTCCGCGCGGGCGAGCTGTGTCTGAATGCGTGGGTCTACGACATCGCCGAGGGGCACGTGCTGGCGTTCACCCAGGACTCGGGGCAGTACGAATCCGTTACAGCCGGCGCCGCGCCAGCGGCGCATCAGGTCACAACCGCATCTCCGCAGTGATCGCGTCATAGGGCGCCCGCAGGCTGCCGTTTGCACGATCCACGAGACCGGACTCTGCCAAGGTTTCCACGTCCTGATGTACCCGCTTGTAGTCGCGCCCCAGCCGCTCTGCGAGCGCCGTTATTGAAGGCGCGCAGCAGTTCCAGGCGCTTCGGCGTGAGTGCGTTCAGCAATGCGGGCAAATCGGGGAAGGTCAGGTGGGTCTCGCGTATCCGCTCACCGTTGGCTGCTCTATGCCAGGCGCTGATGAACCGCTGCCCCATGTCCTCCGGTGTGCCGACGTGAGCCACTACTTTTTTTCGTGTCTTCATCATTCTTCACCTCTCGTGGGGTACACGTCTAGCCGTACCGCTCCAGCGCCAGCCCCCGCACATCGATCTCCGGCTTCCGGCCGGTGATCAGGTCGGCGACGACCCGGCCCGAGCCGCAGGCCATGGTCCAGCCGAGCGTGCCGTGGCCGGTGTTGAACCAGAGGTTGCGCAGGCGCGAGGCGCCGACGATCGGCGTGCCGTCGGGCGTCATCGCGCGCATGCCGGTCCAGAAGGTCACGTCTGCATAGTCACCGCCTGCCGGGAAGAGGCTTTGCACCGAGAGTTCGAGCGTGGCCCGCCGCGCCGGATGCAGGCGGGTGTTGTAACCGGATAGTTCCGCGGTGCCGCCGACGCGGATCCGGTCGCCGAGCCGGGTGATCGCGACCTTGTAGCTTTCGTCCATGACCGTCGAGACCGGTGCCTTGCCGGCGTCCGCGACCGGCACGGTGATCGAATAGCCCTTGACGGGATAAACCGGGAGCGTGTGGCCGAGCTGGCGGGCCATCGGCGTGGAGTAGCTGCCGAGTGCGAGTACGTAGGCATCGGCGGTCACGCGCCCGGCATCGGTGTGCAGCGCTGCGACGCGATCGCCGGTGCACTCGAAGCCGAGGATGTTCACGCCGAAACGAAAGCTCACGCCGCGCACCTGCGCGAGCGCTGCAAGCCGTTCCGTGAACAGGTGACAGTCGCCGGTTTCGTCGTCGGGCAGGCGCAGGCCGCCGGCGATCAGCGACCGGACGCCGGCGAGGCCGGGCTCGGCGGCGATGCAGCCGCCGGCATCGAGGACTTCGTAAGGCACGCCGAGCTTCGCCAGCACGGCAATGTCGTCGCCGGCATCGTCGAGCTGCTTCTGCGTGCGAAACAGCTGCAGCGTGCCGAGGGTGCGTTCGTCATAGGCAATGCCGGTTTCCGTGCGCAGCTGCCGCAGCAGGTCGCGGCTGTATTCGGCGATCGGCACCATGCGGCTCTTGTTCACGGCGTAGCGTGCGGCGGTGCAGTTGCGCAGCATCCGCAGGATCCAGAGATACATGGCGGGGTCCCACTGCGGGCGCAGGACCAGTGGTGAGTGTTTCATGAAGAGCCACTTGATGGCCTTCAGCGGCATGCCGGGCCCGGCCCATGGGGAGGCATAGCCGGGCGAGATCTCGCCCGCATTCGCAAAGCTGGTTTCGAGGGCCACGGCGGGCTGTCGCTCGATGACCTCGACTTCGGCGCCCGCCTGCGCGAGATACCACGCGGCAGTCACGCCGATCACGCCGCCGCCCAGGATCACGACCCGCAAGCTGCACTCTACCCATCAATGGAAAGCGCTCATCTTAGCCGGAACCCTGCGTGCAGGCCGCTTGCAACGCATCAGCCAGGCCTTGCACATCGTCCCCGGTGTGAGCCGTGGACAGAAACCCCACTTCAAACGGGCTCGGCGGCAGATAAATACCCCCGGCCAGCAGTGCATGGAAGACCGGAGCGTAGCGACCGATGGCCTGTGCTGACAATCCGGCGGGGGAGCGCACCGGTTCGCCATCGGGCGCATCATCCAGCAGCAGCCAGAAGAGTGAGCCGACCCGCTGGATCCTGAGCAAAGGAATTTCCTGCAACAGGGCTTCCAGCAGTCGACCCCGGTCCTCGAGCAGGTGATATGCCGCGCCATCGAGCAGTTCGCGCAAGGTGGCCAGACCCGCTGCCATCGTCACCGGGTTCGCCGCAAAGGTTCCGGCCTGGTAGACGGCGCCCACCGGCGCCACGAGTTGCAGAAGCTCGCGCCGACCACCATAGGCGCCAACCGGAAAACCGCCACCGATGATCTTGCCGTAGGTGACGAGATCGGGATGGATGCCGGTGATTTCAGCCATGCCACCGAAGGCAGTGCGGAATCCGGAGATCACCTCGTCGAAGATCAGCAGTGCGCCATGCCGCCGGCATTGGTCGGCAAGCGTGGCAAGAAACCCGGGGCGCTGGGGCAGCAGGCCGTGATTGGCCGGCAGCGGTTCGATGATCGCGGCAGCGAGGCTCCCGCCGTGCTCGCTGAACAGCCGTTCGAGGGCTTCGACATCATCCAGGGGCAGTTCCAGGGTGTCTGCCGCGATCCCCGGCGGGATGCCGGCGCTCGCGCCGACCAGCATCGCATCGGCATGTCCGTGATAGCAGCCGGTGAATTTCAAGACCCGATGACGACCCGTGGCGGCCCGGGCCAGGCGCAACGCCGTCATCACGGCTTCGGTGCCGGAGTTCACGAAGCGCAACTGTTCCACCCAGGGCAATCGGCCGGTGATGAGTTCAGCCAGTTCCAGCGAACCGGCTTCCGCCGTGCCAAGGCAGAAGCCGCGGCTGATGGCCTGATGAACCGCCGCCATGACGACCGGATGGGCATGGCCGAGGATCATCGGACCGAAGGCCATGCAGAAATCCACGTACTGCCGGCCGTCCACACTGGTCAGCCGACTGCCGTGTGCCGTCCGCATGAATTCCGGCGTGCCGCCCACCTGCCGGAAGGCACGCACCGGTGAATGCACGCCGCCCGGCGTGACGGCGAGTGCGCGGTCGTGGAGTGCAGAGGAGTGCGTCATGCCTGCTGGGCGGACCCGGCAGCCACCGGCGACAGCGCATGCCCGAGATATGCCGTTGCCCGACGGGCCGCGTAGCTGATGATCATGGCGGCGCCGGCCCGGGCGAATGCCGTCCAGCATTCCAGCTGCATGCGCCGGGGATCAGCGAGGTGCTGCGCGGCGAGCACATCGATGCCTGCCTGCTCGCCACTGGTCTGGTACACGGCCCACGGTTGCGGAATGGCCGCCGACAGCCGCGCCAGCACATCGAGATACGGCAGGCCCGGCTTCACCATCAGGATGTCGGCGCCTTCATCCGCATCGCGCCGGGCAGCGAGCAGGGCATCGTCCGGCCGCGCCGGATCGATCTGATAGCTCGCCCGATCCTTGAGCGTGCCGGCCTGGTCAGGTGCGGAGTCGGCAGCCAGCCGGAAAGGCCCGTAGTACGCCGAGTGAAACTTGGCGGCATAGCTCATGATGGTGCGGCGCGGATAACCGGTGACGTCCAGGCTCTGGCGGATGGCCGCGATGCGGCCGTCCTGCATGTCGCTGGGCGCCAGGCAGTCGGCGCCCGCTTCGGCAAACAGTCGGGCGATGGCCGCCAGCACCACGACAGTGGCATCGTTGTCGAGGTGATCGCCCGCCGCGTTCAGCAGGCCGCAATGCCCGTGCGTGGTGCACGAACACAGGCACACATCGGCGGCCAGCCACACGGCATCGCCGAAGCGGGCTTTGATGTCGGCAATGCGGGCGGCAGTGTAGTCCATGGAAAACTTTCGTTCGGTCTTGGCGAGCGGCACACCGAAGAGCAGGAATTTGCTGATGCCGGCGCGGAGATCGGCTTCCACCTGATGCAGCAGGCTCGATGGCGTTTCACGATGAACGTCGTTCAGGCCGGGTACCGGCGTGCGTGCGCTCAGGCCCTCGACCGCAAACAGCGGCTGCACGAATTGTTCGGGATGCAGGCGCACCGTCCGCGTCAGCTCGCGGATGTGGTGGCTATCGCGATTGCGTCGCAGGCGCACGGGTGTGGTCATGAGCCTAGCCATTGCTGCCATTCATGGCGGTTTGGAAAGGGGTGAGGGGCGACTCCGGCGGCCTGCAACGCGTGCCACGTCTTGCCGGCGGCGCAGGCATGCTGTGCATCGGCTGGCAGCACGTCGCGCAAGGCATGGAACTGCCGGGCGCTGCTCCAGTAGCAGTGCGTCGCCTGGCGTGCCGAGTTGTGCAGGTTGTCGATCACGCCGATATCGTGCGGCGGCACGATGTCGTAGGTGCCGACGACCTGGCCGATGCCGGTTGCATGCCAGGTAGTGGCGGCTCCCCGATAGGTGAGCACCGTCCAGTCCTGCAGGGATGGCAGGCCGAGCACCGGGCATGCCAGCGTGGCGCGCAGCGCGTCGAAGCCCAGATGGTCGGCGCAACCTTCCACCCAATGACCCCGTGCCGCCAGCTGTCGCCAGCTTTCCACGCCGCTGGTCCACAGGCGTACATGCGCTGGCAGGGCATGATGTTCGAGCGCATGCCAGTAGGCGGCAAACACGCCGGCGCCCGGGCGCAGCGCGTCGAGCAGCGGCAGTGCGCCGGTGGTCTGGCGCGTGCAGGCGCGTTGCCATTCGATGCCGTCGAAGCCCACTGGAGCGGGCGATGGCCGGGTTCGTGTAGGCGCTTGCGCCCAATGCAGGCGCTCGATCACCCCCGCGGACGTGCGACCGCGCACATGGCAGACCGGACCCAGGACCTCATGCTGGATTGCGGTTGCGCCAAACGCGGCGCGATCGGCTTCGGCAACATCCGCCAGGGCCAATTGCTCGGCAGCAACCAGGGCCTCCGTTGCCGGGTCGTGCAGGGCATGCAGCAGTGCATGCGTCTGTTCGTCATCCGCCCGGCACTCGATCACCAGCACGCCCTGACCGGCCGCCGCGGGACACTGCGTCAAGGGCAGCACCATCCACCGGGCGCCACCGGCCGGCGCCTTGAGCAGTGGCGCGAGCAGGCTGCGACCGACCGGGTCGTTCCACAACCGTGTGAGACCGGCCAGCGCCAGGATCACGCCGTCCAGTGCGTTCGGGTCGTCGTGGGCAAGTGTCAGCCGGGCCAGGCGCGCATCCACCGGTCCGCGCACCGAAACGAAATCCAGTCGTGCCGGATGGCCGGTTGCCGGCAACCCGGTGGCCAGGAAATCGCGGACGTTTTCCTGGCGTCTGGTGGATGAGGAGCCCAGTCGCAGCGGCTGACCGGCCTGCAACCGGGACATGACATCCTGGCGCCACACGATCACATCGCGCGGGTTCTCCCGGGTTGGCAGCGCTGCGCAGCGGATACCGGTCGGGCGCTGTGCCGGCAGATCCTTGCAGGCGTGCACGCAGAAATCGACGGTGCCATCGAGCAGGGCCTGATCGAGATCCGCGGAGAAAAAATCCGGGTTGCGAACCATGTGCAACGGCGTGTGCCGGTCCCGGTCGCCGGGTGTCGCGAACGTTCGCAGCTCGATGCGCAGATTCGGGTGCAGCGCCGAAAGCTGCTGGCTGATCAACCGGCTCTGGGCGAGCGCCAGCAATGAACCCCGCGTGCCGAGACGCAGGACGCGCATCAGGCGCCAGCAGCGATCAGGCGATCGCTCATGTTCTGGCAACGCGCCCGGTGCTGCGGCGGATCCAGGCGCCGGGCCGTCAGTTCCCCACAGGCGGCGCGCGCGCTGGCCAGCTGATTCCTGCGGTGCTGATCCCGCGCAGTGGCCAGCGCAAAGACATCATCCAGCGTGTAGTGATGCGCCTGTGCCCCGCTGAAGCTGTGCGGTTGGCGCCAGCCCAGATGCACGATGGGGCGCTGAGGGGGCTTGCCGCCGCGCAGAAGGCAACGCAAGAAGGGGGGAGGGAGAGCCCGCGGAGGGGGA
>CAYLKO010000023.1:11885-20708 GCA_964384525.1 uncultured Chromatiaceae bacterium
AGCTGGGCGGTGGCCGCCTCCCCTGAGCCCCGTGGGGGCGCTGGGGGCCGGGCCCGCTGCGCTGCAGCCAGAGCTGATCGTGGCTCGCGTCAGCCGGCGTCGTGAGTACGACATGGGTGGCCCAGGCGGCAGCCTCGTCGGCCTCGTCGGGTGGAAACCATCGGCTGACACCACCCAGCGGCGCCGAAGGCCGTCGATTCCACACACCGAGTACGTTGCCGTTGAACAGGGGGAGCATCGAGCGGGTCAGGTCGCCAGTGCCGACAAACAGGATCCGTGCGTCGTTTGACGGTGCGAGGAGTTGGCGCACGAGGCTGCCGTATGACCAGCCCGCAGCACCCTGCAGATGAGTGCGCCGGATGGTGCGGGCATCGGCGAGCAACGCGGACACGATGGGCTGCAGCTCGTGCCACTGCGCCGGCGCCAGGGCTCGGGCGGCGTGTTCCGTTGCCTGCCGGAACTGTCCGCCGACATTGGTTTCGCCCGCCACGGCGCTCCGCAACCCCGTGGCGACTTCCAGCAGCACGCGATAAGCCTCGGCACCGGACGAGCGTTCGCCGGATATCGCGGTCGGCAGCGTGTTTGGCAGGAGACCGAAGGCCAGTTGTCGGAGGCAGGTATCCAGATACACGCCGACCATTGGCAATGCCTCGACGACCGGGGCGGGCAGCGATGCCGGCGGCCAGTCATGGCACCACAGGCGCGGCAACAACGCAGCGACGCGTGCTTCCCTCATGGCTGTTTGGTGGGCAGGCTGGCCAGCCACTCGTCGTCCGAGCCCTCGGGCAGGTCCTGGAAGAGGAAGGTGGACAGATACCGTTCGCCGGTATCCGGCAGCATCACGAGGATCGAGGAGCCTTGCGGCGCCTTGGCCGCAACCTGCAAGCCGGCGGCCAGCGTCGCACCGGCGGACAGGCCCACGAAAATGCCTTCCTCGCGCGCCAGACGGAGCGCGCAGGCCTTGCCCTCCTCATCGCCGACGGTCACCACCTCGTCATGCACCTTCGGGTTCAACACATCCGGCACGAAGTCCGGCGTCCAGCCCTGGATCTTGTGTGGCTGCCATGTCTTGCCACCGAGCAGGGAGGCAGCAGCCGGTTCACTGGCCACGATCCGCACTCCGGGCCGTGCCGCCTTGATGACTTCCCCCGCACCGGTGAGCGTGCCGCCGGTGCCCCAGCCGGTAACCCAGAAGTCCAGTCGCCGGTCGGCGAAGTCCTGCAGGATTTCCGGTCCGGTCGTCTGGCGGTGATAGGCGGGATTGGCCGGGTTCTCGAATTGCCGGGCGAGAAACCAGCCGTACTTTTCGGCAAGTTCTTCCGCCTTCCGGACCATGCCGGTGCCGCGTTCCGCACCGGGCGTCAGGATGCCCTTCGCGCCATAGGCCCGCATGATCTTGCGGCGTTCGATGGAAAAGGTATCCGACATCGTCGCGACGAAGGAATAACCGCGGGCTGCACTCACCATGGCAAGCGCGATGCCGGTGTTGCCGGAGGTTGCTTCCACGATGGTGTCGCCGGGCTTCAATGCGCCGCGCCGTTCGGCATCGATGACGATCGCGTAGGCGAGGCGATCCTTGACCGAACCACCGGGGTTGAAGGACTCGACCTTCACGTACAGGTCCACATGCTTCGGCGCAATGTGGTTCAGCCGCACGATGGGCGTGCGGCCGATGGTCTCCAGGATGTTGTTGTAGATCATTGTGTGTCTCCACTGAAAAGAAGGTTGCTGAAGGCCGGCTCATCGGCCGGTGACGGGCTGGCAGGCTTGAACCAGGCAAGCCGGGATGCAAGGCCGACCACCCTGCCGACAAAGAGAATCGCCGGTGAGCCCACCCTGCTCGCGGCGGCGATGTTGGCGATGCTGGCGAGGGTGCCGCGGATGCAATGTTGCGCGTCCGTGGTGCCGGCGATGATGACGGCTGCTGGCGTGGTCGCCGCATGGCCTTCGGCCTGCAGTCGTGCGCTGACTTCGGCCAGTCGCTGGCCACCCATGTACACCACGAGCGTTTGGTCGGCGTCATCCGGAGCACCGGCCGGCAGCGCCTGGTGGGCCGTCATGAAGCGGACGCCACGGGCCAGGCCCCGGTGCGTGAGCGGGATGCCGGCATAGGCCGCGCATCCGCTCGCCGCGGTGATGCCGGGCACGATCTCGAAAGGCAGTCCGGCATCGGCCAGCGCCAGCGCTTCCTCGCTGCCGCGCCCGAAGATGAAGGGATCGCCCCCCTTGAGGCGGCACACCCGCGCACCGGCCCGCACATGCTGGATGAGCAGCTCGTTGATCGCCGTCTGCACAGTGGATGGGCCGCCGCCGGTCTTGCCCACATCGATCAGTTCGGCATCGCGCCGCGCGTAGCCGAGCAAGGCCGTGGCGACCAGACGATCGTGCAGCACGACGTCGGCGTTCTGCAGCCGATGCAGACCGCGCAGCGTGATGAGTTCGGCGTCGCCCGGGCCGGCGCCCACCAGCCAGGCGATGCCCGGGCCGCTGGCAGGCTTTTGTTCCAGCAAAATCTTGAGGGCCGCATCGGCCCTGGGCACGCGGCCGGACAGAACATCGGCAGCCGGGCCGGGACGGAACTGCAACACGCCGGCAAACACCGACTCCCAGAGCCGTCGCCGGTCCGCCATCTCCGGCAGATGCGTTTTCACCCGCTCGCGCCAGCGGCCGGCCCAGGTGGCCAGTGCGCCCAGACCGGGCGGCAACCATTTCTCGATCTGCTGGCGAAGCAGGCGCGCCAGCACCGGCGCGTGACCACCGCTGGAAATCGCCACTGTGATGGGCGGGCGGTGGATCACCGCCGGGCTGATCCACGTGGAGAGCACCGGGTCATCAACCACATTGCACAGCCGGAACGCCGTGCGTGCCGCCATCGAGACGGCCTGATTCACGGTCCGGTCATCGGTGGCGGCGATCACCAGCAGATGATCGGCAACGAGGCTGGCGTCGAACGCCCGGCGCACGGGTCGGATGCAGCCAGCCGCCGCTTCGGCTTCCAGGGCGGGGGACAGCATCAGCGAGTTGACCGTGACACGGGCGCCGGCTGCCTGCAGGTCGCGCACCTTCCGCTCGGCCACGACACCGCCCCCGACGACGAGGCAGGGCGACCCGGCGAGGGCGGCGAAAAGCGGCAGGTGGCGCATGACAGAACACGATCAGGCAGGAGACGGCCACCATAGCCGCTTGATCGACCCCCGAAAAATAGAGGATTGACAGCCCCTTGTAACCGGTGGCTATATGTTCGCCGAATGACCCTGCAGCAACTCAAGTACCTGATCGCGATCGCCGACTGCGGCCTGAACATCACTGCGGCGGCCGAGCGTCTGTACACCAGCCAGCCGGGCATCAGCAAGCAGCTCAAGTTGCTGGAGCAGGAGCTGGGCATGCAGCTCTTCACCCGCAAGGGCAAGAGCCTCACGGAGATCACGCCGGCTGGCCGCGACGTGCTCGTGCGGGCGCGCCGCATCATGCGGGAAGCGGAAAACATCCGCAGCCTGGCCAGCGATCTGTCCGGTGAAGAGGAGGGCACGCTGGCCATTGCCACAACCCACACGCAGGCCCGGCATGTTCTGCCCGATGTCATCAAGGCCTTCCGGGAGCGCTATCCAAAGATCAACCTGGAACTGCACCAGGGAACCTCGGAGCAACTGGCTGAACTGGTGGCCGCCAACCGGGTGGATTTCGCGATCGCGACCGGCTCGCGACAGTTGTTCCCGGGCCTGGTGATGTTGCCGTGTTTTCAGTGGGACCGGATCATCCTCGTGCCCAATGGCCATCCCCTGACCACGCTCTCCGGCCAGGATGGCGAGGTGCTGAGCCTCGCGCAGCTGGTCCGCTATCCGCTGGTGACCTACGTCTTCCCCATCACGGGCGAGTCCTCATTCAAGAAGGCCTTTGCGGAGCAGGGACTGGACCCCAACGTGGTCTTCACCGCCCGCGATGCCGACATCATCAAGACCTATGTGCGGATGGGGATGGGGGTGGGCGTGGTGGCGCCGATGGCCTATGAATCCCCGGATCAGAAGGATCTGACGGCGCTGCCGGCCAGCCACCTCTTTCCGCGTGTCACCACCTGGCTGGGATTCCGCCGGGATGCGGTCTTGCGACGTTACATGGTGGAATTCATCGGGCGGTTTGCACCCCACCTCACACCCCATGTCGTGCGCAAGGCGGTGGAGTCGGCCACGCAGGCGGAGGTGGACGCCCTGTTCGACGACAGTCTGCCAATCCGCACCGGCTACGAGGCGCCCCTCTCCGTCTGAGTCGCAGGTGGCGTGTGATCACAGGCCCGACAGATCGATCTCGTGCAGGCCGCACTCCCGCTTCAGACCGAAAAACCGCGTCTCTTCCGCCGTTTGCACGGCATGCAGGGGCTTCGTGGTCTGCACATCGCCGACCGAGATGTAACCCTGCTCCCGCAGCGGGTGGTAGGGCAGCTGGTTCTGCCGCAGATACTCGTGGACATCGCGGTCGGACCAGTCGGCAATCGGGTGGATCTTCCAGCGCCTCGTGCCGGGTTCCCCCTGGCCGGTCAGAAAGTGGATATTCGTCCGGCTCGATGACTGACTGCGACGCAGGCCCGCAAACCAGCTGCGCACCTCGAGCTCGCGCAGCGCCAGCTCCATGGGCTCGATCTTGTTGGCGCGGTTGTAGAGTTCAAGACCACTCAAGCCCTGCTGCCAGCGCTGGCCGTGGCGGGCTTCCTGCCATGCCGGACTTTGCTGGTTGCGATACACCTTGAGGTTGAGGTGGAGCCGCTCGGTCAGTGCATCGACGAAGCGGTAGGTTTCCGGAAACAGGTAGCCGGTGTCGATGAAGATCACGGGGATGTCGGGTTGCTGTTGCGTGACCAGATGCAACAGCACGGCGGCCTGGATGCCGAAACTGGAAGTGAGGACGTGCCCACCCGGCAGATGCGTGAGCGCCCAGGCCACGCGAGCGGATGCCGGCATGCCGGCAAGGAGCTGATTACCGGTTGCGGGCAGTGCTTCGTCATCGTCGACCGGGACTTGTGGCGCAACTGCAGACACGGGAAACTCCAGACCTGCCTTGAGGCATGCATCGCGTGGATGGGATGGGTACGAACGGCAAGGTAGCCACCGATCTGCAGTGACGGAACGACATTGTTGTTATCCGCGTATAACGGCCCCGTATAACATCCCCGTATAACGTCCCCATATAACGTCGGAGAGCAGCTCATGGTTCATCGCTATTCCCGTCGCTCGATGCTGCTCGGTTCTTCCGCGGTGGCGGTCACCGCGCTGGCCGGACCGGAAGTCCGCAGTCCGCGGGCTGCCCAGCCATCCGGGCGGCCTGTCGCGCAGCCGGGTGGGCGGGAGGCCGGCTCCGGGGGGCTGGCCCGCTTGATCGCGAACGAGAACCCGTATGGCCCGTCGGCCAGTGCGCGACAAGCCGTACTTGAAACCCTGCCCACGGCCTGGCAATACCCGATGGGCAATGATCGCCCGCTGAAGGAGTTGATCGCTGCGCGCGAAGGCCTGGCGCCGGAGAACGTGATGATCGGCGCCGGCTCCGGCGAGATCCTGCAGATCGCCGGCCTCGTTTTCGGTGGCGGTTCCCGCGTCGTGGCGGCGACGCCGACCTTCAATTTTCTCCAGGAGTCCGCCCGCAAAAGTGGCGCCACGCTGGTCGAGGTGCCCCTCGATGCACACATGCGCCACGATCTCAAAGCCCTCGCCGCCGAAACTACCAAAAAAGGTACCGGACTCCTTTATGTGTGTAATCCGAACAATCCCACCGGGACGATGGTGCCCGGGCCCGAGTTGCGACCGTTTCTGGCAGAGGTTTCCCGCCATGCCACCGTGCTCGTCGACGAGGCCTACCTGGACCTCTGGGATGACTGGCAGCAACACACGGCCACCGACCGGATCAGGGCCGGCAACCCGGTGATCGTCACCCGCACCTTTTCCAAGCTGCATGGCATGGCCGGCCTGCGGGTGGGTTATGGGCTGGCCCCGCCCGAACTGACCCGCAAGATGGAAGAGCGGCGGATGACACTGCTGGGTTGTGTCGGCGTGGCCGCGGCCATCGCCAGCTATCAGGATCTGGACTATCAGGCCTTTTCCCGGGCCCGGCTGCACGAGGGCCTGGCCATCACGACCGCAGCCCTGCGCGAGCTCGAACTCCCCCATGTCGAGAACGGTCGGGGCAATTTCGTGTACTTCGACACGGGCGGCCCGCTCGCGGAATTCAGTGCGGCCATGCGGCGAGCCGGATACATGGTGGGCTGGCCGTTCAAGCCGTACGTGAACTGGTGTCGGGTGAGCATGGGCACCCTGGACCAGATGCGGGGCTTCGTGGCTGCCCTGCGCGCCTGGAAGACCGGCGCTGCCTGAGCGGTCCCCATCAGGGGTGGGCTGCGCTACAATTTGCCCGATCCCGGATCACCGCCGGGAACCGGATACTTCCTTTAATCGCTGATCGGCCCCGCACAGACTGCCCGGGCCAAAGGGTCCTTACGTTGGAGACAATCCGCCTCGTATACGACGCCGCCAAGGTACGCCTCGGTTTCCTGATCATGGCTTGTGCGCTGGCGGGCGTCGCGGTCAGCCCCGAGAGCAGCCTGTCTGCCTGGCAGATTGCCATGCTGGGGCTTGCCACACTGCTGGCATCGGCGGCTTCCGGCGCGTTCAACCAGCTCTGGGAACGCGACATGGACAGCCGCATGCGCCGTACCTGCACCCGGCCCTTTGCCTCCGGCCGTTTTACCGCCATCCGTGCCTGGCATACCGGCATTATCGTGACGCTGCTGGTGGCCATCGCCCTGGCGGCGCTCACCACCAATGTTGCGGCGGCGGTCTATATTCTTCTCGGGGCGATCACCTATGGCGTGATCTATACCGTCTGGCTGAAGCGGCGGACCTGGCTCAACATCGTGATCGGCGGCCTGGCCGGCAGCTTTGCGGTGATGGCCGGCGCGGCGGCGGCCGATGCCGCGTTGGCGCCGGCGCCGCTGATCCTGGCTGTCGTGTTGTTCCTGTGGACGCCGCCGCATTTCTGGGCGCTGGCCATGGCCTGCAAGAAGGACTACGCCGCGGTGGGTGTGCCGATGCTCCCGGTCGTCGCCAGTGACCAGCTCTCGACCTGGGCGATATTTGCCCACGCCGTTGTCCTCGTCGGCCTGTCGCTGGTGCCGTTCTGGTATGGCATGAGCTGGATCTATCTGGCGGGCGCCGCGGGTGGTGGCTGGTACTTCGTGCGCGCCAGCTGGCGGCTGGTCCGCAAGGCAAACGTGCAACAGGCCTGGCGGACCTTCGGCGCCTCAATCGTTCAGCTTGGCGTGTTGCTGACTGCCGCCATCCTCGACAGCCTGATATTGGGCTGACGGTCCAGGGAGTCGTCCAGCGTCAAACGAGGCCAGCCAGTGCCGCGCCAGGGCCTGATAGGGCGCGCTCACGGGAATTTCCGTACCGTTGCTCAGGCACAGCGTGAGTTTCCGGCTGCCATCCCGCCGGCACGTGGCGACTGCACCGCTGCTCACCCACCAGGAACGATGCACTTGTTGCCCTAGACCTTTGGGCAGCTCCCCCACGGCATCGCCCAGGCGATACAACACCAATTCCTGGCCGCCGCGGCTGATGACCTTGACATAGTGCTGTTCCGCCTTGAGCGCGAGCAGATCCTCCAGCGCGACGGGTCGCGACAGACGGCCGAGGAAAGGCGGCTGGAGCTGCCCGCTGCCGGCGACCGACGGGACCCACTCGTCTTCGGGTGCCGGCGGTGTCGTGTAGCGCCAGGGCTGATGATGCAGGTACCGGTCGGCAATGAAATTCGCCGTCATCCACAGCAAGAAGGCCCGCAGGAACGCCGCGAGCGTTCCCATCACCCCGTCGGCCGAGGCCCCGGATAGTTCAAGGGCTGCCGCCGGCAGGTAGTGCGCAAAGGCGTTGGCGAAGGGCAGAATCAGCACGCTGGCCGTGATGCCGCCCAGGGCCGCGAGAATCAACGGCCTGGGCCGCCATCTCGCCAGCAGGCCCATCCAGCCCGCGGTCAGGAGTGCCGACAGCAACCATGGTGGCAGCGCATGGGCGAGGAAGTAGCCGAAGGTACTGCCGACGCCCAACAGTCCGATCAGCTTCCAGCTCGTCAGCGTGGAGTAAGCAGCCGATAGCATTGGCAGGCCAACGAGGAATGCCAGGGCTCGCCATCGGAATGTCACTGCAGGGGGCGCCACGATGTCATGCCCGATTATAGGCAGGAAGCGCCGTGCGGCCCCGCTGCCGGCGACATATACCGGCCGGCGCGGCCTGAATGCGCATTCGGGAAAATGTCCTGCGGGACCGTGAAAAGCTGCCATTCCGGCCCTTGCCAGCCCTGATCGGGCTTGCCTACGCTCCATCCAGTGACCGTCAAGGCAGACCTGGAGCTGGCATGACCGACTGGCTGGCAAAACTCGAGCAGTCCCCGCGGGCAGGCTTCTTTTGCCTGGCCGTCGTCTTCATGGGCCTGGCGCTGGGCCACAGCCTGCTGGTCCTGCAACGCTATTTCACCGCACCGACGTCCGTTCTGGACACCGCCGTTTCCCTGTTGCTGGGTTTTGCGGGCGTCGCCCTGGTCTGGTTCGGCCTGAAGCAGGACGAGAACCAGGCCACCTGGCTCGGCTATGTGGGCGGCATCCTGATCTGGACCGGCTGGTTCGAATGGACCTGGGAATATTTCGGGCACTGGCTGGCGCTGCAGCCGGTTCTGGACGGGGGCATTCCGATCCTGTCTCCCGGCCTGCTGATGATCCAGTCCACGACGCTGATTGTCATCCTGCTGCTGATCATGTTCGGCGCCAACAAGGACACCCGCTGCCGCATG
>CAYLKO010000023.1:20718-29349 GCA_964384525.1 uncultured Chromatiaceae bacterium
CCTGCGCCCAGGCCGGATGACGGCCGGCTACCGTCGGCAGCATGCACGCAATACCGCGCTTGAAACCATATTCCTCACATGGTTCATCTACCTGTGCGCCATCATGATCAACGACCCGCGCCTCATCGGCTATGACAGCACGGCGGCCATGGCCATAACCGTCGGCTTTGTGGTCTGGGGCCTCTATCTTGTGCCCAAACTGGTGGCTGTTCGTGGCCTGGGCCCGGCCCTGCGCTACGCGATTCCGACCGGCAGTATCCTGTGGCTGCCGACCGAAGCCTTTGCCCGCTGGGGACTGTATCCGGAGGTCTGGATCCGGCCGATCGAGTATTCCGGGTTGATGGGTACGGCGCTCATCGCCTTCATCATGGCTGCCGTTGTTTTTTTACGAAGCCGGGGGCTGGCTGCTGCTCGAATCGAGACGCTGCAAACATAGGTTTGTGCAGAACAGCGGGATTTTTGTACTTGGTATCCAACGAGCCAGTGCGGTCGCGTGCCGGCCCGGCGGACCACATCCTGGCCGGATTGTCGGCGGGGCAACTCAGGGGGAAATGCATGCGCTCAGTGAAATTCGGCGGCAGGAATGCTGCAATGCTTATCGCAGGAATCTGTCTGGCGGCATTCACCGCCGAGGCACTCGCCGTCGAAGAAATCGTCGTCACGACGCGCAAACGCGCCGAAGACCTGCAGAAGGTGCCGATCGCCGTGGAGGCGGTTACCGCGGCCGAGATCGAGGCGCGCGGGATCGTCGACCTGAGCAAGGTCGTCCAGCAGTCTTCCAGTGTCATTCTCGACCAGGGCTTCTCGCCCCAGGACACGCGCATCACGATTCGCGGCCTGTCACCGACCCGCGGCCGCCAGAACGTGGCGGTGCTGCAGGATGGCGTGGACGTGTCGAGCGAGGCGGGCGCCGTGACCGCCGGCGGCTCGCTGCTGATCAACCCGCGCCTGTTTGACCTGGAGCGCATCGAAATCGTCAAGGGGCCGCAGATCGCGCTCTATGGCCGATCGGCGTTCGCCGGCGCCATCAATTACATCACCCGCAAGCCCGGCGACCGGTTTCAGGCCAGGGCAGGTACCGATATCGGCTCCGATGGCAAGTTCGAGCTGTCCGGCAGCGTGGATGGCCCACTCACCGAGGCGGTCAGCGCCGGCCTCTCCGGCATGGTCTGGAATCAGGACGGATTCCACACGAACACGCTGACCGGCGAGAAGGCGGGAGGTTCTGAAGGCACGAGCATCGCCGGCACGGCGGTATGGAAAGTCACCGACAGCTTCACAGCCACCGCCCGCATCGAGAATCTCGACGACGAATTCGGCGTCACGCCCTACGCCAACATGCCGTTCAACACGATCTTTGCCGTGCCGCCGTCGGCCCTTGACGGGGGCGTCACCACGGCCACGACGATGCCCGGCGTGTCCGGCGACATCCCCGATGGCGACGATCTGGTGCTCGCGCTCAGCGAAGATCCGCGCACCTGCAACCCCAACGTTCCCAACAACGGCAGGATTGGCTGCCGGAACTATGCGGGCAACACCCGCGACATCACCCGCGGCACGCTGGATCTGGAGTGGAACGTCGGCGCGGTGACGCTCAGCTCGCTCAGCCACTATGCGGATGCCAACACCACCCAGGCACAGGGCCCGGAAGATGTCAGCGTGAGCACGTCCCCTGTCGCTGACGAGCTGTTCATCGACCAGGACACCAAGCTGTTCAGTACCGAGTTCCGGGTCACATCCAACAGCGAGAGCCGCTGGAACTGGATGGCAGGCGGGCTGATCTGGAAGGAATGGGTGGATCTGGAAGACGGCTCGCTGACCTGCCTTGACTACACCGGCTTCCCAATATTTCCGGCCGGCCCGCAGCCCTGCGGTCCCACGTTGGCCAAAATTCGGGCTGACGCGCCGCTGGATGTTCCGGGCGATGGCCTGACGCCGCTGAACGCCGACCGGTGGGTGCGCAACACCGATCATTGGTCCGTGTTCGGATTGGTCGAATGGCAGTTCCTCGATTCGTGGAAGCTTACGTTGGAGGGTCGTTATTTCGACGAGCAGACCGAGGCCAAGGGCCCTGATCAGGACAATGGCATCTTCGATCCGTCCGGCACGCTGTGTACCCTCTTTGGTGCGCCGCCCTGTCCGCAATCGGGTCCTGGCACCGATGCCATCACCGGCATGACGACAGTGGCCGATGCCCGCGGCGGTACGCAGGACGACAGCTACTTCGCGCCAAAGATCACGGTGACCTGGCTGCCGACCGACAGCCAGATGTACTACTTCTCCTTTGCCGAGTCGTTCAAGCCGAAGGGCATCAGTACCCTGTTGGGCGGCATCGGGGGGTTCTCCACCGCCGCAAGCGGCACCAGTGCCGATCCCCAGTGCGTGGACCCGATCGCGAATTTTCGCTTCAACCGCGAGAAGCTCGACAACTACGAACTGGGCGCCAAGACGTCCTGGCTGGACAACCGCTTGCAGCTGAATGGTTCGGTGTTCTTCGAGGACTTCACGAACAAACAGGTGTCCACCCAGATCGTCGATCCCGACACCGGCATCCTGGCGCCGCGCATCCTCAATGCCGGCGCCGCGGAAGTCTGGGGCGTGGAACTCGAAGCGACCTGGTACGCCACGGATAATCTGACGCTGAACCTCGGTTACACCTGGCTGGATACCAGATATACCGACTACAAGTCCTTCACTACAGGCTCGGGCATCGCCTATGTGGGCAACTGCACGGTCACCGTGGTCGCCGGGCGCACGGGCTGTCTGGTTGACTATGCCGGCAACGAGCTGGAAGGTGCGGCGGACAATGCGGCGGTGGCCAACGTCCGTTGGCAGGCCGGTCTGGTCGGTTCGATCGACTACTTCCTGGAATCCGGCATCCAGTATCAGGACGATCGTTTCACCAGTGACAAGAACCAGCTCGTGTTGCCGAGTCATGTGCTGGTCGATTTCCGCGTTGGTCTGCAGAACGACGAGTGGACCATCATCGCCTACGTCGACAACGCTTTCGACGACGACACCGTCAAGAGTGGCTTTGAAGACGGCAGTCTCCCGACCTTCTTCCAGATGGGCAGCTTTTTCAACAAAGGTACCGTGATCCTGCCGGATCCGCGCACCTTTGGCCTGCGGGTCAGCTACCGCTTCGGCAGGTAGCTCGCAACCGGCTGTCGAGCGCCTTCAGCCGTGCACTGTTACCGGTGCGCGGCTGAAGGTGCGCCACATCTCGCAGCGGGTCCAATCACCAGATGGATAGATGTGCGCCGGTGCTAGGCGCGCAGGCCGGATATTGCCAAACTCACCGTCCCGGACCTTCCGGTGCCATCCCGATCAGAGCATGACGCCAGCGGCAGCGCCTGTTTCGAGTCACAGCCCCGGCGCTGGTACCGGTTATCGCATCGGGCCACTCGCGATGCGACCGGAGATCCTGCCAAGGAACGTCTGGGCGCTTTTTTTCGTTTCCTTCTTCAGCATCGCGATGATGAGCATCGTGGGCGTGATGCAGCCCTATGTGTTCACGGAAATCCTGCGCATACCGGCCGACGAGCAGGGCACCCTGGCCGGCAACCTCGTGGTCCTGCAGGAAATCGTCGCGCTCATCCTGCTGGGGCCGGTCGGCGCCATGTCCGATCGCTTTGGCCGCAAGCCGATCTTCGGCACCGGCTTCCTGCTGCTGGGCCTCGGCTATTGCCTGTATCCACTCGCCAGCTCGAGCTGGGAGCTGGCGTTCTTCCGTTTGTTCGTGGCCTCCGGCGCGGCCTGCGTCAACGTCATGCTGGTGGCGGTGGCCAATGACTATCCCATGGAGAAATCACGCGCCCGGATGATTGCCGCCGTCTTCATCTGCAACGGCCTCGGCATCGCCACCTTGCCCCGCCTGATCGGCGGACTGCCCGAACGCTTCATGAACCACGGCCTCGACGAAATCTGGGCCGGGCGCCTGGCATTCTGGTGCGTCACCGCACTCTGCGGGATGCTGGCAGCAGTCCTGTTCTGGGGCCTGCGGCCTGGCGCGCCGGCTCAAACAACGAAGCGGGACCCGTTGCTCGCCACGCTCAAGATCGGCCTCGAGGCGGGTCGCAGGCCGCGCGTGGCCCTGGCCTATGCAGCGGGCCTCGTTTCCCGCGCCGACATGGCCGTGGTCAGCACCTTCCTGACCCTGTGGCTCGTCCAGGAGGGCATTGCCCGGGGCCTTTCCACCGGCGAGGCACTGAAGAGGGCAACGCTCTTCTACGTCATCATCCAGGCCATGGCCATTCCGTGGGCGCCGGTTTTCGGCTGGCTGCTCGATCGCGTGGATCGGGTGGCGGGCATGGCAGGCGCGATGGTGCTGGCCGGCATCGGCTATGCATCGCTCGGCATGCTGGAAAATCCGCTGGGCAACGGCATGTACATCGCCGCCGGCTTTGTCGGCATGGGGGAAATGGCCGCCAACATTTCGGCCACCTCGTTGATCGGCAAGGAAGCGCCGGATCGCGGTCGCGGCGCCGTGCTGGGGCTGTACAGCCGGTCGGGGGCGCGCGGCATCATGCTGGTCGCGAAAGGCGGCGGGTGGCTCTTCGACAACTGGGACCCGGTGGGGCCCTTCCTGTTGATGGCCGGCGCCAACGGCGTGATGTTCGCGCTGGCCCTGGTCACCTGGTTCGTCATGCCGCGCGCCGCCGGCGCCACCACCACGTCACCGGCATCCGCCGGTGCCGGTTGATATCATCACTCAAAACAACTGCTGAATCGGAGGAACTGGAACATGCCAAGTACACGCAGGGAATTGCTGGGTTCATTCGCCACGGTAGGGCCGCTCGGGGCGATGTCCCTCGGGATGCTGCAATCGGGAGCGGCACTGGGGGCTGGCACTGCCGGTGGCTTCCCTGCCGGCTTCAACACCAGCCGCTACGGCGCCGGCCCGGCGCTGGAAGGGCCGGATCTCGACCTGCGCACCGGCAAGGGCAACAAGCTGGCCTATGCCCGGATCCAGGGTGACCTCGACAACAGCAAGCAGAAGTTCTTCTGGTTCAAGGGGTACTGCTCCGGCGTCCGCCCCGGCAAGCGCATCGACGACCTGTGCGGCGCCGAGGGCTTCGGCACCATCCGCCTGAACACGCTGCCGGACGGGTCGATCCAGCGCATGTGCCGGGAAATCATCGTCTACACCGACCGCCGCAGCGGCGATGTGCTGGAGGAGTGGAGGAACCCGTACATCAATGAAACGGTGAAGGTCGTGCACGTGGCCAACGACCCCTTCAATTACATGATCGAGGACTACTTCCCGGCGCCGCCGAGTTTCGGCGGGCTCAACAAGGAGAAGGCGCCGCCCCGGGTGCCTTTCATCCTGCCGTGGTCCCAGGAGGGTGCATGGCTGGCGATGGAAATCCATATCAACCTGATTTATCCGAGCGCACTGCAGCCGGACAAGTGGCCGCGTGAATCGGCCGGCAAGTTCGCGCAGGTCTCGGAGTTCTTCGCCCACCATGTGAAGGCCGAGGACATGCAGAACGAAAAGCTCACGACGCTCGACTATCGCGGCACCTGGAATCGCATCACGCCGTGGTTGCCGTGGATGCTGATGGGCCAGATGCCGGGCCATATCACCTACAGCTGCTTCATGGGCACCTGCGACAGCCCGGACCAGGTGTTGCACCGCCAGGTCGTGGATTACGCGGAGAAGCACTACCCGACCTTCTTCACTGCACCCACCGAATACACCGGCTTCCAGAGCCTCTCCAGCCTGGAGAACTACGCCAGGACCCAGAAACCGCAACCGCCACTCAATACAACAAAGACGCCCTGAGCCGGAAAGAACCCGCATTGATGTCCACCCGGTTCGGCGACCGCCTCATGTACATCGGCGGTGAATTTGTCCCCGGCAGCAGTGGCGAATGGGTGGAGTCGGTCAATCCCGGCACGGAGGAGGTCCACGGCCGGGTGCCCATCGGGACCGCAGCCGATGTGGAGGCTGCGGTCCGCGCTGCCGAAAATGCCCAGCCGGCCTGGGCCGGGATGGAGATCCGCGAACGGCGGGACCGCCTGCGCCAGCTGGCTGCCGCCATCGTCGCGCGTGGTCCCGATGTGTTGCCACTGGAAGCCGCGGACACCGGCAACACCATCGGCAGCCTCGGCCGGGACATCGGGCTGGCGGCCGGCTACCTCGACCTGTTTTCCGGCCTGGGCACCGAGCTCAAGGGCGAGAGCGTTCCCGCCTCTGCGAATGGCATTCATTTCTCCATTCGCGAGCCCTACGGCGTGGTGGCCCGGATCCTGCCGTTCAACCACCCGTTCCTGTTCGCTGCGGCGCATCTGGCGGCGCCGCTGATGGCCGGCAACACGGTGATAGTGAAGACGCCGGAAACGAGCCCGTTGTCCGGCACCGAGATGGGCGAGAAGTGTCGCGAGGTCCTTCCGGCCGGCGTCGTGAATATCCTGCACGGGCCGGGTCTGCCGACGGGCGACGCCATCGTCCGTCACCCGCGGGTCTGGCGCATCGGGTTCACGGGCTCCGTGCAGACGGGGCTCGCGATCCAGCGTGCGGCCGCGGAGGTTGCCGTCAAGCATGTCTCGCTCGAACTCGGTGGCAAGAATCCGATGATCGTGTGCCCGGATGCCGATCCTGCAACGGTGGCGACGGCGGCCGTTGCTGGCATGAATTTCGCGTGGGCCGGGCAATCCTGCGGGTCCAACAGCCGCTTGATGGTCCATGAGTCGCTGTACGACGACGTGGTCGGACGGGTCGTGGATGCCGTGGGCAGGATCCAGGTTGGCGACGTGCTGGACCCGTCGTCCCAGATGGGGCCTTTGAACTCCGCCGCGCAGTACCAGCGCGTGTTGGCCTTCGTGGCATCGGCGCGAGCGGATGGCGCCCAACTGCTCACCGGTGGCGACCGGCCGAAGGGTGAGTCATTTCGCCGCGGATACTGGCTGCGGCCGACCGTGTATGCGGTTACCATGAACATGCGGGTGGCGCGCGAAGAAGTTTTCGGGCCAATCCTTTCGATCCTCAAGTGGAAGACCCGGGAAGAAGCAATCGCGATGGCCAATGCGACTGACTACGGTCTGGCGTCCGGCGTCTGGACCCACGACCTGGATGCGGCGATGGCGTTTGCCCGCGCACTGCAATCGGGCCTCGTGTGGATCAACAACACGGCCCGGCATTTTATCGGCATGCCTTTCGGGGGCTACAAGAACAGTGGCCTCGGTCGGGAGGAGTGCCTCGAAGAACTCCTGAGCTATACCCAAAACAAGGCGATTCATGTCTCTGTCTGAACAACGCAAGAGTGTGGGAGCGGCCAACGCGACGGCCGCCGGTTCAACCCAGGGTCCGGTCGATGCGGAAGGCCCCGGTGGCAAGTTCGGCTGGGTCCGGCTGGCGCCCGGCGTCAGCCACTGGAACATGTGGGCCTTTCTCTACGCCTCCTTTGCCACGATCGGCCTCCTGACCTTCGTCACCGTCGGCACGCCCTATGTGCTGAATGCCAATCTGGGCATTCCCATCGATCAGCAGGGCACGGTAATCGGTGACCTCACCGTGTGGAGCGAAATCGGGCTGCTGATGGTGTTTGGTCCGGTCGGCGTGATGGCCGACCGCATCGGGCGCCGCGGCGTCTACGTGATCGGATTCATCGTGATGGGCATCGCCTATGCGCTGTATCCCTTCGCCACGTCGCTGCCGGAACTGACCGTCTACCGCATGATCTATGCTGCCGGCGTGGCGGCATGTACCGGCATGCTGGCCACCATCGTCGCCGACTACCCCTACAGTCCCGATCGCGGCAAGCTGGTGGCCCTGGGTGGCACGCTGAACGCCATCGGCGTGATCTGCGTGGTTGTCATCCTGGGCGGCCTGATGAAGTCCTTTGTCGACGGCGGTGCGGACCCGCTGGCTGCCGGGCGCATGGCCCATCTGTTCATTGCGGGGCTCTGCCTGGTATCAGCCGTGGTCGTTGCACTCGGCGTCCGCAAGGGCACCCCGGCCCCGCAGGAACAGCGTCCGCCGGTTGGCGAGCTGGTGCGCAGCGCAATCCTCGAAGCCCGCAATCCGCGTATTGCGCTGGCCTACGGCTGTGCCTTCATTGCCCGCGCCGATCTCGTGATCCTCGGCACCTTCAGCACCCTGTGGGGCACCACGGCTGCATTGAACGATGGCATGCCCATCGCGGAAGCCGTGGCCACATCAGCCCGCATGACCTTCGGCACCGCCAGCCTCGCCGGCCTCATCTGGTTGCCGATCATGGGGATCATCCTGGACCGCATCAACCGGGTGACCGGCACGCTGCTCTGCATGGTGCTCACCGCCATCGGCTTCATGTCCACGCTGCTGATCGATGACCCGGTCCTGGTGAAGAACCAGTGGATCTGGGTCCTTGTCGGCATCGGCAACATCAGTGCCTTCATCGGCGCCATGACGCTGGTCAGCGCCGAAGCCCCCATTGCCAAGCGGGGTGTGATCATCGGCATGTTCAACATCATGGGCGTGATCGGCATCATGGTCTGCAGCGTCATCGGCGGGCGGCTGTTCGATGCCTGGAGCCCGGCGGGACCCTTCGTGCTGATCGGCGGCCTGTCCGTGCTCATGTCGATTGCCGCGGTCTTCGTCAGGATCTACGCGCCGGGGCCGGCGGTCGTGGGGCAGAAGGCGGGGAG
>CAYLKO010000023.1:29359-34503 GCA_964384525.1 uncultured Chromatiaceae bacterium
CGGGGAGCAAGGCCGCCGCAATCGGGCACTGATCCAGGCGGGCCGGTACTACCGGGGAAGCCGCGAAGCGTGGGTGCTCGTCAGGGAGGTGTCCTGGCGGGCTATGCGCGACGAGCGAGCCATGGATGGCGCTTGAGCGAGGAGCGCTGTATTTGAGGGCCGACAGGATGTCGGCCCGAAATTGCCCGCCAGGACACCTCCCTGACGAGCACCCACGCTTTGGCCATATCCTGCGGTCTTAGGCAGTCACCTCGAAGCCGGCAGCCGTGATCGCCTTGGCGAGCGCGTCGCGCTGGATCTGGGCGGCATCGAATTCCACGGAAACCTTGCACGCGTTCCGGTCGGCCTTGGCGGTGACCACACCCTTGTGGCTGGTCAGGGCGTTCTGCACGCTGCGCTCGCAGCCGCCGCAGGTCATGCCCTGCACATTGAATTCAGCAGTCGTCGTCATGGTGCGTTCTCCGATCGTGATTGATTGGGTGGGGATGGTTGGTTGTGGCTTCAGTGGCTGCGTGGCCGCCAGCGACGCAACAACAAGGAGTTGGTCACGACACTCACGCTGCTCATGGCCATCGCCGCGCCGGCCAGGGCCGGACTCAGGAAGCCAAAAGCCGCCAGCGGAATGCCGACGATATTGTAGATGAAGGCCCAGAAGAGGTTCTGCTTGATCTTGCGGAACGTCGCCCTGCTTGCCTGAATGGCGCCGGCCACCAGCCGCGGATCCGGTCGCATCAGGGTGATGCCGGCCGTTTCCATGGCGATATCGGTGCCGGTGCCCATGGCGATGCCGACATCGGCGGCAGCCAGTGCCGGCGCATCGTTGATGCCGTCACCCAGCATGCCGACGACACGACCTGCCTTGCGCAGCTCGTCCACGACCTCGGCCTTGCCTTCCGGCCGGACTGCGCCACGCGCTTCATCGAGGCCGGCGTCCCGGCCCACCGCAGCGGCGACCAGCTGGGCGTCGCCCGACAGCATCAGCGTGCGGACCTTCATCCGCTTGAGTTCGGCAACGGCTTCAACCGCTTCCCGCCGCAGCGGGTCGGCGATGGCCAGCACGCCGAGAACCCCGTTCTTGTCGGCCACATAAACCGCCGTGCGACCCTGCTGTTCCCAGTCGCGCACATGCTCGGCGGCGGATCCGGCATCGATGCCGAGTTCCTCGAGGAGGCGGGTGTTGCCGATGTGGATGACGCGACCGTCCACATTGCCGGTGACACCGCGGCCGGTATGGCTCTGGAAGTCCGTCACGGCGCTGCGCGCCAGTTGCCGCTCCGTCGCGGCCGCCAATACGGCTTTGGCCAGCGGGTGCTCGCTACCGTGTTGCACGGAGGCGGCGAGCTGCAGGAGCTCCGCTTCCGTACCCTTGAGCGTGGCCATGCCCACGAGGGTGGGTTTGCCCTCGGTCAGGGTGCCGGTTTTGTCGAAGATGACCGTGTCGAGGCGATGGGCGCGTTCCAGGGACTCGACATCCTTGATCAGGATGCCGGCCCGGGCGGCGGCGCCGGTGCCCGTCATGATGGCGGTTGGCGTGGCGAGGCCTAGCGCGCAGGGGCAGGCGATCACCAGCACGGCAACCGCCGACACGAAGGCGGGCTCGAAGGCGCCATTGAGGCCATAGGTAACCGCAAAGGTGATGGCCGAAATGACGACGACGATCGGCACGAAGATCGCGCTGATCTTGTCGACCAGACGCTGCACCGGCGCCTTGCCGCCCTGGGCGTTTTCCACCAAGCGGATGATCCGCGCCAGGGTCGAGTCTGCGCCCACGGCCGTGGCCCGGATCTGCAGCAGGCCGGTGCCGTTGATCGCGCCGCCGGTGACCTTGCTGCCCGGCTCCTTCTCCACCGGCAGGCTCTCGCCGGTGATCAGCGACTCATCGAGCTCGCTGCGACCGACTTCCACGATGCCATCGACCGGGATCCGCTCACCCGGCCGCACGACCACGATGTCATGCGTGCTGACTTCACTGATGGGAACCTCGCGCTCCTCGCCGTCTGCGTGCCGGACGCGGGCGGTCTGTGGCCGCAGATCCATCAACTGGCGGATGGCGGCCGTGGTGCCGCGCTTGGCCCGGCTTTCGAGGAACTTGCCGAGCAGGACCAGCGTGATGATGACCACGGAGGCTTCAAAATACAGATGGCCCATGGCGCCATCGAAGCCCAGTTTGGCCAGCAGATAAACGCTGTAGCCGTAGGCGGCGCTGGTGCCCATCACCACGAGCACGTCCATGTTGCCGGAGCGCGCCTTGACGGCCTTCCAGGCCGAGCGATAGAAGCGGGCGCCGATGACAAACTGCACCGGCGTCGCCAGCAGCAGCTCGGTCCAAGCGGGCAGA
The DNA here is from genome assembly GCA_964384525.1 of uncultured Chromatiaceae bacterium. GTDB lineage: Bacteria > Pseudomonadota > Gammaproteobacteria > Steroidobacterales > SHZI01. The sequence goes on from CAYLKO010000023.1 coordinate 31,698, forward strand.
TGCCAGTGGAGGTCGAACCACATCGCGAACATCTGCGCGAGCAGCGGCGTGGCGAATGCGGCCGAGACCAGCAGGATGATGAGTTCGCGCCGGAGCAGGGCGGCATCACGTTCGCGATGTTCGGCTTCCGCCTGCGCCTGCGAGGCCGCCGGCGACTCGATCCGCGCGTTGTAGCCGGCCTTGCTCCCGGCCTCGGCCAGGGCCGACAGCTGCGTGACCCCGGCGAGACCCCGGACATCAGCCCGTTCGATGGCCAGGTTCACGTTGGCTTCCACCACGCCCGGCACCTGTCGCAGGGCCTTTTCGACGCGGGAGACGCAGGCGCTGCAGGTCATGCCCTCGATGGGAAAGGCGAAGCTTTCGGTGGGGACTTCGAAGCCGGCTTTGACGATGGCGTCGGCGATCGCGGGCACTTCGACGGCGGCTGCGTCGTAATTGATGGCGGCCCGCTCGATCGCAAAATTGACATTGGCTGCATCGATCCCGGCCACCAGGCCCAGGGCCTTTTCCAGGCGTGTCGCGCAGGCGCTGCAGGTCATGCCGCGGACCGGCAAGTCGATATGGCTCAACCCTTTGCCGGTTTGGCCTTTGCCGGCTGCGCCGTGGTCGCGGGCCTGGGTTTCCGGCAAAACGCCGGCGGTTGCTTCTGCGGGTACTGAATTCATGGTGGGGTCCTTGCGGGCGCTGCAGTCATCGGATGCATATGGTAGCGCCGACCTGACGGCAAAGGGTCGAACAGGGCGCCGGCTGCGGCCAATAGTCCCATATGGGGCTGAACCCCCGCCGCTTCAAGGGCCTGGCAGCGTGATGAACTCACTGAACAGAATATTGCCGAGCGCGAGCGACCGGTCGATGTGGCGGGGTGTTGCCGCTGCGATGGCGGCGGGATCGAGCTCGCCCTGCAATGCTGCGAGCTCGCAGGCATTCTCCGGCGCAGCGAGCCAGCGGTCGATCATCGGTGCATCGACTTCCAGGTGGAACTGCAGGCCATAAACGTTCGTGCCGTAGCGAAAGGCCTGATGCGCGCAGGCTGCCGAGCTGGCGAGGTGCACGGCACCCTCCGGGATGGCGAAGGTGTCGCCATGCCAGTGGAAGACCGGTTCGGCGCCGTTGAAGTGGCGGAACAGGGGATCTTTTTGCCCCGCTGCCGTGGGCGCCACAGCGTACCAGCCGATTTCCTTGCGGGAATTCGGCGTGACGGCCGCGCCGAGGGCGCGGGCCAGCAGTTGCGCACCGAGGCAGATGCCCAGCACGGGTTTGCCGTCGCGGATGGCCGACTGGATCGTGCGGACTTCCAGGGCCAGGTGGCGATGGCGCGAGACCTCGTCGCAGTTCATCGGGCCGCCGAGCACGATCAGGCCATGGCAGGCAGCCATATCGGGCACGGCGTCCGGGTGCTGGTCGAAGTTCAGGTGGTGGAGATCAAAGCCGGCATTCCTGAGCAGGGGCTCGAGCGTGCCGAGCGTTTCGTGGGCAGCGTGCCGGAAGACGAGGAAGCGGCGCATGTGGGCTCTATTTCTCGGGCGTCTGGTGGCGCCATTGAATCATTAGTGCCGCCCACTGCTTGCGGGCCGCGGCGAGATGCCGCTGCTTGATGTGGCCGTAACCGCGGATGTCTTCGGGGATCGAGGCGATCTGGATGGCAAGCGGCAGGTTGTCTGGGCGCAGGTCCGGCAACAGCTCCAGGATGCAGTCACGGTATTCCGCGATCAGGGCGCGCTCCGTGCGGCGCTCTTGCGTATGGCCGAAGGGGTCGCGGCGGGTGCCGCGGAGAAACTTGAGCCGGGCGAGCACGCGGAAGACCGGGCGGATCCACGGCCCGAACGGTCGCTTGATCAGTTCACCACGGGCATTGCGCCGGGCGAGCAAGGGTGGCGCCAGGTAGTGCACGATCCGGTAATCCCCCTCGAACCGTGCCGCGATCTGCTCGTTGAACCCGGGATCCGTCTGCAACCGCGCCACCTCATACTCATCTTTATATGCCATCAGCTTGAACAGATACCGCGCCACACACCTACCAAAATCGGTACCGGACTCCAATCCTTGTAGGTTTGGCTGCAGCCGGGCCATGAAAGCGGTGTACTCGGCGGCCCAGCGGCTGTTCTGGTAGGCGGTGAGGAAAGCGGCCCGGTCGGCGATGAGGGCTTCCAGGGTTTCAGGCGCTGCGGTCGGCGGCGGGGCACTTGCAGGCGCAAGGTGTGCCAGAACAGCGGCCAGATCATGGGCACAGGCACGGCCCCAGTCGAACGCTGCCTGATTGTTCGCCACCGCCGTGTCGTTCAGTTCGATGGCCCGCATCAGCGACTCCCGACGCAGCGGCACCCGGCCCCTCTGCCACGCAAAGCCGAGCATCAGCACACTGCTGTAGATGGCATCACCGAAGAGCTGACTGGCAATGCGGTCTGCATCCAGTCTGGCGGGCTGGCTGCCGGCGGCCTGCTGGATTGCCGACTCGCACGTGGCAGCAGGAAACTGCCAGTCCGGATCCTGCACGAAGCCGGCAGTCGGCGAACCGTGATCGTTCAGCACCACGAAGGTCCTGCCGGGCTTCATCAGCGCCAGCGTGTTGTGATCGGCAGTGACGATCGCATCGCAGCCGAGCACCAGATCGGCCTTCGCCGTATCCACCCGGGTGGTGAGGATTGCAGCCTGCCGGTCGGCGATCTGCACATGGCTCCATGTGGCGCCACCCTTCTGGGCCAGACCCGCCGCATCCTGGGTGACGATGCCCTTGCCCTCGAGATGTGCGGCCATGCCCAGCAATTGACCCACGGTAATGATCCCCGTGCCGCCGATGCCCGCCACG
>CAYLKO010000024.1:0-33824 GCA_964384525.1 uncultured Chromatiaceae bacterium
GACGCAGACCTCAGTGCGGCTCGTGATGGCTCCGAAGGAGGACGGGCCAGAAGCTCCCACAACACATTCATGACTGCCCTCGCCGAACAGGGCATTCCCGGCGTTCTGCTGTTCACGAGCCTCCTGATCTGGATCTGGCGAACCTGCCGCCGGACCCAATCTCTTTTGAGGGAGGCTGATCAGGAAGCACCGGGGTTGTACCTGATGGCAGTGGCCGGGTCATTGACCATCGTTATCGTGGCTGGATTGTTTGTCGACTATTTCAAGGCTGAAGTATTCATATGGGGCGTAGCGCTGCTGGCCGCCCTGAATGCATTGGCCAAACAAAAGACCGTGACCACACGAGCACCCGCATGACAAACCAGGATGCAACAGGCCGGCGGCTCCTTGCCATTGCTTATCATTTTCCACCCATACAGGGCAGCAGCGGCTTGCACCGGACGCTGGCTTTCGCGCGCTATTTGTCCGAGTGGAACTGGTCCACCACCGTTTTGACGGTATCCCCGCGCGCCTACGCCAGCACCCGCGCCGAGAACGAGAAAATGATCCCGGCAACAGTCGACGTCGTGCGGGCACCCGCCTTTGATACGGTCCGACACTTGTCGGTCAAGGGCCGGTACCTGCGGCTGATGGCCCTGCCGGACCGCTGGCAGTCATGGATCATCCCTGGCGTCTGGAAAGGACTGCTGACCATCCGGCGACAGCGCCCGGCCGTCATCTATTCCACATTTCCGATCGCCTCGGCCCATGTCATCGGTCTCGTGCTTTCCCGGCTGACCCGACTGCCGTGGGTTGCCGACTTCCGGGATCCGATGGATCAGATCACCTATCCGTCTGATCCCGTGGTTCGCCGGTGCTACCGCTGGCTGGAACAACAGACATTCCGGCATGCAGCCAGAATACTGGTGACCACTCCCGGAACTGCCAGACTCTACAAGGAGCGTTATCCCTCACATGCAGAAAAGGTCTGCATCATCTCCAATGGCTTTGCTCCGGAAATGTTTCCGCACAATTTGCAGGCTGCGGCCCGGCCACCCGCTGAAAACCCAGCACAAGCTCTCATCCTGCTGCACAGTGGAATTCTGTATCCAAGTGAGCGCAATCCTGCTCCCTTCCTGCGGGCCCTGGCGACCCTGCACAACTCAGGCGATCACCGTTACCGTAATTTGAGGGTGGTTTTTCGTGGTTGCGGGCACGAACATCAATTCACCGAGCTCGTGGCGGGACTGGGCCTGCAGAATGTTGTCAGCTTTCCGCCACCGCTCCCCTACCATCAGGCGATTGCGGAGATGCTGGAGGCAGATGCGCTGCTGCTGTTCCAGGCTGCCAATTGCAACAGCCAGATTCCGGCGAAAGCCTACGAGTACCTGTATTCAGGTCGTCCCATCATCGGCATTACGGACCCGGATGGCGATACCGGCCGGCTACTGCAACGCGTCGGGGTGCCTTGCATCGCGAAACTCGAGGATGAGGCTCATATCGAAATGGTCTTGCGGACGGCGATTGATGGATTGCGAGCTGGTACCCTTTTGAGACCGGACAGGGCAGATGTCCTCAAATATTCGAGGCGCGTTGCAACCGGGGATCTGGCTGCATTGCTTGACGAGCTGGTTGCAGAACCGGCACCCACGGCGTCTCATTGCGATGAGAAGTGATCGGAACATACAAGCCATGAAGAGATCGACCCTCACCATTGCTTTAGCCTGGCTGATACTGCAATCCAATGGTGCGCTGGCCGCCACCATACTGATCCCAACCGCCAGTGAATGGGCGAGCTGGCCGGAATACTGCCGGGCAAAGTACACGTACATGCGGAGCGAGGTTGCAGCCCAATTCAGCCCGAAGATTTCCTCTGCCGTCATATCCAAGTCCGAAACATCGCTGGGTCCGGCGTGGGTCTATATCCACCATCACTGCATGAGTCTTCAATACTGGCAACGGGCGAATATTGCCCTGACGCCCCGAGACCGCACGGAGGCTCTTCGTGAGGCAACCAGCGAGAGCATGTTCACGTTCACGCGAATCCCGACACAGCTGCCCATCTATGCGGAAATAGCAACCCATCTCGGGACCGTTGCACGGGCAGAAGGTGATAGTGAAGCGGCAGCCCGCTACTTTGGCATTGCCCGGGAGACTCATCCGACCTACCCGGGCGGATACCAGGGCCTGGCTCTTCTGCAGGAGGACAAGCACGACAATGAAGCAGCCAGAGACATCCTGCTCGATGGCAACAAGGCCACTGACGGGAATTCGCCGGAAATCCATTATTTTCTTGGATTGGTTTATCTGAAACTGAAGGATCTGGACAACGCTTCCGCTCACGCAAAGCGTGCCTATGAGCTTGGCTATCCTCTGCAGGGTCTGCGGCGTCAGCTCAATGCCGCCGGGCGGCCACTCAACGGAGTCTGACCCATGTCGGTGAGTACGGAATTTCAACACTCTCCGCCAGCTGTAATCGTGGGCCTCTGCTCACATGGTTTGGCCACGTGTCGGGCACTGACAAAAAATGGCGTGATGGTGCATGCGCTGGAATCGAATGCCGATTTGCCGGGGAATCACACCCGGTACGCCCGCGTGCACCGCGTGCCCGCCATCAGCGGTCCCGGCGTGGTTGAATCGCTTCTTGCTGTTCGGGCAGATCTGGGCTCGAAGGACCGGCCCATCATCTTTTTGATGAACGACAAGATGATTCGCGAGGTTGCCCAGCGGTGGCCGGAACTCGAAAGCCACTACCAGCTTAGTTGGGCCGCATGTCGCAGCGAAGTGATTCGCCTGACAGACAAGGCGACGCTTGAACAACGCTGCCGCGAGGTCAAGCTCAATTACCCCAGGACCTGGACCGTTCACGACGCCGGGGATTTACACCAACTCCCCACAGACCCTGGCGCACAATTCATCGTCAAGCCAGCACTCCCGCTGGGTGGATTCAAGGCACGTCGCTGCGACAACAACGCCGCAGTCCGGGACTTGATCGACAAATTCGCGGGCAGCCTTCCGTTTCTCGTTCAGGAATGGATTCCGGGCGGCGATCGGCAGATTCAGTTCTCGGCGGTTTATTTTGCCAATGGCGTACCGTTGGCACGCTTCGACGGCCGAAAACTCGAGAGCCTGCCACCAGCACTTGGGCAGGCGATCGTCGTGGATTCCTATCCGGATGACGAGGTTTACGAAAGCACGCTGCGGTTTTTTTCCAACCTGGGCCTGAGTGGCCCGGTCTCTCTGGAACTGAAGCGTGGTCCGGATGGCCGGCTATGGGTGATCGAACCAACCATCGGCCGCACGGACACGCACTTTCAAGCCTGGCTTGCCAATGGCATCAATACCGCATTGCTTGAGTATCGGCAGGTCCTTGGATTGCCCACGACGGCAGTCGGGCAGTCGACCGACAAGATCTGGTTTGATACCGAGCGTGACCCACTCTGCTTTCTGCGTCATGCACGAACCGGGGGACTGGGCAGGATGTGGAAAAGCGCAGATTTCCCCTTTGCTGGCACCGGCGACCCAGGACCCTTTACACGGGCCTCATACATCATGTTCAGAGACTTCATCCGCCGGCGGCTTCCCTAACCATCGCGGTCCATCACCCCCAACACCTCCGCCGTCTTCACCTCCATCAACCGCACATCACCCCGGCTCTCCACGTTCAGCCGGATCAATGGCTCGGTATTTGACAGGCGGAGATTGAAGCGCCAGTCGGCGAACTCGCAGCTCAGGCCGTCGGTTTCATCGATGGCGATGGCAGTTGGGGCATAGCGCTCGCGGACGCGTTGCAGGGCGGCTTGCGGGCTGCCGACCTGGCGGTTGATCTCGCCGCTGCAGGGGAAGGTTGCCATGCGCTCGGCAACAAGTGACGAGAGCGGCTTGCCGGTGGCGGAGAGGATGCCGGCAACGAGCAACCACGGGATCATGCCGCTGTCGCAGTAGGCGAAGTCCCGGAAATAGTGATGGGCGCTCATCTCGCCGCCGTAAATGGCGTCTTCGGCGCGCATGCGCTCCTTGATGAAGGCATGGCCGGTCTTGCTTTGCACGGGCGTGCCGCCGTGGAGGTTGACGATATCCACCGTGTTCCACGTCAATCGTGGATCATGAATGATGCGGGCGCCGGGCCGGCCACGGATGAGCATGGCCTCGGCGAGCAGGCCGACGATGTAATAGCCTTCGATGAACTCACCGCGTTCATCGAAGAGGAAACAGCGATCGAAGTCTCCATCCCAGGCAATGCCGAAATCGGCACCGGCGGCGCGGACGGCATCACGGGTGGAGCGGCGGTTTTCAGGCAGGAGCGGATTGGGAACACCATGCGGGAAGGTGCCATCGGCTTCGTGGTGGACCTTGATGAATTCGAATGGCAGGCGAGACTCCAGCCCGTCGATCACATGCCCTGCCCCACCATTACCGGCGTTGACGACGATCTTCAAGGGACGCAGGGCCGGGACATCGACATAGCCGAGCAGATGATCGAGGTACCCGGCAAAGGGCGATACCGTGCTCATGCTGCCGGCCCCGCTGGCCGCTGCAAAACGGCCGGAGGCCGACAGCGCCCCGATGTAGGCGAGGCCCGAGTCGCCGCTGATGGGCCGCGAGCCCTCACGCACCAGCTTCATGCCGTTCCAGTCCGCCGGATTGTGGCTGGCGGTGACCATGATGCCGCCGCCGGCCTTGAAATGCGGCGTGGCGAAGTAGACCTCTTCGGTGCCGCACTGGCCGATCCGCAACACATCGACGCCCCCGGCATTGAGGCCGCGCGACACCGCATCCGCCAGCGCGGGGCTGGAGAGCCGGATATCTTCGCCCACCACCACGGTGCCGGGGCCCACGATCTCGGCAAATGCCCGCCCGATCCGCGCCGCGATGTCTTCGTTGAGTTCGTCCGGTACCCGGCCGCGAATGTCGTAGGCCTTGAAGCAGCTCAGCACGGGGTTCAGTCCGTCCGGCCCTGGCGGCCGTAGCGATCCTCGAAACGCACGATGTCGTCTTCGCCGAGGTAATCACCAACCTGCACTTCGATGATCTGCAGCGTGACGCTGCCCGGATTCTCGATGCGGTGTTTCGCTCCCAGTGGAATGTAGGTGTGCTCACCAACCGCGAGATCAAACACTTCCGCATCACGGGTGATCCGGGCGATGCCCTTGACCACCACCCAGTGCTCGGCCCGCCGATGATGCATCTGCAGTGACAACACCGCACCCGGCAGGACGGTGAGGCGCTTCACCTGGAAGCCGGGGGCGCCGTCGAGGCTGTCGTAGCTGCCCCAGGGCCGGAACACTTCCCGCCCCAGCCGGGTTTCAGGCCGGCCGTTACGCTCCAGTTGCTCGACGATCTGCTTCACGTCCTGGGCTCGATCCGCCGGCACGACGAGCACGGCATCCTTGGTCTCGACCACGACGCAACCATCCAGACCGGTGACCGCCACCAGCCGGCTTTCGGCACGGACATAGGTATTGCGGCAATCAAGGGCCAGCACATCACCGGACAGCACATTGCCGTCCGGATCCGGCGCACTGACTTCGAGCAGCGCGGCCCAGGAGCCGACGTCGCTCCAGCCGGCCGCGAGCGGCAGCACGGCGGCGTGGCTGGTCTTTTCCATCACCGCGTAGTCGATCGACTCCTTGCGACAGGCCTTGAAGCTGGCAGCATCCAAAGCGAGATGGTCAGCAGGACTGTCTGCTTCCTCGCCATTGCCCAGCGCCACGTCCACCGCATGGGCGGATGCCGTCGCAATATCCGGAGCGTGCAGCGCCAGCTCCCGCAGCCAGGTGTCGGCGGAAAACAGGAACATGCCGCTGTTCCAGAGATAGGTGCCGGAATCGACATAGCGGCGCGCCGTGTCGTGATCCGGCTTCTCGACAAACTCGCGGACCGGCTGCACCGTGAGCCCGCTCCCGGCAGCGCCTGTCCGGATGTAGCCGTAGCCGGTTTCCGGCCGGGTCGGCACCACCCCGAAGGTCACGAGCTGGCCGGCAGCGGCGGCGGGCATGGCCACCGCCAGCGCGGCCGCGAAGGCATCCGGATCGCGGATCACATGATCAGCTGGCAGCACGAGGAGCAGGATGTCGTCCTGGGATCGTCGCCGAAGTTCCAGCGCCGCCACGCTGATCGCTGGCGCGGTGTTGCGCCCTTCGGGTTCGAGGATGAGAAAAGGCTCCCGGCCCACTTCGCGCATCTGGCCGGCCACCAGAAAACGATGGGCCTCGTTGCAGACGATCACCGGCGATTCTGCCGCCAGTTCAGGCAGTGCCGGCAGGCGCAGCACCGTGTCCTGCAGCAGCGAATGCCTGCCCACCAGCGATAGCAATTGCTTGGGATACAGCGCCCGTGACAACGGCCACAGGCGGGTGCCGGAACCACCGCAAAGAATGACTGGAATGACTTTGCGCACGGCTTACACCGGCAGTGACTGGCCGCGGCCTATCCCGTAGTGCGTAAAGCCCTGGCTTTCGAGAAGTCGCGGTTCATAGAGATTGCGGCCATCGAAAATAACCGGGCTGCTCAATGACTTGCGAATCCTTTCGAAATCAGGACTACGGAACTCCTGCCACTCGGTGACAACCACCAGGGCATCCGCGCCATCCAGCGCCGCATCGGCCGATGCGCACAGCTCAAGATCGGCACGCGAACCGTAGATGTGCCTGGTTTCCGGCATGCCCTGCGGATCATAGGCCCGCACGCGGGCGCCGGCGGCCCACAAAGCCTCCATCAGCACGCGGCTTGGCGCCTCGCGCATGTCGTCGGTATTGGGCTTGAAGGCCAGGCCCCAGATGGCGAAGGTCTTGCCCTTCAGGTTGCCGGCGAAATGACCGTTGATCTTGTGGAACAGCACCTTCTTCTGCCGGTCATTGACACTGTTCACGGCACGCACCAGCTCGGCGTCATAACCGATCTCGTCCGCCGAGCGGATCAGGGCGTGGACGTCCTTGGGAAAACAGGAGCCGCCATAACCACAGCCCGGGTAGATGAAGGAATAGCCGATGCGCGGATCCGAGCCGATGCCCACCCGCACCTGCTCGATATCGGCCCCGTAACGTTCGGCGATATTGGCCAGCTCGTTCATCAGGCTGATCTTGGTGGCCAGCATCACATTCGCCGCATACTTGGTGAGCTCGGCCGAACGCACGTCCATGACGATCAGTTTGTCGTGGCTGCGGCTGAAGGGCTCATAGAGCTGCCGCAGCAGTTCGGTGGCCCGCGGGCTGTCGGTGCCGATGATGATCCGGTCCGGCTTCATGAAGTCGGCCACCGCGGCGCCTTCCTTCAGGAATTCCGGATTGGATACCACGTCGAATTCGAGCTTTGCCTGGCGTTTGGCCAGGGTCGCCGCAATGGCCTCCTGCACCCGATCCGCAGTCCCCACCGGGACCGTGGATTTATCCACCACCACCTTGTAGTCGGTCATGTGCTCGCCGATGGTCTGCGCAACCGTCAGCACGTGACGCAGGTCGGCCGAGCCGTCTTCATTCTTCGGGGTGCCCACGGCGATGAACTGCAGCTCGCCGTGCCGTACACCCTCGGCCACATCCGTGGTGAAGTGCAGGCGCCCGGCCTCATGATTGCGGTGCACGATCTCCGCGAGGCCCGGTTCGTAGATCGGGATCACGCCGGCCTTCAGGGCCGTGACCTTGGCCTCGTCGATATCCACGCAGAGCACGTGATTGCCGGCCTGGGCAATGCAGGCGCCAGTGACCAGGCCCACGTAGCCCGTGCCGTGTACTGTTATTCTCATTGGTTATTCCCGCGGTCGAGTGTCAATCAGAGGCCGTTAGAGTAGCGGCTTGGCTGCACAAGGCAACCAAACGGATCACGGGGCAGGCAGGAAAAACCGGCAGGCGCGATCAGGAGGCCGCAGGGCCCGTGGCGCCGGATTCCGATGGGCCGCCCGCCCGGCGGGCGGCGAGGTCGGTGACGGTCGCCAGCGCCGGTGCCGGGATCGGCCTGGGCTTGGGATGCTGCAGTTCGGTAGCTGGCAAATCCGCGATCCGGCTGACCTGCCACAGGAGATCATCGACGCCATTGGCCGGTTTGTAGCCGCCCACAGCCTCCATCAGCAGGGCCCGCACCCGGTCACAGTCGGCCCGCGCGGCAGCCACCTCCAGCTGCTGGGCGAATCCACTGATGACTTCCCACGGCAGGAAATCCTCCATGGCCCGCATGATCATGGGGTGCTCGGTACCCATGACATTGGTGCCGATCAGCAGCTCTTCATAGAGCTTCTCCGCTGGCCGCAGCCCGGTGAACTCGATGCCGATGTCGCCGTCGGGGTGGTCGTCGTCGCGCACCGAAAAACCCATCAGGCGGATCATCCGTCGCGCCAGGTCGGCAATACGCACCGGCTCGCCCATGTCCAGCACGAACACATCGCCACCCTTGCACATCGCCCCCGCCTGCAACACGAGCTGGGCCGCCTCCGGAATCGTCATGAAGTAGCGGATGATATCCCGGTGGGTGACCGTCACCGGACCACCGCGGCGAATCTGTTCGCGAAAAACCGGCACCACCGAACCGGAGGAATCCAGCACGTTGCCGAACCGGACCATGCAGAAGCGCGTGCCCGATTGCCGCTGGCTCATTGCCTGCAGCAGCAGTTCCGCAAAGCGCTTGGAGGCCCCCATGACATTGGCCGGCATCACCGCCTTGTCGGTCGAAATCAGCACGAAGGTTTCAACGCGGGCAGCACAGGCCGCTTCGGCCGTGTGCCAGGTGCCAATGGCGTTGTTGTAGACCCCTTCGGTCATGTTGTACTCGACCAGCGGCACATGCTTGTAGGCTGCCGCGTGGTAGATCGTCTGCACGCCAAAGCTCACCATCACCCGGCGCATGCGCTCCGGGTTGAGCACCGTCCCCAGCACCTGTACCAGCTCTATGTCCTTCCCCCCTTCGGCAAGGATCCGCCTCAGCTCGATGTCGTTCTCGAACAGGGCCGCCGCGGATCTTTCATACAGCACGAGCCGCGCCGGATTCAATCGCACGATCTGCCGACAGAGCTCCGAACCGATGGAACCACCAGCGCCGGTCACCATCACCGTCTTGCCGGCAATGCAGGCCCCCAGCAGCGTGTCATTCGGCGGCACGATCTCGCGCCCCAGGAGGTCGGCAACGTCCACGTCGCGCACGTCGTTGACGCGGGCCCGGCCGGCGATCAGGTCGGCGATGTCGGGGACGGTCTGGACGCGTACAGCCACATTTTCCAGCCGCGCAATGATCTCCTGACGCTTGCGCCTGGATGCGGACGGCAGCGCGAGCAGGACGCGGCGGATTTCGAACCGGTCGACCAGACCGGCGATATCCTCGGGCCCACACACCGGCAGCCCTGCCACAACCCGACCCTGGAGCATGGGATCGTCATCAATGAACAGAACGGGACAGCAGTCCCGGCCGTTTGCAATGGCCGTTGTCAGCCGCAGGCCGGCCTGCCCGGCCCCGTAGATGGCGATACGCTCGCCATCGGAACGGCGGCCAGCCAGGAGCGCACGCATGGCCAGCCGACTGGCGCACAAGGCGAGTATGGCAAATGCCCAGAACACCATGCCCAACGCCAGGGCCTGCCCCAGGGTGCCGCCCCACAACATGTTTGCCGCCGTCAGGGCCATGGCGAGGAGGCTCACGCCCCGCAGCACGGCAAATATCATTTCTTCGCCGAAGAAACGGATGATCGCGCGATAGAGCCCCTGGGATGCCAGAAGAGGAGCACCGATGATCATGATCGTCAGCAGCAGCCATGCGTCCGCCATGCGCAATCCATACGAATCCCCTGCTGGAGGAAGCAGGATGACGGCAGCCCATAAAACCGCAACCAGGACAATCGAATCGCAGAGCGCAATGATGAAGCGCTTCAGACCGGGAGACAGGTGGATCAGTCGGGACTGCAGACTATTCATGAACATCGTGGTTACTGCCCCGGGAACAGTCTGTGGGTATCCGCCTGCGGAATTGGTCAAACGAAAGCGGTGATCATGGCCAGAATAAGGGATGCACCGGACTTCTGTATACAAGACCCGTTCATGTCACGGCCCGGGATACCACGATGCTCTCGGCCCCTGGTGGCGGATGCGGCACCAGCCGATCAGACCGCCGGGCAATCCGCACCAGTTCGACAGGCGCCCCGCGCATTTCGAGATCATGCGCCACGGCCTGCAGCGCCTGCCGGCGCGACAGGATCGCCACGATGGTCAAAACGATCAGCTTCAAGTCCAGCACGAGTGTGCGGCGCTCTATGTAGAACAGGCCCAGACGGCTCTTCCAGGGCCGGATCAACTGGTTGTAAGCCAGATCCGGATCGGGCTGATCCTGAAGAATGTCGCCTTCATCGGAAAAAACGATCGACGCGTAGTCAGTGATGCCCGGCTTGACGGATAACAGCTTCTGCTCGACCGCGGTATAGAGCCGCGTCTCACGCTCCACATTGGGACGCGGACCAACCAGGCTCATGTCACCGACCAGGACATTCCACAGCTGGGTCACTTCATCGAGCTTGTAGCGACGGATGAAGTGACCGACAGGCGTGATGCGGCTGTCGGCTGCCGATGTTGAGTCCACCCCGGACTTGTCGGCACCGATGCGCATGGAGCGCAGCTTCACCATGCGGAATGGCCGGTTGTCGCGACCTGCACGCGTTGCGATATAGAAAGGTGAATGCCGATCCCCCCACCAGACCAGGAACATGACGGGCAACAGGACCGGCGAGGCAACGACGAGCCCCACCAACGCGACCAGCAAATCAAGCAGGCGCTTTGACATGATCTTCCTGACGCAGGTTGGCCCGCACGACATCGACAATCGTCGCTGCGGTGGGGTAATAGATTGCCTCCAGCGCCTTGCTGGTCGGTGCTGGTGCATCCGGCAGGGTGATGCGTACCGGTCGGGCACGGAGCGCCGTCGGGTGCACCGCCTCGGTAACCGCGGCCAGTATTTCGGCCGACCAGCCGGCAGCGCGCCAACCCCCATCAACCGCAAACAGCCGCCCGGTCTTTTGCACCGAGTTGATGATCGGCCGGGCATCGAAGGGGCTCAGCACCCGCACATCAACGACCTCGGCAGAAACATTCTCTGCGGCAAGCATCTCCGCTGCCTGCTCGCAGAGATACGTCGAGTGGCTTGCCGCCACCAGTGTCAGATCACGGCCTGCCCGGACCACCCGCGGCCCTTCTGCAGCCAGCGGCCGCTCGACGATCGGCGGCAAAACCGCCTGGCGCTCATAGAGCCACCGGTCATCGATGTACATCACCGGATCATCGCAGAGCACGCTCGAGATCAGCAGGTCACGCGCATCCTGCACGCTTGCCGGCATGACCACCCGCAAGCCGGGGATGTGGGCAAACCAGCTGTGCAAGGCCTGGGAATGCTGGGCGCCCTGCTCGCCACCCCGGTTGATGATCGCGCGGACGGTGACTGCCGGCGATGCCTGGCCACCCAGCATGTGGTGCCACTTCGCCGCCTGATTGATCACCTGATCCGCAGCCAGCACCATGAAGTCCATGCGGGGATGGATGACGATCGGCCGGTAGCCGCACAGGGAGGCGCCGACCGCCGCACCCGTGCAGGCCAGCTCGGATACCGGCGTATCGATAACGCGATCCTTGCCAAACAGCTTGTCGAGATCCGTCATGGTATTGCCGACATACCATGGGCTCCACAGGCCCTGACCGATGGCAAAAACCTTCGGGTAACGCTCCATGAGGTACACGAAAGCCTCACGGATCGCCTCGCCATAACCAACCGCTTCACTCATGCGTGCTTCTTCCGCCATCAGCCGGCCGCATAGACAAGATCATGCAGGGCTGCAGCGCCTGGATAGCTGCCTGCCTTCGCCCGTGTCACGGCGGCCTCCACCTCGGCAGACACCGCGGCCTGCAGCTGCACGAGCTCAGCCTGGGTTGCGCCACCAGTGGCCAACAGCGCGCTGGTCAGTCGCCGTATGGGACAACGCTGCTTCCATTTCTCCACATCTTCCATCCGCCGGTTGACACCGACATCGATGTCCTCATTCGGCCCGACATGCCCGCGGAAACGATAGGTAACGGCTTCCAGCAACGCAGGTCCCCGACCAGCGCGTGCAGCATCGATCAATTCCTGCGCCGCCCGCTGCACGGCAAGCACATCGTTGCCATCCACCGTGCGGCTGTTCACCTTGTGGGCCTCGGCATAACGCGCCACCCGGTCACTCGGTTGACGGAACTGGATATCCAGGTGGCTGGCAAACAGGTTGTTCTCGACCACGAACAGGACCGGCAGGTTGTATACCGCCGCCAGGTTCAGTGATTCGTGAAAGACACCCTCCTCGCAAGCACCATCACCGAAGAAGGCAACGGCGACGTTGTCGCCACCATCCATTTTGGCAGCCAGCCCGGCGCCCACGGCAATTGGAATCGTGGCGCCAACCAGCGGTACGGAACCGTGGAAACCAACCGAAGCGCCATACAGATGCATCGAGCCGCCCATGCCGTGCGACACACCTTCAACCCGGCCAAGAATTTCCGCCAGCAGCCCGTGGGGAGAGCCGCCCAGTGCGAGGAATTGCGAGTGCGAGCGGTGGCCGCCAAACACCCGATCCGTGGCCCGCAACCGGGAACAGACGCCAACCGCCACCGCCTCCTGGCCGATGCCGAGATGGCAGGGGGTGCGCGCCAGGCCGGCCACCACCAGTTCCGCAATCTGCTCCTCGACGATCCGGATCTGCAGCATCGAGCGCAACAGGGTCAGAAGCCCGGACGTCGCGTGGCCGGCGATATCCAGCGGTTCGGTAAACCGTGCCGGATCGGCCAGACCACCCAGATCGGAATGCCAGACGGGGTCAGGCATGCTCAGTGTTTCCGGCCATAGAAGTGCCGGATGCACTCCACCACATGATGCACGTCGTCATCGCTCAGCGAGGTATTCAGGGGCAACAGCAACGCCCGGCGATACAACAACTCGGTACGTGGCAAATGATAACCAGTCAACCCGAGACCCGGATATTGATGCACGGCCTTGCCGCCGAACTGGATGATGGTGCGCACCCCGTGCTCCTCCAGATGCTTCTTCAGTTCGTCACGGCGCTCGGCTTCGATCTCGTAGTTTTGATAGACATCGAAATGCCCGGCATCGGCGCCGGGTGCGGGCGGCAACAGCAATTCACCGACATCACGCAAGCCCGCATCGTACAGAGCGGCAAGTGCCCGTCGCCTGGCAAGATCCGCATCGAAAGTCTTGAACTTGACGTTGAGAATTGCCGCCTGCAGGTTATCGAGCCGGGAATTGGTGCCCCAGGCCACGACTTCTCCGTCGTTGTTGCGGCCATGGTCACGGAGCAAGGCCAGCTGCTCGCCCATCCGGTCGTCGTTGGTTACCACGCCACCGCCATCACCGAAGCAGCCAAGCAGCTTGGCGGGATAGAAGCTGAATGTACCCGCGGCACCGAAGGTCCCGGCATGACGCCCCTTGAACTTCGAGCCGAGCGCCTGGGCCGCATCCTCGATGATCTGCAAACCATGCTCGGCGGCAATTTCCAGGATCGGATCCATATTCGCCGTTCGGCCATTCAACTGGACAGGCATGATGGCCCTGGTTCGCTTGCTCACTGCCTGACGGACCCCTTCAGGGTCGATCAGGTGATCGTCGCGGCACTCGACCAGCACCGGGGTGGCGCCGGAAAAATGGATCGATGCGGCACTAGCCACATAGGTATGCGAGGGGACGATGACCTCATCTCCCTTGCCAATCCCGGCGGCGCGCAACGCGATGATCAGTGCATTGGTACCGTCAGCAACACCATAGGCATATTTGACGCCGAGATAGCTGCGCAGCCTGGCCTCGAATTCGGTGAGGTCGCTTTGCAGGATGTAGGCGCCCCGCCGCATCACGTCGGTTACCGAGGCGGTTATTTCAGCTTCCTGGGATTCAAACAAGGCACGGTAATTGAAAAACGGGACCTGCCGGGTGGGGGCCATGGGGACTTTTCCTTGTTGGAGGCTGGTGCTAGGCGCTGGGAAGCGTGGCCACGCAATAGATGACCTTGTGGGAGCGATCAGGCACATCGGCCGGCAACGGGGTTGGCTGGATCAGGGGCCCGCTGGACCGGGCTATCTCGGCCGGCATCGGCACCGGCTTGCCGAAGACCAGGCGCTTCAGCAACCGCTTGCCCCGCATGGTTTTGGGCATGAGGCCGGAGGCCACAACCACCTGCTTGACCGGACGAAGTACCCGTTGCTTCAGTGAGGTAACAGACACATTCAGGTAACCGGAAAAACCGGATTCAAAGCCCTCCCGCCTGAACACTTCCGCCAGCTCCACGACACCCAGGTAATCGTGACTATAAGGACTCGGATTGAAATCCGGTAGATCCTTGTTGGCCGTTGCGATCAGCACGACGCCCCCCGGCCTCAGAACCCGCCGGCATTCCCGCACAAAGGCAGCAACGTCGGGCAGATAATAAAGTGCCTCGAAGATGATCAGTACATCCCTGGAAGCATCCGCATAGGGCATTGCCTGGGCATCGAACTGCCGGACCACAACCCGATCACCATAGTGCTGGCGAACCCGCTGAATCATGGCTCCGCTGAAATCACCAGCCTCGAACGACCCCGCCACGCTGCTCAGCAGCCCGATGCCCGGACCGGTGCCACAGGCCAGCTCCACCACATCCTTGCCGGCACAGTAGCCGCTTGCCCAGGAGTAACGGTGGGACAGGCGATCAAGCTGCTCCGCGGTGATCGGCTCGCCCGCCATCTCGGTGACGTCCTGAAAGTCGCAATCAGCCGCATTCACAAGGTCAATTCCAAGGGTTACGAATCAGCTGATCCACCGCCGGGTGCTGAATCGGCGGACGACGATAGCATAGCTGTCCTTTATCGCAATTGACCTGCGGAAATGGTGCGGATAACTCGACGACCTGTGCTGCATCTTGCTATTCTTTCGGCCTCGAAAACCTGCCGTATTGCCCTGCAGATCATAGGTCTGAGGCTGTCGATCCAAACATCCTGAAAGGGGCTGCCGTGAGCATGTCTGTTGAAGCATTGCGACTGTCATTGGACCAGATTGCAAACATTCCGGACGTGCACTTGCGGGCCCCCCTGGACGAGCCCAACCGTAAGTAACTCGTGTTCCACGACCGGGACCGGGATAGAGGGCTGATTGCCTCTATGGACCAGGACACCTACGAGCGCTTTTACGGAAACAAAAAATACTATCAGGCAACAAACCGATCCAAGACCTACGTTGACGATTGGATCAGCACCCATGCCAGAAACAAGGTATTCCTGGACTATGCCTGCGGCAACGGCGTAAACGCCATCAAGGGTGCGAAGGCCGGTGCGGCTTTATCGATCGGCCTCGATATCAGTTCCGTATCAGTGGCCAATGCGAGCCAGGACGCTGCCGCCGCCGGAGTCTCCAAAAATACGTACTTTGTCCAGGCCGACGCCGAGAACACAAAACTGCCGGACAGTGCAATCGATGCAATAGTCTGCAGTGGGATGCTCCATCACCTGGATCTGGCGCAGGCATTCCCCGAACTACAGCGCATTCTGGCGCCCGGCGGAGTCATCCTGGGTGTCGAAGCTCTCGACTACAACCCCTTGATAAAACTCTATCGGCAGATTACTCCCGATATGCGCACCGAATGGGAAAAGGCCCACATCCTCAGCTTGAAGGATCTCCGGTTTGCCAAGCGGTTCTTCGATCTCGGCGACATCCGGTACTGGCATATCCTTGCCATCGCTGGTGGAAAATTTCCATTCCTGCTCCCGCTGTTGGACGGCATGGACAGGGTGTTGACCAGAATACCCGGCATTCAGCTGATGGCCTGGATATTCACCTTCGAACTCAAATCGAAGAAGTGACATCTCCGATGCTCGATTGGTATATCGCGTCAATTGGAAACGAAGTTGGCAGTTGCTAGAAAAGGCATCATTTTGGCCGGTGGGTCCGGAACCCGGCTGCACCCGATAACGCTGTCCTTGAGCAAGCAATTATTGCCTGTTTACGACAAGCCGATGATCTACTACCCGCTGGCCACCTTGATGAGTGCGGGAATCCGCGAATTCCTGATCATCACCACCCCCCGGGACCAGGCGAGTTTTCAGGAAATGCTGGGAACCGGGCAGCAATGGGGCATCTCCTTCGAATACGCGACCCAGGCCGTACCAAACGGCATTGCCCAGGCGCTGGTGATTGCCGAGGCGTTCCTTGGCGATGCGCCATCAGCCTTGATTCTTGGCGACAACATCTTCTATGGCTCTGACCTCGCTCCGTTTCTGCAGAAAGCGTCCCTCCGCAACCGGGGGGCGACGGTTTTCAGCTACTACGTCAATGACCCTGAGCGCTACGGCGTGGTTCAGTTTGACGAGTCCGGGAAGGTGCTCGACCTGGTAGAGAAGCCGGCAAGCCCGCCCTCGAATTATGCGGTGACCGGGCTCTATTTTTTTGATCAACGTGCATCCTCCATCGCCCGCTCCCTGAAACCTTCGGCACGAGGTGAACTGGAGATCACCGACTTGAATCGTGCTTATCTGGCAATGAACGACCTCTTTGTTGAAACGCTCGGGCGCGGAACCGCATGGCTGGACACCGGCACACACAACTCGTTACTGGATGCCGCCGCCTTCGTGCGAATCATCGAAGAACGGCAAGGACTCAAGGTCGCGTGCGTCGAGGAAGTGGCATTTCAGATGGGTTTCATTGATGCCGCCCGGTTGATCGAGCTGGCTGGCCCCCTCTCGAAGAGTGGCTATGGCGACTACCTCTTGCGACTGGTCAGCAATACTTCACCATGCTGAAGGTCCTGGATACACCGCTTGCGGACCTCAAACTGGTGATCCCGACCGTGTTTGGTGACGAGCGCGGCTTTTTTCTTGAATCATGGCATGAGGCCGGATTCAAGGCAGCAGGCATCTCCCATTCATTCGTTCAAGACAACCATAGTCGCTCCACCCAATGGACTTTGCGTGGAATGCACCTGCAGGTCAGGAAAACGCAGGGGAAGCTGGTTCGCGTTGTTCGCGGCAGCGTATTTGATGCAGTGCTGGACCTGCGTCGCAGTTCGCCGAGCTATGGTCGATGGTGGGGCGTGGAGCTGTCGGAATTCAACCACCACATGCTCTGGGTTCCACCCGGCTTTGCCCATGGCCTGCTGGCAACTTCCGATATTGCCGAGTTGCTGTACAAGTGCACGGATTACTACAGCCCGGATGACGAGCGAACACTTGCCTGGGACGACCCGACCGTGGCAATCCAGTGGCCGATTCCAGCCAATGTGCAGCCGCTTCTGTCGGCAAAAGACTCTCGCGGAATCTCGTTTCAGGATATCGAGAAATTCCCGTGAAGGTACTGCTGCTGGGGGCCGGGGGACAAATCGGGCGGGCGATCCAGCAGCAATGTCCAGCCAAATACAGCGTTATTCCACTGACACATTCCGATGTCGATATCACGAACCCCGAGGCGTTGAAAAGATCACTCGAGAGCCATGCCATCGACTGGGTGGTCAATGCAGCAGCCTATACCGCTGTTGATCTTGCCGAGGTGGAACAGGAAGCGGCACGCCTGGTCAACGATACTGCCGTTGCGGCTCTGGCAAAGGCGACGGTTGCGGCAGGTTGTCGCCTGCTGCATTTCTCCACCGATTTCGTCTTCGACGGTGCCACCGGAACGCCTTACCAGCCTGACAGCCCCACCAATCCTCTGAGCGTGTACGGCACGACCAAACTTGCCGGCGAACACCACGTTCGGCGTGAAGCCCATGATGGCATCGTGCTCCGTACCGCATGGATATACGCCGCAGAAGGCCGCAACTTTCTGCGCACCATGCTTCGCCTCATGCAGGAGCGCGATGAGCTCAAGGTCGTCCGGGACCAGATTGGCACACCCACTGCCGCAAGCAGTACGGCATCTGCAGCGTGGAGCCTGATGACGGGCAATGCACCCGGCGGCACATACCACTGGACGGATGATGGAGTTGCCAGCTGGTACGATTTTGCCGTGGCAATCCAGGAGGAGGCGCTGGAGCGCGGCCTGCTCCTGCGGGAGATTCCCATACAGCCCATCCTGGCCAGCGAATATGCTGCCAGAGCCATCCGCCCTGCCTTCAGCGTCCTGAATACCGATGCCACCCGCAAGATTGCGGCCCTCCCGCCGCGACACTGGCGACACAGCCTTAGAGCAGTCCTGAATGAGCTATGAGCCAACCAACATTCTGGTGACCGGTGGAGCCGGCTTTATTGGTTCGAACTTCATCCATCACCTGCTGAATCAGCCGGGATCAGGTTGCGTCATTGCACTGGATGCATTGACCTATGCCGGGAACATCCACAGTCTCGATGCAGCAAAGAGCAATCCGCAATTTGCCTTTGTACAAGGTGATATTTGCGATGAGCCTCTCGTGGAACAGCTGCTGGAAAAGCATCACATCGATACGGTGGTGCATTTTGCGGCGGAGTCCCATGTTGATCGTTCGATACTCGGACCGGATGAATTCATCCGCACGAACGTAATCGGCACGCATGTCCTTTTGAAGGCGGCGAAGGCATTCTGGCTGGGCGATGGATCACCGAGGCCGCATCGCTTTCATCATATTTCAACCGACGAGGTTTACGGCTCCCTGGAGGCCGGCGACAGCTCCTTTTCCGAACTGACGCGATATGCGCCGAACTCACCCTATTCCGCCAGCAAGGCTGCTTCGGATCATCTGGTTCGTGCGTACCACGAGACCTATGGACTGGCAGTCACCACAACCAACTGCTCCAACAACTATGGGCCATTCCAGTTTCCGGAGAAGCTGATCCCCCTGGTCATCCTGAATATCCTCAGCGGCAGGCCAATACCAATCTACGGTGACGGGTTGCAAATCCGGGACTGGCTGCATGTGGCAGATCACTGTGCCGGTATAGAGCTGGCCATCACACGAGGCACGCCGGGAGCTGTCTACAATCTCGGCGGCGGGTCTGAAGTGACCAATATTGCGCTTGTCAGAACCATTTGCCGGCAGGTGGACAAGCTGATGACCGCAAGCAAGGCACTTTGTGCAGCCTTTCCGGATTCACCGGCTGCACACGGTCGACCAACGGAAAGCCTCATCACCCATGTACGCGACCGGCCAGGGCATGATCGGCGCTATTCAGTAAACTACGACAAGGCACAACGTGAGCTCGGCTATGCTCCAATTCATGATCTTGCAGCCGGCCTGCTGCAAACCATTCGCTGGTATCTGGAACACGTCGATTGGTGGCAGCCCCTTTTGGGGGAAGAGTATTCACATTGGGTGATCAGCAACTATGGCCCACCCCTCGCGGCACAAGACCTGTTTCCTGTTTGACCGGTGGCAACCAGCATGGATACTGAGCTGATTCTCAAGCTTCTTCGTGAGTCATGGCGCGGGCTCGTCGCGATCAATCTGGGCTTCCTGATCCTGGCATTGGGGCTGGCGCTCTTCCTGCCGCCCGTCTATCGCGCAGAAGTCCTTCTTGCACCGGCCAACGATGAGTCCTCGGCGCTGGCTGGCCTGATGGGCCAATTTGGCGGACTCGCCGACCTGGTGGGCATATCCGCACCACGGGACAGCCATCGCGCCGCCTACATTGCCACACTTCGCTCCCGGCAGCTGGCGGAGCAATTCATTGCCGACAAAGATCTCATGCCAGTCCTGCTCAAGCCACGCAACGGAACTGCCGATGACCAGCCGACCATGTGGAAGGCCATACGGCGCTTTGACCGCAAGGTCAGATTCGTTGAAGAAGACCGCCGCACCGGGCTGGTGACTCTCGCCATCGAATGGCGGGATCCGGATCAGGCTGCAGCCTGGGCCAATGAACTCGTGCGCAGATGCAACGACACCCTTCGCCACCGCGCCATGGCTGATGGCAAAAAGACCATTGCCTTCCTGACACAGGAGATCGACAAATCGAACCAGCTGGATGTGCGAAACCTGCTTTATCGCCTCGTGGAAGCTGAAACCAAAAAGCTCGCCGTTGCCGTGACACGCGAAGACTATGCCTTTCAGGTAGTGGATGGCGCCATGGCCCCATCCAAACCGGAGCGACCCAAGCGCCTGATCATCGTTGCAGTTGGGCTCGCACTGGGTTTTGCCTCATCCATCGCGCTTCTGTTTTTCAAGGCGTCAGGTGCTGGATTACCAAGATAGCTGGCACCCGGCATGTGCAGACTGATGACCCCGCATGACTGAGGCACGCGCCCCGCTGGCACCAATCAATTCCGAGATACTGCTGCCGTTCGTAACCCTTTTCTGCGTCAGCGGGCTCAACTACGTGTACTTTCTGGTCTTCACCAGACAGCTGTCCCAGGAAGGGTTCCTCGATTTCTCGGCAGCTGTCGCCGTGTTCATGTTCGCGCTGGCCATCGCCGAAAGCGGCATGATCTATTCCGCCCCGCCATTCCTCAAGCGCTACAGCAGGCCACGCGCAGCACGCATCGCCGGTGGGTTCCTTGCGCTTTCCTGCGGCATTCTTGTAGTCGCTGTCGTATTGGGCAGCATGGCCTGGAGCATGCTGGGCAACTCCAGGCTGGACCTTGCATGGCTGCTCCGATACGCCTTGATCGCAGCACCAAACCTGTTTTTGCAAAGCTGGATACTCATACGCCTGAAGAGTCCCTTTCTCTTCCTGCTGCCTGCTTCCCTGCTCCGGGCTGCCCCATTGCTTGCCATTCAGTCACTCCCGACCCTGGACGCAATACTGGCCGCCAGCTTCTGCCTGGTTGTGTCAGCATTTGCAGTCATCACGTGGCGCACCGGCGTGATGCGCCTGCCCAACCTGGCCGATCTGGCTCTCTGTGCCCGGGTGACCCGCAGCTTCTTTGCGGTCCGGTTTTTCTCCACAATCGTGACTTCATCCGCGCCCTTGCTGCTCGGCGTGGTCGCCAGCCGGGAAGCTGCTGCTGCATACCTCATCGGGGATCGCACAAGGGCACTGATCGGGTCGGCATTTCAACCCGTGGTACAAGGACTGTACCTGTTGCGTTGTCGCCCGGTTGCCTACTGGAACAATCGGCGCATCTCGCTGGTTGCATGGGCAACAGTTGGCTTTGCCATCCTGCTGTCGATAGGGCTGGCGTTCTCTGCAGAAACCGTCAATCAACTCCTTTTTGCATCCAGGCACCCGGACCCGACAGCACTTGCCATGTTCATCATCGCCGGCCATGTGTCGGTTCTGGCCTCGCTCGGCTATTTCCTGGTTCTGATTCCTGAAGGGTATGCATCCGCCTTTGTCAGAAGTGCGATGGGTCAGGCGGCACTTTTTCTTGTTCTGATTCTCACCCTGACCTCTGCCAACCCCATCAGAAACCCGGCAATCTCGGCCCTTGCCGCGGAGCTGTTTCTTCTGTTTGCAGTCTCGATGGCAATTGCCTATTTCAGAATCAACTCCAAACCCGCCGCACCAATGCCCTCGCCACGGCAATAGATCCTGATACCAGCAATGCCGCTCTGCTATCTCATCACCGTCCTCCTGGCCTTGGCCGGCATGGTCTACAACAACTTCTCGTGGCCTTCCCTGCTGGCCTTCTCCTTCATCACCATATCGGCCAGCCCACTGCTCATTGCTTCCATTGCGCTGGATACATCTCCGCTGGCTGCCAACAGCAATCCGAAGTGGATGTCATATGTACGCCTCATATCCCTCATCCTTGCCCTGGCAAACATTGCCTATCTCGTCAGCGGCCTGGGCTTCTCAATAGGGGACTTGCTGGATCGCGAACAGGTATTCCGCCTCGCCGGCCAGGCCACCTTTGACCGCTACACCTATGGCACAACCGAAGGCAACCCGCTGCTGGTTGCCGCCACTTTTGCCAGTGCATTTTTCTGGGCGACCAGCCGCCTGCCATCGCCGGTGATCATCGTCGCTGGCCTTGCACCAGCGGCCATCTATTCCATTCTGTCAACGGAGAAATGGCCGTTTTATTGCGCGCTCAGCTTCTTTCTCACCGGCATGCTCCTGGGAGGACATCGCAACAGCGGATCACGGTCGCCGTTCGGCGCCATGGCTGTTGTCGTTGTAGGCGCTTTCATTGTCGGCGTTATTTCAATGGTGATCAGAAGTGGACAAGAAGCACCTCAAACACTTTTCCAGATAGCCGAAACCTTCTATGGAGGTATCGCACACTACCTCTTTGCGCAATACCAGGCCTTTGGCATCTGGCTGTCCGAGCACTACATGGACTGCTGCTCCGGAGGCCAATACTCATTTGCCGGACCAGCGTCCTACCTGGGAATCAGCGACCGGCTGCAAGGCGTATTTTCAGACGTTGTCGTGATTTACGGGAAAGAGACCAATATCTATACTGCGTGGCGCTATCTGGTTCAGGATTTCTCCCTTTTAGGGCCATTTCTGATTGTCGCCGCCTACGCCATCGTCTATCGCTGGAGCATTCGACAAGGAAGAGCAGCCGTTTCACTGGCACTCATGACCCTGCTGTGGCTCACCACGTTCCTGCAGATCAACACCACTCTCTTTGTCCATAATTCAGTCGCGCTGGCGGCACTCACATGCGCTGCCGCAAGTGCCTGCCGTCAATCCGGCACATACTCGAATGGATAAGCCACTCAAGGTCGGGGTACTGGTCGTCAGTTACCAGAATAACCCGGAACTGCTGGCATTCCTGCAGCATCTGTCGGAGTTCGCAAAGGATCACATCGACCATGTCGTAGCCACGGCAAACGGGCTCGATGACAAGGACGTCACAACGCTCGCAACAGGAGTCTCCGGTTTGATGCCAGGGCGCCTGAGCCTCATAGCCGGGCTCCAGAATCCCGGTTATTTCGGTGGTGCTGCATTGGGCTGGCTGGACCTTCAAGCTCTCGGGCCAGTCCCAGACTGGATCATCGTTACCAATGACGATGTCCGCTTTGCGCCGGATTTCTTCCTGAACCTTGCCAAGGCTCCCCTGGAGAATACCGCCGTGCTTGCGCCGGATATCGTGGTGCCGGCCAGTGGCGTCCATCAAAATCCTCTCTACGAGAAAAAACCACCGGCTCATCGGTTGCGCCTGCTGCTCTGGCTGCATACGCATCCCGTGGTAATGCGGGCATTCATGGTGTTCCGCGCAATTCGCCAGCGCCTGTCAATGAAGCGGGTGAGCACCTCTCCACCATTACGCCATGAAGTCTATGCTCCGCACGGTGCCTGCATTGTGTTCAGCCGACAGTACTTTCAGCGCGGTGGAAGCCTTGACTATCCCGGCTTTCTATATGGAGAGGAATTTTTTGTCGCCGAAACGGCCAGACAACTGGGCCTGGCCATATATATGGAACCGACCCTCCGGGTAGCGCACATGGAGCACGCCAGCACCGGGCTTCTGGCTCCTGCTGCAATGGCTGGCTACGTGCGGGATTCCCTTGCACTTGTCCTGAGCAAGTACTATTCGGAGTGAACCGATGAAACGCATACCCAGTCATTCCAGTTTCTGCACGCCACGGCCGCTCATGCGACATGCCGTGCATCTTGTTGCGCTGATTCTTTCGCTGGCACTGCAAGCATGTGGTTCTTCCGGGGGAGACGGTGCTCTTGCCAACAACGGACAGATTGCCCTGGTTGGTGAATACCCCTTGGGATTGGCCTATGCCGACAGTTCAATCAATGTTTCCGTCTTTCGTGAACAGTCCATTTCAAGACTATCCGACGGCAGCCATGTTGCCGCCTACTACGATCAACATGGCGATGTGCGCATTGATCACATCAACAAGTCCGGCCTGGTTGAAGTCGGTGCCAGACTTTCGCCGAGGCTGCCTGCCGCATTGTTGGCCGATGGCCATTGTGGTGGCAGCCTGGGCCGGTCGGCAGATGGACGGATTCATGTCATTTATGGCGCCCATGCCACCCAGCCGTACTATGCGTCGTTCCCCGAGCAGTTGTTGCTGAACGGAGCCGGTCCTCCCGACATTCAAGCAACCCCGTGGCCACGTGCCATTACCTATCCACAGTTCTATCTCGAGAATGGCGTACTGAATCTGTGGTATCGGGCAGACCCCGAGAGTGCCATCCAGCACATGGCCTACAGCAGCCTTGCGGGTGCTTTTGAGCCGGCAGATTTGCTCAACTTCTCGCTGGAAGATGCCTCCGGTGCATACGCCTACATGAATCAGCTGGCGACCCAGGGACCAAAGATCGCCCTTTCCTGGCTCTATCGCCTGCCATCGCTGGATGATGATCTGGTACGCAACGAAGGATTGTTTCTCGCCCTGTCACCCGATGCCGGACAAACCTGGTCAGAAGCAAACGGCACACCAATATCCCTGCCGGTCGTTCGTGGAGTTGTTTCACCCTTTCTCGATGTACCTGACAGCCAGCAGCCCCTGAATCAGACATCGTCTGCTTTTGGGCCCGATGGCCGCCTGTATCTCACCTACTACGCGAAAAACGACAAGGGAGTGCACCAAATATTTCTGGCAATTGTCTCGCCAGATGGCTCGATGGATGGCGTCACACAGGTTTCCGCCAATGTCGAACAATTCGACCTGCTAGGCCGTGGAACCCTCGTTCTGCCCTTGAGTCGACCACAAATTGCCGTCTCGGAAAACTACATCCACGTCTTCTACCGGCAGGATGAGCAGATCGTATTTGCTTCCAGGCCAACCAATGACGGATCAGCGGCGTGGACTTACTCGTATTTCGACGTGGGGCCGCTTGGTGCCTGGGAGCCCACCTTTGATCGCGACACATGGCTGGAAAATCGCCACCTGTTGGTCTATGTACAAGAGGCCCGTCAAGGTGCGCTTGATACAGGTGAGCAGGGTGAGCCAGCTCTCGCGAGAGTTCTGGTCTTCGCGGAACGGACCGTTCACTAGAACCATGGACACCCACTAGATCATGGTGGTATGGCTGATTACCGTTGGTGAGCCGCTTCCGGGCATTGACGACGATAACCCGCGCCTGCTGCGCACCGGAGCACTGGCGGAGAAGCTCGGCAGCCGCGGCCATGCCGTTACATGGTGGACGTCAACCTTTGATCACTATGCGAAGGTTCATCGCTCCCCGGAAGATGCCACCTGTTTCTGGAGCAACGTGAAGATCCGGATGCTCCACTCGGTCGGCTACAAGCGAAACATCTCTTTTCGGCGCTTTGCCGAGCATAGGGGTGTGGCGCGGAAGTTTGCGCGGGAAGCCCGGACTCTTGAGAGCCCGGACATCATCCTCTGCTCGCTGCCAACCATCGAACTCTCTTGTGCAGCCGTGCAATACGGGCTGGAGCGGAACATTCCGGTGCTCCTTGATATCAGGGATCTCTGGCCCGATGCGTTGATCAATGTTGCGCCACGTGGCTTGCGATGGCTCAGCCGTCTCCTGCTTTCCGGCAGCCTGCGACGCGCCACCTACGCCATGCAGAATGCGACCGGCCTTGTTGGCATATCCGATGGCTATCTGAACTGGGCACTGCGGTATGCCGCCAGACCTCGTCGGGCTGCAGATGCCATGTACCCGCTCGGATATATTGCCCCGGCACAGACGTCTGCCGACGATCGATCGGCAGCCGACAAACTGCGGGCACTCGGCATCGATGAGTCCAGAACGTTGGTCTGGTACATCGGTTCGTTCGGGCGGCAATATGACCTGACTCCCGTTTTGCAGGGAGCGAGGGCATTGTCCGGATCAAATGGCGATGTCCAGTTTGTCATTTCCGGAGATGGCGACCTTGGAGATCGCTGGCATGCGCTGGCCAAAGGGCTTGCGAATGTCGTTTTTACGGGCTGGATCAATGCAGACGAGATCAATTGGCTGAGAAGCAGGGCGGCAATTGGCTTGCAGCCCTACATCCTGGGTGCGCCTCAGGGGCTTGCCAACAAGCTGTTTGAGTACCTAAGCGCAGGCATCCCGGTGTTGTCCAGCCTGGCCGGTGAAAATGCCCAGCTGCTGGATGCGCACGCCTGTGGCCTGAACTACCAGGCGGGAAACACTGAAGATTTCCTGCTCAAACTTTCGTATCTGCTGTCCCACGCCGAGGAAAGAACCGCCATGGGACTGCGCGGCAAAGCCCTGTTTGAACAGCAGTTTGATGGCGCCATCGTATTCGACGGCCTGATCCATCACCTGGAGCAGGTCAACCTCAGAACGAATTCACCGCCGCCACCGCGACAGCCAGGTTGTAGATGATGCTGGTGACGGAGGTCCACATCGGCAGCGGCGGCAGGCGCTCGGTGTCCACCGGCACGACGATGGTGTCGCCGGGCTGGATCTGCTGGTCATTGCTCCGGAACCAGTGGCTGCCATTGGACGCCACGACCTGGCCATTGGCACGCACTACATAGATGCGGCCGTTGTCGGCCTTCTTCGTGGTGCCGCCACTCAAGCTCACATAGTCCGACCGATCGAGACCCGCTTGATAGAGATGCGAGGTGGCGGTCTGCACCTCGCCAAGTACGGTGACTTCCTGATTTCGGCGGGGCACGATCAACTGGTCGTCATCCTTCAGCAGGATGTCCGTGCTGGCGCCGGCCGGCGACTTGAGGATGCGTGGCAGGTCGATGGCCAGCCGGCCCACGGGCTGCGTCTTCCGGAGTGAGGCCAGCAGCGACTGCCCGACCGAGAGGGACTGGGCGCCGCCCTGTCCGGCGGGCGCCTGGCTGGACTGGACGGCCAGCGCCGTCAGATCCCGTTCCAGCCGATCGGCGAGATCCTGGATCTGCTGGGCTTCCCGCTCCTTCAAGGATTTGCGGGTGAAGACCACGCCTTCGGGGAAGGCCAGATCAGTGAGCCCACCGGCCCGCTGCAACAGTCCTTCGAGGGTTTCACCCCGGCGGATGGCGTAGCGGCCGGGAAAACGGACTTCACCGAGCAGATTCACTGATTCGCGTCGTGTCCACTCGGGCAGTCGCTTGATGGTCAGCAGATCGAAGGGCTGCAGCACCAGGTTGGCGTCTGGATCCCCGGCGAGCGCCGCCTGCAGATCGATGTGGCGGACTTCAGTACGCCGCGTCTGGCCGTTCACCACGTCATACCGGGCGAGTTCCGCCTCCGCGGCGAAAGCCGCCGCGTCGAGGCTGCCGCCGGCGCGCACCAGATCGGCAACCCGCATGCCGGACTCCAGGGGATAGGCACCCGGCATGCGCACACTGCCATCGATGTTGACGATCTGCGTGGGCTGTTCGCGCGTGCTCTGGCGCTGCAAATCGGCCAGCACGGGTTCGAGCTGGGCAGAACGGCTGCCTTCGGTGTCGAACACGACGATCCGGTCGCGCGGGTGCAGGACAACGTTGGCCGTGGATGCGGGATTGCGCCACGCCGCCTCGAGGTCGGCCGACAGCACGACGACCCGCCGGTCGGGCGGCAGCTCGCGCCGGATCAGCACATAGTGCAGATCGGCATTGGGACGCAGGTCGTCAACGCCGTGAATGACATCGGTGAGCCGCGACCCGGCGCGGAACTGGGTGGGGCCGGGGCGGTACACATGCCCGCCCAGCGTCACCATGTCGGCCAGCGTCGGGCGCACGGACTCGATCCGCAGCAGATCGCCGGACTGCAACCGGGTGCGCCGACCGGCATCGGTGCCCAGATCCACGCTGACCAGCCGGCGGCCTGCAGTGGCGTCCACGCGCTCGATGGTCACGCGGCCGGGCGCCGCCTCGGGGGTGAGGCCGCCAGCCAGGGCCACGAGGTCTGAAACCGTGGCGTCGCCTCGGTACTCGTAGATGGCGGGTCGAAGGATCTCGCCGGTGATGCCGGCGGTACGGCCGACTGGCGGAATGAACAGCACGTCGCCGGATTGAATGCGGGCATCGTGCCGCGAGTCGCCGCGCAGCAGGAGGTCGTACAGATCCAGCGTCGACACGGTGTTGCCGCCCCGTTTCAACTGGATGTTGCGCAGCGAGCCCACCGGGGTCGGGCCGCCACTGATCAGCACGGCATTGCTCATGGTGGACAAGCCACCCATCGTGTAGGAACCCGGATGCAGGGCTTCACCCGTGATCAGCACGCGGATCGACCGGAGGTTCCCGAGACTGACCACGGCCCGGGTGCCGATCATCTGTTCGGCGACGGTCGACTCGACCAGCTTTTGCAGCTCATTGAACGGCATGCCGGCCACCGACACCGGGCCGATGTCCGGCAGATGAATTTCACCGGTGCGACCCACGGCAAGCTGGTAGTTGCCGCGCGTATTGCCGATCAGCTGTACCTTGACGATATCGCCGGGGCCAATGGTGTAGTCCGCCGGCACCGGAAAATCGCCAGTCGGGGCAAACGGGGCTGGCGCCGTGCTGAAGAGTTCATGGCCGAAGGGCTGCAGCGCGTCGCGGCCCATCGGCGCCAGCGACAGCAGCTTGAGTTCGATCTGCAGGCCGCTCAACGCGGGCTCCAGGGCCAGCCGCGCGGTGGCCTCCCTGGCAGTCAGCCCGGCGAGCGCGATGGGGTTGCGTACGCCGGGAATCTGCAGCTGACCGAATTTGTCGAGGCGATAGGGATTGGCGGCAAGCGCGCGCGTCAGCAGCACCTCGATGCCAACGGCCGGCGGTCGTGCAGACTCGGTGACCGGTTCGGGCTTGAGATCCAGCAAGACGGTATCGTCAGGCTGGATACGGGGGGGTTCCAGCGCCTTGGCCAGCTGGTTGTCGAAGCCCCTGGCAGAGCCCGGAACACTGTCGGCATAGGGTGTACCCGGCCGGAGCCCATCCGGATCACCGGGGCGATTGATCCCCGGCTGATTCAACTGCTGATTCAATCGCTGATTCGGCGATTGATCCGCCGGGCTGCCATTGCTTTCCAGACCATCCAGCAGGCCGTATTGCTCGGCCAGCGCCCGCTTCTGCTCCGGAGACAGGTTCTGGAGTTGCCGGATCTGCTCCGGCGTCGGCGCCTGGGCAAGGGCCCGGTGGGGCACTCCGGCTCCGATGAGGAGACCAACGACAAAGACCAGCAAGGCCATGGCCGACACAACCGTGACTGGCGTTGCTGTCGGCTGTCCGCCGGTCTGCGTGGCCCCGCCGCGGGATCGCACTCCCCTGCTTCCCTGGGTTGTTTTTCCCTGGGCCGTTTTTCCCCGGGCCGTTCTTCCCTGTGCCATTGGCCCGTTCAGTCCCCGAAAACCCGCGCCAAGCTTACAGAATTACGCCTCAACTGTCCTTCGCCCACGCGCGCAGCACATGACCCACGGGCGGCAGGCCCTGCCCATCCGTGGATTGCAGCGCCGCGTGCATGCCCACGGCCATCACCTTGCCGAGCTCCACACCCCACTGATCGAAGGGATTGATGCCCCAGATGCAGGCCTCGACAAACACCTTGTGCTCATAGAGGGCGATCAGAAAACCCAGACTGCGTGGATCGAGCCGCCGCAACAGCACGATGTTGCTCGGGTGATTGCCGGGATGCACCTTGTGCGGGGCCAGTCGCGCCACTTCCGCCGGCGACTTCCCCTTCCCCGCCAGTTCCGCGCTGGCTGCCGCCAGGCTGTAACCCCGCGCAAAGGCCTCGGCCTGGGCCAGCATGTTGGCCAGCGCAATCTGCTGCTGGGCCACGAAGCGGCTGGAACCTGCCACCGGCGCGATGAAATCGGCCGCGAAACTGGCCGTGCCCTGATGCAGAAGCTGAAAAAAGGAATGCTGGGCATTGTTGCCCGGCTCGCCCCAGATCACGGTGCCGGTGCGCCACTGCACCGGCTCGCCCTCGCGCGTGACACCCTTGCCGTTGCTCTCCATCTCCAGCTGCTGCAGGTAGGCCGGAAACCGGTGCAGACGGGCATCGTAGGGCAGCATGACCTGTGTCGTCGTGCCGAGGAAGTTCTGGTTCCACACGGCGATCAGGGCCAGCAGGGCGGGCAGGTTGTCGGTGAGTGGCGCCGTGCGGAAATGCTCGTCGAGCTCATGCCCGCCGGCGAGCAGCTCGCGAAAGTGCCCGGCGCCGATCGCGATCGCGATGGCCAGGCCTATCGAGGACCACAGCGAGTAGCGGCCGCCCACCCAGTCCCACATGCGAAAACGATGCTCATCGGCAATGCCGAACTTGTCCATCGCCGGCGCGTTGCCCGAGACCGCCACGAAATGCCGGGCGACCGCCGCCACACCCAGTTCCACAACCAGCCAGGCCCGTGCTGCATCCGCATTGGCAGCCGTCTCCCAGGTGCTGAAGCTCTTGGAGCAGATGATGAAGAGCGTTTCCGCCGCCGGCACGCTGCCCAGCACGTCGGCGAGTTGCGTGCCGTCGACGTTCGACACGTAGTGAATGCGGATATCCGCACGGCAGTACTCGTGCAGCGCCTCGATCGCCATCACGAGTCCCAGGTCCGAGCCGCCGATGCCGATATTCACGACATGCCGGATGCGGGCCCCGGTCGCACCCTTGAATTCACCCGAGCGCACTGCCTCGGCCAGATCGAGCATCCGCTCGCGCTCCGCGCCGACCTCGGCGCGGATGTCGGTTCCCGCAACCATGAGCGGTGGACTGACCGGACCACGCAAAGCCATGTGCTGGGCGGGACGGTTCTCGGTTGAGTTGATGGCCTCCCCGGCAAAGAGCGCCGCGATGGCGCGCGACACACCCCGCTCGCTCGCCAGGGCGATGAGCAGTTTCAGGGTTTCGGCGGTGAGGCGATTGCGGGAGAAGTCCAGCAGACAATCGCCCTGCTGGCGGGAAAATGCCTCGAAGCGACCAGGTTGGTCGATCAGGTCGCGAAGGTGGGTGGCGCCCAAAGCCTGGGCATGCCGCTCCAGCGCCTTCCAGGCCGCAGCCTGCAACAATCCGTCTGCCATGGATCACTCCTCTTCAGAGAGTGATCTTATGGTAGTCCAGATACCAGTCGACAAAACGGGCCACGCCCACTTCCACCGGCGTCGCGGGCCGATAGCCCACATCGGTGACCAGCGCCTCGACGTCCGCCCAGGTATCCGGCACATCGCCGGCCTGCAGCGGCAGGAAATTCTTCTCGGCCTTGCGGCCCAGGCGCTCTTCCAGCACCTCGATGTAGCGCATCAGCTCCACCGGCTGGGCGTTGCCGATGTTGTACAGCCGGTACGGCGCAAGGCTGGTGCCGGGATCCGGATTGTCGGAATCCCAGTCGGCGTTGGGTGTTGCAATCCGGTCGACGGCCGCCACCACACCGCCGACGATGTCGTCGACGTAGGTGAAGTCCCGGCGATGGTTGCCGTAGTTGAAGACATCGATGGGCTGGCCTTCCAGGATCTTCTTCGTGAAGAGGAAGAGCGCCATGTCCGGCCGACCCCAGGGCCCATAGACCGTGAAAAACCGCAGCCCGGTGACCGGCAGACCGTAGAGCCCGGCGTAAGTGTGGGCCATCAGCTCATTGGCTTTCTTGGTGGCCGCATACAGCGACAGCGGGTGATCCACATTCTGGTGAACCGAAAACGGCATCTGCGTGTTCGCGCCGTAAACCGAACTCGTGGAGGCATACACGAGGTGCTGCACGCCATGATGGCGGCACCCCTCGAGCACATTCACGGTGCCGACGACGTTGCTGTCCACGTAGGCGTGCGGGTTCTCGATGGAATAGCGCACCCCGGCCTGGGCGCCCAGATGAATCACCCGGTCGAAGCGCTCGGCCTTGAACAGCTGATCCATCCCCGGACGATCAGCCAGATCCAGCAGGACGAAGCGGAAGCGGGGCTCCCTCTCGAGCATGGCGAGCCGCGCCTTCTTGAGATTGACGTCGTAGTAGTCGTTCAGATTGTCCAGGCCCACCACTTCGTCGCCCCGTGCCAGCAGGCGGCGGGCCGTGGTGGAACCGATGAAACCCGCAGCACCGGTCACGAGAATCTTCACAGGCGTGCGTCCACCTGATCGGCCGGCAACAGGCTCTTGATGTCGTAAAGAACGTGATTCTTGCGACCCCAGGCACGAATCGCCGCCGGGGCCATGTCGCGGAACTGGTTGTGGGCGACGGCCAGCACGATGCCGTCGTACTGATCCGCTACGGGTGCTGCGGTGAGGATGTCCAGACCGTATTCGTGCTTCACGACCCTGGCATCGGCCCAGGGATCATAGACATCCACCACACCGCCGTAGGATTGCAGCTCGTGAACCACGTCGACCACGCGGGTGTTGCGCACATCCGGGCAGTTCTCCTTGAACGTGATGCCCAGCACCAGAATCTTCGACTGTGGCAGGCTCATGCCCCGGCGCACCATGAGGCGGATCACTGCAGTGGCGACGTAGAGCCCCATGTTGTCGTTGATGCGCCGGCCGGCCAGGATCATTTCGGGGTGATAACCCATCTCCTGGGACTTGTGCGTCAGGTAATAGGGATCGACACCGATGCAGTGGCCGCCGACCAGTCCGGGCCGGAACGGCAGGAAATTCCACTTGGTGCCGGCGGCCTGCAGAACCTCCAGGGTATCGAGGCCCATGCGGTTGAAGATCAGTGCCAGCTCGTTGATCAGGGCGATGTTGACGTCCCGCTGCGTGTTCTCGATCACCTTGGCCGCTTCCGCCACGCGAATGCTGGACGCAGGGTAGGTTCCCGCCGAGATGATGCGGCCGTACAGCTGGTCGACGTACTGCGCGGCGGCCGGGGTGGAGCCGGCCGTGATCTTGCGGATGGTTGTCAGCCGGTGCTCTTTGTCGCCGGGATTGATCCGTTCCGGACTGTAGCCGACATAGAAATCCTGGTTGAGTTTCAGGCCGGAAACCTGCTCGAGGATCGGTGCACAGTCTTCTTCGGTGCAGCCGGGATAAACCGTGGATTCGTAAACCACCACGGCGCCCTTGCCCAGCACCTGGCCGCCCGTCCGGCTGGCGGCCCGGAGCGCGCTGATGTCGGGGCGCTTGGCGGCGTCGATCGGGGTTGGCACCGTGACGATGTACACATCGCAGCCGCGGAGGTCGGCCAGCTCGGTGGTGAATTTGAGGCGCCGGGCTGCGGCCAGCTCGGCCGAGTCCGTCTCCAGTGTGTAGTCGTTGCCGTTTTTCAGGTCGGCAATCCGCTGCGCTTCGATGTCGAAGCCCACCGTATCGAGGTGCCGGCCAAATTCGACAGCCTGTGGCAGGCCCACATAGCCGAGGCCCACGATGGCCACCTTGGTATCGTCTATCTTCTTGAAATTGGACATATTCTTCTTCTAGGTTGACGCCAGCTGTGTTTGCCATTCTCGCTCAGCCCGAGGCGGCGGGCCAACACTGCCATCACAGAAATTTGAACGCCAAAGCGGCAACGAGCGTTGGCAGGAATGCGCCCAACAGCAACCCCAGCGGATGCACCGCCCAGCCGTTGAAGTGGCCGCGCAGGATCGCAATGCCCGCAGGGTTGGGTGCATTGGCAATGATCGTCAGGCCGCCGCCCGTCACGGCTCCGGCAACCAACGCATACTTGAACCCATCCGACAGCCCTTCCACCAGGGATCCTAGATAGGTCAACGCCGCGTTGTCGGTGAACGCGGTCAGGATGGTTGCGCCGACAAATACTTCATCGTTGCTCATGCTCAGCAATACCGGCTGCAGCCACCACTGCTGCTGCCCGCCGAGCATCACGAGCCCAGCCAGGAAGAAGGCCACCAACAGCGCTTCCCGCACAATCAGCCGGTCCTGATGTCGCTGATAGGCAGTGGCAACGCCCAGGAACACGATGAACACGCCCACGAAGATCGCCGGATGGTGCGCGTACACCTCGACCCCCAGTAGCAGGATCAGATGCACGACGATCAGGGCCGGTGGCAACGCCGGCGCACGCCTGTCGCTGGTCATCAATGGCAGCCTGGCCAGCTCCTTGCGGAAAAGAAGCGCGGCGCCAAGGGTATTGACCACAACGGCAAGTGTCGCCTTCCAGCCAAAGGTGGCCATCATGAAGCTGGTATCCCAGCCCCACTTGCTGGCCACCATCAGCACGGGCGGGGCTGCGTAGGAGGTCAGCGTGCCACCGATGGAGACATTGACGAACAGCACCCCGAGGGTCGCGTATTTCAGGCGGGTGGAAATGCC
>CAYLKO010000025.1:0-3040 GCA_964384525.1 uncultured Chromatiaceae bacterium
CGCCCCCGTGCACACCTTGATGAAGGTGGAGACCCACAATCATCCAACGGCGATTTCGCCATTTCCCGGGGCGGCGACCGGATCGGGCGGCGAGCTGCGCGATGAAGGCGCCACCGGCCGCGGTGGCCGGCCCAAGGCCGGGCTCACGGGCTTCACGGTGTCGAATCTCGAAGTGCCGGGTTGGGAGCAGCCCTGGGAGCTGCCAATGCAGGCCATTGGCCGGCCTGAGCGGATCGCAAGCCCGCTGTCGATCATGCTCGAAGGGCCGATCGGCGCCGCGTCCTTCAACAATGAATTCGGTCGGCCCAACATCACCGGTTATTTCCGCAGCTTTGCCCAGTTGACTGATCAACCCGGACGCGCCAGCGGCTATCACAAACCGATCATGATCGCGGGCGGCCTGGGCAACATCGCGGCGCCCGACGTGGAAAAGGCCGACCCACCGCCGGGATCGCTGGTGATCGTGCTGGGCGGCCCGGCGATGTTGATCGGTCTCGGTGGCGGCGCCGCTTCGTCGGTGGGCAGCGGCAGCAGTTCGGCAGAGCTGGACTTTGCCTCGGTCCAGCGCGGCAATCCGGAGATCGAACGGCGCGCGCAGCAGGTGATCGAGGCCTGCCGGGCGCACGCCGCCATCAGCGGTGTGGACAATCCGATCCTGATGGTGCACGACGTGGGGGCGGGCGGTTTGTCGAACGCCGTGCCCGAGCTGGTGGATCACGCCCAGCGCGGTGGCCGCTTCGAGTTGCGCGCCATCCCGAATGCGGATGCCGGCATGTCGCCGCTCGAGATCTGGTGCAACGAGGCGCAGGAGCGTTACGTGCTGGCCATCGCGCCGCAGGATCTGCCGTGGTTCACGGCGATGTGCGAGCGCGAGCGTTGTCCCTTTGCGGTGCTGGGGGCGCTGGATGACAGCCGGCAGCTGGTGGTGACGGACAGCCACACCGGCGACACGCCCGTGGATATGCCGCTCGAGATCCTGCTGGGTCGGGCGCCACAGATGGTGCGCGAGTTCACCCGGCAACCGGCCATGGCGGCCCCGCTGGATCTGGATGGCATCGATCTCGAAGAGGCGTGCTGGCGCATCCTGCGGTTGCCGGCCGTGGCGGACAAATCCTTTCTCATCCACATCGGTGATCGCACGGTGGGTGGGCTGGTGGCGCGTGATCAGCTGGTGGGGCCGTGGCAGGTGCCGGTCAGCGATGTCGGCGTGACGGCGCTGGGCTTTGACACCTTTGCCGGCGAGGCCATGGCCGTCGGTGAGCGTTCGCCGGTTGCGCTGCTGGATGCGCCGGCATCGGGTCGTCTCGCCGTGGGTGAAGCGTTGACGAATATTGCCGCTGCATCGCTGCCGCGCCTTGCCGATGTGCGCCTGTCGGCGAACTGGATGGCAGCGGCCGGGGTGCCCGGCGAGGATCAGCGGCTGTACGACACGGTGCAGGCGGTCAGCGTTCTGTGCTGCAGCCTCGACATCGCGATCCCGGTGGGCAAGGACTCGCTGTCCATGCAGACGCGCTGGGAGGTGGATGGCGCATCGCATGCCGTCGTGGCGCCGGATCCGGTGGTGGTCAGTGCCTTTGCACCCGTCGACGACATCCGCCGGACGCTCACGCCGCAATTGCAGGCTGAGGCTGATACTGCGCTGTGGTTGATCGATCTCGGCGGTGGCCGTGATCGTCTGGGCGGCTCCAGCCTGGCGCAGGTGCAAGGACGTACCGGCGGCACGCCACCGGATGTGGATGAGCCGGCGATCCTCGGCGCCTTCTTTGCGCTGATGGGCGCATTGCGTCGCGCGGAGCTCGTGTTGGCCTACCACGATCGCAGCGACGGCGGTCTGTTCGTGACCTTGTGTGAAATGGCATTCGCCGGCCGGCGGGGTCTGGAGGTCGAGCTGGCCTCGGCCGGGGGCGAGGCGCTGCTCGGTGCGCTCTTTGCCGAAGAGCTCGGCGCTGTCGTGCAGATTCGCGACCGCGACAGCACACGGTTCCTGACGATAGTCGCGGAAACTGCGCCAGGCATCCAGGTGCGTCGCGTGGCGCGCGTGACGGCTGATGATGCGATCAATATTGCAGCAGCCGGGCGGCGTGTGTTTGCCAGTTCCCGCACCCGCCTGCGACAGGCCTGGTCGGAACTTTCCTGGCGCATGCAGTCGCTGCGTGACAACCCGGAAACGGCGAATGAAGCCTGGGAAGCCCTGCTGGATGCCGATGATCCCGGCCTGTTGCCCCGCCTGACCTTCGAGCTGGATGAGCCGGTGCCTGCCGTCAGGCCGAAGGCCGGCGCCCGACCGCCGCGTGTGGCGATCCTGCGTGAGCAGGGTGTCAACAGCCAGATCGAAATGGCGGCAGCTTTTCGCCGGGCAGGTTTCGAAGCGGTGGACGTGCACATGACCGACCTGTTGTCCGGCCGGCGCAGCCTGACGGAATTTGTCGGGCTCGCGGCCTGCGGCGGCTTTTCCTATGGCGACGTTCTGGGTGCGGGCGGCGGCTGGGCGAAGTCGATCCTCTTCAATCCGCGCGCACGCGATGAGTTCGCCACCTTCTTCACCCGTCCGGAGACTTTCACGCTGGGCGCCTGCAATGGCTGCCAGATGCTGTCGGTGCTGCCCGAACTGATT
Organism: uncultured Chromatiaceae bacterium; assembly: GCA_964384525.1. Taxonomy (GTDB): domain Bacteria; phylum Pseudomonadota; class Gammaproteobacteria; order Steroidobacterales; genus SHZI01. Next base: position 2,615 of record CAYLKO010000025.1, read on the forward strand.
CCCGGTGCCGGGCACTGGCCGCGCTTCCGCCAGAATCGTTCCGAGCAGTTCGAAGCCCGGCTGAGCCTGGTCGAGATCCTGCCCTCGCGCTCGGTACTGCTGGATGGCATGGCCGGCAGCCGCTTGCTGATCGCCAGTTCCCATGGTGAAGGGCGCGCCACCTTCCGCGACGGCGACCAGCAGGCCTGCGCCGCCGGCGGCCAGCTTGCCGTTCGTTACGTCGATAACCATGGCCGGCCAGCCACGACCTTTCCGGCCAATCCGAATGGCTCGCCGGATGGCATTGCGGGGCTGTGCTCGGCTGATGGCCGCGTGACGATCCTGATGCCGCATCCCGAACGGGTGCATCGGACGGTGCAGCACTCGTGGCATCCGCCGGAGTGGGGTGCAGAGGGGCCGTGGATGAAGCTTTTCCGGAATGCCCGG
>CAYLKO010000025.1:3050-17472 GCA_964384525.1 uncultured Chromatiaceae bacterium
CTGGAGCCCTGGCCTCTGAAGCTTGGGCCGGGCGCTTCACTGCCCGGAATGGGAGCGTCGTCCTCATCGATACCCGCGGCCTGATTGGCAAAGAAGCGCCGCACTTTCAATGCCTGGCGCAGCTTGGCGCGACGCACGTAGGTTTGGGTGAGGAGATCCTTCATGGTCTCGAGCAGCGCCGCCGCCTCCCGCCGCTCGAACCCGGCCTCCGGCCGGCTGCTTTCCGGGTCGAAGATGATGCGCCGGACAGCTTCGAAGGTGGCATCGTCGATGGCGCCGAGATCCTGCACTTCGGCGACCAGATCGAAGATCTTCATGCGGCCGCCTTCACCCACGTCGTCGAAGGTGGCGCGCGCAGTCTGCCGGCACATGGCCGCGAAGGCCTGCCAGAGACCACTGCTGTAGCAGGCCAGCGCTTCGCGGAAGCGGGCAGCCACCGTTGGTGGCAGATAACCGAGACTGAAGCGCTCCGGGGCGTGTTCCACGGCCTGCGGCAGCGGATTCAGCTCAACACGATCCTCACGCCAGATCCGCGTGCGATAGCGGAGAAACACCGGCGCCTTGCACGCTGAACACTGCAGGACCACGCCCACCTGCGCCGGCCGCTCGGTTGCCAGCCGGCTGAAGGGCGGAAAGGCCGTCACGGTCATCGGCCCGGTCGTACTGCAATGCGGACACTCCATCGTCGCGGTGCCGCTGTTCCGCTCGAAACGTCCGTCCGCAGTGATGGAGGCGGTCATTGATGCCTGTCTGTCTAGCGTGTGAGGGGCTTGTAACGAATGCGGTGCGGGCTGGCGGCGTCGTCGCCATAACGCCGGCGCTGGTCGGCCTCGTAGTCGGCGTAGTTGCCCTGGAACCAGACCACCTGACTGTCACCTTCGAAAGCCAGGATGTGGGTGGCAATGCGGTCCAGAAACCAGCGGTCATGGGAAATCACGATGGCGCAGCCCGGGAATTCCAGCAGGGCTTCTTCCAGTGCCCGCAGGGTTTCCACATCGAGATCGTTGGTCGGTTCGTCGAGCAGCAGGACGTTGCCGCCGGATTTCAGCACCTTGGCCAGATGCACTCGATTGCGCTCACCGCCGGACAGCTCGCCGATCAGCTGCTGCTGTTGCGTGCCCTTGAAATTGAAGCGGCCGACATAGGCGCGGGAGGGCGTCTCGTACTTGCCGATCTTCAGCAGATCCTCACCGCCGGAGATTTCAGCCCAGACCGTCTTGGTGTCATCGAGTGACTGCCGCGACTGGTCCACCGCTGCGAGCTGCACCGTTTCGCCGAGGCGGATCTCGCCGCTGTCCGGCTTGTCGAGGCCGGTCAGCATGCGGAACAGCGTGGTCTTGCCGGCGCCGTTCGGCCCGATGATGCCAACGATCGCGCCCGGCGGCACCTGGAAACTCAGGTCCTCGATCAGCAGGCGATCACCGAAACCCTTGCGCAGATTGTTCACCTCGATCACGAGATCACCGAGGCGCGGCCCGGGCGGAATGTAGATTTCCAGCGTCTCCTGGCGGGTCTGGTATTCCTGCGACACCAGTTCCTGAAAGCGGCTCAGGCGGGCCTTGCTCTTGGCCTGACGCGCCTTCGGATTGGCCCGCACCCACTCGAGTTCGGCCTTGATGTTCTTCTGGCGGGCCTGTTCACCCTTTTCTTCAAGCGCCAGGCGCGCTTCCTTCTGTTCGAGCCACGACGAGTAATTGCCTTCCCAGGGAATGCCATGGCCGCGGTCGAGCTCCAGGATCCAGCCGGCCACGTTGTCGAGGAAGTAGCGGTCGTGCGTCACGGCGACGACCGTGCCGGGATACTGTTCGAGGAATTTCTCGAGCCAGGCCACCGATGACGCATCCAGATGGTTGGTCGGCTCATCGAGCAGCAGCATGTCCGGTTCGGACAGCAGCAGGCGGCACAAAGCCACGCGGCGGCGTTCACCGCCCGACAGCATCTCGACCTTGGCATCCCAGTCCGGCAGCCGCAGGGCATCGGCGGCGATATCGAGCTTGCGCTCGATTTCCCAGCCGTTGTTCGCGTCGATGCGGTCCTGGACCTTGCCCTGTTCCTCGAGCAGCCGGTTCATGGCGTCATCGTCCATGGGCTCGGCAAACAGCTCGCTGATCTCGTTGAAGCGCTTGATGAGCGCCATCATCTCGCCGAGGCCTTCCTCGGTGATTTCGCGCACGGTCTTGCCAGCGGGCAGTTCAGGTTCCTGGGGCAGGTAGCCCAGGCGGATGCCGGGTTGTGGCCGGGCTTCGCCTTCGAATTCGGTATCGACGCCGGCCATGATCCGCAGCAGCGTCGATTTCCCGGAGCCGTTGAGGCCGAGCACGCCGATCTTCGCGCCCGGGAAAAAGCTTAGGGAAATATCCTTGAGGATGAAGCGCTTGGGCGGCACGATTTTTCCCACCCGGTTCATCGTGAAAACGTATTGAGCCACTGAATCCCTTTTTGCAAACCTCAAGAAACACAAGCAGCGGCATTATCGGCGAAGGGTTGCACCTTGCAAAGCTATACTGCGGTAGCCGCTTGCCGGCTGTTTTTGCACGAATCGGTCGGGTACACACCATGCTTTCGCCACTTTGCGATGTGCTCGTACTCAAAGGCGCCAATATCGCCGCCTATGGATTCGGTGATGGGCATCCCCTCGGGCCTGATCGCCACGATGCTTTTCAAGCCGAACTGACGGCCCGCGGGCGGAACGCCCGCGTGATGCTGGCCTGTGCCGGCGAGGCGACGCACGCGGAACTCGCGGCCTTTCACACGCGCGCCCACATTGCCCGCGTCGAGTCGAAGTGCATGGCAGGCCGGGGCTGGCTGGACGACGGCGATACCCCGGCGCGCCGGGGCCTCGACATCGCGGCGGCGGCGGTTGTCGGTGCCTCGATATTCGCCATGGAGCATGTGATGGCGAAGCATGCCCGGCGTGCCTTCGTGCCGATCGGCGGCCTGCATCATGCCGGGCGCGACCATGCGGCCGGCTTCTGCATCTACAACGACTGCGGCGTCGTCATCGAATTGCTGCGCCGCCGGCATGGCTTGAAACGCATCATCTACATCGACATCGATGCCCATCATGGCGATGGCGTCTTTTACGCCTTCGAAGACGATCCGGAAGTTGCCATTGCCGATATTCACGAGGACGGCCGGTTCCTGTATCCCGGCACGGGCTCGGCTGCGGAAACCGGCAAGGGCAGGGCGGTCGGCACCAAGCTGAATCTGCCGCTGGCGCCCGGCTCCGGCGACAACGAGTTCCGCATGGCGTGGGATCAGGTGGAGGCCCATGTGAACCGCTTCGAGCCGGAGTTCATCGTGTTTCAATGCGGCGCCGACAGTCTGGCTGGCGATCCGATCACCCACCTGAGCCTGTCCCCGGCAGCCCACGGCTATGCAGCGGCGCGGCTTTGCATGCTGGCCGATCGGTGGTGTGGTGGCCGGCTGGTCGCGATGGGCGGCGGTGGCTACAACCGGCGGAATCTGGCGCTGGGCTGGACGGCCGTCGTCGAGGCCTTCGTGGCCGCCGGCGAGGCCGCCTGAGCGTCACGAGCCACTGCAGGGTCCGGCAACGGTCAGCTAGAATGCTCTGCTTTCCCTCCCGGAGCCCTCCACATGCTGAACAGCCACACCACCCTGGCCGGGTTTGACCCGGAACTGGCCCGCGCGATCAACGGTGAAGAGCGCCGGCAGGAAGAGCATGTCGAGCTGATTGCCTCGGAAAACTACGTGAGCCGGCTGGTCATGGAAGCCCAGGGTTCCGTATTGACGAACAAATACGCCGAGGGCTATCCCGGCAAGCGGTACTACGGCGGCTGCCAATATGCGGATATCGCCGAAACCCTGGCCATCGACCGGGCCAAACAACTCTTCGACTCGACCTACGCCAACGTCCAGCCGCATTCCGGCTCCCAGGCGAATGCCGCGGTGTATCTGGCGCTGCTCAATCCGGGCGATACCGTGCTCGGCATGAGTCTCGCTCACGGCGGGCATCTCACCCACGGTTCGCCGGTGAATTTTTCCGGACGGCTGTTCAACATCGTGTCTTATGGCGTGGACAGCGTAACCGGGCTGATCAACTACGACGAAGTGGCCGATCTGGCCCGCAAGCACCAGCCGAAAATGATCATCGCCGGATTCTCTGCCTACTCACGCGTGATGGACTGGCAGAAGTTTCGCGAGATCGCCGACAGTGTCGGCGCCTTTCTCTTCGTCGACATGGCCCATGTCGCCGGCCTCGTGGCTGCCGGCGAGTATCCGAATCCGGTGCCTATCGCCGATGTCACCACCACCACCACCCACAAGACCCTGCGCGGACCGCGCGGCGGCATGATCCTGGCCCGGCCCAACGACGAGATCCACAAGAAACTCAATTCGCTGATTTTTCCGGGCACGCAGGGTGGACCGCTGATGCATGTCATCGCCGCCAAGGCGGTGTCTTTTCTGGAAGCGCTGCAGCCCGGGTTCAAGGTGTACCAGCGACAGGTCAAGGTCAACGCTGCCCTGATGGCCGAGTGCCTGATGGCGCGCGGCTACAAGATCGTCTCCGGCGGCACCGACAGCCACATGCTGCTCGTCGACCTGATCGGCCGGGACATCACCGGCAAGGATGCCGACGCCGTTCTCGATGGCGCCCACATCACCGTGAACAAGAACGCAGTACCCAACGACCCCCGTTCGCCCTTTGTCACGAGCGGTGTGCGCATGGGTACTCCGGCGGTCACCACCCGCGGTTTTCGCGAGCCCGAGATCCGTCAGCTGAGCGGCTGGATCGCCGACATCCTCGACGACATCAAGGACGAGCCGCGCATCGCGCGCATTCGTGACCAGGTGGTGGAGCTGTGCGGGCGGTTTCCGGTTTACGGGTAGTATGGCAACCGGCTCCCTGGCGGGCCTGCATACCAGAAGTCTCGCCAGCGTAGGCGGGAGCAGGGTTAACCCCTCTCCCGCCATCCCTCTCTCCCCAACCAGTCGGCAGCCAGGCTTCTTTGGCGCCGAACCGAAACTGTGACGGCACGGCATCAGTGTCGGGCAGGGCGCCAGTCATTGATAATCACGATTGACGTTAATCACGCGTCACAATACTATACTGGCTGTGGCAATCAGGACGTTCAGGTGTGCCGAGACTGAAGCCCTGTTCGCGCTGCAGAGGGTGCCCCGCTTCGTCAACATCGAGCGTCCGGCGCTGCGCAAATTGAAGCAGTTGGACCTGGCAAGCCGCATCGAGGACTTGCGTGCACCGCCTGCAAATCGGCTGGAGCCCCTGAAGGGTGGTCGTGCAGGTCAGTGGAGCATCCGCGTGAACGATCAGTTTCGCCTGTGCTTTCGCTGGACCGGCTCCGATGCCGAAGACGTCGAGATCGTGGATTATCACTGAGGCAACTCAACATGAGCAGGAAACTCAAACCCGTATTGCCCGGCGAGATGCTGGCGGAGGAATTCCTGAAGCCGCTCGGCATGAGCAACTACCGGCTGGCGAAGGAGATCGGTGTGCCCGCCCAGCGTATCGGCGAGATTCTGGCTGGCAAGCGCGCCATCACGGCAGACACCGATCTGCGGCTGTGCCGGTTCTTCGGGCTCTCGGATGGCTGGTGGCTGCGTCTGCAGGCCGACTACGACACCGAGATCGCCAAGACGACCCTCGCGAAGACTCTGGGGAAAATCAAGCCGTGGGCGGAATCAGCCGCAGACCGGTAAATGCACTGCCCCTTCTGCAACCATCCCGAAACCAAGGTGACCGACTCGCGGCTGGCGGGTGATGGCACGCAGATCCGGCGTCGCCGGGAGTGCCTCAAGTGTGCCGAGCGGTTCACGACCTTCGAGAGCGCGGAGCTCGTGATGCCGCGGGTGGTGAAGCGTGACGACAGCCGGGAACCCTTCGACGATCACAAGTTGCGCAACGGCATGGTGCGCGCCCTGGAGAAGCGGCCGGTGGGCAGCGAGGCCATGGAAGAGGCCGTCGCGCGCATCACGCATCGTCTGCAGCCCCTGGGCGAACGCGAGATCCAGTCGCGCCGGATCGGGGATCTCGTGATGGAGGAACTGCGGGCGCTCGACGAGGTGGCCTATGTGCGTTATGCGTCGGTGTACCGCAGCTTCCAGGACGTGGAGTCGTTTCAGGAGGAGATCCGCAAGCTGAAGGAGCTCGACGCCCGCGATCGGCGCCGCGATCAGCTGCCGCTGCTGCCGGATGAGTCGAAGTGAACTTCAGCCGGGACGACCACCGTCACATGTCAAGGGCGCTGGAATTGGCCGCTCGCGGCGCCAATACCACGCGTCCCAATCCATGCGTGGGTTGCGTCATCGCTCACGGCGCACGGGTCATCGGTGAGGGCTGGCATCGACGCACCGGTGGTCCGCATGCGGAGATCGAGGCGCTCGCCAGCATCGATGCCACCAATAGTGCACGGGGTGCCACGGCCTACGTCACCCTGGAGCCCTGTTGCCACACCGGTCGCACGCCACCGTGCACCGACGCCCTGCAGGCCGCCGGCATTGCCCGGGTGGTCTACGCGGCTCGCGATCCCAATCCACGGGTCAATGGTGGCGGTGAGCAGGCGCTGCGCGCAGCGGGCATCGAAGTCAGCGGTGGCCTGATGGCCGCTGCGTCCGCACGGCTGAACGCGGGATTTCTGTGCCGGATGCAGCAGGGCCGGCCGCTGGTGCGGACCAAGATTGCGACCACGCTGGATGGCCGGACGGCGCTGGCGGATGGGCGGAGCCAGTGGCTGACCGGACCGGCAGCCCGGGCCGATGTGCAACGGTGGCGGGCGCGGAGTGCAGCAATCATGACCGGCATCGGCACGGTGCTGGCCGATGATCCGACGCTGAATGTGCGGGTTGCCGACGCGGCGGTCGATGCAGCCGGTCAACCGTGGCGGGTGATTGTCGATGCCCGCTGTCGCACGCCGGCCTCTGCCCGGATCCTGTCGGTGCCGGGCCAGGTCGTGGTTTTTGTGGCCGAGGGCAACGGCAACAGTTCAGCTGCAAACGAATTGCGCAGTCGCGGGGCGAGTGTGGAAGCCGTGGCAGCGGCACCCGGTGGTGTGGATCTGCGCGCGGTGTTCCGGCGCCTGGGTGAGCTGGAGATCAACGAAGTCTGGGTCGAAGCCGGGCCCACCTTGAATGGCGCACTGCTGACTGCCGGGCTGATCGATGAGCTGATCATTTACCAGGCAGCCAGCGTTCTCGGCCACAATGCCCGTGGCCTGTTCAACATCGCGGATCCCGATGATCTGGCCTCCCGGCCGTTCTTCAGGCTGGAAGAGGCGCGTTGTGTCGGGGATGATCTGCGCCTGCGCTACACACCATTGACGGAAGAGATGAAACGCTGATGTTTACCGGAATCATTCAGGCGGTCGGTGCGCTCCGCTCGGCCACGGCCACGGCTGCCGGTCGTCGTCTGGTGGTGGACCTGGGTGCCCTTCGTGGCCGATCCTTCAATGCCGGCGACAGCATCGCGGTGAACGGCGCCTGCCTCACCGTGGTGAACCTGGATGACGGCGCCTTCGCTGCCGATGTCTCGGCCGAAACGCTGCGGGTCACGACACTGGGTGACCTGGCCAGCGGCAGTCCCGTGAACCTGGAGCCGGCCATGACGCTGGCGGACCCGCTGGGCGGGCATCTGGTGACCGGACACGTGGACGGCATCGGCACGGTGGCGGAACGCCGTGAGGAGGGTGGCACCGCCATCCTGCGCTTCGAATTGCCGGCCAGTCTCCAGCAGTACGTTGCCCGCAAGGGCTCGCTGGCGGTGGATGGCGTCAGCCTGACGGTGAACGGGATCAACGGGGCGCTGGCGCTCGTGACGCTGGTTCCGCACACGCTGACCCACACAATCATGCAACACTATCGGCCCGGGACGCGGGTCAACATCGAGGTTGACCTGGTTGCCCGTTACGTGGAAAGGCTGCTGGCTCCCCAATGACCGACAACGTGCGTCAATCCCTCGAATTCAGCCCGATGCCCGCGATCATCGATGACCTGCGGCAGGGCCGGATGGTGATCATCGTCGACGATGAGGATCGTGAAAACGAAGGCGATCTGCTCATGGCCGCAGCGAAAGTGCGGGCCGAGGACATCAATTTCATGGCGCGATTCGGCCGTGGGCTCATCTGCCTGACGCTGACGCGTTCCCGTTGCCAGCAGCTCCGCCTGCCGCTGATGGTGGGTGATACGGATCACCAGAAGAGCACCAACTTCACGGTGTCGATCGAGGCCGCCGAAGGCGTGACGACGGGCATCTCCGCGCAGGACCGCGCGCGAACCGTGCGTGTGGCCATCGGGCCGGACGCCATGCCGGAAGACATCCGCCAGCCGGGGCATGTCTTTCCGCTGATGGCCCAGTCCGGTGGCGTGCTGACCCGTGCCGGCCATACCGAGGCCGGCTGTGATCTCGCCCGGCTTGCCGGCTTCGAGCCGGCGGCCGTGATCGTGGAGATTCTCAACGACGACGGCACCATGGCGCGTCGCCCGCAGCTCGAGATCTTTGCCCGCCAGCATGGCCTGAAAGTCGGCACGATTGCCGATCTCATCAGCTATCGGCTCCGGCACGAGGAATCCGTGGAGCGCATCGGCGAGCACACGGTGGACACCGAATTCGGCCGCTTCCGGCTCGTGGCCTATGAAGACCACGTCAGTCGCAGCGTGCATCTCGCGCTGATCAAGGGTGACCTGGAGCAGCCGGAACCACCGCTGGTGCGGGTGCATGTGCCGGACACGCTGGGCGACGTGATCGGCGTGCGCAGCCAGGAGCTCGGCTGGCCGCTCCGTTCGGCCATGGAACAGATCGCCGGTGCGAAGCAGGGCGTGGTCGTGCTCCTGCAGTATGGTGAATCGCCGCGGGATCTGCTGGATGCCTTCCGGTCGCTGGGGCGCACGACGGACAGCGACCATCGCCCCCGCTCTGCCGGTGGCAAGGTGCTGCGCAACTACGGGACCGGGGCGCAGATCCTGCGTGACCTCGGGGTGCAGCGGATGCGTGTGCTGAGTGCCCCCAAACAGATGCATGCCCTGTCCGGTTTCGGGCTTGAGGTTGTAGAGTATGTGGATGCGCCGGCCAAGGCGCCCGGCTGATTGAGCGATCGCATGCGCACCATGGAAGGACAACTAGTCGCTCGCGGCGTACGGATGGTGATCCTGGCCGCCCGCTTCAATGAAATGATCGTGCGGAATCTCGTCGAGGGCGCCACCGACATGCTGCGCCGCCAGGGTGCGGATGACGCGGATATCCATGTGGTGCGGGTGCCGGGTGCTTTCGAGCTGCCGCTGGCTGCCCGGCAGCTGGCCGGCCTCAAGCGCTACGATGGCATCGTGGCCCTCGGTGCGGTGATTCGTGGCCAGACACCCCATTTCGATTTTGTCTGTGGCGAGTGCGCGGCAGGCCTCAACCGGGTGAGCATCGAGCACAGCCTGCCGATCGGTTTCGGCGTGCTCACCTGCGACACGGTGGATCAGGCGCTGGCCCGGGCCGGCGGCAAGTTCGGCAACAAGGGTGCAGATACCGTGCTCGCGACCCTTGAAATGATCAACCTCCTGCGCCAGCTCAAGGACTGAGTTCCAGATCATGGCGGCTACCGGTCGGCAAGGTTCACGCCGCCTGCTGGTGCAGGCACTCTATCAACATCAGTTGGCGGGCCACGATGCCGGCGAGCTGCTGGCGCAGTTCGGCAGCCAGCCTGAAATCCGGCACATCGACGGTGAGTACTTCCGGCAATTGCTGATCGACATCGTCGGTGGAAAAGCCCGGCTGGACAGCATCATCGCCGACCATGCGGATCGGCCGATCGAGCAGCTGGATCCGGTCGAGCACGGGATTTTGTGGCTGGGCATCGCCGAGCTGCTGTGGCGGCCGGAAGTGCCATTGAGGGTGATCATCACCGAAGCCGTGCAGCTCGCAAGGCAATTCGGCGCGCAGGACGGGCATCGCTACATCAATGCGCTGCTCGATCGGGTCGCAGCAGCCGTGCGGACAGCTGGATAGCCATCCGCAGATGGACGAGCGGACGCTCATCCGTACGTATTTCGACCGGCCCACCGGGATCGCCCGGCAACATCCGGAAATTATGGTCGGTATCGGGGATGATGCAGCGGTACTCCGTGCCGAGCCGGGTCATGACCTCGTGGTTGCCATCGATACCCTGGTCGAGGGCACCCATTTTCTTCGCGACATGCCGGCGTCCGCCGTGGGTCACCGCTGTCTCGCCGTGAATCTGAGCGATCTTGCGGCCATGGCCGCCGAGCCGCGCTGGGCGGTGCTGGCGCTGGCCATCCCCGAGGTCAATGAGGCCTGGCTCCGCGGTTTTGCCGACGGCTTGTTTGCGCTCGCTGATCGTTTCAACGTGGCGCTGGTCGGCGGCGATACCGTGCGCGGTCCGCTGGCGGCCACGGTAACGGCACACGGTCAGGTGCGACCGGGGGGCGCGGTATGCCGCCAGGGCGCCCGGCCGGGAGATGGCATCTGGGTTACCGGCAGTCCCGGCGATGCGGTGGCCGGCCGCCTGTTGCTCGCGGCACCCGCGGATGCACCGCCAGACCCGGCCAGGCAGCAGCTGATCCAGCGGTTTTTGTATCCGGAGCCCCGGATACGTGAAGGCCGGGAACTCGCCGGCCTGGCGACGGCGATGCTCGATGTGTCCGATGGCCTGCACGATGATCTATGCAAGCTGATGGAGGCCGGCAACACGGGCGCAGAACTGGATGTGGCCTGTCTGCCCTTGAGTGCAGCCCTGCAGGCCGTGCATCCGGAAGATGCGGTTGACTGCGCACTGACGGGCGGCGATGACTACGAGTTGTGCTTCACCGTGCCCGGGGCGGCTGAAGCACGCCTGCTGGCCGTTGCAGCCCGCTGGCCGACAACGGTGACGCGTATCGGCACGGTGAGCGCGGAAAAGGGCGTGCGGTGGTCGCGAGCCGGCCAACCGCATGTCGTGCCCGACAACATCTGGCACCACTTCCGATGAAGCCGTCCGGCAAGCCGGCGGCGTCTTCACTCATGCTGGCGCCACAGGTGCTGCGCGCCCCCGTGCACTGGCTGGCCTTCGGACTCGGCACGGGCCTCTTGCCGCGTGCGCCGGGTACCTGGGGTTCGCTGCTGGCGCTGGCGATCTACTGGCTGATACCGCCCTTGCCGGTGACGGTGCAGGTGGTCGGCTTGGGCATCGCCCTTGTTCTTGGTTGCGTGATCTGCGGGGTGAGCGCGCGGCGTCTCGGTGTGCATGATCACGGCGGCATCGTGCTGGATGAAATCATCGCCCTGCTCGCGCTTCTGTGCGTGACGCCACGAACCGCGGCCTGGTCTGTCGTGGCGTTTCTGCTCTTCCGATTTTTCGACATCGCCAAACCCTGGCCGATTCGGGAGGCTGATCACAGAATAGGCGGCGGGCTGGGCATTATGCTCGATGATGTTCTGGCGGCTTTTTATGCGGCGTTGGTCGTCAGGGGAGTGTTGCTGCTGCCGCTGTCCTAAGCCCGATCAGGTCCGTCCCGCATGGTTCAGCAGTCGACCCCGAGCGCCGCCCATGCTGCAGCGGCCGATACCGTCGACGCGGCTGCTGATGCGCCGAAAAAAATCGGCAAATACCTGATCATCATTGAGGTTGGCCGGGGCACGACCGGCACGGTTTTTCTGTCGCACGACCCGTACTTCCGGCGTGATGTCGCCATCAAGGTGTACAACATCGCGCCCGATGACGATCCCTCGAGCGGCCGCATTGCCCGCAAGATGTTCTTCAATGAAGCCCATATGGTCGGCATGCTGCAGCATCCGAACATCCTGCCGATCCTCGATGCCGGTGAGGAGGATGGCAAGTACTACGTGGTGATGGAGCATGTGCAACGGGCGCGCACGCTCGAAGCCTACTGCCGTCCCGACAATCTCCTGCATGTCGAGGATGTCGTGAAGATCGTCTACAAGTGCGCCCGGGCGTTGCATTACGCCCACCGGCGCGGTGTCATCCATCGCGACATCAAGCCGAGCAACATCATGCTCACCAACGACAATGATGTGCGCATCATCGACTTCGGCATCGCGATCCTCCGCGATGCGGATATTTCCAGGATCGAGGGGATAGCCGGTTCGCCGAGTTACATGTCGCCGGAGCAGGTGCAGGGCAATGACCTGACACCGGCCTCGGATCTGTATTCGCTGGGCGCCGTGATGTACGAGCTGCTGACCGGGTTCCGGCCGTTTCGCGCCAGTTCACTCTCCAAGCTGCTGAACCAGATCGTGTATGCCACGCCGCCGCCGATCCACACCCTGCGGCTCGGTGCGCCTGAGGAGCTCGAAGAAATCGTGGCGGTGGCCCTGCAGAAGGATCCGGTCAACCGCTTCACCAATGGCACGGACTTCGGCGCGCGCTTGACCCGCGGCTATCACCAGTTGAAGGGGCAGTGGGATGGCATCGATCGCCAGGAGCACTTCGACATCCTGCGGCGGCTGTCCTTCTTTCATGATTTTTCGCAGTCCGAGATCCGCGAGCTGTTGCGCGCCAGTGAGTGGCGCGAATACATCGCGGATGATGAGATCGTTCGTGAAGGCACTGCCGATGACCGCTTTTACGTGATCGTCTCGGGCACGGTTTCCGTGGAGAGCAATGGCAGGCCGCTTGGTGTCCTCAAGGAGGGCGACTGTTTCGGCGAGACCGGTTATGTGACCGGAGCCCGCAGCACGGCCGGCATCCGGGCCCAGGACGGCGTCACGGTGCTCTCGGTGAGTTCAACGATGCTGGAGCAGGTCTCGACCGAGTGCCAGCTCCGCTTCAACAAGGTGTTCCTCCGCACCATGATCCGGCGCTTGCAGGGCGCGACCCGCACCGGCGAGTAGGTCGGCTGGACTGCCGGCCCGCAGTTCCTGAGGCCAGGACAATCTGGTAGCCTCGATCCGCTACTGAAGTCCGAAGCAACCCGGAGTCTGGCTGATGCGGTGGCTCATCACCCTGGTGTGCGGTTTCCTGCTGATTGGATGCACAGGGGCCGCTGTTGTCCCCGCCAACAATGCACCGGCACCCAGCCCCAGTCATGCAGCGGCGACAGATGTTGAGCCGCAGTTGTTGAATCATCGCGCCATCATGTCGCGCTCGCTGGAGCCATCCTCGAGGAAATTCGTCAACGGTGATGTGTTGGTGCAGTTCCGGCTCGATGAGAAGGGCAGGGCGCGGGATGCACGGGTGGTGCTGGCGGAGCCGAAAGGCGCATTTGAAAAGCACGCCTTGTATCTGGTTTCCATGATGCGTTTCAGCCTGCCTCCGGAGTGGGTTGCTGGTAACCAGAGCCGGATTTTCGAATTCGCATTCCTGTATTTGATGGATCAATGTCAGATGAGGGATCCTTTTCCTGGCGTTACAACCATGACGATCACCGGCTGGTCAAAGATCAACTCGACGCGAAACGCCTACAAGATGATGGATTTATGTGACGAGAAGCGCGAATCGAGCTCCCCGGCAATCCAGCCAGCTCAGTGATCGTCCTCGTCCTCGTCCGAATCTTCATCCGGCAGCTCTTCCTCATCATCGGCGGCGGCGTCGCCATCGCCGGCTGAGAACTCCTTCAGCTCGCCGCCCATCAGCAGCTGCACGCGCTGCTCTGCATCTTTCAGCGCACCCTGACACTCGCGGCTCAAGCGCACCCCTCGCTCGAATTCCTTCAACGACTTGTCCAGCGACATGTCGCCTGATTCGAGCTGTTCCACGATAGCCTCCAGATCGGCGAGGGTTTTTTCGAGATCAACGGGGCGGGCGGCAGGCTTGCGGCGGCTTGTGTTCATGCGGATTCCAGAGTACGAAGAGTTCACGTTGCAGATTTGCACATCGTCAGCGTGTGGGGCAACCGGCGGTTGGGCGCGGTTGACAGAACCCTGGCGAAGCAACATATTTGGACCAAGTCTAAACATTCCAGCCTGATGCACCAAAAAGGAGAATTCACATGGCACTGAAGGGCAGCAAGACCGAAAAAAATCTGAAGGATGCATTCGCCGGCGAATCCCAGGCGAATCGCCGTTACCTGTATTTCGCGGCGAAGGCCGACGTTGAAGGCTACAACGATGTCGCGGCCGTATTCCGCTCCACGGCGGAAGGCGAGACGGGCCATGCACATGGCCACATGGACTACATGAAGGACATTGGCGATCCGGCCACCGGCCTGCCGATGGGGCCGACGGCCGACAACCTGAAGGCGGCGATTGCCGGCGAGACCTACGAGTACACCGACATGTACCCGGGCATGGCCAAGACGGCCCGCACCGAGGGCTTTGCCGAAATCGCCGACTGGTTCGAGACGCTCGCCAAGGCCGAGCGCTCGCATGCCAATCGCTTTCAGAAGGCGTTGGATACGCTCGGCAAGTAGTTCGGGAGCAGCCGTTGATCGTGGTTGTGGGGGGAGGGTAATGAAAAACACGGCCACAAACATTTAATAAAGACCGAACCACTTTAAGAAAAAAAAGAAA
>CAYLKO010000025.1:17482-33637 GCA_964384525.1 uncultured Chromatiaceae bacterium
GTCATTTTGTTCGGTTCCTCCTGTTTTGCGTGGTTGGGGCGGGTGTTTACTTAACCCCCCGCCCACAACATTTTGATACAGCCGATCCACGTTTCCGTGCAACGAGTTCCATATCCATGAGTTCCGCAGTGCGAGCATCCCCATGAGCACCCGCGAAGGCAGCCTGGAAGCGCCCACCCGTCATCCACTCGACTGGCAATCTGCGGATTTCTGGAATCCGGCATCCCTCGAGAAGGAGATGGAGCGGATCTTCGACATCTGTCATGGCTGCCGCCGGTGCTTCAATCTCTGCAATGCCTTTCCGACCCTGTTCGATGCCATCGCCGAGTCCGCCACCGGTGAGCTCGACACCGTACCGACGGCGGTTTTCGCCGAGGTCGTCGGCCACTGTTACCTCTGTGACATGTGCTACATGTCGAAGTGTCCGTACGTGCCGCCCCACCCCTTCAACGTGGACTTTCCCCACCTGATGCTGCGTGCCAAGGCAGTGCGCTTCAAGGCCGAGGGGGCATCGTTGCGCAGCCGGATCCTGTCGGCCACTGATCAGGTGGGCAACATCGCGGGCATTCCCGTGATCGCCGAAGTGGTCAATGCCGTCAATGGCAACGAGGCGGGCCGCCTGTTGCTGGAGAAGACCCTGGGTGTGGCCCGTGATGCGCCGCTGCCCCGCTACGAGAGCAACACGGCACGCAAGCAACTCACGCGGCAGAACGCATCGATGCAGGGCTCCGAAGCCCATGCCGGGCTGGTTGAAGCCGTCGCGGCGGAGGCCGTCAATGGCACCAGCGGCAAGGTGATTCTCTACACCACCTGCTATGGCAACCGGAACCTGCCGGCGATGGTCATGGACCTCGTGGCCGTCTTCCGGCACAACGGCATTGCCGTGCAGCTGGCTGATTCGGAGCAGTGCTGTGGCATGCCCAAGCTCGAGCTGGGCGATCTGGACTCGGTGGCCCGCGCCAAATCAGCGAATGTGCCGGAGCTTGCCAAATGGGTGGCCGAGGGTTGGGATATCGTGGCGCCAGTGCCGTCGTGCGTGCTGATGTTCAAGCAGGAACTGCCCCTGATGTTTCCGGATGATGCCGAGGTGCAGGCTGTGGGCCAAGCCTTCTTTGATCCCTTCAATTATCTGTATCGGCGGCATCAGGGCGGCAAGCTGCGCACGGATTTTGCCATTTCACTCGGCAAGGTGTCCTACCACGTCCCGTGCCACCTCCGGGTGCAGAACATCGGCTTGAAGACCAGGGATGTGCTGCAGCTGGTGCCGGATACCACCGTCGAGCCTATCGAGCGCTGCTCCGGGCACGACGGCACCTACGGCGTGAAGACCGAGTTCCGGGCGGCGTCCGTCAAGATTGGCCAGCCGGTGGCCACCCAGGTGTCGAACAGCGCTGCCGACGAGTTCTGCAGCGATTGCCCGATGGCCGCCGCCCAGATCGCCGATCTAGCCAGGCGCGACGGGCATTCCCACCCGATGCAGCTGCTGCGGCGCGCCTACGGCATCTGAAAGGATACGCAGTGGGCAAGCTGACACTGGAAGACCTGTATCCGCTGGAAGTCTACAGCCGGCTGCGTCCGGAGTTTCGCGCCCAGGTGATGAAGCACAAGGCATATCGGCGTTTGCCGCTGGGCGACCATGTGACGCTCTCCTTCGAGGACCGCCTGACCATGCACTATCAGGTGCAGGAGATGCTGCGCGCCGAGCGGATCTTTGAGCCCGAGGATATCCGCGCCGAGCTGGCGGCCTATAACCCCCTGATTCCCGACGGCAGCAACTGGAAGGCGACGATGCTCATCGAGTATCCGGACGAGGTCGAACGGCGCCAGGCGCTCACCCGTCTGCGCGAGGTCGAGCATCGGGTCTGGGTGCAGGTGGAGGGCCACGCACCGGTCTTTGCCATTGCCGACGAAGACATGGAACGGACCGATGCGACCAAGACCTCGGCAGTGCATTTCCTGCGTTTCGAGTTGCCGGCGGTGATGGTCAGTGCGCTGAAATCGGGAGCCGGCGTGGCGGCCGGCGTGGATCATCCGGAGTTGCAGGCCCGCGTTGCCGAAATTCCTGAAATATTGCGCGAGTCCCTGGTTGCCGATCTGCGCTGAAGCCGGGCGATGCCCGACCTGCCTGCTTAATCTTCTTGCTTAATATGGCGGGTCCTCTAAGATTCCGCCCGTCGTTGTGCGCTTCCCCACGATTGTCGCCGGGATGATGGTCGCCGCGTCTATTCCTGGATTCTGATGGCTGCCCGTTACCAAGCTGCTGACATTGAGGTCCTGAGCGGCCTCGATCCCGTGCGCCGCCGGCCCGGGATGTATACCGACACCAGCCGCCCGAATCATCTGGCGCATGAGGTGATCGACAACAGCGTCGACGAGGCCATTGGCGGCCATTGCAAGCGCATCGACGTGAAGCTGTATGCGGATGGCTCGCTGCAGGTGGCCGATGACGGCCGCGGCATGCCGGTCGACAAGCATCCGGTGGAAAAGATCCCCGGTGTCGAACTGATCCTGACGCGGCTGCATGCCGGCGGCAAGTTTTCCAACAACAACTACCAGTATTCCGGCGGCCTGCACGGCGTGGGTGTCTCGGTCGTCAATGCGTTGTCGAAAAATCTCGAGGTCTGGATCCGCCGGGACGGCCACGAGTACAACATGAGCTTCAAGGGCGGCGAGCGCGTCGGCAAGCTCGAGCAGGTCGGCACCGTTGGCAAGGCCAATACCGGCACGACGCTGCGCTTCTGGCCGGATCCGAAATTCTTCGACTCCGACAAGTTCTCGATCAATGAGCTGCGCCACGTCCTGCGGGCCAAGGCGGTGCTTTGCCCCGGTCTTGCCATCCACTTCGAGGTGGAGAAGCCCGAGCAGAAATTCGAGTGGCTCTATACCGGCGGCCTGGAACAGTATCTGAGGGAGAGCCTGCCGGATGTCGAGCTGCTGCCTGCCTCACCCTGCACGGCGGCCTTCAAGGGCGACCGTGAGGAAGTGGAATGGGCCCTGGCCTGGGCAGACACCGATGGTCCCGCGATCAACGAGTCCTATGTCAATCTGATTCCCACCGCGCAGGGCGGGACGCATGTCGGCGGGCTGCGCACCGGGCTCACGGATGCGCTGCGCGACTACTGCGAATTTCGCAACCTGCTGCCCCGGGGCATCAAGCTGGCGCCGGATGACGTGTGGGATGGCCTGCAGTTCGTGCTGTCCGTGAAAATGCAGGAGCCGCAGTTTTCCGGCCAGACCAAGGAACGGCTGAGCTCGCGTGAATGCGCCGCGTTTGTCGGCGGCGTGGCCAAGGATTCGTTTTCGCTGTGGCTCAACCAGAATACCGATGCCGGGGACGAGATTGCCGCGCGGGCCATCCTCGCGGCCCAGCACCGGACGAAGGCGGCCAAGGTCGTCGTGCGCAAGCGGATCACCAGTGGTCCGGTGCTGCCCGGCAAGCTGGCCGACTGCTCCAGCACCGATCCGGAGCGCTGCGAAGTCTTCCTCGTCGAGGGCGACTCGGCTGGAGGTTCCGCCAAGCAGGCGCGTGATCGCGAGTTTCAGGCGGTGTTGCCCCTGCGGGGCAAGATCCTGAACACCTGGGAGGTGGATCAGGGGGAGATACTGGCGTCGCAGGAAATCAGCAACATCAGCCTGGCGGTTGGCGCCGAGCCCGGCAGCAACGATCTCTCGGGCCTGCGTTATCACAAGATCTGCATCCTCGCCGACGCCGACTCCGACGGCCTGCATATCGCGACCCTGATCTGTGCGCTGTTTGTCCGGCACTTTCCCCAGCTGGTGCGTGCCGGTCATGTGTATGTGGCGATGCCGCCGCTGTTCCGCATCGACGTCGGCAAGGACATCTACTACGCCCTGGATGAGGCCGCGCGCCAGGGAGTGCTGGACCGGCTCGCGGCGGAGGGCGTGCGAACCAAGCCATCGGTGACGCGCTTCAAGGGCCTGGGAGAGATGAATCCGCTGCAGCTCCGCGAGACCACCATGCTGCCCGACTCGCGTCGTCTCGTGCAGTTGACGATCGACGCGGCCGACGACACCGAACAACTGCTCGACATGCTGCTGGCGAAGAAGCGTTCGCCGGACCGGCGGGCATGGCTTGAATCCAAGGGCAACCTGGCCCAGGTCTGAAGCAGATGGCAACGCGCAAGACAGCATCGAAATCAGGCCGGGACCAGGCCAGGCGCCAGGCGGCACGCGAAGCGCAAAGCCGCCTCGAGTTTCACACCGTGGAGCGTCTGCCGCTGCGGACCTTCACCGAGAAGGCATACCTCGACTACTCGATGTATGTCATCCTCGATCGCGCCCTGCCGCATATCGGCGATGGTTTGAAGCCGGTGCAGCGCCGCATCATTTACGCGATGCGCGAGCTGGGCCTGCTCGCCGCCACCAAGCACAAGAAATCCGCCCGCACCGTCGGTGACGTCATCGGCAAGTTCCACCCGCACGGTGACTCGGCCTGCTACGAAGCCATGGTGCACATGGCGCAGGATTTTTCGTACCGCTACCCGATCGTCGATGGCCAGGGCAACTGGGGCTCGGCAGACGACCCGAAGTCCTTCGCGGCCATGCGCTATACCGAGGCCCGCCTGACACCCTACGCGGCGACACTGCTCGATGAACTGGCGCACGGCACGGTGGAGTGGGTGCCGAACTTCGACGGCACGCTGGAAGAACCCACGTTGCTGCCGGCACAGCTGCCGAATCTGCTGTTGAATGGTGCGAGCGGCATTGCGGTCGGCATGTCGACGGACATTCCGCCGCACAACCTGCGCGAAGTCGTGGCGGCGCTGGTGCGGCTTTTGGAGGCGCCCGAGACCACCGTCAGGCAATTGTGCCAGCACATCAAGGGGCCGGATTTTCCCGCGGGTGGCGAGATCGTCACGCCCCGCAAGGACCTGCAGGAAATCTACGCCACCGGCAACGGCACGCTGCGGCTGCGCGCCGTGTGGGAGCATGACCGGAACGACATCATCATCACCCAGTTGCCGTTTCAGGTGTCCGGCAGCAAGGTGCTGGAGCAGATCGAGGCGCAACGGCAGTCGAAGAAGCTGCCGCTGGTCGAGGATCTGCGCGACGAATCCGATCACGAGAATCCGACCCGCCTCGTGATCACGCCGAAGTCGGGCAAGGTGGACGTCGATGCCCTGATGAGGCATCTGTTTGCCACCACGGATCTCGAGCGGACGCTGCGCGTCAACCTCAATGTCATCGGTCTGGATGGCCGGCCGGCAGTTCGCGATCTGCACTCGCTGCTCAGCGAGTGGCTGCAGTTCCGCACGGCGACGGTTCGACGGCGCCTCGAATTCCGCCTGGGCAGGGTGGAAGACCGGCTGCACATCCTCGACGGCCTGCTGATCGCCTTCCTGAACATCGACGAGGTGATCCGGATCATCCGCCGGGAGGACCGGCCCAAGGAAGCGTTGATCAAGCGCTTCGGCATCACCGACACCCAGGCCGAGTCGATCCTGAACCTCAGGCTGCGCCAGCTGGCCAGGCTGGAGGAGATCCAGATCCGCACCGAGCAGAAGGATCTGGCGCTGGAGCGCGACAGCCTGCAACAGATCCTGAAGAGTGAAGACCGGCTGAAGACCCTGATCCGCGATGAGCTGCTGGCGCTGGCCGGGAAGCATGGCGACTCGCGCCGGACGGCGATCGTGGAGCGCGAAGCGGCCCAGGCGCTGGCGGAAACCGATCTGGTGGCCAGTGAACCGGTCACCGTGGTGCTGTCCGCCGGTGGCTGGATCCGCTCCGCCAAGGGTCACGAGATCGATCCGGCGACGCTGAGCTACAAGTCGGGTGACAGCTATCTGGCATCAGCCACCGGCAAGAGCACGCAGACGGCCGTGTTCCTCGACAATGCCGGTCGCGCCTATTGTCTGCCCGCGCACACCCTGCCGTCGGCGCGGGGGCAGGGCGAACCCCTGACCGGGCGGCTGAACCCGGCTGCGGGCGCCAGCTTCCGTGGTGTCATGCTGGGTGATCCGGAGCAGCGCTGGCTGGTGGCCAGCGATGCCGGTTACGGCTTCTTCGTGCCACTCGGCGAGCTGCATTCGAGAAATCGGGCGGGCAAGGCCTGTTTGCGCGTGCCGGATGGTGGCGATGTATTGATTCCGGTGCCGGCGCCCGGCGATACCTTTCCCGGCAAGCTGATGGTCGCCGCCTTGAGTTCGGAAGGGCGCCTGCTGGTTTTTCCGGCTGTCGATCTGCCGGAGTTGTCGCGGGGCAAGGGCAACAAGCTCTTCGGCATCTCAAGCCGGAAGTTTCAGGCCGGAGAGGAGAAGCTGATTGCCGTTGCCGTGCTCGCGCCGGAGCAGTCGCTGCTGTTGTCAGCCAATGAACGCACGATGACCTTGAAGCCGGCGGATCTCAAGAACTACCACGGGGCGCGCAGTCAGCGTGGCGGCGTGTTGCCGCGGGGCTGGCGAAAAGTTGATCGCATGGTGGCCGCGACGCCCGGCTAACGGGCCTTCTGGCGACGGTCGGTGACCTGCGTTTCGCGGACCTGGGTGGGTTCGTCATCCTCATCGCCCAGCGCATCGCGAACGGCCGACAGGTCGAAAACCTGGCTGGCGCTGAGTTCATTCTCGTAGTCCCGCTCCAGCAGGCTCAGCGCTTCGAGCAGCGTCTGGGCTTGTTTGTTGTCACTGCTGATCTGCGCTGCAAGTGAATGAATATCAACCGGTTCCTGGCTGTGACGCGGGCTGCCGACCACGGGTCGTGGCTGGTCGACGGTGGGGGCGTTCTCTGCCGCATCGTCCGTCTTCCGCAATTCACCGATCAGGAAGTCAACCGTGTTGCCCGACAGCTGCTCATCCAGATGGCCGACGCTGAACAGCTCGCCGGCATCGTTCAGGGCATCCACAGCCACCGTCTTTTCATTCTCGCTGGCAGCAAGCTCCGCGGCGAGCTTCTCGGCGTTCAGCCGCTTCTGGATGGTGGTGTCCGTGCTGTCGAAGAGTTCCTCCAGTTCGGAGGTGATGTCGTCGCTGACCAGCGTCGCCTGATCAGGGGCATATTCCGCGGTTGCGGCGGTGTCGGCGATGAAGTGACCGGGATCCGTGTCGCCGGCTGCAGGACTCTGGAAAAGTTCCGCAGGTGCATCGGCAAATTCGGCGGCCAGCAGATCCTCGGGCGGAGCCTCGGACCAGGACACCGTGAATCCGGGTTCTTCATCGTGAGGATCCAAAGCTGCAGGGAGGGCTGCGGGAAGGGCTACGGGAATCGCGCCCAAGGATCCGGATGTCGAAATCCCGTCGACTGCCGGAGCCTCATCGCCAGCCTTCGTCGTCGGGCGCTTCGCATGCACGGGCAGGCGATTTCGGAACCACAGCAGGACACTGATCAACAGGCCGAAAAGGATGCCGGCTCCGGCTGCCAGGAAGGGATTCGGGCCGGCCGGCTCAGCGGCGTCCGGCACGTTGACGGGTGCTTTGGCTGCAACGCCCGCTGGTGGTGTTGCTGGCGTTTTGGCGGCTGACAGTGTGGCTGCGGGTGCTGTCGCCGGTACTGCCACGGCGGCACTCTGCACAACGGCTTCTGCCTGGGTCTCGGTCGGAACCGACGCCGGGGCCGGCGTTGGGGCTGGCGTTGCGACGGGTGCAGGCAAGGGTTCGGGCGTGGCGGCAGATGGAGCCGGGGCCGCCGCAGCCGCAGCGGTCGGCGTTGCCGTTGCCGGAGCCGTTGCCGGGGCCGTCGCGGGCTGACGGCTGTCATCGGCCGTGGCGGCAGGAATCACGATGTCACTGCCGAGCTTGATCAGGTTGGCGTCGCCGTGAATGAACGCCTCGGGATTGGCCGCTTGAATGGCGCTGGCAAAAGCCCACAGAGACGTCTGACGATCGTGTACGCGAGCCGCAATGGATGACAAGGTATCGCCGCGGGCCACCCGGTAACGCGACCCGGGCGCAATGGGAGTCGGCGTGGCATGGGGCAGGCTCGTTGCGGCGTGACTGGACCGGTTCGTTGCCGCAGGCCGGGTGATCACGGCGGGCTGACCAGGTTCAAGTGTGGCGGCAGGTGTGGACGCCGCCGCGGCGGATGTGGCCGCGGGCAGGTCGAGCATCAGCACGAATTGGCGAACCATGGCCGGGACACCCGGGCAGTCGATGCGCAACTCCAGGGCATACATCGGTTCATAGAGGGCGGCAGTGCTGCTCAACTGCAGCACATAGCTGCCTTCACGACCGGCATCCGGCGTGTGGACTTCAGCACCCGGCACACCGCTCAGGCCGGCGGAGGGAAAGCCCGGGAACACGCAACCATTGCTCAGCGCCTCACCTGGTCCGAGGCGCACGGGCACGGTGGCGTTCAGGCGCTGGCCCAACGTCGAGTGCGTCGTCAATTCACCGAGCGTCAATGCCGAAGCCGGGTGGGAGGCAACCAGCAGCAGGGATCCGGCCAGAACGGAGGCAGTCAGAGCCGGATGGGTGATCAGCTGGCCGATGGCGCCACGAAGCACGGGATTCGTACGGGAGGAGGATGCTGGTCGGCGCGATCGGCGCATGTTCGGGGTCCTGGCTGCCTGCAGTGACGGGCGCGCTAGCGCGGGTTTTTCGACAACCGTCAGGAAACCATCTGCATGTCAGGCCGTAAATGACCCAGGTCTCGTTCTGTTATGTCGTGAGAATGGTGGTGCGGACAATGCCGGCAGAGTGTGATCGCCAGCACGTTGCCGGCAGATGCGGCGGTAAATCAGCCGGTGGCGCGTTGATCCGCCGGCTGCCGGTCTTCGGACGTCTCGCCACTCAGCACGACGCCGTGGGTCTGGGTGAAGTTGCCCTGGACGAAGGCAATGCCGAGTTGCCAGAGCACTGCCATGGTGCTGGCGTTTTCCACCCGCTCGGCAATCGTCTTGATCTTGAGTTCCCGGGCCCTGGCGGCGATGTCGCCAACCTTCTTCTGCAGATCCTTGTCGCGATGCAGGCCCTGCATCAGGCTGCCATCCACTTTCACGAACTGCATGGGCAGGTGGCCCAGCAACTGCGTGGAATCGCGCCCGATGCCGAGATGATCCACCGCAAACATGAAGCCGAAGGCACGCAGATTCTCGGCCAGGGTCTTGCTGTGTTTCAGGTGTTGCAGCGCCAGTTCCTCGCTGATCTGGAAGCAGACCTGCGCGGGCTTGAGGCGGGTGCTCTGGGCCCGGGCCTTCAGCCATTCCAGCAGGGAGTCATCCAGGATCGAGTCCCGCGACAGGCGCACGAATACCAGATTGGGCTGGCGGGCCACGCAAAAGGAGAACGATGCGCCGATGACCCAGCGGTCGATGTTCTTCATCATGTGGGCGCGTTCGGCGGGCGGGATGAAGTCGGCCGGCAGTACCGGCTCGCCCTGTTCGTCGATCAGGCGGACGCGGGTGTCGAGGACGCCCTGAACCTCCTCATGCAGCCCGACCACCGGCTGATGAATCAGGCGCAGGCGATTCTGCATCAATGCCGAACGGATTCTCGCCACCCACAGGGTGTCGGTCAGTCGCAGCCGCTCGGTGATGCTCGTGGCATCACTGAGCACGGTGCGGTTGCCACCCTGTTCGCGACCCTTGCGGCACGCCTGTTCCGCCTCGGCAAGCGGCTGGGTCGAGTTCTTCTCGCTGCCACGGACTTCGCAAAGGCCGATGGTGCAGGACATCGACGTGGACTGCGTGTCAACTTCAAAGATCTGGTTGGCCACCGCCTTGCGCAGCTGGCTGGCCCAGGCCTGCACGTCGGTCATCGTGCCGCGCTCGAGGAGCACGGTGAACATCGTGCCGCCAAAGCGGCCATACAGGTCACCGGGCTGCATCAGTTCCTTCAGGACTTCAGCAAGCCGCATCAGCAGGGCTTCGGTGCCCAGCAGGCCGACATCGGCCTGAACGCGGCCAAAGTGGTCCGGCCGGATGTAGGCGATGGCCCGCACGCCGCCTTCAGCCGGTGTGGCGAGCCGCGTGACCAGCTGTTCCAGAAAATGATGGCGCAGATAGAAGCCGGTGGATGGATCCCGGGCGACTGCTGCATGCAGCAGTTCTTCCGGAGCCTGTTCCGCCGCACGATCCCCCGGCACGATGACCCGCACGGCGGGATCACCCTCCACGGTGACATGCTTCAGGCGCAGTTCCAGCGGCAGCTCGCTTTCATCCTTGCGATAGGCGACGACGGGGAGCATGTCGTCCTCTTCCCACTTGCCTTTCAGGCAGGCAACCAGGGCACCCTTCAGCGTGGCCTGGTCGGCTTCGCGAAACAGATCCATGAAGGGCTGACCCACCAGATCATCCTCGGTCGGCAGGCCGAGCAGCGCGGCCCAGGCCGGATTCACGGCCACGATGATGCCTTCATGCACATCGGCGATCGCTTCCGACGCGCCGGTCATCAGGCTGCGCAGCTCCTGTTTGTACTGTCGGGCGGAACTGAGCACGCCAGCCAGCGCAACACGGAGTCGATGGGCATTCAGTTCGCGGCCGACCACGGCAGCCAGACGGTTGCGGTGGGTGAGTGAAATCACGTCGTGCGCGCCAGCGTGCATGGCGGCGGCGATTGAAGATTCATCAACCTGGCCCTGCACGACGAGCAGCGGCGGCGGTGGTGCACAGGTGGCGACTGCGGCGGCCACGGCTGGCATGTCGATGTCGCACTCGCCGGCAAAGTACAGCAGGATCTCCGGCGGCAGGGTGCGCAGCCGGTCGGTGAGAGTCGCCAGATCATTGATGCGCTGGCAGTGAACCGGATGGCCACTGTCCCGAAGCACTGAATTGATTATCGTGGCGTGATCGTCACGACGGCTGATGACGATCAGCGGAATTCCAACGGAGCTGCCCAACTCCACACCTGCCCAGTCCCTGTAAGAGGTTGGGAGTGTGACCGGCGGATGGTCCGGATTATGTGATCGCTGTCCGAGTCTGTGGCCGGCACGGGATTATGTAGCGCCACTGCATTCCGGTGGCTGCGTGAAAGGGCCGAGCAGCGTTTTGGATTCTTCTCCTGGAACTTCTCTGACCAGGCGCGGCACCAGATAGCCCGGCAGGGTGTGGAGCAGGGTCTGCATGAGCTGCAGCGCCTCGTGATCCGGTACGTTGAAGTGGGCAGCTCCCGCCACCGGATCGAGTTGATGCAGGTAGTAGGGCAGCACGCCGGCCGCAAAGAGTGCGATGGAAAGCTCGGCAAGTGCCTGCGCCGAATCATTCACACCGCGCAGCAACACCGCCTGATTGAGGAACGGTCACGTCCCGTCGGCCCCGGCCCGCAAGGCGGCGACCGCAGCCGGGCCCAGTTCGCGAGCGTGGTTGGCATGCACCACGAAGACGACCCGGCTGCGGAGGCTGCGCAGCACGGCCAGCAGTTCGGGCGTGACGCATTCCGGTTGAACCACGGGAACGCGGGTATGGAGACGGATGCGCTGGACATGCGGTATCCGGTCCAGCTGCAGCAGCAGGGCTGTCAGCCGGCTCGTGCTCAGGACCAGGGGATCGCCGCCGCTCAGGATGATCTCCTGAAGGGCAGGGTCATCGGCAATCTCCTGCAGGGCCACGGCCAGCTGGTCGCCGGCCACGCTCTGCTCCGCATAGGGGAAGCTGCGACGAAAGCAATACCGGCAATGGATGGCGCAGGCGCCGGTGGTGATCAGCAGGGCACGGCCGGCATATTTCTGCAGCAGTCCCGGCACGCGAACGCTGGCCAGGTCACCGACTGGATCAGTGGCAAAGCCGTCGATCGTCCGGGTTTCCATGGCGACCGGCAGGACCTGCAACAGCAGTGGGTCCTGTGGATCGCCGTGGCGCATGCGCTCGACAAAGGCGCGTGGCACCCGCAGCGGGAAATCAGTCATGGCTGTCGCGGACAGGCCGCATTCCCCGGGTGTCAGGCCCAGGGTATGCAGCAGCTCTTTCGGGTTTCGAATGCTGGCAGGCGACATGGATCCGGATAGAATAACCTGCTCCGCGACCCAGCAAGTCCCAGTTGAATGGATGCCCATGGCCAGTTACAGCGCAAGTGATCTTCGAGGCGGCAGCAAGGTATTGATCGATGGCGATCCCTGTGCCGTTGTCGAGAACGAGTTTGTCAAACCGGGCAAAGGCCAGGCATTCAACCGGGTGCGCATCCGCAATCTGCGCACCGGCCGGACAGTCGAGAAGACCTTCCGCAACAGCGACTCGATCGAATCGGCCGATGTGGTTGATCGACCCATGCAGTACCTCTACAGCGATGGCGACATGTGGTACTTCATGGATCCCGAGAGCTTCGAACAGATCCCGGCAGGAGGGACGGCCGTCGAGGAGGCCAGGCAGTGGTTGCGCGAGCAGGACACCTGCACGGTTACCCTGTGGAATGGCGTGCCGCTGACCGTGGTCCCGCCGATTTTCGTGGAGCTCGTCATCACGGAGACCGATCCCGGCGTGCGTGGCGACACCGCCACCGGCGGCATGAAGCCGGCCAAGCTGGAAACCGGGGCGGTGGTCAAGGTGCCCTTGTTCCTGAACGAGGGCGAGGTCATCAAGGTGGACACCCGCTCCAACGAGTATGTCTCTCGGGTAAAGTAAATCTTTCTACAGGTCAGTCACTTGCAGTGACTTCATGAGGTTGTGGCTGATTACTGCAGGTGCCCTTCACAGGACGGGGCAGGCCACCGCTGATTGCAGATCCGGCAGCCCCGCCAACACCATCACCGCCCGGTCAAAGCCAACCGCAACCCCGGCGCAATCCGGCAAGCCGTGGTCGATGGCCGCCAGGAACCCGTCATCCGGCGTCACGTCCGGAAGATGAAGCCGTGCCCTGGCTGCCCGGTCGGCAGCAAAGCGCCGACGGTGTTCCGCCGGATCCCTGAGTTCCCGATAGCCATTGGCCACCTCGACGCCGCACAGATACACCTCGAAGCGTTCGGCCACGCGCGGGTCTGCCGGATCCAGCCGTGCCCATGCCGCCTGGGCGGCCGGATAGCCGGCAATCACCGTGAGGAAGGTTGAGGCAAGCCTGGGCTGCACGACGTGGGTCATCAGCAGATCCAGCCACAGCCCGGCATGCACGGGGCCGGCATCGCCATCCGTCGCGATGGCGCATTGCTCGCCCAGCAGGTTGCGGGCGCAAGCCTCCAGCTCGGCCGGTGTCGCGGTCAGCGGATTGAGCGCCAGCGTGGACTGGAACAGCTGCTGGTAGCTCCGGTGCACCGCTGCTGATCGAGGCACGCTGCCAGTGGCCGGGATGGCGTCTGCCCAGTGCTCGATGAGGGCGCAGGTCTCGGCCGCCATCTGGCGCAGGTTGAAGTCATGGCGATACCACTCGACGAGGGCAAATTCCGGCTCATGGTGACGGCCAACTTCGCCATCGCGAAATACCCGGGCCAGCTGCCAGATATCCGGTGCGCCGGCAGCCAGCAGGCGCTTCATGTGGAATTCGGGCGAGGTGTGCAGGAACAGCGGGTGCTGACTGCGGTGTCGGACGGGCAGGTTATGCAGCTGCGGATCGGAGACCGCGTGCTGTACCAGGGCGGGCGTCTCGACTTCGAGCAAGCCCCGGTCGGCAAAGAATTCCCGGGTGGCGGCCAGCAAGTGCGCCCGCGTCCGCAGCGTCGCCCAGGTTGCGGTGGGTTGCCAGCCGCTCATGCCATGGGCTGACGGGACGACGTGCCGAGCTTCATCCCCATGCGCACGGCCACCGGCAGGGCGGGTGCTGTCGTTGCATCGGTCCGGTCCCAGTGCAGCAAGCCGCGCTCGGCGACGATGATCACCGTGGAGCCGAGATTGAACTGACCCAGCAGGCCGCCCGCCGGGATCCGCAGGGCCGGATCATTGATGGCATGGTGCGTGCGGACCACCCGCGCCGTGGAGGCGATTTCTCCGCACCACGCCAGCGAGATGCTCGCGACGTTCAGCGCGCCAACCAGCACGACGGCGAAGCGCCCCTCGTCGGATTCACACCAGACAATCACCCGCTCGTTGGCGGCAAACAAGCCTTCAACCGTGCGCACCGTGCGGCGGTTTACCGCCCAGCGGCGGCCCGGCACGTAAACCGTTTCGGTGACACGCGCCGTCAGCGGCATGTGCACACGGTGATAGTCCTGTGGCGCCAGATAGATTGTGGCCGTGGCGCCGCCATGAAAAGACCCGGCCGCCGTGTCGTCCAGCGCCAGCAGATCCGCCAGGCGATAGCGAAAGCGCTTGGCCTGAAGCAGGTGCCCGCCATCGGCATAACCGAGTTCCTCGAGCAGGCCGTCGCACGGACAGACGACCGTCCTGCTGCCTGGCGCCACGGGGCGCACACCCGGTTTGAGCGGGCGGGTGAAGAAGGCGTTCAGATTTTCCCAGGCCTCGGGGGCGGGATGCTCGATTTCGTCGAGATCGACCGGATAGGTGTGGATGAAAGTACGGATCAGCAGATTGCGTACCCAGGGCGTGCGGACGCGGGTCAGTGCCCGTACCCATCGGCCGAGCAGTTGCTCCGGCAGGAGCCGTTGAAAAAGGACAAAAGCGTGATCCAGCAGGGAGGTCAGCATCGATGATCGGTTCCGGGCACACGACAGCGACGTATTCTATACATCCGCATCCGGGACATCGGCCGGTAGAGGAGTGGACGCAACCCATGCCCGCACGCACGGTTTCTGACAACGAGCCACCCAAGGTCGCCACGGTGGCCGACATGATTGCCGCCTGTGCGGCGCGGCTCAAGGCGAGCGGCGCTTGCTTCGGCCATGGCACCGACAATGCCAGGGATGAAGCGGCAGCCCTGGTCTTTCATGTGCTGGGCCTGAACCATGCTGATGCGGAGCGCGCCTACCGGCTCCCGGTCGCGGCCGGTGATCGCGCGCGCGTCGACGCCTTGCTGGCGGCCCGCCTCGGCACGCGCCGGCCCCTGCCTTACCTGACCCACGAGGCCTGGTTTGCCGGCCTGCCTTTTCATGTGGATGAGCGGGTGCTGGTGCCGCGGTCGCCTTTTGCCGAGCTGATCACGACCCGGTTCGAGCCCTGGTTCGACCCGCAGCAGGTTCACCGGATCCTCGAGATCGGTACCGGCAGCGGCTGCATGGCGATCGCGCTCGCGCTGGCCTTTCCCGACAGCACGGTTGTGGCCACCGACATCTCTGCTGATGCGCTCGCCGTGGCGGCGCTGAACGTGACGCGACACGGCGTCGATGACCGGGTGAGGCTCGTCGAAGCGGATTTGTACCCTGTCGCTGGTTCAGCCGGGCCCTTCGATCTGATCGTCAGCAACCCGCCCTATGTACCGGAACAGGAGATCGACACCTTTCCTGCGGAATATCGTCACGAGCCGCGACTCGCGCTCGCTTCGGGCCACGACGGGATGGAAACGCCGGCCAGAATCCTGCACCATGCGGCTCCCTTCCTGGCGCCACACGGCTGGCTGGCGCTCGAGGTGGGGGCCGGCGCCAGCCGGCTGGAACAGTGCTTTCCAACATTGCCTTTCATCTGGCCCGAGCTGTTGGCGGGCGGTGACGGAATTGCGCTGGTCAACGCCGCCGATCTGGCCACGCTGGAGCGGGATCCGGCTGGCCCGCCGTCGCGCCAGGCGCGAGGCACACACAGACGAAGCTGAGTACAGATGTCCGGCAACACCATTGGCAAATCATTTTCCGTCACGACCTTTGGCGAAAGCCACGGCCCGGCGATCGGCTGCGTGGTGGACGGGTGTCCACCGGGCATGCCGCTGGCCGAGGCGGACATCCAGAAGGATCTGGAGCGGCGCCGGCCGGGCAAGTCGCGGCACACGACCCAGCGCCGGGAACCCGATACGGTGAAAATCCTCTCCGGTGTGTTCGAGGGTCTGACCACGGGCACGCCCATCGGCCTGTTGATCGAAAACGTCGACCAGAAATCCGGCGACTACCGGAAGATCAAGGATCGCTTCCGTCCGGGTCATGCGGACTACAGCTACCAGCAGAAATACGGCATCCGGGATTACCGGGGCGGCGGCCGCTCGTCGGCACGCGAGACGGCCATGCGGGTGGCAGCCGGCGCCATCGCCAGGAAATATCTGCAGCTGCGGCTCGGTGTCGAGATTCGTGGCTACCTGCGGCAGCTCGGCCCCCTGGTGCTGGATGTGGTTGATCTCGACGGGGTTGATGACAATCCCTTCTTCTGCCCGGATCCCGCCCGCCTGGGCGAGCTGGAGGCCTACATGGACGCCCTCCGCAAGGAAGGCAACTCCATCGGCGCCCGGATCAACGTGGTGGCGAGCG
>CAYLKO010000026.1:0-30644 GCA_964384525.1 uncultured Chromatiaceae bacterium
GGTTCTTAATACGGAGAATCTTGAACCGCAGCCGCAGGTTGTGGCGGCAGTCGGGTTCCGTATCACGAAGCGGGCGCCGTCGAGATCGCTCTTGTAGTCGATTTCCGCTCCGCTCAGGTACTGCACGCTCATGGGATCGATCAACAGCGTGACGCCCTGGTTGCTGACCTGGGTATCGCCTTCGTCCAGATCCTCATCGAAAGTGAAGCCGTACTGGAAGCCGGAGCAGCCGCCGCCGGAAATAAAGACGCGCAGCTTGAGGTTGGGATTGCCTTCTTCGGCAATCAATTCCGCCACTTTCGCCGCTGCCGCACTGGAGAAGTTCAGGGAGGGGGCGCCGCCGATGGCGGCCGACTCGGGAATAATTGAATTTTCCATGGCAAAAGTCTGACGGTGAGGGACGGGTCAGTCAAGGCAGCTGCTGCAGGGGCTAAATCGGCGGGCAGATGCCAGAATAAGCCGGATGTCCACCCCGGTTATTCCGCAAGCGATCCTCGACGCATGGAACCTCGATCGCGGGTCTGCTGCGCCGCTGGGCAGCGGCCTGATCAACCACACGTGGCTGGTTTTTGAACGGCCGTCGCCGACGGCAGGCAGCGAACCGTTGCGCCGTGTCCTGCAGCAGGTCAATCCAGTATTCCCCGCCAGCGTGAACGAGGACATCCGGGTGGTTACCCGCCATCTGCACGCCGCCGGTCTGGTCACGCCGGAACTCGTGCCCACCCGGGATGGCCAGTGGTGGCAGGAGGATGCAGGGCGAACCTACCGGGTGCTCACCCATATCGACGGCATCAGCCGCAACCATCTGGCATCAGCCGGCGAAGCAGCGGCCGCCGGCGCCCTGCTGGCGCGCTTTCACCGGGCGCTGGGAAACCTGGATCACCACTTCAGCAATCCACGGCTGGGCGTGCATGACACGGCCCGGCATCTCGCCACGCTGCGTACCGCCCTGACCGAGCACGCACACCACCGGGATATCCGGATCATTCAGCCGCTGGCCGACGAGATCCTGGAACTGGCCGCCCGGCTGCCGCCGGTGCCGGCGGTTGCCGACCGCATCGTGCACGGCGATCCCAAGGTCAACAACCTGCTTTTCGATCGCCAATCCGGCAGCGGCCTGTGCCTGATCGATCTGGACACCCTGGGACGGATGCCGCTGCCGCTGGAACTGGGGGATGCTTTTCGCTCGTGGTGCAATCCGGCTGGTGAAGACGAGCGGCAGTCCGGCTTTGCCCTGGATCTTTTTGCCGGTGCAGTCGGGGGCTATGCCCGTTTGGCCACGGGCTGGATCACGGCTGAGGAAATCGCCGGCATCGTGGCCGGCACCCTGACGATCTACGTGGAGCTGGCCGCCCGCTTTTGTGCCGATGCGCTTCGGGAGTGTTACTTCGGCTGGGATCCGCAGCGCTTCCCGACCCGCAGTGCGCACAACCAGATTCGGGCCGCGAGCCAGCTCAATGCGGCCCGGGCGTTATGGGACGTGCGCGCGGCGGCTGACGACATCGTGCGACAGGCGTTTGCGACTGCCTGAAGCCGCCGGGCAATCCCGCACCGGGGTGCTGATGCTCAGGATCGCTGCTCAGTGGCTGGTCGTGCAGGACTTCTGCTGCAGCTGGCGCTGTGCGCGCGTCTGCGGTGGCGCGGCTGGCCACGCCGGGCTGTGGCAGCTCGTGCAAGCCAGTTGTCGCTCCAGCACGATCTGGTGCGCCATCTCGAAATGCCAGAAACCAGGTCGCTTCAGGGCGATGAGCTCGCGGAGGGTTTCCGGAGTCGGCGTGGTGGCTGCGGTGGTGGCTGCGGTGGTGGTGGCCGGCAGGGCAAGGTCGGGTCGGGCGGTGAGTATGGGGGCTGCAGTCCGGATGGCGGCCTTGCCGGCAATCCGGCCCAGCAATACCGAGGGCCCCAGAAAGGTTCCTTCGCCACCGTAGCTGCCATTGATGCCGGCCACACCGGTGACTTCACCGGCGGCGTACAGCCCGGGGATCGCCTTGCCGGACCCATCCAGCACCCGTGCATCGGCATCGATCGAGAGACCACCCATGCTCTTGCGCGTCATGGGAAACAACTGCATGGCGTACCACGGCGCCTTGCCCAGCGCCTGAGCCGACCGGTCTGGTCGGGTGCTGGAAAACCGGCCGAAGTCCGTGTCGGTACCGGCCGCCACGAGTTCATTCCAGCGCTGCACGGTCGCCGCCAGAGTCTCCGCCGGCAAGCCGGCTGCAGTGGCCAGGGCAGCGAGTGACCCGGCCTCCTTGATCAGCCCGGCGGCCTTCAGCGGGGCGAGACCCCCGGGATTGCCCAGCCAGACTGCATCGCGGATGCGCAGGTGGCGGAGGCCATCGGCATCGAAGATCAGCCAATGCGTGGCCGGTGACAGTTTCAGGATGGTTTCATCCGCCACTTTGCTGGGTCCGGCTTCGTTGATGAAGCGCCGGCCCCGGCTGTTCACCCAGATGGCGGCCGGGTTCTGGCTGAGCAGGGCGCGGCTGCCGGAGGCGTCGCGCGGATCCGGCAGGCCGGTGGTGAAGGTCACCTGATGATCCATGCGCGTGGTGGCGGCGCCAACGGTCTCGGCAAGCTTGATGCCCGAGCCGGTGGCGTAGTAGCCGGCACCGGCGTACAGGTGCTCGGGCGGCGCGATATCCGTGCGCCATTCACGGCGCACGAACTCGAGGTTGCCCTGCCAGCCGCCGGTGGCAATGATGACGGCCGGCGCCGTGAACTGCTGGTGGGTGCCCGTGCGGGTGTCGCGCACCTCGACGCCATCGATGCGGCCATCCGTTTGATGCAGCGACACCACTTCAGTGTTCCACCGGAACTCGAGGCGGGGATCGGCAAAGGCCGCGCGCATCAGCGGCACGACCACCTGCAGGGCCGATCCACCGGCAAAGTGGAATCGCGGGACCGAGTGTTCCGGGGTGTCGAGGATGAAAGTCCAGCGCACGCCAAGGCCGGCCAGCCAGTCGTGGACCTCGGTGCGGGAGGCCGTCACGTAGCGTTGCACCCAGGCCGGGTCGGCATCCTCGCCCCAGCGCAGGAGATCGCGGGCGGCAATCTCCGGGCTGTCGACGTAGCCTTTGCGGGCCTGCAGGGGCGTGCCGACCAACGCAAAGCCACCGGCCTTGACGGCATGGCCGCCGCCCACGGAGTTGGCATCGACGACCAGGATGCGGCCGGCAGTGTTCTGCAGCGCTGCGGAGGCCTCGAGGGCGGCGGAGAGGCCGCTGATCCCGGCACCGATGATGATGAGGTCATGGTCCGGCGCGGCAGGCGGCCCGGTGGCTGGCCCGGCGAGCGGATTGGCACAGCCGGCGCCGAGGACGACACCGGCCATGACGGCTGTCATGGCCATGGCCGAGGCTGCCGTCAGGCCGGCAGCGCGGCCGATCGCCATGTCAGTAGTTGATCCTGAAGTTCAGCATGTACTCGAGTGGCGGCAGCGGCGTACGCATGTTGGTGAAGCCGTTGCTGAAGATCCCCGAGACATTGTCTTCCTCGTTGGTGATGTTCTTCGCCGCGAGCAGCATCTCCCAGTGGCGGTCATCCGCACGGATGCCGAGATGGCCGTTTACCCGGGTGTAGTCGTCGATCTTCACCAGATTGCGTGCTTCACTGAAGTAGCTCGCCGAGTGGAAGACATCGAAGCCGTAGAAGAAGGCGAGGCGGTCGGGAAGTGGCACGGAGTAATCGAAGCCGATCTTGCCCTGCCACTTCGGGTTGCCCGGCAGGTCCTGCGTGGGTGATGCAAGACCATTGAGCCCACCGGGCGGGGAGTTCGGGCTGACCGAGCCGAAGTTGCTGTCCTGCCAGCCGAGATTGGCGTACACCGTCAGGTCGGCGATCGGCGCCCAGACCAGTTCCAGCTCGAGGCCGTACACATCCACGTCGCCGATATTGTCGATGGGATAGCCGCCGGATGAATTGATCACGACCTGCTGGATGTCGTCGTACATCGCGTAGAACGCCGCAACATTCAGGCGGACCGTGTGGTCGGCGAGATCGCTCTTGAAGCCCAGCTCGAAGCTGTCCACGGTCTGCGGATTGAAGGCCGTGCCGCCGCACCCCGGGCTCAGGTCGCCGAAGCACAGGGTCCGGAAACCCCCGGCCTGGAATCCGCTGGCATAGGAGAGGTACAGCAGCTGATCGTCCGTGAGCCGGTAGTCCAGGCCGAGCTTGAAGGTGGTCTCGTCCCAGTCATCCTTCAAGGCCACCGTGGCTGCCGTGCAGAAAATCCCGGTGCAGTCGTCGCTGTACTCCTTGTCATCCCGGGTCCAGCGGGCGCCGCCGGTGGCCGAGAGCCGGTCGGTGAACTGCCACGTGGCCTGGCCATACACGGCGTAGCTGTCGGTCTCGCTGTCGATGGCTTCGTCGAAGATGGGCAGGGCCGATATCCCGGGTACCGTGCCGGAGAAGGCCTGGGAACCCTCTTCGTTCAGGTACCAGGCGCCCAGCTGCCAGAGCAGCCTGTCACCGCTGTTGCCCAGCAACTGGAATTCCTGGCTGGTCTGGTCGACCGTGGCATCGGAGCGGATACGCAGGCCGAACTGGTTGGCCGGCAGCGGCCCGAAATCCGCGCCGCCACCCGCCAGATCAAAGCCGAACTGCGTGTCGATATTGGCATAGCCGGTGATCGACCGGAGCGTGGCAAAACCCAGGTCGAAGCTCAGGTGCAGGTTGGCGCCACCCTGTTTGGAGGCGCCGTAGTTGACGCCGTTGGCGCTGTAGGTGTCGTAGAAGCCGCCCAGCGGGGCACTGTCCGGCGGCGACGGGCGAAATTCCGGGTTGTTGCAGGTGGGTGGCGCGAGGTTGTTGTAGCAGAAGGGCAGGTACGGCACGGCGTTGTGGCCGTCGTTTTCCACATCCGATACCCAGCCGGTGAGGGTGGCGTCGAAGCCGCTGCTGCCGTACCAGCGCAGTTTGGCCCGGGCGGCCTTGTTGTCGTACTCGCCGGGATCCTCGCCGGTAATGGGATTGTGCTGCCAGCCCTTGTTCCGCTGCTCATAAAGACCGGCCAGCGAGCCGGCCAGCGCGCCTTCCTGCAGCGGTCCGCCGAGCGACACCCCGACCTTGGTCGTTTCGTAGTTGCCGATGCCGAAGGAGCCGGTCAGCCAGCGATCGTCGCCCGGTGTGCGCGTGATGAACTTCACGGCGCCGGCAATGGTGTTTCGTCCGTACAGGGTGCCCTGCGGGCCGCGCAGCACTTCGATGCGCTCGACGTCGAGCAGATCCAGATTCACGCTGGCGAGACGACCGTAGTAGACGTCATCCACATAAATGCCCACGGGGGATTCCGCGAGGTTGAAGCCGGGGTTCTGCACGCTGGCGCCGCGGGCATGGATCTGGATGGCCTCTGCGCCGGCGGTCACGGTGGAGGTCTGCAGGTTGGGGACGTTCTGGCCGATGTCCTTCACCGCATCGATCTGCCGGCTGGCGATCTGGCTTGGGCTGAAGGCGCTGACCGCGATCGGAACCTCCTGGATGTTCTGCTCGCGGCGCTGTGCGGTGACGATGATTTCCTCGACGGCTGCCGCCGGCAATGCCACGGCCGTGAGGCCGGCCATTGCCAGTGCAGCTGTGATGATCCGGGCTGCGGGGTGTTTGAAGGATTGCATGTGTTGGGGCTTCACTCGGCCAATGTACAGGTGATGGTGCCGTCGTCCCGCCAGGCGGAGACGCTCAGCTTGATGCCCATGGAAGCGGCATAGCCCATGAGGCGGGGAGTCGTCCAGGTTTCGTGGATTTCCTGTGGTGTCAGATCGAACTGGCCGATCCGGCGGCACTGGGTCAGCACATACCCGAAGGGATCCTGCCAGGTACGGCTGCGACCTTCGCCGGTCGAGGTCATCGCCAGCGCGTAGTGACAGGCCGTGCGATCGAAGAGGGCGATCAGGCCGATCTCCGGGTTGCCGGTTTTTTCGATGACCATCTTCATGCGCCGGGTGACCGGCTCCATGGTCTTGATGTCATGGGCAACATAGTCGGCGAGCATGCCATGGTTTTTCGCAAACTGGATGGCGAGCAGATGGGCCTTTACCAGCGGATCATTCATCTGATGGGCATAGGCAAACTGGTCGCCGAGAATCTTCAGGAGGATGGACATCGACTGGCCGAGTTCGCCCTCCCGGCCTTCGAAGCCGCTCAGGCACTTGTATTTGTCGAGTGGGGAAGCTGCCCGGGGCGGCTCCACGGCAGCAGCGGATGGCGTGGCGGTGGCTTGCACGTTCATGGTGGTGCTCCTCGATTTGCCTGCCGATAGTATCCATCCTGAAGGCGGGCGTCGTCCGGCGCCGGCTCGGCGCCGACCGCAGCGCGAACTGCCGCGGGCGGCGTTCCGGCTGCTTGCGGGACGGGCGATTCGGTGAAACTATGAGCCTGCTCCCTGCAGGCTTGATGACACGAGGATGAGGCGATGACCGAAGTGACTGCGGCGAAAAACTACGCTGGCGTATGGGGCAACCGGCTGGGTTTTGGCCGGAAACCCGTGCTCCTGGTGATCGACCTCCTGCAGGGCTACACGCTGAAAGGTGCCCCGTTGTTTGCGCCGGGTGTGATCAAGGCCGTGGCCGAAGTCCCGGCGGTGTTGCGCGCCGCCCGCGCAAAGAAGATGCCGGTCATTCATACGCGGGTGCTGTACAACCCGGCCGACTTTGCCGATGGCGGCATGTGGATCAGGAAGGCACCCGTATTAAAGAGCCTGGTACCGGGCAGCAAGTACGCCCAGTTCTGCAAGGGGGTCGAGCCCAAAAAGAGCGAGCTCGTCATCGTCAAGAACTATGCAAGCGCGTTCTTCGGCACGACGCTGGCCTCGACGCTCACCGCCATGGGTGCGGACACCCTGTTGATCGCCGGCTGCACGACCTCGGGCTGCATTCGTGCCTCAGCCGTGGACGCGGTTCAGCACGGCTTTCGGCCGATCGTCATCCGCGAGTGCGTGGGGGACCGCCACGACGCGCCGCATGAGGCCAATCTGTTCGACATCAGCGCCAAGTATGGTGATGTGATCAGCAAGGTCGAGGCACTCAAGTACATCAAGGGCCTGCGCAAGTAATCACCAACAAGGGAATACAGGATGGCCAGCGCACCAAAAACGCCCGGAAGATCTGCCGGCAGCAATCGTGCCGGCCTCACGCAGAGCCCCCACTACGACTATGTGCCGATCATCGACCGGCCCCGGTTCAAGCTGCCGATAGGCGCCCGCGTTGCCGTCATTCCCTACATCAACATCGAACACTTTCCGCATGACATCCCGGGCACGGCGATCATTCCCGGCACCCAGCAGTTCAATCCCGATCCCCTGAACTATGGCTGGCGCGACTACGGCAACCGCGTCGGCCTGTGGCGCATGATCGAGCTCATGGACCAGATCGGCATGCGCGGCACCGTGTGCCTGAACTCCGATATCGTCCGGGAGTACCCGCGGATCGTCGAGGAGACCAACAAGCGCAAGTGGGCCTTCATCGGCCATGGCATCAACAATGCCCCGGCCAACTTCCTCTCCGGCATACCGGAGAAGAAGGAACGGGAAATCATCGGCGGCGTATTGAAAGCCCTCGAAAAGGCCACCGGCCGCAAGACCAAGGGCTGGCTGTCGCCATTTCTGACGCACACCAACAACACGCCGAACATCCTGGCCGACATGGGCGTCGAGTATCTCTGCGACTACACCGCCGACGACCATCCCTTCCCGCTGAATGTCAGCCGGGGCAGCCTGGTTTCCGTGCCCTATACCGTGGAGCTGAATGACATCCCGGCCTTCGCGAATGTCGGGGTCAGTTCGGAGGCATTCGGGGATATGATCGTCGATCAGTTCGATGTGTTGTACGATGAGGGTGCCGACAACGCCCGGTGCATGCCGATTTGCCTGCATACGTTCTGGGTCGGCCAGCCCAACAAGTTCAAGCACCTGAAACGGGCGTTCGGGCACATCGCCAGCCACAAGGATGTCTGGCTGACGACTGGCGATGACATGAACGACTGGTATCGGAAGAATATGTAGGGCGGATTCATCCGCATTTTCTGGAGATCGTGAATGCCTAAGCGAGTACAAGACGTAAAACCGGCGCGCACCAAGGAAGTGGCTGCCTGGATCAAGGAGAATGTCGCCGAGCAGAAGAAGCGCTACGCGGCAATCGTCAAGGAGCAGGAAGGCCTGGCGCCCCAGCGTGAAAAGTGGGTGGCGCAGTTCCTGCAGATCATCCAGACGAAGGGTTTCAACGTGACCGGTGATCAGCGCCGCATCATCAAGCGTGAAGAAATTGCCAAAAAGCCCAAGGGCCCGCACCAGGTGGTTTTCTAGCTTCCCGCTTGCCAGGGCCGCTTACCAGAGCCGCCTGCCGATGCAGCCAGGGTAATTTGATTCAGGAGATAGATTCGTGGCACGACCGCATATAGAACCCTACGTAGAACTCGACCAGCCGTACAAGAAGTTCGGTGTTTCCGGCTTCAAGGGCAGCCAGTACAAGGTGTTGTCGCTGGACACCGACACCGGCGCCTGCACCTTGAAGGTCCGCTTCGACAACGGCTACAAGCGCAAGCCCGGCTTGAGCTATTCCGACATGGAGATGTTTGTCCTGAACGGCAGCATCAAGGTCGGCAAGGAAGTCTGGACCGAGGGACATTTCGCCTTCATCCCGGCCGGCATGGCCGTTGGTGCCATTTCGGTGCCGCAGGGCGCTGAAGTGCTGTTGATGTTCAACGACAGCGAGCCGAGCTTCGTCGAATCGGACAAGAACCACAAGCTGGCTTTGACGGAGGCATTGACCTCGGTGAACAGCTACCAGGATCGCCCCTGGGGCGGCGGCGGCATCGTGTCGCCATCCGTTGCCACCGGCTGCATGATCAAGCTGCTGCGTTTCGACCCGCTTTCCGAGGCGTTTTCCTTCCTGTACTGCATGACGCCGCAGTACATGCAGGACAACATTTCGTACCACGACTGCGCCGAGGAGTCGTATCACATCTGGGGTACTTCCTGGATGATGCAGTTCGGCGAGCTGCCCACGGGCGGCTATTTCTGGCGGCCGCCGTACATCAACCACGGCTCGTTCCGCTGCCAGTACGGCACGATCGCCTTCGGCCGCACGGATTCGCAGCTGTTCAACTATTTCCACTTCAACCCGTGGACCAATCCCGACGAAAACAAGCTGCGGGCGGCGGCCAATCTGTACCGGAAGAAGCCCCAGCTCTACCAGTGGGTTGATTCGGAGGGCCACAACCACCCGCACGGGGCGCCCGACTTCGAGCACGAGAACTACGCCAACGAGCCGCACATCCGCCAGATTCATGGCGAGCCGGTCGGCGGCACGGTGCGGAAGAAACGCCGCAAGTAAGCCAGGGCGCCAGCGTCCGGATACGAAGGAGGCGGGCCATTGGCCCGCCTCTTTTTTTTGTGGTCGATTCCGCCGCTGGCGGTCGCCGAACCCTAGAAGTCTGCCGTCAGCATCAACCAGTATTTGCCGGTGTCGCGGGCATGGTCATCCGCATCGTAGCTGGCGCCTTTCAGCAGCACCGCATAGTGCCTGCCGATGGGCCAGTTGGCCGAGGCATCCCATTCCGAGCCCCAGTGACCGCTGCCGGATTCGGCATTGAAATCATGGAAGCGGAGGACGAGATCGGCGCCCAGGGCCTTGCCGGTCACGGCGATGTACAGGTCGGTTACCCCGCCATCCGGCGTGCCCAGGAATTTGTCGGCCCAGCCCTGGAAGGCATGCAGCGTGGCGAGCGGCGTGCGGAAGGCCCGCCCCGGCGAGGCATCACCACCCAGGACCTCGTAACCGGCCTTGAAGCCGATCCTGGAAGCGGCAATGCCGGCCTCCAGCAGGTAGTAGTCGGCTGAATAGTCGATCGGGTTGTCCCCGTAGTCCGTCTGGCGGGCGAAGGCCGCCGCGTAGTTCAGCTTGAGCTCGTCGCCGAGCGCCACGATGCCGGTCGCCTTGAGGCCCAGCATGTCGTTGGCCAGCGTCGGGGCATTGTCGAAATCCATCAGGTACCAGTAGCCGGTGAGCGTCAGCGCCGGTGTCGCGCTGTAGCTCAGGTCCGTCAGGTGGGTGTTGCTGTCGAGATCCGCGGGCGGGATGCCGGCGTCGGGCCCGTTGATCCGGTTGACCCGGCTGATGTAGGCATAGGCGAGGGCCAGATGCTTGCCGAAGCGGCGGTTCACGCTGGCCGAGTCGAAGGTCTGTTCGTTCTGGCGCCAGCCCACGCCACCGACGAAGCGCTGGTTGGCCCGTTCGATGCGTTGCCGGCCGATGACCAGTTCGGTGTCGGCAAAACCGGTGTAACGCAGCAGGGCCTGGTTGAAATCGGTGCCTTCGGGATCGATGACCGCGGGCCGATTGGTGACGCCATTGCGGCTGTCGTTGAAGCGATCGGCGCCCACATGCCGCACGTCGTCCACTTCAAACAGCAGTCCGAAGCCGTTGACCGGTTTGGGCATTACCGTGAGCCGTGATCGCAGGGTATTGGCCCAGGCCTCCCTGGCAAAGGCCTCGTCATCCACGGCTTCGAAGCGGTAGCGGAAGCCGTGGTGCACGGTGCGCGCGGCGATCGCCGCCGTGAGCTGGGCCGTGTGCCTGTCTGCCGGCGCGAGCGTAATGGAAAGGGCCGCCGCCATGGCGACGGCCCAGGATAGTCCGCGGTAGCCCCGCAGCGTGATGTTCAAGCTGGCTGGCCTTGAAGCTCAGTACACGTCGTGCCCGGTGTTGAAGACGTTGAACTTGCCGGTTGGCGTGATGATGCGCGGACCCTTGATCACCTTCTTCAACTTGCGGGTCTTGTCGTTCACCACGACGATGGCCGACTCTTCGTCCATGCCGCTCCACACGGAGAACCAGACCTCGTCACCGGTCGCGTTGTAATCCGGCTGCACGCAGCGCTTCGGCCCCGGTCCCAGCTTGGCCCATTCGGCGATCGGCAATACCTGGTAACCGGCATCGAGATTGTCGATGTCGAAGACTGCCACCGTCTGGCTGATGGCCGGTTCCGGATTGAGCGGCGTGTCGACCCACAGGTTCTTCGATTTCGGATGCGTCTTGACGAAGAGTGAGCCGCCACCCTGGCCCTTCAGCACCTGCACCACTTTCCAGGCCTGGTCCGGGTGGCGCGCCGGGTCGGTGCCGATCAGCGTGATCTTGTCGTTGCCGCGCGCACTGGTCACCCACCCCGGCCCGTACTTCTTGTGGGTGAAGTTGGCGCCGCGTCCCGGATGCGGGATTTCATCCACCGGCACCTTGGCCACCAGCTTGCGGTCCTTGGAGTCGATCACGACCACGGTATTGGACTTGTTGGCTGCCGTCAGGAAGTAGCGCAGCGTCGAATCCCAGCCGCCATCGTGCAGGAATTCCTTGGCATCGATCGTCGTGATGCCGAGGTTTTCGATGTCGCTGTAGTTCACGAGCAGGACGCGGCCCGTCTCCTTCACGTTGACGATGAACTCCGGATGCTGGTGCGAGGCCACGATCGCCGCCACCCGGGGTTCGGGATGGTATTCCTGCGAGGTGACCGTCATGCCGCGGGTCGAGACAATCTTCTTCGGCTCCAGCGTCGCGCCGTCCATCAGCACGAACTGCGGCGGCCAGTAGGCGCCGGCAATGGCGTATTTGTCCTTGTAACCCTCGTATTTGGAGGTTTCCACGGAG
This sequence comes from uncultured Chromatiaceae bacterium, assembly GCA_964384525.1. Classification (GTDB taxonomy): domain Bacteria; phylum Pseudomonadota; class Gammaproteobacteria; order Steroidobacterales; genus SHZI01. The sequence goes on from CAYLKO010000026.1 coordinate 11,634, forward strand.
CGCGCCTCGAGGCCGACGCGGATCTCCGCCACGGTCTGCGGCACCTTGGTCCACAGGTCGATCAGGTCGACCTTGCCGTCACGGCCGATGGTGAACACATAGCGACCCGAGTCCGACAGCCGCGAGATGTGCACGGCATAGCCGGTCTTGATGGTCGTCACGATCTGCTTGGTGTCACCATCGATCAGCGCCACCTCGCCGCTGTCACGCAGGGTCACGGCGAAGACGTTCTTGAGGTTGAGGTTGTTTTCCTGGCGGGTGGGCCGCTGCTCGACCGGCACGAGGACCTTCCACGAGCCCTTCATCTCGGCCAGGCCCCATTCCGGCGGCGCGGGCGGCTCGTGCTGCAGGAACCGCGCCATGACGTCGATCTCGGCATCGGTCAGTTCACCGGAGGTGCCCCAGTTGGGCATGCCGGCAGGGGAGCCGAACTTGATCAGCGCCTTGAGGTACTCGGTGCCCTTGACCATGGTGATGTCCGGGGTCAGCGGCTTGCCGGTGGCGCCCTTGCGCAACACGCCATGGCAGCCGGCGCAGCGCTCGAAGAAGATCTGCGTGGCCTGGGTGTATTCGGCCTCGGACATCGCCGGGGCGCCCGGGGTCGTGCGGGCCCGGGCATCGGTGATCTGCGAGGGCTGGGATGCATAGGCCTGCTCCGCTTCGCCCGATCCCGGATGTCGCTCGCCCGCGGCCTGCTTGGCCTCGGTCTCGGTGCGTGCCCGGAACTCCGCCACGTGCTTGCGCGTGACCACGCCACCGGGGTTGTCCCAGCTGTTGAGCACGAAGGTGATGATCCGGCTCAGGTCCTTGTCGCTCAGGTAGCTCATCGCCGGCATCACGTTGTTGTACTCGATGCCGTTGACGGTGATCTTGCCCTGCCGGCCCTGCAGGGTTATTTCCAGCACGGTGCCCGGATCAGCCGCGATGAAGTCGGATTGGGCGAGCGGTGGAAAGGCGCCAGGCAAGCCCTTGCCATCTGCCTGGTGACAGGCTGCGCAGTTCTGCAGGTACAGCTCCTTGCCCTTGGTCATGTCCTCCTGGCGCGCCTTGCCCTGGGCGACCTCGGCCTTGTGCTCCAGTGCGTCGGCGGCTGATGCCGGCATCGAAAGCCCGGCAAAACCGATCAAACCAGCCACAGCCACCATCGCTGGCAGCAGCTTGGGAGAGTAGGCACCGCGCATGAGACAACTCCTGATAAAGCAGATGATTCAGAAAACGGCTTTTTGCATTGTCGCGGCACGGTTTGCCCGCGCCTATCAGTGGAAGTACGGAGGGCTGCGCTTACCGGAACCGGTAGCGCAAAGTCGCGCCCACCTGCCGGCCACGGGGCAGGCTGATGGCGAAGGCCCGGGGGCTGGCCGACGACCCGGCGCACACCGTGCCGGGTGGTGCAGTACCGGCCGTGACATAGCTCATGCAGGAGGGCAGCGTGCCGGAACGGCGGTCCATGAAGCGCAACACATCCACCGGAGTGTCGTCATCCGTCAGGTTGCTGGCCCACACGGAGAATTCCGCATTCCGCCACGCCAGCCCGGCCTTGAGTCCCAGCAGCGCCTGGTTGCCGGTTTCGATCAGGTTGTCTTCCTGCGCGTAACGCGAGGATTGAAAGCTCCAGTTGCCGCCGGCGACCAGCGCCAGATCCCCGGTCAGCGGGCGCCGGTAGTTGAGTTGCAGCGAGGCCATGTGCCGGGGCACGCGCGGTGTCTGGTTGCCAGCCACATTGCCGAGAGCATGCAAGGCTTCGGTTGTGCCGTTGCCACCCATCAGATCGGCCTGCTCCTCGCTCAGCTGGTGGCGGATTTCGGAGTCGGTCCAGGAATAGCTGGCGGCTGCCGTGAGCCGCTCCGAGAGCTGCGTCGAGATCTCGGCTTCCAGCCCGCGCACCACCGTCTTGCCGACGTTGCCGAGGATGGCCGCCGTGCCACCGGCCGGCAGTTCGACGATGTTGGTCAGCTGCTGGTCCTGCACATCGAGGTAATAGGCCGCCAGCGCATAGTGCGCGTCGAGGGAGTCCAGATGGCCGCGCAGGCCCAGTTCGTAGTTCCACACGACTTCTTCCCGCACGTCCCGGTAGCGTTCGTCGGGCTGACCGTCGGCGCCATCGGAGACCTCGAGATTGAAGGTGCCCGGTGACTGGCCGCGTGCGATGTTGAGATAGGGCATCAGCCCCGGCCGCACCTGCCAGGACAGGGTGAAGCGGGGCGAGAAGGCGTGGAACGTGGCGTCGTGGGTTGGTCGGGGCGTGGCGCCGGGCAGGTTGGGCACGCCGCCCACCCGCACCTCGTCGGCGGCATAGCGCAGTTCCAGGCCGGCGATGAAGTCACCGACGATGAAGTCCTGGGGCAGATCGGTTTCCACGCCGCCGAAGACCGCACGATTCTCCACCTGCTGGCGGGACAGGTCATCGAAATTGCGGGCCACGGTGATGCCGCCGCCGGGCGCGACGATCACGCGGTTCTCGGCCACTTCATCCAGGCTGCCGCGGTAGTAGTAAACGCCGCCGGTCCACCGCCACGGCTGGTCGCGGGCCGAGGTCAGGCGGAACTCCTGGGAGAAATCGCGCTGCCGCAGCTCGTCCTGACGCAGAAAGGCGCCCGGCTGGAAGGGCAGCAGGTCGTAGGCGGCAAAGGAGGCGTCGAAGCCGCGCTCGATCTTGTCGTGCACGGCGCCCGTCAGGCTGGAGAAGGTCCAGTGGTCGTTGAAGTGCCAGTCAAGGGTGAGCGAGCCCATGGTCCGGTCGAGCCGGGTGCCGGCGCCACCCGCCTTTTCCAGCGCATCCGTGTACAGGGTGACGGTATCCGAAGTCCGGGCGGTGCCGCGGTAGTACTCGCGGGCCCGCGGCGCACCGGCCGAGCGGAAGCAGCAGTTGTTGGCGGAGCGTGGCTGCAGCCAGACGGCAAAGTGATCGTCGTCGGTGGCCTGCACGGCGATGCGCAAGCTCATGTCCAGTTCCGCAGTGGGCGTGGCCTTGAGCTTCAGGGCGATGTCGCGCGAGGTCTCGCCACCGACCATGCTGCCATCCCGGGTGTTGCGGTACTCGCCGCCATACTCCTCGAGGCCCGCGCTGAGCAGCCCGCGCAGCCAGTTGCCGGCGAGTGGGCCGCCCAGCCAGCCGCTCATCCGGCGCGTGTCGTGCTCCGCACCGGTCAGTTCCAGCGCCCCGGCAAGCGTCGCGCCCGGATCGCGGGTCACGTAGTTGATGGCGCCGGCGTAGGTGGCCCGGCCGAACTGGCTCGACTGCGGTCCGCGCAGGATCTCCACCCGCTCGAGGTCGTACAACGGCGTGGACTGGCTGGAGCCGCCCAGATACACCCCGTCCACGAAGGTGGCGGCGATGGTCGAGTTGGCGATGCCGTTGCGGATCGTGGTCAGCCCGCGGACTGTCGGCCGGTTGGAATCGGGGCCGCGACCGGTGGCCGAGTTGAACGAAAATCCCGGGGTGAAGCGGCCGAGCTCATCCAGGGAAGTCAGGTTCTGCTGCTGGATCTGCTCGGCGCCGAAGACGGTGGCCGACAGGGGGAGGGTGGCCAGCGGCTCGGGCATGCGTCGCGCCGTCACGATGATCTCCGGCAGGCCGGATGCCGCCGTGATCGAAGTGGCCACGCCGCTCTGGGCGGCCAGCAGCAGCGTCAAGGTGCCCGTGAGAAACAGCATGTAATCACCTGTCGGAGCTGCGCATCATACGCAGGACCGGCCTTCGGTCACGTCAGGGAAAACCCGCGCCGGCTGCTTGGTTGCCGCCAGCCCACAGCCTATAGTTATCGCTTCATTCAACGATCAATCTGCCGGACGGACAAGCTGCCCATGTACATCAATTTCTGGTATCCGATGGCCACCAGCGACGAATTGCGCGACCAGCCGCTCAAGGTGCGCGCGCTGGGCCAGGACTTCGTGGTTTTCCGCGACAGCCAGGGCAAGGCCAACTGCCTTGCCAACACCTGCACCCATCGTGGTGGCTCGCTGGCCGGCGGCAAGATCAAGGGCGACAACATGCAGTGCCCCTATCACGGCTGGCAATTCGATGGCACCGGCAGCTGCAGGAAGATTCCTTCGCTGGGCGCCAACGCCAGTATTCCCGGCCGCACCCGCATCGACGCCTACCCGGTGGATGAGCGCTACGGCGTGGTGTTCGCTTTCCTCGGTGACCTGGCCGAGGCCGACCGGCCGCCGATCCTGGCTTGCAAGGAATGGGACCAGGAGGGCTGGCGAACCACGCTGCAGCACTTCCGCATCAATGGCTACTACGAGCGCTCCATCGAGAACGGCGTGGATCCCGCCCACAACGAGTATGTCCACGATACGCACGGCTTCAGTGGCGAGCGTGAAGAAGCGTACAAGGTGGGCGAAATGCGCATCGAGGATGGCGGCATCTGGGGCAAGGGTTTCTGGCACACCTTCCAGGCCCCCTCACTGCAGGGCGAGATGAACAAGCAGCGGCCGAATGAGGGCAAGCTCGACGCCGGCACCGGCTACCACGGCACCAACCACGTCTGGACCTATATCCACATCAGTCCCACCGCATTCATCCACCAGTATCTCTACGAGCGGCCGATCGACGACAAAACCACCGAGATCTATCTGGTGTGCTCGCGCAATTTCTCGCTCGAAGCCAAGTCCGACGCCTATGTCATCGAGCGCAACCAGTATGTCGCCAACCAGGACATCGGCATCATCGAGAACCTGCATCCGTCGATCACGCCGGACACCAACACCAAAGAGTTCATGGTCCCGTCGGATACCGTGATCCTGGACTACCGCGCCAGCCAGAAGAAGTGGGCAGCGCAGGGGTGGAAGATCGATTCCGTGGCGGTGGAGCGCGATGCCTGCCGCGTGGCCTATGCCGTTCCCAGCCCGGCCCGCCGGCAGTTCAAGGGTTGGGTGCTGGACGCCATTCCCCTGCTGCCCGGCGAGCACCCTGCCGCCAACAAAAAAGCTGCACGCACCTGATTCCAGGGAGAACCCACATGGCCGGCGCCTTCCTGCATCGATGTCTCATCCTGCTGGTCCTGGCACTGTTCGCCGCCGGCATGCAGCTGCCGGCTCAGGCCGCAGCAGAAGCAACGAAGGTGGCGGGTGTTGCCGCGGGCCATGTCCCCACCGTGCTGGTGACGGGCGCCAACCGCGGCATCGGCCTGGAACTGACGCGGCAATATGCGGCCCGTGGCTGGCGCGTCATCGGCACGGCACGCAAGCCTGCCGAGGCAGCGGAACTCACTGCCCTGGCGTCGGCGAGCAATGGCCGGGTGGTGGTGGAAAAGCTCGATGTCATGGATCTGGCGGCCATCGATGCGCTGGCCGCGAAATACCGTGACCAGCCGATCGACATCCTGTTCAACAATGCCGGCGTAACGGGCGGTGGCGCAAACCAGCAGGTCGGCAAGAGCATGCAGTGGGAGCTGTTCGATGTGGTGCATCGGACCAATGTCGTGGGGCCGTTGAAGATGGCCGAGGCCTTCCTGCCGAATCTGCTGGCCGGGCAACAGAAAAAGATCAGCAATGTCAGCAGCAGCCAGGGCTCGATCGGCAGCACGAAGAACGGCGGCTTGTACATCTACCGGTCCAGCAAGGCCTCACTGAACATGGTCATGAAGAACCTCGCCAACCAGCTGCGCAACCAGGGCATTGCCGTCGCGCTCATCGATCCGGGCCCGGTGGACACCGACATGATGAAGGGCCTGCCCAAGAAGATGCTGCGCCCCGTGACGGTGGCCGGCAGCGACCTGATCCGGATCACCGATCAGTTGTCGCTGCAGAACACCGGCACCTACTGGACTTTCGATGGCAGCGTGCTGCCCTGGTAGGGCCGGATTTTGGCTGCCGGCGACGGGACGCCCCAGAGTCGCATATCCAGTTCTATGATTCCCGATCGGGAAATATAAGTTGTAAGGAAGCCTGTTATCGCTGATACTTTCCCGAACGGGAAATGCAAGCAGCCATGACATCCATCCGATCACCTCGACAACTCGGCGATGCACTGCGCGTTGCACGCAAGCAGCTCGGGCTGACACAGCCCCGGTTGGCCCTGGCGGCAGGGGTTGGCGTGCGCTTCATCGTTGATCTTGAAGCGGGCAAGCCCACCCTGCGGCTCGAAAACGTGCTGAGGGTCATTGATGCCCTGGGTGGCGAGCTCCAGTTGATGGGATTGCCAGCCGTTGCAACCGACGATCGAGCTGCGGGCACCGACCGTGATACATGAGCTGGGAGTCTGGCTCTTTGCCGATCGCGTCGGCACCCTGGCGCTGGTCGATGGACGGCTGAATTTTCGCTATGCGCCCGACTGGTTGTCGCAGCCAGATGCCGTTGCCTTGTCCATCTCGCTGCCTCTGCAGGCGGAGCCGTTCGACGATCGCAAAGCCCGCCCTTTCTTTGCCGGTTTGCTGCCGGAAGGGCAGATGCGCCGCCTGATTGCGCAGCAGTTCCAGGTTTCTGATCAGAACGACTTTGCGCTGTTGGACCACATTGGTGGCGAATGCGCCGGGGCCGTGACGTTCCTTGCGCCCGGGCAGCCTTTGCCCGTGCCTGCCGGCAATGATGACGTTCAATGGCTGAGCGACGAGGAAGTCGTTGCCATCCTGGACGAGTTGCCGCGCCGCCCGATGCTGGCCGGCAAAGACGGCCTGCGGCTTTCCCTGGCGGGTGCCCAGGACAAGCTCCCGGTGGTTTTCGATGGCGTCCGCATCGGGCTGCCCCGGAACGGCACACCCAGCTCCCACATCCTGAAGCCCGCCATCCACGCCGTTGAGGGCAGTGTGATCAACGAGGGATTTTGCATGGCGCTGGCTGGGGCCATGCAGCTCGATCCGGCGAAATCAAAAGTTCATGTCGTGCTGGATCGCTCGTTTCTGCTGATTGAGCGCTACGACAGACGGCTCGATGCCCAGGGGCACCGGCGACGCCTTCATCAGGAGGATTTCTGCCAGGCGCTTGGCGTGGTGCCTGAAATGAAATATCAAAATGAAGGTGGCCCCGATCCGGCCCGATGCTTTGCCCTGGTGCGCCAGGCGACGCGCCCCAGCGCGCCGCAGATCCTGCGCTTGTTCGATTGCATGATCTTCAATGCGCTGATTGGCAATCATGATGCGCATGCCAAGAATTTCTCACTGCTGTATTCCGGCGCGATACCCGTTCTGGCACCGTGCTACGACACGCTCTCGACAGCGGTGTATCCAGCGCTGACACCAAAGATGGCAATGAAGATCGGCAGCAAGTACCGGTTCAGCGAAGTCCAGGCGCGGCACTGGGATCAGTTTGCAGAAGGCGCGGGCCTTGCCAGGGCGCAGGCCAAAAGGCGCATCCTGGAATTGGCGAAGTCACTGCCACCCACCGCACGCAAGCTCCACTCCGCCCCTGGACACAACTTTGCCAGCTATGCCGTGGTCGAGCGAATCAATGCCTTGATCGAACAACGCTGCGCCCTGACGATTCATCGGCTCACCGGGCCCTCTGCCTGAGTTACCGGTTTGAGGCCCATTCCCGGCAACCGGCCAGTCTGGCCCAGCCAGCCTAACCCGGATACTGCGCCACCCCGGCCAGTGAGCGCTTCACGCCCGTGTCCGCCTGGGCAACGATCTCCCCGGCAGCCAGGTTGAACTTGGCCACGATGCCGGTAAAGAAATTGCCGATGAGCACCATGTCCTTTTCAGTGGACTGGCCGAGTGCCGCCCAGCCGGGGCCGGGCAACAGATACTCGCGCAGCACCTTGCCTTCTTCGCTGAGCTCTTCCAGGAAGAAGCCGGCCTTGAAGTTGGCGCGGACGTGCAGCAGCTTGCGGTCGGGGGTGTACATCACCGAGATCGCCATGTTGCCGCTGTCCGGCGCATAGCTGACGAGATTGGGCAGGGCCTTGTCGTTCACGAGGTCCCAGCAGCGGATGCTGTCGCTGAGCTCGGACAGATAAAGCATCGATTTTTCATCCGCCCGCAGTGCCGCGCCGGTCAAGCCCAGAAAGCCCGGCATGCCGCCATGCACGGGCGTGGCGTATTCCTTGAGCAGCTTGCCGTCCTTGCTGAAATGGTAGAGATGGCCATAGCCGAACACATCGGTTCCCGGCACCTTGGGCAGCGTGGTGCCGAGCGTGGTTCCCGGACGCGTCCTGATCGTGTTGCCGACCAGATGCTCACCCAGATAGATCGTGCCGTCGCTTGCGAAGTTGATGTTGGAGAAGGCGCGGTCGGCAAAGTGGATGGCTGGCAGCTGCTTGCCATCGGGGCTGACGCGCAGCACCGTGAAACTGTTGCTGTCGAAGGCCCACAGCGTGCCATCCGGCGCGAAGGCGAGCCCGCCGATCAAATGCGTCGTGCCCTTGGTCCACAGCACGCCTTTTTCCTTGAGGTTGCTGTCGAACTGGATGATCCGGCCATCGCCGGAGTGATCGTCTTCGGGACGGTTCAGCAGGGTGGCGCCGGCAAAGATGTCGCCCGGCTGGAAGGGCTTGATGGTGGACACGTTGGCCATGGTCGGTGCTCCGGGTGAAGGTCGCGGACAGTGCAGTCGAAAGGATCCGCGCTGCATTCTACAGGCTCGAGACCCGGCTATTGCCCGTCCCGTGGCCGGCCCACTATGCTGTGTGCCCATGGAAAGCCAGATCTACAACATCAACGTCGTCGCCCGCACGATCCTGCCGCCACCGGTGCAGGTCAAGGCGGAGTACCCGCTGCCGTCCGCGCTTGCCGGCCAGATCCTGCGCAGTCGCCGGACGCTGCAGAACATCATCGATGCCCGTGATCCGCGCCTGTTCGTCGTCGTGGGCCCCTGTTCCATTCACGACGTGCGGGCCGCACTGGATTACGCCGCACGCCTGAAATCCCTGGCCGATGCGGTCAGCGACACGCTGGTGCTGGTGATGCGCGTGTATTTCGAGAAGCCGCGGACCACGGTCGGCTGGAAAGGCCTGATCAATGATCCGGACATGGATGACTCCTTCCATGTGGAGAAGGGCATCGGCGTGGCCCGCCGGCTCCTGCTGGAGCTGACGAATCTCGGTCTGCCCACGGCCACGGAAGCGCTCGATCCGATCATGCCCCAGTACCTGGGCGACCTGATCACCTGGTATGCCATCGGCGCCCGCACGACGGAATCACAGACCCATCGCGAGATGGCCAGCGGGTTGTCGACCCCGGTCGGCTTCAAGAACGGGACGGATGGTTCGTTCACGGTGGCGATCAACGCCCTGAAGTCGGCCCGCCAGCCCCATCATTTTCTCGGCATCAATGAAGATGGCCGAACGGCCGTGATGGAGACGCGCGGCAATGCCTACGGCCATGTCGTGCTGCGCGGTGGTTCCGGCCGGCCGAACTACGATTCCGTGAGCGTAGCCCTCTGTGAGCAGGAGCTCGCCAAGGCCGGTTTGCCGGAGCGGATCGTGATCGATTGCAGCCACGGCAACTCGAACAAGGACCCGGCCCTGCAACCTTTGGTGGCGCGCGATGCCATCGAGCAGATCGCGAACGGCAATCGCTCGATCATCGGGCTGATGCTGGAAAGCAATCTCGAGGCGGGCAATCAGGAGATTCCGGCTGACCGGTCCAAATTGCGTTACGGCGTTTCCGTCACCGACGGTTGCATCGACTGGGCCACCACCGAGCGTTCATTGCGGGAGCTGGCGATGCTGCTGAAGCCCGTCGTGCAATCCCGGAAGTCTGCCTGACGCCACGCCACGCCACGCCGCGGCTGCGGGCGTCTTCAGCGCAGCACCACGGTCTTCATCCCGTTCAGGAAGACCCGATGCTCGAGCTGCAGCTTGACCGCCCGGGCCAGCGTCAGTGATTCCACGTCGCGGCCGATGGCAACCAGGTCATCCGGCGACATGGTGTGGTCCGCCCGTTCCACCGCCTGCGCGATGATCGGCCCCTCGTCGAGATCCGCCGTCACATAGTGTGCCGTGGCGCCGATCAGCTTGACGCCCCGCCGGTGGGCCTCGTGATAGGGCTTGGCGCCCTTGAAGCCGGGCAGGAACGAGTGGTGGATGTTGATGATGCGCCCGGCGTAACGCTCACACACGGCGGGTGACAGGATCTGCATGTAGCGGGCCAGCACGATCAGGTCCGCACGGCAGTCCTCGGCAATTTCCAGCAGGCGCGCTTCCGCCGTGGCCTGGCCCCCGGCGGCGACCGGCACATGGAAGTAGGGCACCTTGTGCCAGCTGGCGAGGCCGGCCAGATCCATGTGATTGGAGACGATGGCCGGGATCGTCATGCGCAGGGAGCCGTTGCCGAAGCGGTAGAGGAGGTCGTTCAGGCAATGATCGTATTTCGAGACCATGATCAGCACGCGGGGCAGCACGCGTGTGTCATGCACCTGCCACGCCATGTCGAAGCGGGCAGCGATCGAGGTGAAGCCGGCGGCGAAGGCGGTCCGTGAGAAGGCCTGGCCACGCGGCGCAAAGCGGGTGCGCATGAAGAAGCGGTTGGTGTCGGCGTCGCCGAAGTGGGTCGACTCCTCGATGAAATACTCGCCGGCGGTCAGGTAGCCGGCCACGGCCGCCACGATGCCGACGGTGTCGGGGCACACGATGGTCAGGACAAAGGATTGGTTGTCTTCGGTCATGGCTCTGGATAGTGGATGGATAGTGGATGGATGGTGGATGGCTGGCCGCTGAAAGGCAGCGGGCATGCTATCAGGAACGGTGCGGATTCCGCTTCCGGGATCGACGCGGTGAGCCAGCTTGGGCAGAATCCCTGCTAGGGAGCGGAAATGAGCCGACAACCAGCCAAGGCGCCACCGGAAGCCGCGGGGTTTCTTGCGGCCCATGCCGATGTCCGGGCGGTCGAGCTCTTGCTGCCCGATCTGAACGGCATCCTGCGCGGCAAGCGGATCAGCCGGCGCGAAGTGCCGGGGCTGTATCGTGACGGCATCAGTTTCCCGGCAACCGGCATCCTGCTGGACAGCCGTGGCTCGCTGATCGATGGCCTGGCCCAGGGCCACGACGACGGCGATCCGGATCATGTCTGTCACCCGGTGGCCGGCACCCTGGCCCGGGTGCCGTGGGCGAAATCACCGTGTGGGCAATGTCTCATCACCATGCACGAGTGCGATGGTCGCCCGTATTTCGCCGACCCGCGCCAGGTGCTGGCGAAGGTCGCGGCACGGTTTGCCGAACTCGAGCTGACGCCCGTCGTTGCCGTGGAATACGAGTTCTATCTGCTCGACGCCATTCGTGGCGGGACACCCGTTCGGCGTACAGGTCGCGTGCCGGGCACCACCCTGCAACCGGCCGGCCCGCGGGTCTACAGCCTGGAAGACCTGGAAGCACTGGATGGTTTTTTCAGTGACGTCGCGGCAGCAGCCGAGGCCCAGGGAGTGCCGGCAGGCGCCATCGTGTCGGAGTACGGCGCGGGCCAGTTCGAAGTGAACCTGCACCATGAACGCGATGCGCTGGCGGCCGGCGACCACGCGATCCTGCTGCGGCGGCTCATCCGCGGCGTCGCCCGGCAGCACGGCATGGCGGCCACGTTCATGGCCAAGCCCTTCAGTGCGCTCGATGGTTCTGGCATGCACCTGCACCTGAGCCTGCTGGACAAGCAAGGGCGCAACGCGTTCAGTCCGATGCCTTCCGCCGAAATGCCGGAGGCCTACGCCGACACCTTGCGCCACGCCGTCGGCGGGATGCTGGCCGCGATGACCGAATCGCTGGCCATCCTGGCGCCCAATGCCAATTCCTACCGGCGCTTCCAGCCGGGCTTCTTCGCGCCCGTTGCCCCTGACTGGGGTCCGAATCATCGGCAGGTGGCCGTGCGCATTCCCCGCTCGGACGATGCCAACCTGCGGCTCGAGCATCGCGTGGCCGGTGCCGACTGCAATCCCTACCTGGCGATGGCGGTGATCCTTGCGGCGGCTCATGCGGGCATCACCCGGCGCATCGAACCACCGGCGATGACGCGCGAAGGGACGGCCGCCAGGGCGCCGACCGGCCCCCTGCCGCGCTGGGAAGCGGCGCTGACCGCATTCGATGCCAGCAGGCTGTGGCCCGAGTACCTGGGCGCTGAATTTTGTCGGATCTACAGCACGGCGCGGCACTTCGAGTGCGAGGCTTACCATGCCGAAGTGCCCGGGCTGGATTACGAGTGGTACCTGGCTGCAACCTGAGAAGTTCCGGAAGGGGTTTGATCATGCGTTCAATTGTCGTCTCGATGCGCGGCTTCCTGGCCCTGCTGATGGCCTGCAGCCTGTTGACGGGCTGCTCAAGTTACTGGAGCCAGGAACGCGGTGGCGTGTCCAGCAGCCTGGTGGACTACCTCTACCCGAAGGGTGAGATTCCCCCGAAACAGGCAGACACCATTCCGGTCCTCTCGGTACCGCTCAGGGTGGGTGTTGCGTTCGTCCCCAGCCGGCCCGGGGATGAAATTTCCGAAGTACTCAAGACGCAGCTACTGGACAGCACCAGGGCGGCGTTCTCCGGCTATGACTTCATCACGGAGATCGTCGTGATTCCGGACGACTACCTTCGTGCCGGCGGTGGCTGGACCAACCTGGAGCAGGTGTCGCGGCTCTACCAGACGGATGTCATGGCGCTCGTGTCCTATGACCAGGTCAGCAATGCGGATGACAACAAGGCGTCCCTGCTCTATTGGACGATTGTTGGTGCCTATGTAATTCCCGGCACCAACAAGGCGGTGCAGACCTTCGTTGACACGGCCGTGTTCGACGTCCCGACACGAAAGCTGCTGTTTCGCGCGCCGGGGATCAATCGCAATGAGTCCTCGTCGACCTTGGTCAACCTCGACGAAGAGCTGCGCAAGGCCCGTAACAGCGGTTTTGCAGCAGCTTTCGCCGAGATGAACAAGAATCTCGATACGGAACTGGGCAAGTTCCGGCAGCGCATCAAGACCGAGGGCGTCGCCAGGGTGGTATCCCGCGATGGTGACAACGGCGGCGGCGGCGCGGCCGGACCATGGATGTTGCTGGTGTTGATCTTCAGCGGGCTCATTGGCCGGGCCCGGTCGCGACGCGGCTTGTTTGGCCAACGGCAGGCGGCGTACCCTGCCAGTCAGAGGTGCATCCCATGGCAGACGCATTCATCTACGATCATGTCCGCACGCCACGAGGCCGGGGCAAGGCCAACGGCTCCCTCCATGAGGTGACGCCGGTTGAGCTCGTTACCCAGGTGTTGCGCAGCATGCGTGCGCGCTCCGCCCTGGATACCAGCCTCCTCGACGACGTGATCATGGGCTGCGTGTCACCGGTCGGTGAGCAGGGCACCGACATTGCCCGGGTCGCCGTGCTGAATGCCGATTATGCCGAGAGCGTCCCCGGCAAACAGCTGAACCGCTTCTGCGCCTCGGGACTCGAAGCGGTGAACAGTGCGGCGGCGCAGATCATGGCCGGACAATCCGGGCTGTGCATCGGCGGCGGAGTGGAATCGATGTCGCGCGTGCCGATGGGATCGGACGGCGGGGCGATGGCCAGCGATCCGCAGGTGGCATACAAGACCTACTTCGTGCCCCAGGGGATCAGCGCAGACCTGATCGCCACGAAGTATGGCATCAGCCGGCAGGCCTGCGACAGTTACGCAGCCACGAGCCAGCAGCGTGCGGCCCATGCCTGGCAATCCGGCTACTTCAAGCACTCCGTGCTGCCGGTGACCGATCGCCTCGGCCTGACGCTGCTCGATCACGACGAGCACGTGCGTCCGGACACCACGGTTACAACGCTGGCCGGACTCAAGCCGGCCTTCAGCACCCTGGGCGAGCAGTTCGGCTTCGACGCGGTGGCCCTGGAGCGCTACCCGGAAGTCGAGCGCATCGATCATGTGCATACCGGCGGCAACTCGTCCGGCATCGTCGATGGTGCCGCCGCCGTGCTGGTGGGCAGCCGCGAGGTGGGCAAGGCGCTGGGGCTCAAGCCCCGGGCCCGCATCGTCGGCAATGCGTCGGTCGGCACCGCACCAACCATCAAGCAGACCCGCCCCGACCCAAAAGCCCAGGAGGTGCTCAGGCACTGCCGGATGCGGATCAGCGACATCGACCTGTTCGAGTTGAACGAAGCGTTTGCGTCGGTGGTGTTGCGCTTCATGCAGATTTTCGACATCCCCCACGACCGGATCAACGTCAACGGCGGCGCCATCGCGATGGGGCATCCGCTGGGCGCAACGGGGGCGATGATCCTCGGTACCGTGCTCGATGAACTGGAACGCCGGGATCTCAATACGGCACTGGTCAACCTGTGTGTGGGCGCCGGCATGGGCACCGCCACCATCATCGAGCGGGTCTGAGCGATGGGCAAACCGGAAAAAGCCGCCATCAACATCACCATCGACGCCGATGGCATTGCCACGCTGACGATCGATCAGCCGGATCGATCGATGAACGTGATCACCCCCGGCCTGACGGCGGAGCTCGCGACAGCCATCGACCGCGTGCTGACGGACAACGCCATCAAGGCGGCCGTGATCACCTCCGGCAAGTCCGGCTTCATTGCCGGCGCCGACCTGAAGGGGATCGTCGACATCTACGCCAGTGGCATCACCGCACCGGAGTTGCTGGAGGCAGTCAGCCGTTATTCACGGCTGCTGCGCCGGCTGGAAACCGGAGGCAAGCCCTTTGCGGCGGCCATCAACGGCATCGCGCTCGGTGGCGGCCTGGAACTGTGTCTGGCGTGTCACTTCCGCGTCTTGACCGAGGATCCCAAGGCAGTCATCGGCCTGCCGGAAGTGCAGGTGGGCCTGCTGCCTGGCGCCGGCGGCACCCAGCGCCTGCCGCGACTGATCGGCATTCAACCGGCCCTGGAGCTCATGACGCGGGGCACGCACGTCGCCCCGGACAAGGCGAAGGCGCTGGGCATCGTGCAGGCGCTGGCCGCGCCGGATGCAGTGCTGCACACGGCCAAACGCTGGCTGCGGGAATCGCCGAACGCGGTGCAACCCTGGGATCAGCAGCAGTTCCGCTGGCCCGGTGGTGCGGGCGCCCTCGATCCAGCCGTGCAGCAGACCTTCACGATCGGGTCGGCGCTGATTGCCGAACAAACCCGGCACAACTATCCGGCACCCATCGCGATTCTTTCGGCAGTCCATGAAGGCAGCCTCGTGCCCTTCGATGCCGGGCTCGGCATCGAGGCACGCTACTTCACGGGCCTGCTGATGAATCCGGTCTATCGCAACATGACACGGACGCTGTTCATCAACAAGGGGGCGGCCGACAAACTGGTGCGCCGGCCTGCCGATGTGCCGAAGTCCAGAGTCACCCGCCTCGGCATGCTCGGCGCCGGCATGATGGGTGCGGGCATCGCCTATGTATCAGCCCGTGCCGGCATGGACGTCGTTCTGCTGGATTCGACGCCGGCAGCCGCCGACAAGGGCCGGGAGCATTGCCGCAGTCTCTTGCAGAAAAGAGTGGAGCGGGGGCAAGCCTCCGCTCAGGAGATGGACGCCATCCTCGCCCGCATCCATCCGACCGTGGACCATGCAGACCTCCACGGCTGCGAACTCGTGATCGAGGCCGTGTGTGAAAACCGCGAGATCAAGGCCGATGTGACCCGGCGAGCGGAGGCTGTCATCCCCGACACCGCCATCTTCGCCTCCAATACCTCGACGCTGCCGATCACGGGCCTTGCCGCCGCTTCCCGCCGGCCCGCCAGCTTCATCGGCCTGCATTTCTTCTCGCCGGTGGACCAGATGCCGCTGGTCGAGGTGATCGTCGGTCGCGACACCAGTGAGCAGACACTCGCCCGGGCACTCGACTACGTGCAGCAGATCCGCAAGACGCCCATCGTCGTCAACGACAGCCGCGGCTTCTACACCAGCCGGGTGTTCATGACCTACGTGAACGAAGGCATGGCGATGTTGCAGGAGGGTGTGTTGCCGGCGCTGATCGAGAATGCGGGCAAACAGGCGGGCCTGCCGGTGGGGCCGCTGGCCGTGCATGACGAAGTCAGTCTGGAGCTGTCGGCAAAGATCTACGAGCAGACCCGCGCTGATCTCGGCGACCAATACCAGGGGCCCTCGGCCATCGCCGTGGCGCTGAAGTTCGTCGAGCTGGGCCGCAAGGGCAAGAAGGCCGGCAAGGGTTTTTATGAGTATCCGGCAGAGAAGGGCGCCCGCAAATTTCTCTGGCCGGGAATGGCCGATATCTATCCACCGGCGGCCGTGCAACCGGCTGTCGAGGAGCTGAAGACGCGCCTCTTGTACATCCAGGCTCTGGAAACGGTGCGCTGCCTCGACGAAGGCGTGATCACCGACGCTGCCGATGCCGACATCGGTTCGATCCTGGGCTGGGGCTACCCCGCCTGGACCGGTGGCACCTTGTCGTTCATCGAAACGGTGGGGCTGCCGGCTTTTGTCGCCGAGTGCGACCGGCTGGCCGCCGCCTGCGGGCCGCGCTTTCAGGTGCCCGATTCGCTGCGCGCCCGCGCTGCGCGCAACGAAACATTCCATCCGCAACCAGGCAGGCCTCCAGGCTGATCGGCAGCCAGTCGTGGAACGTCACCATTTCGAACCCGAGCACCAGATCTTCCGCGATTCGGCCCGCCGGTTTTTCCGGAAGGAAGTCGAACCGCATCGGGAAAGGTGGCATGCAGCCGGGATCATCGACCGCGATATCTATCGCAAGGGTGGCGCCCAGGGCCTGCTGCTGATGCAGGCCGACGAAGAATATGGCGGTGCCGGCATCCGCGATTTTCGCTACGAGCAGATCCTGCTCGAGGAAAATCTGCGCTTTGGTGACAGCGGCTTGTACTTCACGCTGCATTCCCGGTTGGTTGCCCCCTACATCGAGGCTTTGGGTACCGCCGAGCAGAAGCGCCGCTTCCTTCCCGCCTGTGTGCGCGGGGATCTGATTCTGGGCATTGCGATGACCGAACCGGGCGCCGGCAGTGATCTGGCGGCCATCAAGACCCGTGCCGAGGCGCGTGGCGATCACTACCTGCTGAATGGCGCGAAGACCTACATCTCGAACGGCGTCAACGGTGATGTCTTCGTCGTGGCGGCACGCACCGGTCCCGAGCGGCAGTTGGGGCTGTTTCTGGTGGAGCGGGACATGCCCGGCTTCGCCCGTGGCCGGAACCTGAAGAAGATGGGCCTCAACTCCCAGGACACGGCGGAGTTGTTTTTCGAGAACGTACAGGTGCCCAGGGCCAATGTGTTGGGCGACCCGGCTCGCGGCTTTTACTACCTGATGGAACATCTGGTGGAAGAACGGCTGATTTCCGCTGCCCAGTATGTGGCGGCAAGCCAGATCGCCTTCGACCTGACGATGGACTACATCCGCGAGCGGCGGATTTTCGGCCGTGCCGTGGCCGACTTCCAGGTCAACCGCTTCAAGATGGCGGATATGCGCACGGAGATCGATATCGCGCAGCTGTTTGTTGATCACTGTGTCATGGCATTCAATGCCGGGCGCCTGACAGCCGCCGATGTGGCCCGCGCCAAGCTCTACTGCAGCGAACTCGAGGGCCGGGTGACCGATGAGTGCGTGCAATTGCACGGTGGCGCCGGTTACATGGACGAGTACCGCATTTCGCGCCTGTACCGCGATGCCCGCGTGTCGCGCATCTATGCCGGCACCTCCGAGATCATGCGGGAAATCATCGCGCGGTCCATCGGCCTCGATCCCCGCCACCGGCCAGGAAGCGAATGAAGGGCTCGTGATGCAGGAAGCGCTCACGCAGACAGCGGTCGCCGGGCAACGGCTGCAGGGCACGGTGCATGCGCCGACGGCGGCATCAGCCGGGATCGAGGGCAGGGGGCCGGCCTGGCTGCTGATCAATTCGGCGATGGGCGTGCGCCGACAGTTCTACCGGCACCTCGCGGGCTATCTCGCGGATCGCGGCATCGGGGTGCTGACCTACGATTACCGTGGCGTGGGTGATTCGATGATCGACGCAGCCGAGCTCGCACGCGTCCAGCTCGAGGACTGGGGTCTCAAGGATTTTCCTGCGGCACTGGACTGGCTGCGGGACAGGGCGGATGCCCCGCGGGTCGTGGTGCTCGGGCATTCAGTGGGCGGCCAGATCCTCGGCATTACCCCGCGGATCCTGGAAGTCTCGGCTCTGGTGGGGGTGGCCTGCCAGTCCGGTTACTGGCGACTCTGGCACGGCATCGAGCGCTTCAAGCTGCTGGTCTTCTGGTACGCGGCTATTCCGGTATTGACCGCCACCTCGAGCTGGTTTCCGGCATCCCGCTTCGGCTTGGGACTGGATGTGCCGGCTGGGGTTGCCCGTCAGTGGGCACGGTGGGGGCGCGACCCGGACTATGTGCGCAGTGCACGCGTGGGGCCACAGCCGCAGTACTACACCGAGGTCGATTGTCCGCTGCGCACCTATTTCATCGAAGAGGACTGGCTGGCGACCGAAGATGCCGCCCGGGCCTGGCACGACTGGTTTCCCGAGGCCCGGCGGGAATTCGTCAACCTGGGTGTACATGGCGCCACCGGCCGGCGCATCGGCCACTTCGGGTTTTTCAATCCTGATATCAGTGCGGCGGAATGGCCGGCGCTCGCCGACTACATCGAGGAGTGCCAGTGATGGACGGTTTGATGATGGATGTTCCCCTCACCATCACGGGGCTCCTGCGCCATGCAGCCGCGCATCACGGGGATCGGGAGCTGGTCTCGATCACGGCCGACCATCCCCGGCATCGCGAAAGCTACCGCGAGGCTTTTGCCCGTGCCGCCCGGCTGGCCAATGCGCTGGCCCGATGGCAGCTGCCGGCGTCGGCCCGCATCGCCACGCTCGGCTGGAATGACTTCCGGCATTTCGAGCTGTATTTCGCCGTGTCCTGCTCCGGGCTCGTGTTGCACACGGTCAACCCGCGGCTGACGCCCGAGCAGATTGCCTGGATCATCAATGACGGCGGCGCCACGGTGCTGTTTGCCGCGCCCGAATTCGCGCCCCTGCTGGCCAAGGTCGCGCCGCTGCTGA
Organism: uncultured Chromatiaceae bacterium; assembly: GCA_964384525.1. Taxonomy (GTDB): domain Bacteria; phylum Pseudomonadota; class Gammaproteobacteria; order Steroidobacterales; genus SHZI01. The sequence goes on from CAYLKO010000026.1 coordinate 30,483, forward strand.
CGCAGGTGACTGCCATCGTGTTCATGACCGGTGCGCAACACATGCCACCACCGGCCGCATCCGGCCTGCTGGCGAACGCCGGCTGCTACGAAACGCTGCTGGCAGCCGAAGAGCCGGCCTTTGCCTGGCCCGAGTTCGATGCGCGACTAGCCAGTTAACTCT
>CAYLKO010000026.1:30654-32828 GCA_964384525.1 uncultured Chromatiaceae bacterium
ACCTCGGGCACCACCGGCAACCCCAAGGGCGTGCTCTACAGCCACCGCTCGACGATCCTGCATGCCATGGCGGCAGCCGGTGCCGATGTCATGGGCGTGCGCGCCGTGGACACCCTGCTGCCGGTCGTGCCGATGTTTCATGTCAATGCCTGGGGCGTTCCCTTCCTGGCGTCGATGGTGGGCGCCAAGCTGGTGCTGCCGGGGCGGGCGGCCGGGGATCCGGCCACGCTCTGCGAGCTGATCAACCAGGAGCAGGTAACCATGGCGCTGGGTGTGCCCACCGTCTGGCTGGCGCTCCTGCAGTATCTGGCCAGCACGGGCACCACCTTGCCGAGCCTCAAGCGCACGCTGGTCGGCGGGGCCGCCTGCCCGCCATCCATCATCGGGCAGTTCCGCGAGCGCCACGGGGTGGAAACCCATCATGCCTGGGGCATGACCGAGACGTCGCCCCTCGGCACCTTCAATGCACCCAAGCCGATGGCAGGCCACGACACGCCCGAAGCACGGCAGGCGCGGCGGTTGCAGCAGGAGGCCAGGCAGGGGCGGGCGGTGTTCGGCGTGGAGCTGCGCCTGAAGAGCGATACGGGCCAGCTCGTGCCGTGGGATGGCCGGACCAGCGGCAATCTCGAGGTGCGTGGACCATTCGTCGCCAGCAGCTACTACGGCCTTGCCACCAGCGAGGCGCATACCGCGGATGGCTGGTTCGTGACCGGCGATGTGGCCACGATCGATCCGGATGGTTTCATGCAGATCACCGACCGCACCAAGGACGTCATCAAGTCCGGTGGCGAATGGATCAGTTCAATCGAACTCGAGAATCACGCCGTCGGCCATCCGGCCATTGCCGAGGCCGCGGTGATCGGTGTCAGCCATCCCCGATGGTCCGAACGTCCCCTGCTCATCGCCGTGCTGAAGCCGGGCGCGTCGGTTACCCGGGAAGAACTGCTGGCCTTTCTGGCCGCCCGGGTGGCCAGCTGGTTGGTTCCCGACGATGTGCTCTTCGTTGCCGGGTTGCCGCACACGGCCACGGGAAAAGTCAGCAAGCTGCAGTTGCGGGAGCAGTATCGGAACCACCTGTCCGGAACCTAGGAGAAACCCATGCCTGTTGCAGTGACCGCGATCTATGCCAGCGTGCTGGCGATTTTGTACGTCGTGCTGAGCTACCGGGTTGCCCGGTGCAGGATGCGCTTGAAGGTGGGGCTGGGTTCCGGCAACGGCACCAGCCAGCACGTCGAGCTCGAGCGGGCGGTGCGGATCCACGGCAATTTTGCCGAGTACGTGCCACTGGCCCTGTTGCTGCTCGTGTTCTACGAGGCGGGCGGCGGCGCCTTCTGGGCCGTGCATGCGGCGGGTGTCTGGCTCGTCGTGGCGCGTCTGGCGCACGTGATCGGGCTGACCGGCAGCTCCGGCACCAGCAGTGGCCGCTTTGCGGGCGCCGTGATGACCTGGACCTTGCTGCTCGCGCTCGCGATCGGGAACCTGGTGCTGTCGCTGCGGTAGAGCCCGCGGCGGGTCAGCATCAGTCGGAGCCAGTCGGAGCTGGTCAGGAGCCGCTCAGGATGCGGGCACCCGGCCGGCGCGGGCAAAGTGCGTGCGCCAGTAGCTGTTGTCGAAACTGTCGATCGACACTTCATGACCGGAACTGGGGGCGTGCACGAAGCGGCCATCGCCCAGGTAGATCGCGACATGCGAGGTGCGATTGCCCTGCCTGAAGAACAGCAGGTCGCCCGCCTGGGCCTTCTCCAGCGTCAGCGGCATGACGGCATTCATCTGTGCCTCGGCCGTGCGGGGCAGCGGGCGGCCGGCACGGGCATAGGCAAACTGCACGAGGCCGCTGCAATCAAAGCCCTTTGGTGTGGCGCCACCCCACTCGTAGGGCACGCCGACCATCTGGATGGCGGTGAAGACTGCCTGGGTTCGCGTGGGGTCAGGCGGCTGGCGTGTGTCAGGTGTCTGGTTGGGGTCGGAAGGGCTGGGGGCGTTGCTGATGACGGCGGTCTGGTCGGGGATGGAGCCGGCACGTTGCGGCAGGCTGCTGCAGCCGGCCAGCAGCACCGGGACTGCCAGCATCCACAGTCCGGCGGGCCAGCGCTTCATCCTGGATCGCTCCGTCATGCCGACTTTGCCCTTGTCCGGTGCCCAAACGTCGCCAGGCTACCGTGCCGTGACTGATC
>CAYLKO010000027.1:0-32385 GCA_964384525.1 uncultured Chromatiaceae bacterium
TGTACTCACCGCAGGCGGACAAGATTTCCCGCCGGGATGCCGCGGGCTACGGAGTGCGCGCGTCGATCCACCTCAATACCCTCAGCGCCTCATTTCCAGAACGGTTGAGTGCCCGGGATTGCCATACGGCCGCGGCACATTGCGCGGCACGATGAATGTTGCTGAATTCGCGCCGTAGAGCCCCTCCGGGAATGTCATCTCGCGCGTGACCACATACGTGCGGAATACATACTGATTGCCGGTCGACGGGTCCAGCATGTCCAGATGCAGCGACTCACGGTCGGTGACTCCGCTTGCTGCAATCCACGCTTCAACATCACGCGGGGTTGCCCTCCGCAGCACACCGAGACGCAGAAGTTGGTCGACGTCCATCGCATCCGATAACGCGGCCACCTGTGGTGCCTCAGCCTCGTTGGCTTGCGGGTAGGAATACTGCGTGTAGGTGCGCACGCCGTTGGCATCGACGGTCGGTGGCGGCACCCAGCGTCTTGGTTCCGAGGGTGCGGCTCTTGCCGGCGCTACGGGCACAACTTCGGCAGCTGGAGGCAGAGCACCTTCAGTCTCCACAACAGCAACGGCGTCGCTTGCCGGTGGATCGGCAGCCGGGCCTTCGCCGGTCGCTTCGGGCTGGGCCAGCGGCGATACCATGGCATCGGGCTCGGGTGGGATCGATTCCAGTGCCGACGCTGGTACCGACTCCTGTGTGACGCGGACCAGATCGCCGGCATCATCCCGATAGACATACAGAAAAGCAGCTATCGCCACCAGCGCGCCGAACGTCCACCCCGTCCTGCGCTGACCGCGGCGATGGTCGTTGTTCCTGGCCGCACTCGCCGGCTTCTCCATTTTCGGCGGCATCGGAGCCAGCCACCCCACCAGCAGGAACACACCGCCCGCGGCGATCACGGCGAGGATGTTGGCAAGCTGGCCAAGCGAGCCGAAGTCGAGCAGCAGCACTTTCACCGCCGCGCCCACCAGCAGCGTGGCGCCCGTCACCCAGAGCGTGCGTGAAGCCACCTTTCTCGACCAGACCGTGAGCACGCCGCCCAACACGGCCCACAGCAACGACACGACTGCCGGCCAGCGGAGGTCAAGCACATCGAAGATGCTCAGGGAGTCGGCGCTGCTCAACACGCGCACCAGATTGGCCTGCAACAACAGAGCCAGCCCGACAATGCATGCCGCGACGGACAGGTCCGTCAGCCGCTGCTGGCTGTGCCGGACCCAGGTCACGCTGACCAGCCCGACGAGGGACAGAACCTCAAGCGAAATTGCCCAGGGACTGCGCGAGATGTAGAGCAGGGTACAACCGGCCAGCACGGCGGCGAACGCCGCGCCAAGCACATCGACGGCACTTTCGAGCCATTCTCCCCGATGATCACGCGCCACACGACCCGCAACGAGAGCCAGGAGCCCGGCGACTGCGGCGCAGTTCAATGCAAACGGGATGACAGCATGGCCCGCCAGGGAGCCCACATGGCCGCCCCAGATGGCGGCAGCCACCGGTGCCAATAGCGCGGCCGTAAGCCGCTCATCGCTGGAATCATCCTCCAGATATCGCGGGCGAACCGCAACACCCACCAGCAGGAGCGGCGCCAGAAATAACATGATCCACGACACGTTGATACCGGCCGAAGTCGCAGCCCAGGCACCGGTGGCAACAATGAAAATCGCCAGCGCCTTGATCATCGAATCCGCGACCAGAACCCGGCGGCCAGGAATCCAAAGGCTGGCCGCCACGAGCAGCAGTACCCAGTGCAGAATCAGCGGGAGTCCCGCCAGATCGAGCCGGACCAGCTCGACACCGATCGCGATCAATCCCCAACCGATGCCCACCGCCAGCAGCAGTGTGTCCAGTGTCTGCCGGATCCGTCGGCAGATGACCCCGGCGGCAATCAGCAGTGCCGCGCCCACGATCCGTTCGAAGAACACGCCATTGAGAAACGCGGACCCCTCCACGATCGACGATTGCGAACTCAGGATGTGGATCGCGCCAAAAAGAACAACCAGGCCGCCGAGATTGCTGTGCAACTGGCCAAGAGGCGTACGCCAGGCGGCGACCGCCAGCATGCCAACCGCAAATGCGAGGCCGATGAGTTCCCAGGGCAAATTGCCGAATCGGGCTGCAATCCCAAGACCCATCAGCACGATCGCAATCACCGCATGCGCTGCCGCCCCGGCACGACCGAGCAACCGCAGGCTGACGGCGGCGAATATCCAGGTGATGCCAAGCAGAGCCAGCGCGGTGGAGAACTCGACGCGGCTGGGCGAGATCGCGATGGCAAGCAGCGCGGCGACCGTCGGCAGCGCAATCATGTACACGAGGTCGAGCCGCTCAACCCAGTCCGCCCGTGTCTTGCTTCGCTCGACTATGGGCATCGCGACATGGATGGCTGCCAGGATCAGCAATGCCGGCAACATCACATCCGCGTGAGACGCTGTGTAATATTTGGCGGTCCATCCGAAGAACACACCGCCAGCCAGCGTGAAAACGAAGCTCATATGGATGAGCGGGCGCCACCCGCGGGCCAGCACCATTACCAGCGTCAGCAGACTCGCGCCGATGTAATACCCGTAGAGCACGGCCGGACCCGGATCGGAGATGGCAAAGGCCGGCGCCAGATACGCGCCCACCATCGACAGCACAGCCAGTGACAGCGCGCTTCGCGTGATTGCGAACACTGCCGCGGCGATCGACGTCAGCCCCAGAAGCGCCAGGCCTGTCGAGTCCGGAACGTAATCAAAGATCGCGAAGGCGCTGTATGCCGTCAGGTACGCGACGCCAAAGGCAGCACCACCCAGCGCCAGGGAAACGGCACGCGCGCCGCCCTGTCTGCCCACCGCCATCGAGCCGAAGCCAAGCCCAAGAGCTATCACGATGCCCCCGATGATTTTTGCCTCGGGTGGCACATCGATATTGATCAAGGCATAACGCAGGAGCGCTCCCACGCCGACGATGACGAGTGCGCCACCGACCTTTGCCGGCCAGTTGCCGCTGGTTAGCCAGGTGATAAGCCCGATCGGGCGATTCAGCCGTGCGCTTGGTTCCCGGTTGCCTTCGATGGCAAGGACAATGCCGGCAATCGCTGCCAGCGCCGCAAAGAACACCAGAGTGACCATGTGTGCCAACCTCTTGTCAAAGCGTAGGTGCAACGCATCATAAAGAGTTTCCGGCTGGAAAATGTGTGCTGGTGATCAGTAGCCCCATTGCCAGTGGCCGCCTGCTTTCATCAGGTTGCCGCTGACGGCCGCACCATCCCCAAGTTGTGGCGTGACTTTGGGGAAGATGCGCCCAAATTCCGGCGTCTCCACCCAGTCATACCAGGGCTTGGCGGTCCAACGACCCTTGATGGCAAACCGGCCCTGATCGATCTGGCGAATGGCCAGCAGTTCGAACTCGGAGTCACCCTCGAGGAGGCATCCGGAACCCACGAAATTGCGCGCCACGGAATAAGGCGCTCCCACGGAGTAAACCAGTCGCGACCTGGCTTTGCCGTCCGGGTAGGTGTGCAGATCATTGTAGCGGCGGGTCACGCCGAAACGGGCCAGGATATCGAGGGACTCCTGGTTGGCCTGCAACTGCCGGAGATAGTCACCCTGCTGATTGAAAGGAATCGTGGCAGCGGTTTCATATTCTGCACCTGGCGGGTCGACGCGCGCCTCCAGCAACATCGGCAGATCGGCACACAGCGGTTTGGTCCATTCCGGCAAGTCACCTCTGGCATCCCGGGCCATCCGGATTTCTGCGGAAGTTGGCGGAGCTACCGGAATTGCCTTGAGCGCTTCGGGACGTGTTCGGCCACTCCAGACCGGTATCCACGTTTCACCGTCCTTGGCCACCATGACTTGTACGGGGACACCGGCCAGTTGCTTCGCAATTTCGGGAAATGCGTCGAGCACAACGGGTTGTTTCACCCATGGCTCCACATCGGCGACACCAATGGTCAGCTCCACCGCATACAGGTCCAGGTTATCGAGCTTCTGGCCGAGGGGTCGGTAAGTGGACACCTTAAGTATCGTGCGGTTGGCATAGTGGAAGCAGAGTTCCCGGTTGACGCTGCCCCAACCCTCCCAGGTGAGGCCGTACCGCACGCCTGCCGGCTGGCCGTCCGCCGCTGGCACTTCCGTGTCCGTCATCAAGCCAACGGCTGCCAGAACCTCGTACTGCCGCAGATCCTCGCCGGGGTTCACGACTGTTGTGTCGGCATTGCGAAACACGATCGAGACGGTCGCCGGCTCCCACAACCCCGGCTTGATCGTCCGTTCAACCGGCTGCAGCCGCGTTCCCGGTGTCACGCAAAGGGAAGTCGGAGCATTGGCAAGGACCGCCGCCAGCACGGCAGCCTGCAGGTTACCCGTGCCGGTATCGCCGGAGACGGCGACAGTGGTCCGCCGGCGAAGCTCTGCAATGTAATCCTGCGCGGCAGGTGCCTCGTTCGACACGCGCGCCACCAGCTCATCGATGCCCAGCACCGCTCCGTCCGCAAACCGGAAGCTTTCCACACCAATATTGGCGTCTTTCACCGCACCAATCACCAGATAGGTATTGGCGTCCTTCCCGCGGATCTCGATGGACAGTGATCGCTCGTCCCGACGCAGGGCCAGATCGCCGAGCACTATCCCCGGCGCAAACTCCACGGTGTCTTCACCCGACTCGTCGAGGATGGTATCCATGCCATCGTGCGCAGTAACGCGATAGGTGTCATCGCCCGGGCCGCCCAACAGCAGGTCTCCCGCTTCGCCACCCACCAGCGTGTCGTCATGCGCTGACCCCTGCAGCGCATCGCGACCACCAGTGCCCTGGAACAGCCTGCCCATCGACACCGCTGGCTTTAGGTTGATGAAGGCTCGCCGGCCATCTTCCTTGCCGAGAATGCGCGTGAAGTGGCTGCCAAACTCGCCCCGATACCAGTTGACGAGTACGGCAACCGGCAGGTCGATCGACAAGCCGATGTCCTTCCCCGTCGGATGAGTGGCCAGCGCGATCGCTGCCAGGGCCTGCGTCTGCCGTGGATCGCGTTGATCGGCCTCCAGCCACGCGCCCCCGTCGCCGTGATACGCGATGACCAGATCATCGTTGAAACCATGAAAGGTGATGTCACGGATATCCCAACCGGTCGGCAGGATCACATCGGAGTCCGAGGTTTTCGGATCTGCTTCGAGGGCGATCACGGGAAAGCGGGATCGGCTGCTGGCGTAGGCTGCGTCGTTGCTAGTGCCAGGCAGGGGTGAGCACGCGGTCGCCACCATGGCGATTGCCAGCAAGGTCGCGATTCGCGCCGGACTCATGTATCGCATCCTCTCAGGTACGGCCTGTCGCACCAACGCCGGATTGTTCATTCGGACGCCGTGTTGATCCAGCCTCTGCTGGCCGCGGCTTCAGCAGGCCACGGTAGCGCACTATCAGTCCTGTGAAGGGATGGCTGATTTGGACATCGAAACAGAACTGGCCCTCCTCCACTGTTTCAATCGCACTGGAGCGAGGACCCAATGCCAGTGGCAACATGACTCCAAACAGACCCCAGCGCCGAACGATGTATCGCAGGTTCTTGTTCTCGACAACCAGCGCCATATCGACAAATATCGGGCCAAAGGCCTCGCGTATGAGCCATTTGGCTCTTCCAGGACCTTCACGCTGCATGCTCGAGAAGGTGCAGCTGCCAGTTGATCGTACCCAGCGCTCCCCACCCTTTCCATCACTCGTCAGCGTCACGGTGATGTCCTGATTGTTGCCGGCCCGTGGAAAACCAATGATTGCGGCAAGAAGGGACGAGAGCGGATGCCGGCCACGTTCAACCGTACACCGGCCACCATATTTCACCTCGGCCTCTACCGAGTGCAGTTGGCGGATTTCGGGCGACAACTGATTCCAGGATTCGCCCAGTACATGCTGGTACAGGGGACTCCGCTTTTCGGACACGTGTTCACGTACGCCCGTGAAAATCGTCCGCCGGGCAAATGACGTCTCATAGGCAGACAAGTCGACGTCCGAGATAGCCATTCGAGCGCCAGGAGGCGGTGACTGACCCTCCAGCACCCCCCTGATGATTGCCTCCATGGCCATGCACGGAATCAGTGGCCCATCGTCTCCCTCAGCGAGCAAATGCCATTCGCGAACAATGGGGCTTCCCGTGGTGCTTGCACCCCTGACCTCGACAAACATGCCACCGCGATGTTCGCCCCAACGAACATGGTTCGTTACCGCGTGCATCAGTCTGGCCATCCACGAAAGCGCCGGCAGTAGGCGGATACGCACCAACCACGCAAATGCCGTCAATGTCCAATGCAAGGCAGCGGGTACCGGCGCGGCACCCATCCACACATCACTCGTGTTGGGCCAGGACGCAGCCAGTACGGTCAAGTCCGGCACATCGACCAGCGAGAAGCGCCTGCTCTCCAGCGGAATCCGCCCGGGCACTGCAACCACGAATCGTGTGTATTCCGTGAAGGGATGACCCGTTGTTGTTTCGCCGTGCCGCTTGAGCGCAATGGCTTGTCCGGCATAACTGGCAATTGCACGAATGACATTCAAGCCGACAACCGCATACGGCGACGGCGCAATGCCACCCCGAATGAATTCAACCTCTGCCATGCCGACCGACAATCGGCGGATGACCGCAGCCGTCAGCACCGGAAAGCTGGACACGCCCGACAGGACGTAGACGCCAGCCTTGCGCGCCGCAGCGTCAAACTGCGCGACGCCAACCACGAATCCGGATCCATCCGCCAGATCCAGATAGTGCACCCCGCTGGCGATGCAGTTCTCAATCAGACGATACCGGTCACTGCCATAGTCTTGAAATGGCCCACTGGCATCGACCACAAGAGTCGGCTGGAGCTCCTGCAATTGGCTGGCATCGCTGCTGGTGCGGTCGAACAGTACGGGTACGAGCCGGGCAACGGCCGCTCGGCGGCCGGCACAATAATCGCGCGCCCGCGATAACGAACGCCCTGCCACCATTAGAGTCAGCCGGGCATCGTCTTCCAGCAGTTCGACCAGCCGACCGCCGAAAATGCCATAGCCCCCGACAATCAGCACACGGACTGCCCGGTTCATTGCAGAAAACGATCGTGATGGGCCGGATCGGCGAGGAAGCACTCCGACTGCGTGCCGAACCAGCGCAGGCGGTTCCTGGCTACAACGTCATACAGCCTGTCCAGGACCGACGGGGGAACTACTCGCAGTACCTTGGCTGTGGACCAAGGCAACCCCAGGTGCTCGAACATGCGGACCGTGCCAGCCGACTTGAACCATGCGCGGCCATTCTCGAGCAGGACATTGGTCTCGAAATTTATTGGGTCCAGATCAAAGTGCCGGAACAACGCCCGCCCAAGCGGCGTCTGCACCGCCATCAGTCGGAGCACTGCTCGACGGTCGTGCCGGGTCACGAATCTGGCAAAGCCTGAACAGAGTACGCAATATCCGTCGAAGATGATGATGGGACGGTCATCGGAAAAATCGGGTACCGATGGGTCGTCCCGGTAGCTGAACGCGTCGCGATGATGGGTGGCTGGCTGCGTTCTCACTCTCGCTCATCTCCCATCGCCCGAACCGCACCGAGTGTACAACGGCTGGGGGAGTATCGATTTGCCAAAGACCGCAATCTTCGCCAAACGTATCTGCCGATATCTTCGGGTTACCCTGTTGGAGTACGGCGAGACCGCCCACAACGCATTCTTTGACCGTAGGTTCAGGCCATGAAGGTTCGCTATTTCGCCGAGACCGACACGCTCCTGATCGCGTTCCGGACTTTTCGTATGAGCAGGTAGCCGCATAGCGCGGGATAGTCTTAGCCGGTTGGTTTGATCTTATCGTGCCCGATGACCCGCATCCCACTCCTTTGAGCGTTGCTTCCCCGCCCGGATCTCCGCCTTGCTCATTTCCTTCTGCAACTCATCGAGAGCGCCTCGAACGCGCCACTTGAGCTGCATGTTGTCCGAGCGTTGCGTATAGAAGCGCGCAAGGTCCAGCCACTTGAAGGCTTCAACCCGATCCACGGCCACTCCAGCACCGTTCCAATACGAAACACCAACGTTGAGCATGGCGTTCACGCTACCTTTCTCTGCGCCCTTCAGATAGAGGCCAACGGCACGCGCTCGGTCCTGAGCAACGCCTTTCCCGAGGTCGTATATGTAACCCAAGTTTGTGTAGGCCTCACCGTAGTCCTGGGCTACTGCCTTCTCATACCAGGACATCGCAGCCGCGTCGTCTTGCGGCACGCCATCGCCGAACTGGTACAAGGATCCAATGCAATTCTGGGCAGCGGCTTGGCCTTGTTCCGCCGCCTTTGCGCACCAATGCGCAACCTTCGAGAGATCCCTTTGCACTCCCCGGCCCGCGTCGTACGCCATCGCCAGTTCGTATTGGGCCGATGCATCCCCTTGCTCTGCCTTGGCGGTCAGGGAATCGAGATCGAATGCTGACACCGCGCTCGCAACGAGCAGGGCACCGAGTACGGCGACAAGAGATCGGCTGATCATGTTCGGGGCAATTCTTGACCCATTTGGCGCCCACTCGCAAGGGAACTCCGCGGCCCCGACAGGTGGACAAGGTTGCCCGTCGGGGTATCTCGGGCCACACAGCGGATGGGCTCATACCAGCGAACATTTGGGTTGAGACGGCAGAACAGGTATTTTTCGATCCGAAGCTGTTGGTTGTGCCCGATGCGCGACACAGTAGTGCAGAGCCTCGCTTTCATGCACTCGGAGTGACTCTTTTGGGAAAGATGATGCATGTGACCTTTACGCTGCCGGCCGACGGTACGTTGATCCCGTCATCTCCGCACGTCCGATGAACCGCAAGGAAGGAGCCATCTATGAAACACAAGCTGAAGACGCCACCTAAATTCAAGTCAGAGGCAGCCGAACGAGCCTTCTAGGCCAGTCACGACAGTACGGAGTATGTGGAGTGGTCCGCAGCCCAGCGCGTGCAGTTGGCCAGGCTCAAGCCATCCACGGATGGCCATTTCATTGCGCTTGCCGAAGCATCTGCTGGACAGCATTCGGCAGATCGCCAATGTACGCGATGTGTCATACCAGTCGCTGATCAAGATCTGGCTGCAGGAACAAGCCGTGGATCGGCGCTGACTTGCCGATGGATCGCGAGTCTGCATCAGCGCGGCTTGCACATTTCATGGCTCCGACACAGCGGCAGCGTGGCTGGGTATGCCTTCACCGATGAGCGGGCAACCGTACCGCAGGTGAAGGCATACCCAGCCGGGATGCCGCGGCGGCGAAGTGATGTCGCATACATCCAGCCGCGATGCCGCTGGCCACGAAGTACGTTGCCTTCGTTACTTGACGATCTTCAGCGACGGCCGCCCCGCCGGCGGTGGCGGCTTGTCGGCTGGCGGGCTGTCGGCGTTCTTCGGGTCCGCGGGGGTCACGGCAGCATCGGCAGCTGCCGGTGCCTCGTATTCATCCACCGGAAACACCAGCCCCTCGCCCGTCTCGCGGGCATAGATGCCCAGCACCGCCTTGAGCGGGACATACACGAGGCGGGGCACGCCGCCAAAGCGGGCCTCGAAGCTGATGGCGTCGTTGCCGAGATCCAGATTGCGGGTGGCGGAGTAACTGACGTTGAGGATGATCTTGCCGTCTTCGACATGCTGATCAGGCACGGCCACATCGGGCTGGTTGGCGTCGACCACCAGATGCGGAGTCTGGTTGTTGTCGATCATCCATTGGTGCAGGGCCCGGAGCAGATAGGGCCGTTTGGGCGCGGCTACTGTCTCATCTCCAGCTCGGCCTCGGTCAGACTGTCGCGGAACGAGCGACGGGCAAAGATGGCGTCCATGTAGCGGCGGATGGGCTGGGCGGCGGTGCCGGTCAACTCGATGCCGTAAACCGGCAGGCGCCACAAGAGCGCCGCGACGCTGGCGTCCACCAGGGAAAATTCATCACTCAGGAAAAAGCGCTTGACCGCAAACACATCGGCACTGGAGAGCAGGCTTTCCTTGAGCTGCTTGCGGGCCTGGGCATTCGGCTTGCGGTCCGCCTGCGGGTCGCACTCGGCCGCCATCGTGTACCAGTCCTTCTCCACCCGGAACAGCGCCAGCCTGACCTGCGCCCGGCTGACCGGATCCACCGGCATCAGCGGCGGGTGCGGAAAGCGCTCATCGAGGTACTCCATGATCACCCGTGAGTCATACAGGACCAGGTCGCGATCCAGCAGCGTCGGCGTGCTGTTGTACGGGTTGAGGTCCTGCAGGTCTTCCGGCAGCGTATCGCCCTCGACCGGGACGATGTCGATGATGATGCCCTTCTCGGCCAGCACGATGCGGGCCCGATGGCTTTGCAGCGCGGTCGGGTTCGAGTAGAGGGTCATCGCGGCCCGTCGGGCCGGGCCACTGCCAAAACTGTTCCAGTCGTCGGACATCTACTTGACGTCCTTCCAGATTTCGAGCTTCAGGAGATAGGCGAACAAACCGAATACCAGCAGGAAAGCCACGACCAGAATGCCGAGCCGCTGCCGTTCAAGCTTCATGGGTTCGCCGATGTAGGCAAGGAAATTGACCGTGTCGCGGACGAATTCGTCGTATTTCTCCGGCGACAGGCTGCCGGGGGAAACGAGCTCGAACCCGGTCAACACTTCCTGCTGGGTGCCGTTGTGGTGGACGTCCTCGAAGGTGGCTTTCTGCAGGCCCTGCAGCTCCCACAGTGCATGCGGCATGCTGGTGCTCGGCAGCAGCGGGTTGTTGACGCCGGTGGGTCGTGACGGATCCAGATAAAAACTGCGCAGGAAATTGTAGATGTAGTCAACGCCCTTGGCCCGCGCCATCAGGGACAGATCAGGCGGCGCCTGGCCGAACCAGCGCTGGCCGTCGGCAGTGCGCATCGCGATATCCATGGTCTCGGTGGGCTTGGCGGCCGTGAACATCAGGCTCTTGATGACCTGCTCCTCACTGATGCCGAGATCGCGCACGAGCTGGTTGTAGCGCACGTACTTTGCCGAGTGGCAGCCCTGGCAATAATTGACGAAATTCCGCACGCCACGCTGGAGTGAGGCGATGTTCGACACATCGTTGTTTGCCCGCGCCAGCGGTCCCGCCGTGCCTTCGGCCGCCGAGACCGGCATGAGACCGGACACGGCCAGAATGCCGGCAACGACCAGCCCGGTGATCTTCGTGCCGAGCCGGGCGGTGGGCCGGGCGGCAGGTGGATGGTTGCTTGATTGCCTGTCCATGTGAAACCTACTCATGCCCATGGTAAACGACGCGTTCCGGGACCGGTTTGGTCCGTTCCCGTGATGTATACAGGGGCATCAGCAGGAAAAAGCCGAAGTACAGAATCCCGAAGAACTGTGCCGCATAGACATACGCCTTCTCGGTTGCCGGCTGCAGGCCAAGGTAGCCGAGGGCGATGAAGCTGACCGTGAACACGCCGAGGGCCACCTTGTACTGCCAGCCGCGATAGCGGATCGACTTGACCTTGCAGCGGTCCAGCCACGGCAGGAAAAACAGCAGCGCGATCGACAGAAACATCAGGAAGGCGCCCCAGCCCTTGCTGGGTACCGAACGCAGGATTGCGTAGAACGGCGTGAAATACCAGACCGGCGCGATGTGTTCCGGCGTCTTCAGCATGTTGGCCGGCTCGAAGTTGGCATGCTCCAGGAAGAAGCCACCCATTTCCGGCGCGAAAAACACCACCGCGGCGAACACGATGGCAAAGATGATGATGGCCACCAGGTCCTTCGAGGTGTGATACGGGTGAAAGGCCACACCATCCAGGGGAATGCCGTCCGGACCCTTCTTTTCCTTGATTTCGATGCCGTCCGGATTCAGCGAGCCGGTCGTGTGCAGCGCCAGGATGTGGACGACCACCAGCAGGAGCAGCGCCAGCGGGACCGCGACCACGTGCAGGGCGAAGAAGCGGTTCAGCGTGATGTCGGAAATGAAGTAGTCGCCGCGAATCCACTCCATGAGGCCGTCGCCGATCACCGGGATCGCGCCGAACAGCGAGACGATGACCTGGGCGCCCCAGTAGGACATCTGGCCCCACGGCAGCAGGTAGCCCATGAAGGCCTCGGCCATCAGCGCCAGGTAAATCAGCATGCCGACCACCCACAACAGTTCCCGCGGGGTCTTGTAGGACCCGTACATCAGGGCGCGGAACATGTGCAGGTAGACGACGACGAAAAACAGCGATGCGCCGGTTGAATGCATGTAGCGGATCAGCCAGCCCCACTCCACGTCCCGCATGATGTATTCGACGGAGGCAAAGGCATCGTCGGCGGACGGCTTGTAGTTCATCGTCAGGAAAATGCCGGTGAAGATCTGCAGGATCAGAACCACCAGCGCCAGCACGCCGAAGACGTACCAGGCATTGAAACTCTTGGCGGCGTAATACTCGGTGACGTGCTCCTTCATCATCGCCGTCAGCGGGAAGCGTTCGTCGATCCACTCGATGAAGCGGGCTCCCCGGCTGGTGGACCGGAGCGTGCCGGCGTTGGCCGCCTGTGTGCGTGCGGTACTCATGCCTTCGCCCCCGTGTCCTCACCCACGATGATCAGGTTGTCGCCCACGAAGCGATAGGGCGGAACGGTCAGGTTGGTGGGTGCCGGCGAGCCGTCCATCACCCGGGCCGCCAGGTCGAAACGCGAGCCGTGGCAGGGGCAGTAGAACCCGCCCACCCAGTCCGGGCCAAGGTCAGCCGGCGCCACGTCGAAACGTGCGATGGGAATGCAGCCGAGGTGCGTGCAGGTGGCGATGACGACGAGATAATCCGGCTGCAGCGCCCGTGTGGCGTTCTTGGCGTAATCCGGCTGGATGGAGCTGTCCGAGTCCGGATCCTTCAGGCCGACCTGCTCCTTGCCCAGCCGCTCGAGCATTCCCGGGCTGCGGTGCAGAACCCAGACGGGCTGGCCGCGCCAGACCACGCGGACCATGGCCCCCTCGTCGAGTTTGCTGACATCGATCGACACCGGCGCACCCAGTGCCTGGGCCCGGGCGCTGGGCTTGAACGACGCGATGAACGGCGCGGCCGTGAATGCCAGCCCCACGACACCGGTCACGGTGGTGGCGACGGCCAGAAAGTGACGACGGCTTGCAGACGCCTCTTCGCTCATCGAGCTGATCCTCTGGAAATTCCCTGGTGGCCGGCTGCCCGTTCGTGCTGTCCGGTCCGGCATGTCGGCTGTTGATTATGACGCGGCAAAAAGCCGCAAAAGTATACACGCGGGCCTGCACGATTGCCTACCCGGGCGCTTGCCTGCCGGCGGGCCGGCGGGATCTACACACGCCGCCGGATGATGGCGCCCAGCTGTTGCAGCTTTTCCTCGATGCACTCGTAGCCCCTGTCGATGTGGTAGATCCGGTCCACGATGGTCTCGCCCTCGGCAGCGAGACCGGCAATGACCAGACTGGCGGATGCCCGCAGATCCGTGGCCATCACCGGGGCGGCCTTGAGGCTGCGCACTCCCTGCACGATGGCGGTGTGGCCTTCAATCCGGATGTTCGCGCCCATCCGCTGCAGTTCCTGCGCATGCATGAAGCGGTTTTCGAAGACATTCTCGACGATGGTGCCGACGCCCTCGGCCACCGCATTCAGCGCCATGAACTGGGCCTGCATGTCCGTCGGGAAGGCGGGGTACGGATCGGTACTGATATCGACGGCTTTCAGGCGCCGCCCGCGCATGTCGAGCTCGATCCAGTCGGGCCCGGTGTGCACCAGCGCCCCGGCGGCGCGAAGCTTGGCCAGCCACGCTTCCAGATCTTCCGGACAGGTGCGGCGCACACGGATGTGCCCCCCCGTGATCGCGGCCGCCACCAGAAACGTGCCGGTCTCGATGCGATCCGGCTGCACCTGATATTCACCGCCACGCAGGCGCTCGACGCCCTGGATGACAATCCGGTTGGTGCCGGCGCCTTCGATGCGGGCACCCAGGGTGATCAGGAAATTCGCCAGATCCAGCACTTCCGGCTCCAGCGCCGCATTGTCGATCACGGTTTCGCCCTCGGCGAGGCAGGCGGCCATCAACAGATTCTCGGTACCGGTCACCGTTACCTTGTCGAGTACGAGATGCGTGCCGCGCAGCCGGCCGGCGCGGGCGCGGATGTAGCCATCGACGATGTCCACCTGGGCGCCCATGGCTCGCAGCCCGGCCACATGGAGATCGACCGGTCGGGCGCCGATGGCGCAACCGCCCGGCAACGACACGTCGGCATACCCATGGCGGCCCACCAGCGGACCCAGAACCAGAATCGAGGCGCGCATGGTCCGCACCAGATCATAGGGTGCGGCAAATTCCCGGATCGTCCGGGTATCAACCTCCAGGCGCATGCCGTCATGCACCGTGATGCTGACCCCCATGCGGCTCAGCAGCCCGACGGTCGTCGTGATGTCGTTCAGGTGGGGAATATTGCCCAGGGTGACCGGCGAATCCGCCAGCAAAGTAGCCGCAAGTATCGGCAGGGCGGCATTCTTGGCCCCTGAAATCCGCACCTCGCCCTCGAGGGGCCGGCCACCGGTAATTGCCAGTTTGTCCATGGATTCAAGTCCCGTCGCGGCTCATGCCTCGCGGGACGCCCACTCCTCCGGCGTATAGGCCTGGATCGACAGGGCGTGGATATCCCCGCCAATGTGCGTACCCAGTGCTCCATAGACCAGCCGGTGGCGCTGCAGTGTCCGTTTGCCGCTGAAGGCCGGACTGACCACCACCGCATCGAAATGCACATTGTCCGTGGACTGCACCGTGGCCCGGGTGTCGGGCAGATGGGCGTGGATCAGGGTCTCTATCTCTTGTGGGGTCATGTCCGCGGGGAAGATCTCAAAGCTGCGAGGCGCGGAATTATAGATGACTTACAATCCCGACCCATGGTGACAGCCAGACCAATCCCGGAGGGTGAGCCACGCGACTTCAAGCCCCGGGGTCGTCGTGTCCTGGAAATTGAAGCAGCGGCAATCACCAGCCTGGTGCCACGGCTCGATGCCGACTTCGACCGGGCCTGCGAGCTGTGTCTGGCCTGCACGGGCCGGGTCATCGTCACCGGCATGGGCAAATCCGGGCACATTGCCAGCAAGGTGGCGGCAACCTTTGCGAGCACCGGGACGCCGGCATTTTTCGTCCATCCAGGCGAGGCCAGCCACGGTGATCTCGGCATGATCACGCGCACCGACATCGTGGTGGCCATCTCGAATTCCGGCGAAACCGCCGAATTGCTCACCTTGCTGCCGCTGCTCAAACGCCTGGGCATTCCGCTGATCACACTGACCGGCAACCTGAAGTCCACGCTGGCGCTGGCTGCCGACGTCACGCTGAATATCACCGTCGAAGAAGAAGCCTGCCCCTTGAACCTCGCCCCGACCGCCAGCACCACGGCGGCGCTGGCCATGGGCGATGCGCTGGCCGTGGCGCTCCTCGACCATCGCGGCTTCACCCGCGAGGACTTTGCGCTGGCTCATCCCGGCGGTTCGCTGGGCCGCCGCCTGCTGCTCAAGGTCGATGACCTGATGCATCGGGGCGATGACATTCCGTCGGTCACGCCCGACACCCCTCTGGCGAAGGGTCTGGTGGAAATGTCCCGCAAGGGACTGGGCATGACCGCGGTCATCACCGGCGACCACCGGCTGGCGGGGATCTTCACCGACGGCGATCTGCGCCGCGTCCTCGATCGCGGGGTCGATGTGCATCGAACCTCGATGCGGGACGTGATGACGGTGAACTGCCGCACCATCGCCAGCGGCACCCTGGCGGCCGAGGCCGTGCATGTTCTCGAACAACACAAGATCAACGCGCTGCTGATCGAAGACGGTGCCGGGCGGGTGATCGGCGCGATCAACATCCATGACCTGCTGCGCGCCGGCGTGATGTAGCGCGGCCGGGTTTCTGCATGGGTCCGGATGAAGTGCACAAGGCCGCGGCCGGCAGCGACCTGCTGGTGCTCGATGTCGACGGTGTCCTGACCGATGGCCGCCTGCGCTATGACGCCGATGGTCGCGAGTCGAAGGAATTCCATGTCCGCGATGGCTATGGCCTCCAGCTGCTGCGGGCCGGCGGCGTTCACATTGCGGTGATCTCCGGCCGTCAGTCACCGGCGGCGGCGGCCAGGCTTGCCGAACTCGGCATCGTCGACGTCCATCTGGGCTGCAACGACAAACGGCTGGTCTTCAACGGGTTGATCGCGCGACTGCGCATCCCGCTCGCCCGGGTGGCCTGCATGGGTGACGACGTGCCGGACCTCGAGCTCATGCGCCCGGCCGGTCTCGGCATCACGGTTGCCGATGCCCATCCGGTCGTACTCCAGGCAGCCGACTGGGTGACCAGCGCAGCCGGTGGCCGCGGCGCCGTCCGCGAGGTCTGTGATCTGCTGCTGGCCGCCCGGCAGCATCGCTGACCACCCATGCCGCCACTGATCCGTCATCCCTGGCAACTGACGCTGCTCGCAGCCGCTGCACTGCTCACCACTTATGCAGTTCTCCGCGGCCGGCCCACGACACAACCGGAACCCGGACCGGCCAGCCTGAGTCCCGGTTATTACGTCAAACAGGCCCGCCTGACCGGCACCGGGGCCGATGGCCGGATCCTGTATCAGGTCACCACGACCCATGCCGAACAGACGATGGCCGGCGGGCTGATCACGATGCAAAACGTGAATGTGGACTACAAGCCACCCGCACAAACGCCATGGAACCTGCGTGCGGACCACGGGCAGATGCCGGCGGATCGTAATATCATCGCCCTCGAAGGCAATGTGGTGGCCACATCGGCGCCGGTGGCCGCGAGCCGCAGCACCGGGCCGCTCGTGATCCGCACCGACTATCTCGAACTGGATCCGGAAGCCTATATCGCCAGAACGGAGCATGCGGTCGCGGTTGAACGCAACCAGGACACGCTGCGCGCCAGGGGAATGCGTGTCTATTTCAAGCAGGACCGACTGCAATTCAATGCCGACGTCCGTGCACGCTTCCTGCCTTGAGTCTGCCGCGGGCCGGGTGAAGCTTGCGCTGCCGTGGGTGCTGATTGCCTCGCTGCTGGGCGCGCCGGGACCCGACACCACCGCCGCCACCCGGGCCGACCTGCCAACCAGCCCCGTGCCATCGCCGGCCAATGCCACCCTGCCGATAGACCTCGACGCCAGCTTTTCGGAGCTGGACCGGCGCAACAACCGCCTGGTCTTCAAGCAACTGACCATCACCCAGGGCACCCTGGTCATCAAGGCCGATGAGGCCACGGCCGATCCCGCCGACTTCGAGAACAGCGTCTGGATCTTCACCGGCAATGTACGCATCGACAGCGGCCCCACCCGGGCCACGGCGGATCGTGCGGAACTGAAGTTCCGGAACAATCGGCTGCTGGTCGCCGCCCTCTCGGGCGGGCCCGCCCGCTTCAGCCAGGCAGCCACCGCCGGCCGTGTCGCGACCGAAGGTCACGGGCAGCAGCTGGATTACGATCTGGCGGCCGGAACGATCGAGCTGACCACCGACGCCTTCCTGAGCGATGGCAAAAACGAGATTGCCGGCAATCGCATTGCCTATGACCTCAAACGGGAAGTCGTCACCGCCGGCGCCCGGGGTGACGGGGAGAATGGCGGGCAGGTCCGCATGCGCTTCACCCCGAAGAAAGATGCGGCAGCGCCGGACCCGGCGGCTCCGGAAAAGGCGCCATGAGCCGCCCCCCGAGTTGCCTCAGGGCGGACTCGATCCGCAAGAAGTTCAAGCAGAGGGAAGTGGTCCGGGGCATTTCGCTCAGCGTCAACAGCGGTGAAATAGTCGGCCTGCTCGGACCCAACGGCGCCGGCAAGACCACGGCCTTCTACATGATCGTGGGCCTCATTCCCTGCGACGCCGGCCGCATCCTGCTCGATGACCATGACCTGACGGGTATGGCCATGCACCGTCGCGCCCGCCTGGGGCTGGGTTATCTGCCACAGGAGGCATCGGTTTTCCGGAAGCTCTCGGTGGAAGACAACATCCTCGCCATACTGCAGACGCGACCCGAACTTTCCTGGGCCGACCAGGAACGCCTGTGTGAAGAACTCCTGGAGGAGCTGCATGTCACCCATGTGCGCGCCAGCATGGGTGTCAGCCTGTCCGGCGGCGAACGCCGGCGCGTCGAAATCGCCCGCGCGCTCGCGGCGGAGCCCCTGTTTTTTCTGCTCGTCGATCCGGTTGCCGGCGTGTACCCCATTTCCGTGCTGGATATCCAGCAAATCATCCGGCATCTGGCTGCAAGGGGCATCGGGATTCTCATCACCGATCATAATGTGCGCGAAACACTGGGAATTTGCAGTCGCGCGTATATCCTCAATGACGGAACGATGATCGCCGAAGGTGCACCGGATACCATCCTCGCCAATCAGCAGGTCCGGGAGGTATACCTCGGCGAAAGCTTTAAACTCTAGGCGTGGCCGGCTTCAGCGCCGGCACTTCAGGGACGATGATGAAGCCGGCTCTACAACTGAGACTCGGTCAGCAACTGACCATGACACCACAGCTGCAGCAGGCCATCCGCCTGTTGCTGCTGCCGGTGACCGAGCTCAATACGCAACTGGAACAGCTCCTCGCCGAGAACGTGATGCTCGACGTGGAAGAAGCCGATGACGGTGTTGCCGAGCACACGGTCGAGTTCGATGCCATGCGTGCCGATCCGGCCTCCGGTGGTACACCGGAGGATGAAACCCCGGTGGACACCTGGGATGACGGCGCCAGCGAAGCCGCAGAGGCCGTGCCGGCCGCCGACACGGAGGAAGGCGATTCACTGCTCTGGAACGAAGCCGGATCAGGCGCGGGCAACAACTGGGAGGGCGAGGACCACCGTCCGGAGCCCAGCGACCGATCCAGCGAAACCCTGCATGCGCATCTGCTCTGGCAGCTTGAAACCGAGCAGTTCAGCGAGCCGGAAGTGCTGATGGGCCAGGCGCTGGTCGATGCGATGAACGACGCCGGCTACCTGACTGAACCCCTGCCGGCCATACTCGAGGCGCTCACCGGGCTCGGCAACTTCACCCTGGCCGACCTGGAGCAGGCGCTCACGAAGGTTCAGGGGCTCGACCCGGTTGGCATCGGCGCCCGCGATCTCGGTGAGTGCATCCGGATCCAGCTTGGCCACCTTGCGGAAGACACCCCGGGCCGGGATCTGGCGATCGCCATCACGCTGGATGGCCTGGATCTGGTGGCCGAACAGCAGTTCGCGATCCTCCGGCGTCGCCTCGAAGTATCGGAGGCCGACCTGGACATCGCCCTTGCCCTCATCCGCAATTGCCACCCCAAGCCAGGCCTGGCGGTTCAGCCCGCCTCACCCGATTACATCGTGCCGGATGTCTACGTGCGCAAGCGCAATGGCCAATGGGTCGTCGACATCAATCGATCGATCACACCACGCCTCAAGGTCAATCAGACCTATGCGGACCTGGTGCGCGGCGACAGCGATCACGCGACGCTGCGCAATCAGCTGCAGGAAGCCCGCTGGCTGGTGCGCAGCCTGGAAATCCGCAATGACACCCTGCTGAAGGTGGCGATCTGCATCGTCGACCGCCAGGCTGATTTCCTCGACCAGGGCGAGGAGGCCATGCGGCCGATGGTGCTGCGCGATGTGGCCGAGCTGGTCGAGATGCACGAATCCACCATTTCGCGCGTCACGGCCAACAAATACATGTACACGCCGCGCGGCATGTTCGAGTTCCGGCACTTTTTTTCGAGCCAGGTCACGGGCAACGACGGCAGCGAACAGTCATCCACAGCCATCCGGGCCAAGCTCAGAAAGCTGATCGCCCAAGAGAATCCGGCCAAGCCGCTCTCGGACAGCCAGCTCGCCAGCCTGCTGGAACGGCAGGGCATCCAGGTTGCCAGACGGACAGTGGCAAAATACCGCGAAGGCATGCAGATTGCACCGTCGGGCGAGCGGCGGCGACGGCCCGCCCGTCCGGCGGCGACGGGGGGCAAGGCCGAAGAATGAACCAGACCGGCCATTCAATGGTCTGATATCCGGGGTATCGGTTTAGATCAACACCATCAGCAGGAGGAAGCGACGATGCAACTCAACCTCACCGGCCATCACGTCGAAATCACCGAGCCCATGCGTGAATACGTGCAGACCAAGCTGAACCGCGTCGAGCGCCACTTTGATCAGGTGACCGACATCAATTGCGTGCTGACTGTCGACAAGCTCCAGCACCGCGCCGAGGCCACGGCCAACCTGGCCGGCGCCCAGCTGTTTGCCAATGCGACCGAAGAAAACATGTATGCCGCCATCGACATGATGATCGACAAGCTGGGGCGGCAGCTGCGCAAGCACAAGGACAAGGTCACGAGCCACCACGCGCGGGAAGCCGCCAAGCGGATCGCCACATGAGCCGGAAGCCCTCGATGCCATGCGGCTGGTGATCGTCAGCGGCCTGTCCGGTTCAGGCAAGACAGTTGCCCTGCATTACTTCGAAGACCTGGGGTTCTATTGCATCGACAACGTCCCGGCGGCATTGCTGCCCACGATCGTCGGCGAGCTCACGGCCACCGAGGACCCCCTGTATTCGAAGCTGGCCATCGGCATCGATGCACGAAACCGCGCCACGGATCTGGCCCGGCTGCCTGAATTCATCCGGGAAGTCCGTGCCCGCGGTTTTCAATGCGAGGTCGTTTTCCTGCACGCCGACGACAACGTGCTGCTCAAGCGCTATGGCGAGACCCGCCGCAAACACCCCTTGTCGGCGGCGGGTCTCAGCCTGCGGGAGGCGATCGATCGCGAACGGCAGCTGCTGGAGCCCATCATCGCGTCTGCCGAGCTGGTGCTGGATACCACGAAGACCAGCATCTACGACCTGCGGGATCTCATCCGGCGGCGCGTGGGCAGCCATGACCAGCCCGGCCTGTCGATACTGATCGAGTCCTTTGGTTACAAGCACGGCATTCCGGCCGATGCGGACTTCGTGTTCGACCTGCGCTGCCTGCCCAATCCATACTGGGACCCCGCCCTGCGTCACATGACCGGCCGGGATGAGAAGGTCATCGAGTTTCTGGGTGCGGCCGGGAGCGTTCAGCGGATGTATGCCGACATCCTCGGCTTTCTCGACCGCTGGATCCCCGAATACATCGATTTCAATCGCAACTACCTCACCGTGGCGATCGGCTGCACCGGCGGCCAGCATCGTTCGGTCTACATGGCGGAGAAGCTGGCCCACGAACTGGCCACGCGCTATTCGCCGGTGCTCACCCGGCATACCGAGCTGCCGCGTGATTCGGGCAAACTGCTGGCCCCGCAGTTCGGAGGCCCCCTCGCCGACGCCGGCGCCGACGCCGACGCCTGACGGGGCTAACGCCCCTCGGCGATCTTCAGCACCCGCACCCGCCGGGAGTATTCCTCGCTCAGGTCGCGCCAGCCGGTGATGCCGGCCGGCGCCTGGATGGGTTCGCCATTCATGAAGGACTCGAGGTCATCAGCGCGGTTCATGGCATCTTCATAACCGGTCTGGATCAGCTCCCGCGTATACGCGGCTTCAAACAGCAGGTAGCTCAGGAGCTGGCTGCCACCATAATTCAGCGCCCCGAGGCCGCTCATCAGCACCCGCAATGGCCGCGGCATTTCCAGTGCATGGCGGGCGGCGATCGCCCGGAAATCCCGGCTCGGCAACATGATGAAGGCATCCGTGTGCCGAAGCTGCCCGAACTCGCCCTCGAGCACCCGGCCCGGGGATTCTTCGAGAATCAGGTTGATCCGGATCAGGTTTTCCAGATCCGTTGACAGGCCATCCATGAACAGGGCATCGAGTATGTAGCCGGCGATCCGGCCGAAGCTGGGATAGGGCACGAACTCGTCGACACCCGGCAGGGGTTCCGGGGTTTCGTTGCGCACGCCGATCACGAGCAGACGATGCGCCCCCAGATGCAGGGCGGGAGACAAGGGTGTGGCCTGGCGCATGGCGCCATCGCCGAAGTACTCGGAGCCGATGCGCACGGGCGGAAAGACCATCGGCACCGCGATGCTGGCCATCAGGTGTTCGAGCTGGATGGAGGTTGGCCGACCCTTGCGTCGCACCCGCTCCCATGACTGCTGATCCTCGGTGCCCTGGTAGAAGTTCACGGAACGCGCCGAGGTGTAACCGGCGGCCGTGATCGCGAGTGCGCGCAGATAGCCCTTGTCGATGGACTACTGGATCCCGTCGAAATTGATAAGGCCACGCAGAAGCGACCACAGGGGATCATTGTTAAGCAAGGACATAGGATTGCGCGGCCCGAGGCCACCCAGCACCAGCGCCGCCAGCCAGTGCAGGCTGGATTTCAACATCGTCGCGGCATCACACCGGAACACCTGGGCCGAATGGAAATTGGCCCAGACCCGTTCCAGGTCCGACACGGCGGCTCGAAAGGACCGGGCCCTCGAGGCCAGCACGGCAGCACTGATGGCGCCTGCCGAGGTGCCGCTCAGCACCGCGAAGGGATTCGGCGTGCGTCGTGGCAGGATCTCCGCCAGCGCCTTCAACACACCGACCTGATACGCGCCCCGCGCACCGCCGCCAGGCAGGATCAGCCCGATCCGGTGATCCTGCAGATTCACTCCGGTTGTCTGCCGCCGGTCCAGGCTCATGCCGCGTGCGCTCCGGTCGAACGATTGATGCTCCGCGGCGCATGGTACTCACAGGCAAATCACGATCACAAGGCACGATCACGCGAAACGCGCACTGGCGCCGGCACTGGTTCCAGGGAAGCCCGGTGCTATGCTCGACTCATTCAATCATGGGGAGTGTTCCGGATGATGCGCACCGCAATCGTGATGCTGGCGCTGGTGCTGGTTGCCGGCCTTGCCTACAGCTGGCTGAATCCGGCAAAGGCGGCAACGCCCTCGGTCGATGACCCGGCGCCGGCCTTCCGGCTGCAGGACCAGAATGGCGCCTGGCACAGCCTGGATGATTTCCGGAATCATTGGGTGGTGGGGTACTTCTACCCGAAGGCCGACACGCCCGGCTGCACCACCGAGGCCTGCGAGTTTCGCGACAACATCTTCGCCTTCGAGGAACTCGGTGCCAGCGTGCTCGGCATCAGCATCGACGCGATCAAGGACCAGAAAAAGTTTGCCGAGAAGTACAGCCTGCCCTTTCCGCTGCTGGCAGACATCGATGGCAGGACGGCCACGGCCTACGGGGTGGTGAAGAATCTCGGCATCACGAAGATCGCCAGCCGGCAGACTTTCCTGATCCGGCCGGACGGCACGATTGCCCGGCATTACGCGAAGGTGGACCCGGCCTCCCATTCGAAGGAAGTCCTGGCGGATCTTCGGGCAGATCTCCGGGCACTCGGCGTGCAGCCGGTGGACTGATCATGCTGCGGGCGGTGGCCAGATCGGCCGGAGCAGCAGCCGGGGCAAAGTGCGCCAACACCGTCCGGATGTGGGCCACCCGCCAGGCGGGAAGGCTGGCAGCGTCCGGATCTTCGGGATAACCGACGCTGTTGCGCAGAATGGTTGCCAGCAGCCGCCGGTGAGCCGCTGGCAGGCAGAGCAAGGTGCGGAGCGTGACCAGCACCGGATCATTGTGAGCGGGAACCGGTTGCGGAATCAGCCCGACTTTGTGGTGATGGCTGCCGGATTGGGCACGCCGCCCGCTTCCTGCCGACGCCCCAGCCACCAGCCATTCAGGGCCCAGAGCGCTGCCAGTCCGCCACCCAGCAGGGCCACGCCGGCGTTCGACAGGCCACCTGCTTCGAGCAGGCCCTTGACCTGCGCCGAGAGTGCATCGCCGCCCCGGTATACCGGCACGTCGATCAGGCTCTTCGCCTTGTACTTCGTTTCGGTGTCCACCATGCTGAACAGCATCTCGCGGCCAGGGCGGATGAAGGCGTACTCGCCCACCCGCCGGGCCACGATCACCACAGCAAGGACGGCGAAGGTATTGACCGCGGCCAGGCCGAGGAAGCCACCCACCATGATCACCGGCACCACCGTCAGCAGGGCGACCACGCCCAGCCTCGACGCCACACGCCCCGTGATGAAGAGCTGCAGAAGCACGGTCAGGCCCTGAACGATGTAGTCCAGACGGGCGAACACCTGGGTCCGCTGTTCATTGTCGGCAAAGGTTTCGCTGACGAGGCGGAGCTGTTCGAAATACAGGAAGGTGTTGACCGACGCCAGCAGGATCACAAACAGCGCGATGCCCAGCAGATAAGGTGATTTCAGCACCAGCGAGAATCCCGCGAAGGGATTGCCACCCATTGGTTTATCCCGGAGTGGTTTCTCATCAGGAATCGCGAGGGCCGTGTGGTTGACCGGGGTCGAGGCCCACACGCGCAGCAGCGCCCGCTGGAAGAAGATCGCCACGACAAACAGGCCGGCACCCATGTACAGCACCCCGGGGTTGCCTATCCAGGAGACCGTCAGGTCAGTCAGCACGGGCCCGATGAGCGCGCCCGTGGTGCCGCCGGCGGCAATGACGCCGAACAGGCGACGCGTCTGCTGCGCATCGAAGAGCTCCAGCAGAAAGCTCCAGAACACCGACACGATGAACAGGTTGAGCACGCTGATCCAGACGAAGAAGAACTGGGCAGCTACCAGATTCTGGTCGTCGGCGGCCAGCACGGCGCCGGTGCCGGCCAGCGACAGGGCCACCACCGCGTAGATCCAGGGCAGAAAGGCGGTGCGCCGGAATTTCGTGCAGGCCCAGCCATACAGCGGCACGACACCGATGGAGACGATCCAGGTCACCACGAAGAGATCGCTGACCCGGTCGGCGCCGAGGATGGTGCCGACGGTTTCCCGTACCGGACGGACGGCGAAATAGCCCCCCATCACGCAGAAAAACAGCAGGAATGCCGTGACCACCGATTGCAGTTCGTGCGTCTTGATCTCGGCTGTGCGGCCGAGCAGCCCGCCCAGCAGGGAGGAGACCCTGCGGGTCGGCGGTTGATCAGGCTTCACGCGAAACCGACACGATCTGCATCGAGTTGGTCTTGCCGGCCACGCCGGTCAGCTCACCCTTGGTCACGATGACAAGGTCATCGACCTTGACATGGCCCATGTCCAGCAACACCCGGAACACTTCCTGGTAGATGCGCTCGATGTTCGTGTGGGTGATGTCGAAGGGCACCGGATACACGCCCCGGTACATCACCACCCGGCGGCGGGTCGCCTCGTGGCGCGTGAAGGCGAAGATCGGAATGTCCGACCGGATGCGCGACATCCACAGCGGAGTGGCGCCCGACTCGGTGAGGGCAATGATCGCGGTGACCGGCAGGTGATTGGCGGTGTACATCACCGCCATGGCAATCGCTTCATCCACCGCATTGAACTGGTCATCGTTGCGGTGGCTGGGCCGGCCCAGCGTCAGGTAATAGCTCTCGGCACCCACGCAGACTTCCGCCATGGTCTTGACGGCGCGCACGGGATAGTCGCCAACCGCCGTTTCCGCCGACAGCATCACCGCATCGGTGCCATCCAGCACCGCATTGGCGATGTCGGACACCTCGGCGCGCGTGGGCACCTGGCTGTGAATCATCGATTCCAGCATCTGGGTCGCCGTGATCGCCACCTTGTGCCGCTGGCGGGTCAGCTTGAGGATCTTTTTCTGCAGGCCGGTCAGGCCTGCATACCCCATTTCCACACCGAGATCGCCACGCGCCACCATGACCGCGTCCGAGGCATCGATGATGCTCTCCAGGTTGTCGATGGCTTCGACACGCTCGATCTTGGCAACGATCCGCGCGGTGCCGCCGGCTTCACGCAGCAGTGCGCGCGCCTCATGCACATCATCAGCGGTGCGGACGAAGGACACGGCCAGCCAGTCCACGCCGAGCGCCGCGGCCCGCCGGACATCCTCCCGATCCTTGTCGGTCAGCGCGGGCGCCGACAGACCGCCACCCTGCTTGTTGATGCCCTTGTTGTCGGCGAGCCGGCCACCCTGGGTGACCGTGCAGTGAATCTGCGTGCCGACCACCCGATCGACCGTCAGGATGATGAAGCCGTCATCCAGCAGCAGGACATTGCCGGCACTGACGTCCTTGCACAGGTCGGCATAGGCCACGCCGACACCTTCCAGCGTGCCGGCATCGGCATCCAGCGACGAATCGAGGATGAAGGCCTGGCCTTCGACCAGCTGGACGGCGCCATCCCGGAAACGCTGGATGCGTATTTTGGGGCCCTGCAGATCACCCAGCACGGCCACGTATTTGCCGCTGGCTTCGGCAGTCTCACGCACCATCCGCACCCGGCGCTCGCGATCTCCCGCACGCCCGTGCGAAAAATTCACCCGCACCACGTCGGCGCCGGCGGCAATCAGCCTTCCCAGGGTGTCGGGATCGTCGGTTGCGGGCCCGAGGGTTGCAATGATCTTCGTCCCGCGCATGCTGGTCACCCGGTCACTTTCGCGTGCGTGCCCGCTCGGCGAGTACGGCGACGGCCGGCAACCCGGTGCCATCGAGATACTCGAGGAAAGCGCCGCCGCCGGTGGAAATGTAGGACATGCGGTTGACCAGCCCATACTTTTCGAGGGCCGCCAGCGTGTCACCACCACCGGCAACGCTGAACGCCGCGGAGCGGGCAATGGCCTCGGCCAGCCGTTGGGTGCCATGGCCGAACTGGTCGATCTCGAAGACGCCGACCGGGCCGTTCCAGATGATCGTCCCCGCCTGTTTGATCAGTTTGGCGTAGGCCGCCGCCGTGCGCGGCCCGATGTCGAGAATCAGCTCGTCGGCAGCGACTTCACCGACGGCCCGGACCGCGGCCCCGGCCGACCCCGACACCCAATTCGCGACAACCCCCAACACCGGCAGAGGGATCGTGGCGCGTGTGCCCTTGCCGGTGAGCTGCCGGGCTTCGGGAATCAACGCCGCTTCGTGCAGCGACCGGCCAACCGGCTGCCCGGCTGCCGCCAGAAAAGTATTGGCAATACCGCCGCCAACGATCAGCTGATCAACCTGGCGGGCGAAGGATTTCAGGATGGTCAGCTTCGTCGACACCTTGGAGCCGCCAACGATCGCGACGACAGGCCGGCGCGGCTGGCGCAGCACGCGATCGAGGGCCTCGAGTTCGGCCACCAGCAGCGGGCCGGCACAGGCCACGGGCGCGTAACGCGCCACCCCCTCGGTGCTGGCCTCGGCGCGATGCGCCGTACCGAAGGCATCCATGACGAAGATGTCGCCGAGCCGGGCCAGCCGGCGGGCCAGTGCCGGGGCATTCCTTTTCTCGCCCGGATTGAAGCGCACGTTCTCGCACAGCACGACTTCACCGCTGGCGATTTCGAAACCATCGAGCCAGGTGCGGATGAGCGGCACGGTGCGGCCCAGCAGCGCCGACAGATGCTGCGCAACCGGCTTCAAGGACAGCTGCGGGTCGAACTCGCCCTCCTTCGGCCGCCCGAGGTGCGACAGCAGGATGACTGCCGCGCCGCGCTCCAGCGCCAGGCGGATGGTGGGCAATGCCGCCACGATGCGCGCGTCGCTTGTGACCTTGCCGTCCTTGACCGGCACGTTGAAATCCACCCGGATCAGCACCCGCTTGCCGGCGAGGCTCAGGTCGGTCATGTGCAGGAGCCGCGTGGTCATCGTGCGGCCGTCACTTCGCGTTGACGAGGGCAAGCGTGGCATCGAGCATGCGGTTCGAGAAACCCCATTCGTTGTCGTACCAGCTCAGGACCTTCACCAGCGTGCCACCTTCCACGCGGGTCTGCGTGGCATCGAATATCGAACTGCGGGGATCATGATTGAAGTCGATCGAGACGAGCGGTTCGGTGTTGTAACCGACAATGTCCTTCAGCTCGCCCTCGGATGCGGCCTTCATGATCCGGTTGATCTCGTCGACGGTCGTGGCCCGGGCGGCGGTGAAGGTGAGATCGACGAGCGAGACATTGATGGTGGGCACGCGCACCGACAAGCCGTCGAGCTTGCCGGCCAGCTCCGGCAACACGAGGCCGATCGCCGCCGCCGCACCGGTCTTGGTGGGAATCATCGAGTGGGTGGCCGACCGGGCCCGGCGCAGATCCGAATGATAGACGTCGGTGAGCACCTGGTCGTTGGTGTAGGCATGGATGGTGGTCATCAGGCCCTGCACCACGCCGATCTGCTCATGCAGGGGCTTCACGAGTGGCGCGAGGCAGTTGGTCGTGCAGGAGGCGTTGGAAATGATCGTGTGCGAACTCTTCAGGGACTTGTGGTTCACGCCATAGACGATCGTGGCGTCCACATCCTTGCCACCCGGCGCCGAAATGATCACCTTCTTCGCCCCAGCCGCCAGATGGGCGCCGGCTTTTTCCTTGGTCGAGAACAGGCCGGTGCACTCGAGCACCACGTCCACGCCGAGCTCGCGCCAGGGCAGTTCGGCCGGATTGCGCTTGGCCAGCACCCGGATCCGGTCGCCGTTCACGACCATGTGCTCGCCATCCACCGCGACCGTCCCCGGGAACTTGCCGTGGGCGGTGTCGTGGCGGGTCAGGTGGGCATTGGTATTGGCGTCACCCAGGTCGTTGATGGCGACGATGGAAATTTCCCCGGTGCGGCCGGATTCATACAGGGCACGGAGGATGTTCCGGCCGATGCGGCCGTAACCATTGATGGCGACTTTGACAGACATTCTCGAAACTCCTGGAACGAACTCGCTATGCGTCTCACGCACCCAGCAAACCGAGTGCATCCTTCACGACGCGCTCGGGGGTGAAACCGAAATACTTGAACAGATCCTTCGCCGGCGCCGACTTGCCGAAGGCATCCAGCCCGATCACCAGACCCTCCGTCCCGACCCAGCGATGCCAGGTTTCAGTCACCCCGGCTTCAATGGCAATCCGGCGGGTGACCGCACGTGGCAGCACGCTCTCCTGCCAGGCGGCATCCTGGGCCGCGAACACCGTCGGGCAGGGCATCGACACCACGCGCACGCCGTGGCCCTTGCCGGCGAGCTGCGCGGCCGCGGCCATCGCCAGCTCCACTTCCGAACCGGTGGCAATCAGGATCAGGGCCGGCGGACTCGTGCCGGCCTCGAGCAGCACGTAGCCACCACGGCGAATGGCAGCCACCTGGGCGGCATCGCGCGACTGCTGCGGCAATGCCTGGCGCGTCAGCAGGAGACTGCTCGGCCCATTCGCATGCTCGATGGCATCCTGCCACGCGACCGCCGTTTCCACGGAATCGCAGGGTCGCCAGACCCGCATGTTGGGAATGAGCCGCAGGCTGGCCGCGTGCTCCACGGACTGGTGCGTGGGGCCGTCTTCGCCGAGGCCGATCGAGTCGTGGGTGAAGACGAAGATCGAGCGCAGCTCCATCAGGGCCGCCATGCGCAAGGCGTTGCGGGCATAGTCGGAGAAGGTCAGGAATGTACCACCGAACGGAATGTACCCGCCATGCAATGCAATGCCATTGATGGCCGCCGCCATGCCGAATTCCCGCACGCCCCAGGAGATGTAGTTGCCCGCCACCTGGTCCGGCACGACCGTCACGGCGGCCTTGGTGCGCGTGAGATTGGATCCCGTCAGGTCCGCAGATCCGCCAAACAATTCCGGCAGGGCGGAACCGATCGCATTGAGCACATCTTCGGATGACTTGCGGGTGGCCTTCGCGGCGCGGTCGGCGGCGATGCCGGCGAGCGCTTCCGCCGCGCGTGACGGCCAGCTGTCGGGCAGCTTGCCGACGATGCGCCGATTGAATTCGGCGGCCTCGAGCGGATAGTCGCGGGCATAGGCCGCGAACAGATCCTGCCATTGGCCTTCAAGCCTGCTCCCCGCCTCGTGGGCATCCCAACCGGCGCGGATGTCGGCGGGGATCTCGAAGGGCGGCGCCGTCCAGCCCAGATTCTGGCGGGCGGCGGCGGCTTCTTCAGCACCTAGTGCTTCACCGTGCACCTTTTCGGTACCTTGCTTGTGCGGTGCGCCCCAGCCGATCACGGTCTTGCAACAGATGAGCGAGGGCCGGCCGCTTTCCTTCTTCGCGGCCTTGATGGCTTTGTCGATCGCCGCGGCATCATGGCCATCGACATCGGCCACCACATGCCAGCCATAGGCCCGGAAGCGCGCCGGGGTATCGTCCCGAAACCAGTTCTCGACATGACCATCGATCGAGATGCCATTGTCGTCGTACAGGCAGATCAATTTGCCGAGGCCCAGCGTGCCTGCCAGGGAACAGGCTTCGTGGGAAATCCCTTCCATCAGGCAGCCATCGCCGAGAAACACCCAGGTGTGATGATCGACGACGGGGAAACCCGGCCGATTGAATTCGGCGGCCAGCAACCGTTCCGCCAGCGCCATGCCCACCGCGTTGGCGAGGCCCTGGCCGAGGGGGCCGGTCGTGGTCTCGATGCCCAGGTGCAGATCGCGTTCGGGATGGCCCGCAGTGTGGAAGCCCAATTGGCGGAAATGGCGGATTTCATCCAGCGACAGCGGATAGCCCGTGAGATTCAACACGGCATACAGCAGCATCGAACCATGGCCGTTGGACAACACGAACCGGTCGCGATCGGGCCAGGCCGGATTGGCCGGGTTGTGCCGCAGGTGGTCGTTCCATAACACCTCGGCAATATCCGCCATGCCCATGGGCATGCCGGGATGACCGGACTTGGCCTGCTCAACTGCATCCAGTGCCAGAACACGGACGGCATTGGCCAGCATCCGGCGTTCTGCGGCACTTCTGGACGTTCGGGTGGACGTTCGGGTGGACGTCCGGGCTTTATTGGTCATGGCACTCCCAGCGCTCCGGGACGAGTGGTGAGGAATGCTCGCGAAAGCCCGCAGCGGGCGCTCATTGTCGCGTAACGTCAGCAGTGCCGCAACGGTGGGCGAGCGGACCATCGAGGCAATGATCCCGATCAAAACGCCACTGCCGGTGAAGGAGCGCCTATAATTCGTGGCCCGATCGACAGCAAAGCGGACCAGCCATGCCCAGCCGAAAACTGTTCACCTCCGAATCCGTTTCCGAAGGTCATCCCGACAAGATGGCGGACCAGATCTCCGACGCCATCCTCGATGCGATTCTCGCCAAGCATCCCGAATCACGGGTGGCCTGCGAGACGCTGATCAAGACCGGCTTCGTGCTGGTGTCCGGCGAGATCACCACCGATGCATGGATCGATCTGGAAGCCCTCGTTCGCCAGGTCGTGTGCGACATCGGCTACGACCATTCCGACAAGGGTTTCGACGGCAATTCCTGCGGCGTGCTGAATGCCATCGGCAAACAGTCCGCGCATATCGCCCAGGGCGTCTCGCGCAAGAACAAGCGGGAACAGGGTGCCGGCGACCAGGGCATGATGTTCGGCTATGCCGCCCGGGAAACCGATGTGCTGATGCCGCTGCCCATCACGCTTGCTCATCGCCTCGTCAAGCGCCAGGCCGATCTGCGCCGCAAGGGCAAGCTGGCCTGGCTGCGACCGGATGCCAAGAGCCAGGTGACGGTGGTCTACGAAGATGACAAGCCCGTCGGCATCGATGCGGTCGTGCTCTCGACCCAGCATGCGCCCGGCATCAAGCAGAAGGAAATCCGTGAAGCGGTCATCGAGGAAATCCTGAAGCCGGTGATCGCCAAAAAGTGGTTCTCGGCCATCCCGAACAGCAAGATCCACGTCAACCCGACCGGCGCCTTCGTGATCGGCGGACCGATGGGTGACTGTGGCCTGACGGGCCGCAAGATCATCGTCGACACCTACGGCGGCATGGCCCGCCACGGTGGCGGCGCCTTCTCGGGCAAGGACCCCACCAAGGTGGACCGTTCGGCAGCCTATGCCGCCCGCTATGTCGCGAAGAACATCGTGGCGGCGGGCCTTGCCGATCGCTGCGAGGTGCAGCTGTCCTACGCGATCGGCGTGGCGGAGCCCACCTCCGTGTATGTCGAAACCTTCGGCACCAGCGCGCTCACGGCAGACCAGCTGACCGGGATCGTGCGTCGACACTTCGATCTGACGCCCTACGGCATCCGCAGGATGCTGGATCTGCAGCGGCCGATTTACCGGGCCACGGCGGCCTACGGCCACTTTGGCCGGGAGGAACCGGATTTCACCTGGGAACGCACGGACAAGGCCGCAGCGCTGCAACGGGACAGCCGTCGCAAGCGTTGAGGCCACTGCCTGCCGAATCGAACTGCCACCCAGAACCGCCACCCAGAACTGCCCGCATTCAAGGATCGCCACAACATGAGCACCAAACCCGTCCTGGCCCACGCAGAAGACTACCGGGTTGCCGATCAGCAGCTCGCCGCCTGGGGCCGCAAGGAAATCGCGATCGCCGAGACGGAAATGCCCGGCTTGATGGCGGTGCGAGAGGAATATGCCAAGGCCCAGCCGCTGAAGGGGGCGCGCATCGCCGGTTGCCTCCACATGACGATCCAGACCGCCGTACTGATCGAGACGCTGGCAGCCCTGGGCGCCGAGCTGCGCTGGTCGTCCTGCAACATCTTCTCCAGGCTGGATCTCTCCGCCGCGGCCTGCGCGGCCGACGGCATTCCGGTGTTCGCCTGGAAGTGTGAGACGGAAGAGTAATACTGGTGGCGCGTCGATCA
>CAYLKO010000028.1:0-7017 GCA_964384525.1 uncultured Chromatiaceae bacterium
GCCGCTCGACTCCAGCAGATGCGTGGCAAAGCTGTGCCTGAACAAATGGGGATACACGCGCTGGGGAACCCCGGCCCGTCGCGCCCAGTGCAGCACCCGCATCTGCACGGTGCGCGGGCTGATCCGCCGGCCGCGCGCGCCAACGAACAAGGCCGTCTCGTCGTCCCGGGCCAGCAGCACCCGGGTCTTGAGCCAGTTCCGGACCTGTTCCCGCGCCTGCCGCCCGACCGGCACGATGCGGGTCTTGTTGCCCTTGCCGGTTACCCGGACCGTGCCATCCGCCAGATCAACGGCGTTGATGTCGAGGCCCACCAGTTCGGCGAGTCGCAGGCCGGAGGAGTAGAACAGCTCCAGCATGGCGCGATCACGCGCCGTCTCCGGTTCGTCGCCTTCTATTTTCAGCAACCGGGCCATCTGGTCGACATCCAGCGTGTCCGGCAGCTTGCGTGGCGCCTGCGGGGCGGAAATATCGGCGCCGGGGTTGTGCTTGAGCTGCCCTTCGCGGATCAGGAAGTTCATGAAGCCGCGGATGCCGGACAGACGACGCTGGATGCTGCGGGGAGACAGGCCGCCGGCATGACTGACGGCAGCAAAGCGCCGCAGATCCTGCGGCCGCAGGTCAGTGAATGCGTTGATGGACTGCCGGTCGCAGAATTCGGTCAGGCAGACGAGATCCCGGCGATAACTCTTGGCGGTGTGCGGGGACAGCCGGCGCTCGAGCTGCAGGTGTTCGAGAAAACGTTCGGCTGCCTGCCAGTGCCGCGGCTCCATGTGCGGAGGCTGGCAACCTTCAGGGGCGCGACACGCCGGATTGTGGATCTGGCCGGGGATCTGGTCGGGGATCCGGCTGCGGCAGCTCGGGTCGCGGCGACTGCCGGGTGCGCAGCGCACAGCCGACCAACTCACCCAGCCGGGTCAGGAAATCGATGCTCATGCCCGGATGGAAATGGTCGGAGGCCCGGCTGCCGATGGCCAGAAAGCCGATTTCAGACTGACGGCCCAGCGGCACCAGGGCCACGGAGCCGATGCTCACGTTGCCGGCGCCGAACAGGTAGTCGCGCTGCGCGTCACGGACCTGCCCGCAACGCGGGGCGCTGGCGTGCAGGAAGGTGCCGAAGGGCGCGATCGCCAGATCGTTGCGGTCCACGACACGCAGAAACCGGCCGTTGTCCGCAGCCTCTTCATGCTTGCCGAAAACCACCAGTACCGCCTGATCGGCATTGAATGACATGCGGAGCTGCTCCTCCAGCACGCGGATGACCGATGCCTGATCCGGGGCGGCCAACAGCAGTGTGGCCAGCACATGAATGCGGGTGGCGAGCACATCGTTGCTGCGGGCCACGTCGAGCAGCTCCTTGAGCTTCTTTTCCAGCTTGACGTTCTTCTGGCGCAGCAACAGCACCTGCCGCTCCACCAGGGAAATGGCCGGACCGCCGGCATCATGGGGCAGACGCAGGTTGTTCAGCAGCGCGACGTGGCGTTCGAAAAAATCGGGATTGGCGCGGAGATAGCTGGCGATGGCGGCTTCATTCGACTCCGCGTCCGGGTCGTGCTGCTGCTTCAGCGTCGTCATGATTAAATAGAACCCTCGAATACCGTGACCGCTTCGCCGGTCATCCATAGCGGGTGACCTGGTCCGTCCCACTGAATCTGCAAGGTGCCACCGGGCAAATCCACGCTGACCTCGGCGTCCAGCAGTCCCCACGTCCGACCGACCGCCACTGCCGCACAGGCACCCGTGCCGCAGGCCGTGGTTTCGCCCGCACCGCGCTCGAAAACCCGCAAACGAATGCGGTTGGGCGCGATGACCTGCATGAAACCGATGTTAGCACGATTGGGAAAACGCTCATGGCGCTCGAGGAGCGGACCGAGCCGCTGCACGGGCGCCTGATCGATGTCGGCAACACACAGCACGGCGTGCGGATTGCCCATCGAAACCACGCCGACTTCCACCGACTCTGCCGCAGCGTCGAGGCGGTAACGCAAGGCGGCTTCACTGGCGATGAAGGGCACATGGTCGGGCGTGAAGTCGGGTACCGCCATCTGCACGCTGACGTTGCCATCCGCCTGCAGGCGGGCGAGGACGGAACCGCCGCTGTGACCAAGCCGGACTTCATCCTGGCCCGGTTCGGCGACCAGGCGCGCGATGCACCGCGCGCCATTGCCACACTGCTCGGCTTCGCTGCCGTCGGCGTTGAAGATGCGGTAATGGACGGCCTCGTCCGGCCGTCTCGCCGGCTCCAGCCACAGCAGTTGGTCGAAACCGATACCGAGTCGGCGGTCGGCCAGCCGGGCTATACGGGTCGCCGTTGGCACCGGCAGGGCGCCAGCCTTGACCAGCACGAAGTCATTGCCGAGTCCCTGCATTTTGGTAAATGGAATTTTCATGGTTTGGTGGTCTGTTCCGGGTGCATGAGGGCGGAACAGCCTTGATCCGTGCTGGTTCCGGGGTTGCAGCCCGGAATTATAGCGGGCTGGTTCTTCCATGGACTTTTGTCAAATCGGCGGCTACTGTAAGCCGCACGCCGCGTTGTGGCGTTCAGCAAATCCCAAGAAAAACAAGGGAAGCCGATTCATGCGTCAGATCATGGTCCTGAATTCCAAGGGTGGCAGCGGGAAAAGCACCATTGCAACCAGTCTGGCGGCCTACTATGCCGGCCGCGACGAGAAGGTCACGCTGGTTGACTACGATCGGCAGGCATCCAGCCTCGAGTGGCTGGATCGCCGCCCGGAAAACCGGCCGCAGATCACCGGCGTAGCCGGGTTCGAGTCTGGCTTCCGCTCGGTGCCGCGGACCACGGACGTGGTCATCATCGACGCCCCGGCCGGCTGCCACGGCGCTGATCTCACCGCCCTGGTGCGGCATGCCGAGACGGTCATCGTTCCGGTCCTGCCCTCGACCATCGACATCACCGCCTCGGGCAAATTCATCGACGAGTTGCGTGAGGTCGGCAAGGTCGAGCGCAAGGAAGTGAAGCTCGCCGTTGTCGGCAACCGGGTGCGCGAATAC
The DNA here is from genome assembly GCA_964384525.1 of uncultured Chromatiaceae bacterium. GTDB lineage: Bacteria > Pseudomonadota > Gammaproteobacteria > Steroidobacterales > SHZI01. The sequence goes on from CAYLKO010000028.1 coordinate 3,011, forward strand.
ACGCTGATTTCCCAGGAGCTGGATGAGTATCTGACGGCGTTGCGGATGCCCTATGTCACCCGGCTGCGTGAAGCCCAGAACTATGTGCGGGCCTATACGCGTGGCCTTGGCATCCACGAGCTGCCCGAATATCTGGCGTGGCCGGACTGGGAGCAGTGGAAGCCGCTCGTCAGCTGGTTGAACAGCAAGCGCAGCCAGCCCTGACGAAATCCGCGGCTATCTCCCTGGCCGGCCATCCACGGCGGGCGTGAGGTTGTGGCCCGTTGAGACGGCAGGTGCCGGACTTGCCGGGACGGCTGGAGCGGCGCCGGTCGTCATCGCCAGACCCCGCTCGTAGGCCCGGGACGCCGACTGCGCTTCGCCGACGCGGGCCATGAGCTGACCGAGCGCCCGGTAGGTCTCCGGCGCCGGACGGATGGCCAGGCTGGCCTCCAGATAACTGCGGGCCTTGCCCCACAACTGATGCCGGATGCAGGCACGGCCGGCAGCCAGCAACAGCTCGGCATCATTCGCCCGATCGCGCAACCAGGCCTCGATGCGCTTCAAGTGGGCGGCAGGATCGGCAGCCGGCAGCTCGCCATAGATCCGGATCAGTGCTTCGCTCCAGTCCTCATTCAGCGTGCGGCGGATTTCTGCTTCGGCGTCGTCGATGGCGCCACAGGCGACCAGCGCCTGTGCCCGGGTGAGAACGAGGCGCGGGTTTCTGCGCAGATGCCGGGGCACGTCGTCCCAGACCTTGTCGAGGGCCACCCGATCGAGGCGCACGCTCTGCATGATGTTGCCGTAGGCATCGATGCTCCACTCGTCGAGCATTTCACCGGGCACATTGCCGCGGCGCCTGATCAGCGGCAGCAATTCAGCCAGCGGCTGCCACTCCTTGCGCCGGTTGTGCAGTTCACCGAGCAGCTTCAACGCCTGGGCGTGCGTCGGGTGGCGTTCGCGGACCCGATTGAGACTGGCCAGCGCTTCGGCCCACTGCCCATCCTCCAGCTGCAGCTCTGCCTGCGTGAGCAGCACGGCATCCTGGGCGGCGGGTTCCTGCTCGCAGGCCATCGCGAGCCAGCTGTCGCGGCGCGTGCGATCGCCCTGCATCTGTGCGGCCCGGGCGGCAGCGAGGTAATTCAGCAGCGGGGTTTCCGACAGCCGTGCGCCACGCGTCAACAGTCGTTCGCCGCGCGCCAGCCGCCCTTCGGCCAGCGCGATATAGCCTTTGGTGGCCTGCCGGCCGGCGTAGTTGATGCGGACCCGCGCCCAGGCTTCACCCAGGCGGCGTGGTGCACGCCAGATCTGCACCACGATCCGGATGCCGATGTACAGCAGAACCAGCCCCAGCAACAGGATGGGCACTGATGTTTCGATGACGTAGCCCTGGTAGTTGATGAGCACGTAGCCGTTGTCGGCCAGCACCAGGTGCGCTGCCAGGGCGCCCACGATCAGTGCAAGGACGATGACCAGGCCAACTTTCATGGGCCGACTCTCACGGCCGGCTCTTCTGGCCGGCTTCGGTCACTTCAGCCGGGCCAACGATCCGGACCAGCGCTGCCAGGGATCCGGAAATGTCCGGCAATTGTTCCGGCAGATTGGCCGTGGAAAGCGTGGTCAGGGTTTCGATGGCGGATTCGACTTCCGGCGAGGCCACGTCGAAGCTCTCGCGGAGCCGGACAACAGCCGCCTCCACCGAGCGCCGGTACATGCCCGCATCACCACGCATGATGGCGAGCTGGGCCAGCTGCAATTCAAGATCCAGACTGCGTACCAGCATGGTTTGCTGGGCTTCCGACAACAGCGGCGAGATCGGATCATCGACGTGCCGGATGCTCACGAGGCTCGCCACGGCCGCCCGGGCGGCCGCCATCGCGCGCGCCAGGCCGGTCAGCGGCGCCAACGGTTGTTCAGGCTGACCCTTGAAGGAATTCCGCACAGGGCTTTTCAGCGGCAGGCTTTCCAGGTTGTCTGCCAGGCTGCCCAGGCTCAGCACGATGCCCTCGGTGTCGGGTCGCGGCACGGCCTTCAATGCGCTGATCTCGCCAGCCAGCAGTTTGCGTACCGGCAGCATGCGCGGTTCGTTCAATTCGCGCAGCGAATCGTCGGCGAGACCCAGGGAGATCTGCGCCACCTCCACGTCACCGGCCAGACCAAGCTGTGCGTTGGCGATGCGCAGATAGTGTTCGGCCTCGGACAGCAACCAGGCGGAGCGCATCTTGTCACCGACGCCGACAAAGCGATCGATGTTCTGTTCCAGCTTGTCCAGCCGCTCCGGCAGGTTGCCGAGTGCTGCCGTTTCCTCGGCAATCCGGTTGCGCAGCTGATCCAGCTCGGCATCCACGGTCCGGCGACCGTTCGAGATTTCATCGACGCGGGCGCGCAGTGCCGCCAGCTCCGAGCTGCGCACGCCGGAATCGTCGCGCAACGTGGTCATCTCCTGGCCAAGCCCGGAACGCAGCTCGTACCAGACGTAGCCGGCCGCCGCAGCCGATGCGCACAGGGCGATCAGCGCACTGAAGATCGAAAAGCGGGAAGTGGTCATGCGGCCATTTTGCCAGTGAACGGGCCGGCAAGCAGTGGTTTAGCTGCCGAAGTGGGTGGCGCCGCCGGTCCGCAGACGCCGCTTGACCTCGCCCACGTGTCGTCGGCTGACCGGCAGGGGCCGAAATTCGGCCTTGAGGCGGACTTCCCACGCGCCGCTGTCGTCCCGGTTCAGGGTGTTGAGCCAGCCCACCGCCACCAGGGCGTTGCGGTGGATGCGCAGGAATTTTTCGCCGAACTCGGCTTCCAGATCCTTGAGCGGTTCGTTCAGCAGGGCTTCGCCGTCGGCATAGTAGGCCGTCACGTACTTCTGGTCGGCCTGAAAACAGAGGATGTCTTCCACGGGGATCATCTGCAGGCCGCGCGGCCGCTGCACGCAGATGTGCTGGCGGGGGGCGGCGCCGGGAATCTTCAGAAGCTGGGCGCGACCGACGCGGGCCGCATGCTCCAGGGTATTCAACAGGCGCTCCCGGCGAACCGGCTTCAACAGATAACCAACGGCCTGGGCCTCGAAGGCCTGGATCGCATATTCGTCGTAGGCGGTCGTGAAGATCACCGAGGGACGATGTTCCCAGCCGGCAAGCTGGCTTGCGACCTGCAGGCCGTCGATGCCGGGCATGCGGATATCCAGCAAAACCACGTCGGGGCGCAGAGCGGCGCACAGCTGCAGCGCTTCTTCGCCGTGTGCCGCCTCGCCGACCACGGCAAAGCCATTGAGATCGGCCAGCAACTGGCGGAGCCGGCCGCGGGCGGGGGGCTCGTCATCCACGATCAGGACGCTGGCAGGTTCGGTGCTCAGGCGTAACTCCGCATGCCGTTGGCTGGAAACCGGATGGTGACAGTGTAACTGTCCGGTGCGGAATCGACCGTCAGGCTGCCATCCTTGCCAAAAGCCAGCTCGAGCCGCTCACGGATGTTGGCCAAGGCCAGGCCGTGTCCGCCCGGTGCCGATCGGCCGACCGGCGGCACGGCGTTGTTCACCGACACGCGAATCAGCTTGCCATCGAGCTCGCCACGCACGGTGATGACGCCGGGATCCGGCGCCGGCTCGACGCCGTGATAGATCGCGTTCTCGAGAAGTGGCTGAATCGTGAGGCCCGGAATTTCCGCGGTGTGCGGCAGCGCTGCAAGCTGCCAGTCCACGTGCAGCCGAGCCCCCAGACGATGCTGCTCCATCCGCTCGTAGACCCGGGTGATCTCCAGTTCATCCGCGAGCGGAATGAGCTGGCGGCCTTCGCGCAGCGAGGCGCGGAAGAGGTCGGCCAGATCCTCCACCGCCTGTTCCGCCGCCGCCGGATTCGAGCGGGTCAGCGCGGCAATCGTGTTCATGCTGTTGAACAGGAAGTGGGGCCTGATCCGGGCCTGCAGCGCGTTGAGGCGCGTCTCCGCGTCACGCCGGACATTGCGCTGCCACTGCTGCGACACATAGAAATACCTGAGCAGTGGCGCCATCACGAGGGTGGCAACGGCGAGGTTGCGCG
>CAYLKO010000028.1:7027-25670 GCA_964384525.1 uncultured Chromatiaceae bacterium
AAATACTTTTGCTGGGGCCCCTTCTCGTGGGGGCCCCGGGCTTGTTGGCGCGTCTTTAAAACCCAGTGGCTGGTGGGAAACCAGCCACCGCCGTTGTCGGGCCCCGCCCCCAGATACTGGCCCAGCCAGTAGGCGGTTTCGGACACGGCGATCACGCAGGCCGCAACCACCAGATAGGTGAGTACGCTGCCCTCCGGAACCGCGAAACGGGTGAGCCGGTGACGCAACCGGCAGAGCACCGCGGCACTGAGCAGGCCTGTCCAGAGCAGCAGCAGGGCGGTCTGGGCCAGGTGGTAATAAAAAGCCGCCCAGCCCGGTTGACCGGCCAGCGTCAGCAGCAGGGCGAGGAGCTGTGAGGCGAGAACGACGCCGAAAACGGCGAGCGGCGAGCAGAGATCCGGGAGCGCGAAACGATCCGTGATGACGCTAGTTGTCGTTGCACCACTGTTCGACGGCCTGGTTGGCACTGGCACGCTCGACATCGAGTTCCTCGTTCGTCAGGTAGACGCGCTCGCCATTGGGCCCCGGCCGGTAGAGACGCAGGGCGTTGTTGTACTGTGACACACGATCCCGTGCCGCCTTGCAGTTGGTTTGCCGTTCAGCCAGCACTTTCTGGCGGTCGGCCTCGGCGGCCGCAGTCGCCTCGGATTCCAGGCCTTCACGCGTGGCGCCGGCTGCGGCGAGATCCGCCCGGGCCTTGGTTTGTGCCTGCATGGCGCCCCGATCGGTACGGCGGAAGCGGAGCGCCAGCTCCTCTGCGGTGGCATTGGCGGGCGGCTGGTCGCTGTAGTGGGGCACCCCCTGGCCGTCCACCCACCGGTAAACCGCCGCCTGCTGGGCCATCGCCACAGTGACGGGCAGGGACAGGCCCAGCAGCAACCAGGCGGAAGCCATGGAAAGGCGCGTCATCACAACCACCTCGATGAACAGGGGATGTCGGGCGTTCGAGCTCCGGCTACGGCAAAGTATGCCACCGGAACCCGGGGTGGAATCTGACGGAGTTCACGGTCAACCAACGGACCGTACAGCTCAGGTGTACGCCCTTTCGCCGTGCGAGACGGTGTTCAGGCCCTCGCGCTCCTGATCCTCGGAGACGCGCAGGCCGACGCAGACATCGGCAATCTTGTAGGCGATGATGGCCATGGTCGCCGACCAGATCAGGGTGATGGCAACTCCCAGCAGCTGCACGCCGACCTGGGTCAGCATCGTTCTGCCTGCGGCCAGGCCGATGCCGCCCAGAGCTGACGAGGCAAAGACGCCGGTGAGAATCGCGCCGACGATCCCGCCGCCGCAATGCAGGCCGAAGACATCCAGGGAATCGTCGTAGCCGAAGCGCTCCTTGAGCCCGGTGATCGCCCAGAAACAGATCGGCGCGACAATGAGCCCGAGGGCGATGGCGCCCATCGGGCCGACACTGCCGCAGGCCGGCGTGATGGCCACCAGGCCCGCGATGGCGCCGGAGGCGCCGCCCAGCATCGTCGGCGTTCGGCGGGTGATCCACTCCACCAGGGTCCAGGCGCAGACCGCGGCGGCGGTGGCGATGAAGGTGTTCAGGAAAACCAGCCCGGCGTAGCCGTTGGCCTCCAGGTTGGAGCCGACGTTGAAGCCGAACCAGCCGACCCACAGCAGCGAGGCGCCCACCATGACCAGTGGCAGATTGTGCGGCGGCATGGCGGTGGTGCCGTAGCCGAGGCGTCGCCCCACCATCAACGCGCCGACCAGCCCGGCGATGCCCGCATTGATGTGCACCACCGTGCCGCCGGCAAAATCCAGGGCGCCCAGCTTGAACAAAATGCCCTCGGTTAACCTGACCTTGCGGGCGATCGTCAGGTAGGCAAAGGTTAACCTTATCACCATGGCGATCAGTACGGCGGCTAACTTTATCCGTTCGTCAAAGGCGCCCACGACGATGCAGGCCGTGAGCCCGGCAAAACTGCCCTGGAAAGCGACGTAGAGGTATTCCGGAATGACGACCCCGGCGGAAAAGGTGGCGATGGTTGAGTCCGGCGTGATGCCGGAGAGGAACAGATGCCTGAAGCCACCGATCAAGGTTGAGGCGCCTGTGAAGGCCAGGCTGTAGCCATAGACAACCCAGAGCACGGTGAGCAGCGAGAAGATCACGAACACCTGCATGAGCACCGACAGCACGTTTTTCGAGCGGACCATCCCGCCGTAGAACAGGGCAATGCCCGGCAACCCCATCATGATGACGAGCAGGGTCGAGGTCATCATCCAGGCGGTGTCGCCCTTGTCGGGAACCGGGGCATCGCCCGCCAGCGTCTGGCCGGCATGCAGCAGCAGCGGCATGAGCGTTGTGGTTCTGATCAGGAAAATTTTCAAAGGTGTCACTCGGGATTTCCTTGTGGTCGCGGATCAGACAGCCTGGCGGCCAGTCTCGCCGGTGCGGATGCGGATGATTTCATCCAGCTGGGTGACGAAAATCTTGCCGTCACCGATCTTGCCGGTGCGGGCCGTGTTTGCGATTGCCTCGATCACCTGTTCGACGAGGTCATCGTCGACGGCCAGTTCCAGCCGGGTTTTGGGCAGGAAGTCCACCACGTACTCGGCGCCGCGATAGAGCTCGGTATGGCCGCGCTGGCGGCCATATCCCTTCACCTCGGTGACGGTGATGCCCCGGATACCCATGTCGGCAACGGCCTGGCGCACGTCTTCCAGCTTGAAGGGCTTGATGATTGCGGTGATGAGTTTCATGGGTGTCTGTTCCCGGGTGAGCCCAGCGTGAAGGATTTCTTCACGCCCAGAACCAGTGAGTTGTTGTCATCCGGGTTGCTGTCGGCGGCGGGGCTGGCGGGCAGATCGTCGGTACCGTGGATCCAGGAAACCGTCCAGTCGACGCCGATGGCTGCCAGCGTGGCGCCGTAGCCGACTTCGTAGTACTCGCCGGCCAGATCGTTGCCGAAAATCCCGATCAGCCCGTAAAACCCCCGATAGTCCAGCCGCGGCGCAATGAAGGTGTAGTCGAGCTGCCGGTTCGGCATGGCGCCCGGGGTGCCATCCGTCCTGCCCTTGAAGTTGTCGTATTCGCCGATCGCGCCGGCAACACTGAAGATGCCGTAGCCGAGGCTCAGGTTGATTTCCCGATAGGTGTCATCAAAGTCATCCGTATAGAAGTAGCCCGTCGCCCCGACGCCGTAGCGCAGACCGCCAACCGAGCCGTCGTATCCTCCGTAGAGATCCACCTCCATGCCCTGGGCTGCATCGGCGGCCCAGGTGCCGAGGCGGAAGCCACCTGCCTTCACGTCCAGGCCGCCATTCGCCGACGAATCAGCCTGGTGAACGCCCCGGAAGACGTACTCGGACAGGTAGCCGACATTGGTGGTGACCTCGATCGCCTGTGCCGGCCCACTGCCAGCCAGAAGGCCAGCGACAAGTCCGGAGAAGGCTGCTGGTCCCGCTCGGGTCAAGGCTTCTTTCATCACGAAAACACCCAGGTTTCTTTCTTGTATGCAGTGAAGAGCGCTGGCACGATCAATACGCTGGCGACGAAGCCCTCAAGCAGGATTCGTGCCAGGCGCTGATGTCAGCAATGACCGGCATCAGGCACGACACCAGCCCCTGGCCTGCACCATGATGGGGCGTTGGAACGCAGGGCATGAGTCGAACTGGTGCCGGGCGGAATCACCGGCAATCAAGAAAGGAAGAGCCATGGATGCAAAATTCATCGAAGACCTGGCACGTCGACTGGCGGCCAATGTGCCGGGCAGCGTCCGGGCCATGCAGGCGGATCTCGAACGGAATTTCGAGGCACTGCTGGGCAGCACCTTCGACAAGATGGATCTGGTCACCCGGGAAGAATTCGACGTTCAGCGCCGGGTCCTCGAGCGGACGCGCGAGAAGCTCGCGAAGGTCGAGTCTGAATTGAGTGCAATGGAGCAGAGGCTGGGAGCGGGCGCCGATCAGTAGCCGGCGGCGCGGCAGCGGGTGGGGGACGATCTGCCGTGCGGCTTGCCACCACACTCACCCGCGCCCAGCTTGGCCTTGCCGCCCCTGAAGTCGTCGTTGAAGCCCATGTGGCCGGCGGTCTGCCCCAGTTCACGATCATTGGCCTGATCGAGACGGCGGTCCGTGAGAGTCGCGACCGGGTGCGGGCCGCCATTCAGTCATCAGGGCTCGAATTTCCGGATGGGCGCATCACCGTCAATCTCGCGCCTGCCGATCTGCCCAAAGCCGGCAGCGGTTTCGATCTCGCGATCGCCGTGGCAATACTCACGGCCTCCGGCCAGATTCGTGGCCAAAAGATTCAACCGGGTGCGGAGCATCCGCCGGATCCGGGCAGTGTGGAATTTCTCGGTGAGCTGGCTTTCTCCGGCGCGTTGCGCCCCATTCCCGGTTTGTTGCCCGCGCTCATCAAGGGCCGACAGGCCGGCCGCCTGACCATCATTCCCATGGCCGGCGCGGGGGAGGCGCGCCTCGTGGGCGGCGACCGGATCCGGCCGGCGGCCGATCTGTCCGCCGTGGTGCAGTTCCTGAATGGGGTGGCGCCACTGCCGCAGGTGACGGACGTGGACTGCGCAAGCACCCGACCGGCTGGTCGATCAGCCGGGATCCCGACGGACAGCGGAGACGATGATCTGGCCGACGTCCGCGGCCAGGCAGCGGCGCGGCGTGCCCTGGAGGTGGCGGCGGCGGGTGCCCATCATCTCCTGCTGGTCGGGCCGCCCGGTACCGGCAAGACCATGCTGGCGCGCCGGTTGCGTGGCTTGCTGCCGGATTTGAGTGAAGCCGAGGCGCTCGAGTCCGCCGCGATCCAGTCGCTGACGGGCGCCGTTCGTGAATTTAGCCGCCGACCGTTCCGCGCCCCGCATCACACCGCATCCGCGACCGCCATCGTCGGCGGTGGCAGCAATCCGCGACCCGGTGAAATTTCGCTGGCCCATCGGGGCGTGCTGTTTCTGGATGAGCTGCCGGAGTTTTCGCGATCGGTGCTCGAAGCGCTGCGTGAGCCGCTGGGCACCGGGCACATCACGATCTCGCGTGTCCTGCGCACCGTGGAATATCCGGCCGAGTTCCAGTTCGTGGCGGCGATGAACCCCTGTCCGTGCGGCTTCGCCGGCGACCGTGAGCAGGATTGTCGCTGCACGCCGGATCAGGTTCGTCGCTATCAGCTCAAGGTATCAGGCCCGCTGCTCGACCGGATCGACCTGATCGTCAGCATGGGTCGCCGGGAACTGGGTGGACATCCGGGTGCTCCGGTGCCGGCTCCGGAAACATCGGCAGTGGTGCGGGCCCGGGTCGTGCAGGCGGTTGCCCGGCAGCAGGAGCGTGCCGGCATTCGCAATGGCCGGCTCGACGCCGGGCAACTGCGGCGTCACTGTGCGTTGCCACCGCGCGGTGCCGCCTTGCTGGAATCGGCGGGTATCCGTTTTGCGCTGTCGGCACGGGCACAGGACAGCATTCGTCGCGTGGCCCGGACGCTGGCGGATCTGGCTGGTCTGGCGGAAATCGGGATGCCGCAGTTGGCGGAGGCGATCAGTCTGCGCTCGGCGCGTGAGATCGGGGGTTCTGGCGTTGCCGGTTGACCCGGACCATCTTGAGCAACGCGAGCGAGCCCAGCCCCGAGATGAACAACCAGACGCTGGGCGGCAGGGGCACCACGGCCACGGCATGGGCGGCCATGGTCTGGGCAGCAGCCGGACCGGGGGTGCTGAAGTCGAGGTGAGGCGATGCCGTGTCGGTGTCGATCGCGCTGAAGCCCGACCAGGCAGGCATCTCGAGTGTCTGCGTACTGGCAGCTGCAGTGCCGCAGCCGAGAGCCAGAAGTCCAAGCAAGGAAAGTGTCGAAGAGAATCGTCGGATCGTTGCAATCATCGCGGGGCAGTCTCGGAGTGGTCAACGTCACGGGTCAACGACGGCGGTCACACTTTCGTGCGCGTCGTTGATCCGCCGGGAAAAGGAAATGGCTTATGTCAGGTGTACGGGGCGGCGGTGCGTGAATGCGCCCGCAGCAAGCAAACTATTTGAATCCAGCCATGTAATCGACAGCAGCCATGACTTCCTTGTCGGACAGGTCCATGCGCCCGCCTCTGGGTGGCATATATCCGTTCGGTCCCTGAAAGCCTTCGATCGCATGTTTGTGCAGGGTGGCAGCGCCCTTGGCAATGTGGGGCGCCCATGAAGCTGCATCGCCGAATTTTGGTGCGCCGGCGGCTCCGGTGCCATGGCAGGCAAAGCACGCAGACTGGTAAACCTGTTCGCCGCTGAGTTCTGCGGCTGGCGCGGGCGCGGCAACAGGCGCGGCAGCGACCGCACCGGCTGCGGCCTCGTCACCAGGCAATCTGACCATGCCCACCGGCTCGATGCGCTCAGCCACTTCGGCGGTGTAGGCGGGATCCTCCTTGACCCAGGCAGCCTGGGTGTTGGCCCCGACGGTGCGGGCGAGGAAGATCAATGCCAGCGCAATGGCGATCAATGAGCCGATGACAATCATGAACAGATTGAAGAATTTCTGGTCCTGGGACTGGTCCGAAGTGCTCACGGCATGCTCGATTCTTGAATGGAGAGGTGTCTGCGGGGCGGCAGTATAAGTGACACGGGGGCTGTGCCCCAAATCACGGCCACTCAGCCGGGTGTCATCCGGCGAGGTGACGCAAAATCCCGGATTCCAGCCAGTTCGCGCAACGCCGTGAGGTTGGCCACCTGGATGCGGTGACTGTCCAGGCGCCGGGCCAGGCCGCGCTCCTCGAGGCTGCGAAAGCTGCGGCTCACGGTTTCCTTCTTGAGGCCCAGGAAGTCGGCAATGTCCTCGCGGCTCATTGGCACATGGATCTCGGCGAGGGCCGGGTTGGTGTCGTCGACCACCTTCTCGGTGAGCCGTCGCCAGTGGCGCAGGTAAAGCAGAAATACAGCCAGACGTTCGATTGCCGTGCGCTGGCCCAGGCTGTAGACCACATCCAGCATGTCTTCGACCACACGAAACATCATGTTGACGAAGGCACGCTCGGCGGCGGGGTCTCCGGCCAGTCGCGTTTCGAGCTGCCGGCGCGGGCAGCAGGCCACCCGGGCGGTGGTCACGGCCTCCACGCTGAAGAAATAGCTGTCCGTGGCCGTCAGACCGACAAAATTGTCGCGGAACAGGAATGCCAGAATCTGCCGCCGGCCGTCCGTGCCGGTGCGGGTCACGCGCAGGACGCCAGACAGGATGTTGAACACCTGCGTGGCCGGCTCACCGGCGCTGATGATCACTTCCCCCGGTTCAAGCTCACGAACCGGTGCCTCGTTGAAGATATCGAGATAGAGATCCTGCGGCAGTGCGAGGCTGGTCATGCGGAAAAGCATGGCCGGAGCCCGGCGCAGTGGCAAGCCACCCTCGTTGGTACTCTGGCCAGCACCCCGGTCGGCACTTCGGCCTGGCGGGCGGTTGGACGCGCCTCGCCGCCGGGCGGTATCATCCCGCCCCCTCTCCCTGTGCGCGCCCGTAGCTCAGCTGGATAGAGTACTGCCCTCCGAAGGCAGGGGTCACAAGTTCGAATCTTGTCGGGCGCGCCATTTTCGATCGCATGTTCGGCTTCGCAGTGGATCAACAGCGACAGCCTCCATGTCGGCAATACATCCTGGATCAAAACCCCGGGTCAGGTCACATCCTCTGATCCGCCTGCCATATATCCTTGCCCCTTGTAATGTCAAGGGCCAGTTATGGGGCAAAAACCTTGGGCGCTTTCGCTCGGGTTCGCACCGTCAGGTCATTGCCGCCGCGTGCTTGCGACGCTCGAATGCAGAAATATTCAGTGAATATTAACCATGGTTTACAGAGGTGGCGCCGCCCAATGAAGGGGATCGGAAATTTTGTTATCCAACGCTCAGATACTCCGTGCGGCACCATTACGGCGAAGTAGATTTCACTCCCCTTTGTCGCGCCTGAATGAATCAGCCGCTGGAACGCCTGGCGGCGAAATGCCATGCACCGGCCCCGCTTGCAAACATCATGCACGGCTGTCTGCCGCCATGGTGGCAGCATTCCTGTTATCGACAACAGCCCTGATCACGCCAGCATTGGCGGCAGATCGCAATTGGACCGGGGCCATTGACAACGATTGGTTAAAACCGGGGAACTGGGCGCCGAGCAGCACACCAACCTCGGCGGACCGAGCGATGATCGATGGCGCGCTTCAAGGCACAATTGGCACGCCCGGTGCAGTGGCCAGTTCGGTTGTTGTTGGCCGAAGCGGCGGATCAAACGCTACGCTACGGATTGAGAACGGCGGCACGCTATCCGATATCAGTGGTTTCATAGGTGATCTCGCTGGCTCCACCGGCACGGCAACGGTGGCTGGATCGAGGTCGCGGTGGACCAACAGCGGCAATTTCCTCATAGGCAATGTTGGCAACGGCACGCTGCTTATCGAGAACGGTGGCACGGTCTCCAATAATATTGGCTACATCGGTAATGCCGGCGACGCCGATGGCACGGTGACGGTTGCCGGATCGGGCTCGCGGTGGATCAATAGTGGCAATCTTTTCGTCGGATATTACGGAAAAGGTACGCTGACAGCTTCGACCGCCGGTGTGGTGACTGCTGCCAATACTTTTGTCGGCGCTTACGATGGATCAAGCGGCGAGCTGTTGATCGAGAGTGGCGGTACGCTCTCGGATGTTGTTGGCATTATCGGTAATGTTGTCAACACGACCGGCACGGCCAAGGTGACCGGAACAGGCTCGCAGTGGGTCAACAGTGATTACTTCATCGTCGGCAATGCTGGCAACGGCACGCTGCGGATCGAGAACGGCGGCGCAGTCTCCAGCACGAGAGGCTATATCGGCAACGCGACCACTTCCACCAGCGCTGCGACAGTCACCGGGCCAGGTGCAAAATGGAATAACACCGGTAATCTTTATGTCGGATATTCTGGCCACGGAGGGTTGCTCATCGAGAACGGAGGCACGATCTCCGATGTGATGGGCGTTATTGGCAATGCCGACGGGTCCAGCGGTGCCGTAACGGTGACCGGTGCCGGGTCAGAATGGATTAACAGCGACCATTTGATTATCGGAAACTATGGAACTGGCGCGCTGACAATTTCCGATCGTGGCCTGGTGAGCGCCGCAAATGCCAGCTCTGTGGGTAACAGGGATGGATCGACCGGTACCTTGTTGATCGAGAGCGAGGGCTCCCTCTCCGATACGAATGGCTATATCGGCAATACTGCTGGGTCCACCAGCACGGCAACGGTAACCGGATCAGGTTCGCAATGGACCAACAGCAGCAATCTTTATGTCGGCTACGCTGGCAATGGCACACTGACGGTTGAAGACGGCGGCACGGTTTCCAGCGGACACGGCATTATTGGCGTCGTTGCAGCTTCCACCGGCATGGCGACAGTAACCGGGCCGGGTTCGCAATGGATCAACAGTAACAATCTCGTCGTCGGCAGTGCTGGCACAGGAGCCCTGACTGTATCGGGTGGCGGTTCGGTGAGCGCCAATGCCTACGCTATTGTCGGCGACGTCGACAAGTCAAATGGCACGCTTCTGGTTGAGAGCGGTGGCACGCTTTCCGCTGCAAATGGAATTGTTGGCAACCTTGCCGGCTCGGTCGGCTCAGCAACAGTTACTGGTGGCGGCTCCAGATGGGACAGCACCGAGCAACTCGTCGTAGGCAATATCAGCGCAGGCTCACTGACCATCTCAGATCATAGCGAGGTCAATTCCGCCCGCGCTCGCATCGGCAACGGTAGTGACTCCACGGGTATGCTGCTCATCAACAGTGGTGGCATTCTAAACAGCACGGGCAGCGGCACCATGGATCGTGTGGGTGCCATTTCCGGGATGCTCGGCAACCATGTCAATTCCGATGGTGCCGCCATCGTGACTGGCCCAGGTTCACAATGGACTAACGGCGCGGTTCTGGTTGTCGGTAGTCAAGGTAAGGGCAAACTCGATGTGACAGACGGCGCAGTGGTGACCAGCGCTGCCGGTTCTATTGGGGAATATGCAGGCAGCTCAGGGAGCGTCCTCGTAGATGGGGCAGGCTCCCGGTGGACCATGGGCGACCTCTATCTGGGCCATACGCTCACTAACCCTGGCGGTGCGTCTACCCTGACCATCAGCAATGGTGGCGAGGTTTCGACGACAAACGGCCAGCATTATTTCCGCTCATCAGGAAGCCAGATTGAGGCTGCAGTCTCCACGGCAACGGTCTACCTCGGGCAGAGCGAAAATTCCGACGCTACGATCAACATCGGCGCAGCCTCGGGTGACCCAGCGGCGGCTGCCGGGACGCTGACGGCGGACAACCTGACATTTGGCCCCGGCTCCGGCACGCTCGTGTTCAACCATACGTCGAATGACTATCTGTTTTCGCCCGCAATGTCGGGGGCAGGCAGTATCAAGGTCGAGAACGGCCGCACGGTGCTGACCGGGGATTCCTCCGGCTTCAGCGGGCAGACAGCCATTTCCAGCGGCTCCACGCTACAGGTGGGCGACGGCACAACGAATGGCGCGTTCGCCGGTTCGATCGTGAACAGTGGCATTTTGGCCTTCGACCGCAGCGATGCAACGACTTTTGCGGGCACGATCTTGGGCAGTGGCAGCTTCATCAAGACCGGTGCCGGCAAACTTGACCTGACCGGAATTTCCTCAGCCTTTACCGGAACGAGCCTGATCCAAGCCGGCACGCTGGCGGTCAATGGTGAGCTGCGCGGGTCGTTGGGCATCGGGGCAGCTGGCCGGCTGCAAGGCAACGGAACCGTGGGCAACACAATCGTCTCGGGCACCATCGCACCGGGCAACTCGATCGGCACGCTGCACGTCGCTGGCGACATCGGCTTCAATCCAGGTTCGATCTATGAGGTCGAGGTCAACGCGGTGGGCCAGTCGGACCGGATTGTCGCCAGCGGCACAGCCAGCATCGCTGGCGGCTCGGTCAGCGCCCTGGCCGGATCGGGCAATTATGCGCCGCAGACGCAATACACCATCCTGACCGCCGATGGCGGCCGGATCGGAACCTTCGATGGCGTAACCTCGAACCTGGCTTTCCTCGACCCGTCGCTCAGTTATGACGCCAACAACGTCTATCTGACGATGGACCGCAACGACATCACCTTCGCCAGCGTCGGATTGACCCCTAACCAGGTCGCCGCTGGTGGTGGCGTCGAAAGCCTCGACTGGGATAGCCCGGTCTATGGCGCGGCGGTCAATCTCTCCGCCGATCAGGCGCGCGCCGCCTTCGATCAACTTTCCGGTGAACTCCATGTGTCGGCAACAACCGCACTGATCGAGGACAGCCGTTTCCTGCGCGATGCCATCAACGACCGGATCCGGAGCGCCTTTGACGGCGTTGGGGCCTCGGGTGACGTGGCTGCCGCCGACACCGATCGTTTCGCGGTCTGGGGCCAGGGTTTTGGCTCCTGGGGTCATACGGACAGCGACGGCAATGCCGCACAGCTCAACCGTTCAATCGGCGGCTTCTTCATCGGCGCGGATGCTGCCGCCTTCGACACCTGGCGGTTCGGGCTGGTCGCCGGCTACAGCCATACCAGCCTTGACGCCAGGAACCATCAGCCCTCGGGCACCAGCGACAATTACCATCTCGGCCTCTATGGCGGCACTCAATGGGGTGGACTGGCCTTCCGCACTGGTGCTGCCTACACCTGGCACGACCTCGACATGAGCCGCAATGTGGTCTTCCCCGGCTTCAGTGACAGCCTGATGAGTGGCTACAGCGCCGGGACGGCACAAGCCTTTGGCGAGATCGGCTACAGTGTTGACGAGGGCGCGGTCCGGGTTGAACCCTTCGCCAACCTCGCTTATGCCAGCTTGCACACGAACCGCTTCACCGAGACAGGTGGTACTGCCGCACTCACCGGCGGCAGCATGAACACCGACATCACCTTCACCACGCTCGGCCTGCGTGGCTCCACCGGCTTCGATCTCGCTGGCGCAAACCTCACGGCAAAGGCCATGGTCGGCTGGCGTCATGCCATTGGCGATGTCACCCCGCTCTCGACCATGAACTTTGCCAGCGGCGGCAATGCGTTCAGCATCGGCGGGGTTCCGATCGCCCGTGATGCCGCCGTGATCGAAACCGGGCTCGACCTGGCCCTGTCGCCTGCGGCCATGCTGGGTGTTTCCTATGGTGGCCAGTTCGGCTCCGACATCTCCGACCAGTCTGTCAAAGCCAGTTTCAACGTGAAATTCTGAGCGATCCGGACGTACCGCCCGCCCTCGCATCATCCTGGCCTACGTCAGTTAGGGAACCTCTGATCGATGAGGTTGCATCTATGGCAACGTGTACCACGTGCCGCGGCCCGCACCGTGGCGCACGAGATGGCCTTTTTCCGTCAGCGCGGCAATGTGGTCCTTGACTGTGTTGCGGCTGACGTTCGTGAGCTTCGAGACTTCGGCGACCGTGACCCGATGCTCTTGATGGTTGCCACAGGGCGCAGGCTGGAGAGGCGGTCGGCAGGATCGCCGTGGAAGCGCCTGGGGAGGTTGTTCACGGCGGCGACCACGGGAATATCAAGAGGCAAAACAGTGACGACCGGCGGCGCAGCCGCGCGCCGCAACCAGTCGGCGAGTGGCATCGGCAATATGAGTCGCTCCCTCGCGGTGAGCGCAGGGTTGCCGGACAGCCACCACACCCAGATATGGGTGTCCAGCAGTACTCTCAACGCAGCGCCTCGAAGTCCTTGTCGCGCAATACCGATTCGTCGGGTTGTGCCAGGAGCTGGCCGCCGAGCACCCGCAGTTGTTCCCAGGGTTTCAGTCCGGCCATTTCAGCAGATGGTGAGGGTTCCAGCCGGGCCATGGCTTTGCCACGGCGGCGGATGGTTACCGACGTGCCGGTCTTCTCGACGCGGCGCACGATCTCCAGGCAGCGCTGCTTGAACTCGGTAATTGAAATGTCCATTTCACGGCTGGCAACCTGCGAAATCTCCGGATTACACAGGCTTTGCACGGCAAGCGGATAAACGCTTGCCGTGAGAGCACAAGGCGCCATCACTCGACGATATCGGCCTTCGTGCTCTGCATGAAGGCAACGACGTCACCACGCTCGGCAGGCGGCACCTTGAATTCATCCAGTGTGGCATCCAGATGCTGCAGGAATACCGACCAGTCACTTTCGCTGATCTTCATGCCCACGTGCGAGAGCTTCATGTCCCGGCCGGTGTAATAGCGCGGGCCACCGGCACTGGCGCACAGGAAATCAATCAGCAACTGCTTTTCACGCTGGATGCCGTCGGTGCCGCGGTTCTGCCAGAAGCGGGCAAGCTGCGAGTCGGCCTGCAACCGCGGCAGCAGATCATTGGCGACGGCAACCATGGCATCATGGCCGCCGAGTCGTTCGTAGAGTGTCTTGTTGCTCATCGATCAAGTCCTGCTTCAATAACCAGACATGACCTGGATCATGTGGAGGATCCGGGTCGCTCGCAGAATGTGGCAGCCAACACCGGGAGTTTCAAGCCTCGTGCACATAGAGATCATCCTCGAGCCGGACCTCACCCCTGCCCAGGTGGCAGAGCTTGCCGTGGCTGCCGAAGGCTATGGCATCCGGGCGCTGTGGCATTCCAATTACTACGCCCACTGGGATCCCTTCGTCACGCTGGTGCCGGCCGCGCTTGCGACGCGCAGGATCCGCCTCGGCGTGCTCGCGGTCAGCCCCTACGAACTGCATCCGCTGAAGATGGCGAATTCCATCCTGAGCCTGAACGAGATCAGCCAGGGCCGGGCGATGCTGGCCGTGGGTGGTGGTGGCGCCGTGCTGAGCGCGATGGGTCCGCAGATCAACCACAAGAAGCTGCGCATTGTGCGTGGCGTCCGTGAAGCAGTGGAAATACTGAAATCGGCCACCACCGGCAAGTTCAGCATGGGTTACCAGGGTGAAATCTTCCAGGTGACCCGCCCGCACAAGATGGGCTGGGCGAAAGCGGCCCCGCCCGTGATCTACGCCTGCTCCACGGGGCCGCAGATGTTGCGCATGGGCGGTGAATATGCGGACAGCGTGCAGATGAGTGATGTGACCGTGCCGAGGATCGACGAGGCGGTTGCCGATGTGCGCCGGGGTATGGCCCGGCGCAGGGAGCCGGCTGCGGATTTCCGGATCGGCAATTTCTGGGCTTGGCACATCCGGAAGGACCGGGAAAAATCCATGTACGAGGCGCGGCGGGAGCTCGTCTACCGTGGCGAGATGGTGCCGCCCTTCAACGGACTGGAGCAGGTGCTCGATGCCGGGGACATCCAGATCGTCAAGGACCACTGGACCAACTTCGTCAAGGCCTATCGGACCCGTTCCGGAGTCATTGAAGGCGTGCCGGAGAGTCTGGTCAATCACCTGATCGCGGAACTTGCCTCGGCCGGCGATCTCGGCAATATTGACCAGGAACTGGTCCGCTACCAGCAATTCAAGGACGCGGGCGTCACGGATCTTGCCCTGCGCCTCTTCGACGATCCCATGGATGGCCTGAAGCTGGTTGCAGAGACCGTTGTTCCGGCGTTTGAGCGTGCCTGAAGCCTGTCGTAAGGTGTGCTTCTGCTACGAGGTTCCACCTACAGCCACCGGCAAGCAACAATTGAGAGACTATCGTTCCGCAAACACTGGAAGGTCCACCATGCGCATTGGGATTATGAGTGCCGTCGCCGTCCTGGCCCTGCTGGGCAACGTGATTGCCGTGGCTGCCCCGGGCCCGACGGACATCGTGCAGGCCTTCAACAAGGCGATCAGCGAGCGTCATCTGGACGAAGCGTTGAAACTGGTGGCGCCGGGATCCGTGCAGTACACGCTCCGCTCATCACATGCGGAAACCGGTGGCGGCGGGTTCAAGCAGACCACGACCGATCTGGCAACCCATTGGCGCACCATTGCGCCGATCGTCCTGAGTGGCACGGCGGCGTATCAGCGTGTCCCGAAGATCATCGACACCCGCGTGGATGGCGATCTCGCGACGGTCTGGGTGACGATCACGAGTACGACGGTTGAACGCAGTGGCGAAAAGCGCCAGGCCAGTTTCAGTGAGCTGTATCTGCTCGTCCACACGGCTGCCGGCTGGCAGATCGGCTCCATGGCGGACAACCGCGCTGGCAGCAGTCTGGCATCGAGCGCACCGAAGCCCGCCAAGTAGTCGGCTGATCCATGAGGTGATGACCATGCGCAATCGAGTTGGGGCAGCCGGCGGGCTGATCATGCTTCTGATGCTCGGCTCGATCGGGCCGTTGCTGGCAGCCGAGCCGGTCGCCAAGGTCCGTACGGTCGACCTGATCGACCGGGCGTCGCTGCCCTTGTATGGCAAGACCGTGCTGTACACCGCGCCGCGCAACTATGCCGGCCGCCTCGGACAGATCCTGATCGAGCATGGCGCCCGGCCGGTGTGGATGCCCACGATCTACATCGAACCGATGCCCGACTACAAGGTCTTCGACGAAGTGCTGCGCGAGCACGACAAATACGACTGGATCGCCTTCACGAGCCGCAATGGCATCGAAGCCTATCTCAATCGCCTGGATGCACTCGGGCTCAAGCCGGAGGATGTCCGGCAGTTGCAGACCGCGGCGATCGGCAACGATGCCCGCCTGCTCGAGGAGGCCGGAATCAAGCCGGCGCTGGTGCCGCCGGCGCCCAGCCCCATCGGCATCGTCAACGAGTTGAAGCGCCGCGGCGTCACCAGCGGAACGGTGATCGTGCCGGCGCCGGATGTCGTCGGCATGGAAGAACCTGCGGTGGTGCCGGACTTCATTCGTGATCTCGAAGCGATCGGCGTCAAGACGAAACGGGTGCCGGCCTACATCACGGCCCGCGAAACCCGGGGGCTGGAGCGTGGCACACGGATGCTGTTGAGCGGCGAGATCGACATGATTGCCTTCACCAGTCGCGGGGAAATCGACAGCCTCCTGGCGCATCTCGGAAAAGACAGCGGCGTGCTCAACGAAAAAACCGTCGTGGCCTGCTTCGGCCCGATCACCAGCGAAGGCGCGCGGTTGCGCAACATGCGCGTGGATGTGGTTGCCAGGGATTATTCGCGCTTCGAGGGCTTCGTCGCCGCGATGGAGGACTGGTACCGCAAGCATCCCTGATCGCTGCTGCAGCTGCGGAAACTACTGATTGCCAACGGCAGTCAGCTCCCATAAAAAACAGCCAGACTATTGGCAGCCACGTCTGCCCAGAACATTTGAAGCGAGAGAGATGAATCCGATGTTTTCACAAACCGGTTCCGGAAAGACCCTGGCCACTACGCGGGCCACCACGCTGCCCGCCACCTTGGCAGCGTTGGCCATGCTGGCAAGCGCGGCCACCTCGGCGCAGGCCATCGACGAGATCGTCGTGACTGCCAAGCAGCGCGAACAGAGGCTGCAGGATGTCCCGCTGTCCATTGCAGTGATGAACGAGGCCGAGCTCGAGCGGGCGCGCATCACTGAATTGCGCTCGCTGGCGGAATTTACCCCGAACCTGGTGTTCACGGCCGGTCTCGGCCGGGAATCACCGAGCACGCTGGCCATTCGCGGCATTGCGCCCAACACGGGCGACATTCGCCTGCAGGGCGTCAGCATGTTTCTGGATGGCGTGTATCTCGGTGGTGCGGCCCAGAGCCTGGACCTGACCCAGCTTGAACGCGTTGAAGTGCTGCGTGGTCCGCAGGCGACGACCTTCGGACGCCAGACCTATGCCGGCGCCATGAATTACGTGACCAAGTCCCCGAAAACCGATGAACTCACCGGCTTGGTCAAATCCAGTTATTCAACCAATCGCGGTGCGGAAGAAGACAACTGGCAGTTGAGCGGCAATCTGCGGCTGCCGCTGGTTTCGGACCTGCTGTGGATGGAACTCGGGGGCACCAAGAAGGTGCTCGGCGAGATGAGTGAAAACGGCTCCCGGGTGAATCGCAACACCGCCAATGAAGTGGATCGCCGGATTCGCGTAGGCCGGGAAACGACCGAGGCCTTCAACGGCGCGCTGCTGATCGAGCCACTGGACAACCTGTCCATCAAGCTGCGCGCGATCCTGAGCAAGGACCGCGACGGTCCCCCGCTGGCGGTGGCCCTCCATCCCCAGGAGTGGGCCGCCAACGGCATGTCCGTGAGCACGCGCGGTGACGGCGTGCTGTGGCCCACCGGTGATCTTTTTGCACCGTCCTATTCGGCCATGAGTTGTGACTCCGCCGCCGGCCGGCCCCTGGATTGTGGCGTGGACCGCAATCGCCAGTTCTTCTCGTCCATCATCAACTACAACCTCGGCGGCTACGAGATCAGCTATCTCGGCGGCTGGGCGAGCGACAATCGCTGGAGCAACACCGACCTGTATCTGCGTGGCGCCAGCCCGGATCCGTTCTTCGGTGATGTGTACAGCCGGCCCGGTCCGGGCGGGACCTTCCTGGACAGCAAGGCGGCGCCCTTCTTCAGCGCCCAGATCGAGCGGTACAGGAACCAGAGCCACGAGTTGCGGCTGCTCTCTCCGGTGGGCGAGAAGATCACGTGGCGCACGGGCCTGTATTACTTCTCCGAAAGCGAGCGCTTCGGGGTGGCTTCATTGAAGTCCGTGACCAATCCCGCCGGCACCTTCCGCGGACGCCAGGAAGTGGAAAACTATGCCGTCTTCGGCGGCCTGACCTATGCCATCACCGACCAGTGGGCCATTGAAGGCGAGGCCCGGTGGCAGCGGGAAGACAACAAGCTGGGACCCTGCCTCACCGGGCAGTGCGCGGCGGCCAACGTGAGAACGGTGTCCACCACGGAGCGGGACAACGAGTTCCTGCCACGGGTGACCCTGACGTATCGCCCGACCACGGACATCATGCTGTATACGCTGTTCTCCCAGGGCACCAAGGCAGGTCGCTACAACACCAATCAGGCCACGAACTTCCTGTATGTGGACCCTGAGAAGCTCAGCAACTACGAGATCGGCGCCAAGACCGAGTGGCTGGATGGTCGCGTGACTGTCAATGCGGCCGCCTTCCTGATCCGGGTCAAGGATCAGCAGTTCTCGACGGTCGCGTTGATCAATGGCGTGCCACAAACCGCCTTCCAGAACATCGGCAAGTCGGATGCCGACGGCTTCGAGCTGGATGGTCGTATGGTGATCACCGATCGCTGGAGTGCCGCCGCCGGCATCGCCTACTCTTCGCAGGAATACACCAACGACTTCGCCCCGACCGACGCCAACCTGATCCGCTTGTTCAATGGCGAGTCCTTCAAGGGCAAGTCCGCGATGAGCCTGCCGGAATGGACCGGCTTTGCCTCAACCCAGTATGTGCAGCCCCTGAATGCCGATATGGAACTCGTGCTCGATGGCAGCGTGACGTATCGGGGTGAAAACTATGCAGCCCAGGCCAACCTGGCCACGGTTCCGGATAACAACCGGGACAACCTGCGGGGCTCGCTCAATACCAAACACTGGGAAGTGGCTGCCTTCGTTCAGGATCTTTTCTCCAACGATGACCCGGTTGCCGGGCTGACGAATGCCACCAACACCTGTCTGTACCTGACGCCACCGGCCGGTGAGCCCAACTACGCTGCCAACCAGCGCTGCCTGGCCGTGGTGCGGGATCGCGGTCGCGAGGTGGGTGCCAACCTGACCTATCGCTTCTGAGTGACTGCGATGCAGTGCCGCGTACCGCCCTGGCGGGGCGCGGGGCGGGAGAGTATGATACCGGGTGGCGCTGGGGCCGTAGCGCCCGGGTAGGTTTCCATGGGGCCCAGG
>CAYLKO010000028.1:25680-32309 GCA_964384525.1 uncultured Chromatiaceae bacterium
CCTCTCCTTTGCGCCTCCTTCCCTGTCCCGCGCCCCCCCCGGGCGGGGCGCGGCACTGCTGCTTCTGATCCCGGGTCGCGCTGGGGCCTTCGCGCCGAGTTCGATTACCATGGCGCACAGGTCGCCCAGAATGGTGTCCCGGGAGAGCCAAACGTGAAAGCTGCAGTCAAACTGGCGGTCGTTGCCCTGGCGATGATCGGCACCCTGTCCGTTGTCCAGGCGCAGACCTGGAGCATCCGCACCAATGAACGCGCCGGCAGCTGGGAGGGCTACGTCGGGCTGCGCCAGCTCTTCAGCGAGTCGGTGAATTTCGACGGCGGCTCCACGCTGAAAACCGACGATGAAACCACCTTTGGTTTCGGCTTCGGCTACCACTTCAGCCCGCACCTGCTGGTGGGCGGGGACTTTTCCTTTGGCAGCGTCAGCTATGACGGCATGGTGCAGTCGGCAGACACGCCGGATACCCGCACCGCCGTCTCCGGAAAATTCGACGTCGGGAGCATTTCAGCCAACGCCACATGGCACTTCCTGGGCGGTCCCCTCACGCCGTTTGTCAGTGCGAGCATTGGCTATGTGTCGGTTGACACCAATATCGCCAAGGGTCCACCGCAGCTCGGCTGCTGGTGGGACCCCTGGTATGGATATGTCTGCGCCCACTTTGTCGACACGAAAACCGAGGATGCCTTCAGTTACGGACTGGGCATTGGCGGCCGCTGGGACTTTGCTCCCGGCTGGTTCGGACGCCTCGGTTATGAAGAACGCTGGATGAATATCGGCAAGGCCAGTGGCACGCCGGGCTTCGGTGGATTGCGCCTGGATATCGGCAGGAAGTTCTGATCGACGGCTTGCTGGACAGATCCGGCAGCCGATGCAGGGCATGGCGATGGCTGGTGCCCGCATTGGCCCTGCTGCAGGTTCAAGCCTGGGCGCAATCACCGCTGACGGTCGGTGTGAAGGTTGCTCCCCCTTTCGTCATCGCCGATGGCGATGGCTACCGTGGACTCGCCATCGATCTTTGGCAGGAGACGGCCCGCGACCATGGCTGGACCTACGTTTACCAGCCCCATGACCTCGAAGGACTGCTCACAGCCGTCAGCGAAGGCAAGGTCGATGTAGGCATTGGCGCCATCACCGCCACCGCTGACCGTGAGCAGCGCATGGATTTTGCCCATCCGATCATCAGCTCGGGGCTGGCTGTGGCGGTGCGCGGTGGTGAAACGGCGGGCTGGCTGGCAGTGGTGCGGGCGCTGGGATCATCAGCTTTCCTGAAGGTGATCGGCACGCTGACCCTGTTGCTGTTCACCGTTGGATTCCTGGTCTGGCTGGCCGAGCACAACCGGAACCCCGAGCAGTTCGGTGGTACGCGGGGCCAGGGCATCTTCTCCGGCTTCTGGTGGGCCATGGTCACCATGACCACGGTCGGCTACGGCGACACCGCCCCCCGGACCGTGCCCGGCCGCATCCTGGGCCTCGTCTGGATGCTGGCGGCATTGATCATCGTGTCGTTCTTCACCGCGTCGATCACCAGCGCGCTGACGGTTGGTCAGCTGAGCAGCCGCATCCGCACGGTCGACGATCTGGGCGGCATGCGGATCGCCAGTGTGCCGGCCAGTACCAGCGCCCGCTGGCTCGAGCGGGAGAAATTCGGTTACCGCGAAGTATCCGATCTGGACACGGCACTGGCTGAACTGGCTGCCGGGCGCGTTGATGCCGTGGTCTATGACGAACCGCTGCTGCGCTATGACATCCAGCAGCGTCATCGCCAGAAGCTGCAGGTGCTGCCACTGGTGCTGGAGCGCCAGGACTATGCATTCGCGTTGCCCACGCATAGTCCGTTGCGTGAGCCGATCGACACTTCGCTGCTCAAGCGCATCAACTCGCCGGACTGGAAGCAACGCGTGGGCAAGTACCTTGGCAACCATTGATGTCGTGGACTGGGCCAGCATTTTCCTGGCTGATGAAATTCCGCTGGAGGAGTTTTGTGCGGTCTTTGAACGCTGGTGGTACGCGGGTTGCAGCGGCTTGTCGGCAGCGGAAATATCCGCAGCCAAGGTCCTGATGGAGGCAATCGCCTGGTATTCGGAGGATCATGAGGCCTGCATTCCGGCGGGGAAGGCCCGCGACGAGCAATCGGTGCGGGTGGCCGTGATGGATTTTCTGCAATTCATGTTGAGCAGCCGGCGGCTGCCGGGGCGCCACTGACTCCCATGGATCACGTGATCATCGCCCGGGTTCTGCACGTGCTTGGCGTCGTGTTGTGGATCGGCGGCGTCGGCTTCGTGACGATGGTGTTGCTGCCGGCGGTGCGCCGGCTCAAGGTGGCCGGGGAGCGCGTGGCCTTCTTCGAAGCCGTGGAAGCGCGCTTTGCCTGGCAGGCGCGCGCGACCACCCTGCTGGTTGGTGCAACCGGCTTGTATCTCGTCATGGCCTGGGGTTTGTGGGACCGGTTCACCAGCCTTGCCTACTGGTGGATGCACGCGATGGTGCTGGTGTGGCTGGTATTCACCATAATGCTGTTCATTGCCGAACCGCTCTTTCTGCACCGCCGTCTGCACGAGGCTGCCAGGCTGCAGCCGGAGGCGACCTTCCGGAAAATAGAGCGCATGCACTGGATGTTGCTCGGTATCAGCCTGATTGCCGTCGTCGGCGCCGTGGCCGGCAGTCATGGCATGGCGCTCTAAGTTAATGCGTGGGATATAAAAACAGCAGTGGGTTGTGCAGCCCAGCGAATGAGCGTAAAAAGAAAAAAAACAAGAAGTCACAACAAGGAAAAGTAATGAGTATTTCCCTTCCATGTGTCCCCGGCACAATCCTCCTCACGGCCCTGTTGGGCGCGGGCGCTGCCTTCGGTGCGACGATCAACTACTCCGAAGCGGTCGATGGCCAGCTCAGTGCCTTCGCAACCCCGCTTGGTGCCGCCGGCACGGGCACCAACACGGTTGCTGGATCGCTCAATGGAATCTGCGATGCCACCAGCTGCAATGAGTCCCCGGATGGCGCGAGCGGCAATTCACAGGACACGTTCAAGATACAGATCCTGCCTGGAAGCAGCTTGACCAGCCTTTTTGTCACGACATCCAATGTCGTTGGCCCGACCAACTTCACCACAAGTTTCCAGCAAGGTGGCAATGTGTTCGTTCCCTTCCTGCCTCTGGGGTCGACAACCGCCAACCTGCTGAATGCCGCGCTTGGGCCCGGCACCTATACCATGACCCTGTATGGACAGGGCTCCAGCGTCCCTGGTCCTTACTCCCTGGACTATTCGGTCGCGTTCAACGTGGTGCCGATCCCGGCTGCCGCCTGGTTGTTCGGTGGGGCACTGGGCCTGATGGGCTGGCTCCGGCGGAAGCCCACTACCGCCTCCTGAGACCTGGCAATGCTGCCTGGCACGGAACCCCGCTGCGGCGGGGTTTCTGCTTTCCGGGGGTAGGGTGTGCCCGGTTCATGGGGTTGGGTAATACACTGCAGGCCCATGAGCGAACTCTCGAACCTCACCTATGACGAAATCGCCGTGGGCGCCCGCGCCAGCGAAACGCGCACGCTCTCGCGCATGGACATCGAGGTGCTGGCGCTGGCCGCCGGTGATGTCGACAACGGCGACGTTGATCCCCTCGAGACGGCGGTGCCGGCAACGGAGACGGCCGGGCTTGCGGTATTTGTCTCCGGCCTGATCAGCCGACGCCTGCCGGGCCCCGGCACCACGATCCTTGGCCAGAATCTCGGCTACCGGGGCCGCATGGTGCTGGGCGACCGGATCACGGCGGAGGTCACCGTGCGCAGCAAGAGCGATGTCGACCGCTCCGTATTGCTCGACTGCCGTTGCATCAATCAGACGGGCGATGAATTGCTGTCCGGCACGGTGACGGCGAAAGCTCCCGAGCACCGGATCGAGCGCGAGGCGTACAGCGCCCCGGAACTGATCCTGCGCCGGGGCGATGGCTTTGCGCGACTGATCAAACGCTGCGCCGCGCTTGAGCCGGTGCGCTGTGCCGTGGTGCATCCCTGTGATGCGCCGTCGTTGCACGGCGCGGTGGCGGCGGCGGAGCAGGGCTTGATCATTCCCGTGCTGGCGGGCCCGGAGGCAAAGATCCGCGCGATCGCCGATGCCGAACACATCGATCTCGCACCCTATGTCATCGAACCGGTGCCGCACAGCCATGCGGCGGCAGCCCGGGCGGTTGAACTGGCGCGCACCGGCCAGGTGGCGGCCCTCATGAAAGGCAGCCTGCACACCGATGAGCTGATGGCGGAGGTGTTGTCGGCCGATGGTTTGCGCACCGAACGACGGGTGAGCCACGTCTTTGTCATGGATGTGCCGGCTTACCCGCGGACGCTGCTGGTGACGGATGCCGCCATCAACATCCAGCCCACACTTCTGGACAAGGCGGACATCATCCGCAACGCCATCGATCTGGCCCGCGCGCTGGGCATTGACGTGCCCAAGGTGGCCATCCTGTCGGCAGTGGAAACCGTGAACCCGAAGATCGCGTCGACCCTGGATGCGGCCGCCCTGTGCAAGATGGCCGATCGCGGCCAGATCACCGGTGGCGTGCTCGATGGTCCGCTGGCTTTCGACAATGCCATCAATGTTCAGGCGGCCCGCAGCAAACACATCGAATCGGTGGTTGCCGGACAGGCCGATGTGCTGGTGGTTCCCGACCTGGAATCCGGCAACATCCTCGCCAAACAGCTCCAGTACCTGGCAGGTGCCAGCAGTGCCGGAATTGCGCTCGGCGCCCGGGTGCCGATCGCGCTGACGAGCCGTTCCGATTCCATACGCAGCCGGCTCGTGTCGGCGGCCCTGGTCGTGCTGTTCGCACAGGCACTCGCCAATAATGCCCAGGTGGGGATCAAGGGCGAGCGGGGGCACTGACGTGCAGGATGCGATCCTGATCATCAACGCCGGATCGTCCAGCATCAAGTTCTCGGTGTTCGTGGTCGAGGCGCAGGCCGCCTTGAGACCAGTCCTGAATGGCCAGATCGAAGGCCTGCTCGCCACACCGCGTTTCCTCATGACTGACGCCGGGGGCCAGGTGCTGGCGGAAAAATCCTGGCCATCCGGCACGATGCTGCCGCATGACGAGGCGATGGCATTCCTCATGGAAGTGCTGCCGCCGCGGCTCGCCGGTTGTCATGTGCGTGCCGTGGGTCATCGCGTGGTGCATGGCGGCGATGCCTTCGTCAGCCCGGTCCGGGTTGACGAGCGCATCCTCGAGCAACTGGAGACACTGGTTCCGCTGGCGCCCCTGCATCAGCCGCACAATCTGGCTCCGATCCGCCTGCTGTTGTCGCAAACGCCCGCTCTGCCGCAGGTCGCCTGCTTCGACACCGCGTTCCACGCCACCCTGCCGCCCATTGCGCGAGCCTTTGCCCTGCCGCAGAAGATCACCGAACGGGGTGTGCGTCGTTACGGTTTTCATGGCCTGTCCTACGCATACATCGCTTCGGTCATGATGCAGCGCGACCCGCCGCTCGATGGTCGGGTGATCGTGCTGCATCTGGGCAATGGCGCGAGCATGTGCGCCATGCGGAATGGCCGGAGTGTGGCCACGACCATGGGCTACACTGCCTTGGACGGGCTGCCGATGGGTACGCGCTGCGGCGCGATCGATCCAGGCGTCATTCTTCATCTGCTGACGGATTTGCACATGAGCGTGGCAGAGGTGCAGACCCTGTTGTACGAGCAATCCGGCCTGCTGGGCGTATCCGGAATCTCGGGCGACATGCGGGTGCTCGAAGCAAGCAGTGAACCGGCGGCGCAGTGGGCGATCGAACTCTACGTCCATCGCATCAGCCAGGAGCTGGGATCGCTGGCCGCCACGCTGGGTGGCCTCGATGACCTCGTGTTCACTGCTGGCATCGGCGAGCACAGCGTACGCATCCGCTCGATGGTCTGTCGGGCGGCGGCGTGGCTCGGCGTGGAACTGGACGTCTCCGCCAATCAGGCGCATGCATTGCGGATCAGCGCGCCACAGAGTCGGGTTGGTGTCTGGGTGATGCCAACCGATGAGGAATCCGTGATTGCCCATCAGGCCTTCGCGACCGTGAAAGGAACATGCTGATGACCAGCACACCCCTGTCGACAGCGGCATTGCAGGCGATTCATGCCTGGTGGCGAGCCGCGAATTACCTGTCCGTCGGGCAGATCTATCTGCTCGACAACCCGCTGCTGCGGCAACCGCTGACACTGGAGCATATCAAGCCACGTCTCCTCGGCCACTGGGGCACGACGCCGGGCCTGAATTTCATCTACGCCCATCTCAATCGGGTGATCAAGGCCCACGACCTGAATGCCATTTTCATCACGGGCCCCGGCCATGGCGGCCCGGCGCTGGTTGCCAACGCGTGGCTGGAGCACACCTACAGCGAGGTGTATCCCCACATCACGCAGGATGCCGCGGGCATGCAGCGGCTGTTCAAGCAGTTCTCGTTTCCGGGCGGGATCTCGAGCCACGTCGGGGCGGAAACGCCGGGATCGATCCACGAGGGCGGTGAACTGGGCTATTCGCTGTCCCACGCCTTCGGCGCCGTCTTCGACAATCCCGATCTGCTCGTGGCCTGCATCGTTGGCGATGGCGAGGCGGAAACCGGGCCGCTCGCCACCGCCTGGCACTCCAACAAGTTCCTGA
>CAYLKO010000029.1:0-30340 GCA_964384525.1 uncultured Chromatiaceae bacterium
GTCGGCGCTGCGCTGGTAGAGCTGGCAGGAGAGGCGGCCGTCGGCGATCCAGAACTGGAAGAGGGCGTGGCAGGGCGAGAGGGCCATCCTGGGCAGGTCGGCAACATTCCACGCGGAGACGATCAGGCGACGGGAATCGGGGTTGCTGCGGATCTGGGCAACCACCTCGGCGAGTTGATCGATGTGAACACCATCGGGCGCGGGCCATGAGCGCCATTGCGCGCCGTACACAGGGCCGAGATCGCCGTTGTCATCGGCCCACTCATCCCAGATGCTGACGCCATTTTCACGGAGGTAGGCAATGTTGGTGTCGCCCTTCAGGAACCACAGCAGTTCGTGAATGATCGAGCGCAGGTGGAGCTTCTTGGTGGTGACCAGCGGGAAACCGTCGGCGAGATTGAAACGCATCTGATGGCCAAAAACAGACAGGGTGCCGGTACCGGTGCGGTCGGCCTTGCGCACGCCCTGCTCGCGGACGTGGCGCAACAGCTCAAGATACTGGCGCACGACGGTAGGCCAACGTGAGCAGGATGAGGCCGGCGATCAGCATGGGAATGGTCAGCACCTGGCCCATCGTGACCCAGCCGAAGGCGAGGTAGCCGATCTGCACATCCGGCAGCCGCAGGAACTCGACGGCGAAACGGAATACGCCGTAACCGATCAGAAAGAGGCCGGATACCGCCATCATCGGTCGTGGCCGGGAGGAATAGATCCACAGGATCAGAAAGAGCGCCAGGCCTTCGAGGCCGGCTTCATAGAGTTGGGTGGCGTGGCGCGGAACGCCGTCCACAACGAAGGCCCACGGCACCGAGGTGGGCGCGCCCCACAGCTCGTTGTTGATGAAGTTGGCGATGCGCCCCATGCCAAGACCGATGGGCACGAGCGGCGCGACGAAATCCATCAGCCGGAAAAACGGTGTCTGGAGGCGTCGCGCATACCAGGTCATGGCGACCAGCACGCCGAGGAAGCCGCCATGAAAGGACATGCCGCCTTCCCAGATCCGGAAGAGATTGAGCGGGTTCTCCAGCAGCTGATCGAAACCGTAGAACAGCATGTAGCCGATCCGGCCGCCGAGCAGCACGCCGAGGGCGCCGTAGAAGATCAGATCATCGACCTGCGCAGCGGTCACGGGCGCGTCGGCTCTGGCGGCACGCCGCCGGCCGAGGTACCAGGCAGCAACAAAACCGACCAGATAGGTGATGCCGTACCAGCGGATGGCCAGCGGCCCGATGTTCACGGCGATCGGGTCGATGTGGGGATACACGAACATGTGCGGCTATGGTACTAGACTGCGCCCCGATGATCGGCGCCGAATCCCCACTGCCTGTCGCGACCGCGCTGCCGGCTCTGGCCGCTGCGCTGGCGGAGCATGCCCGGGTGTTGCTGCAGGCCCCGCCCGGCGCCGGCAAGAGCACGGTGGTGCCGCTGGCGCTGCTCGCGGCGCCCTGGCTTGCCGGGCGCATCGTCGTGCTCGAACCGCGCCGGCTGGCCGCGCGGGCCGTGGCCAGCCGCATGGCCGCCACCCTGGGTGAGGCTGTGGGCGAGACGGTGGGTTACCGCATGCGCCTCGACACCCGCGTCAGTGCACGGACACGCATCGAAGTGGTGACCGAAGGCATTCTCACCCGCCAGCTGCAGCGCGACCCGGCCCTCGACGGCGTTGGCCTGGTGATCTTCGATGAATTTCACGAGCGGAGCCTGCAGGCCGATACGGGGCTCGCCTTCGTGCTCGATGCCCAGCGCCATCTGCGGCCGGACCTGCGGCTTCTGGTGATGTCGGCCACGCTGGATGGCGCCGCCCTGGCGCGTCTCCTGGATGATGCGCCGATCATCAGCGCACCGGGTTTGAGCCACCCGGTCACGACGCAGTACCTGGACCGGCCGGCAACCGCATCGGTGGATCGGCTCGCGGTTGCCGCCATCCGGTGCGCACTCCTCGATGAGACTGGCGACGTGCTGGTATTTCTCCCCGGCGTCGCCGAAATTCGCCGGGCCGAGAGCGCCTTGCGTGAAGGCGCCCTGCCCGCCCACGTGCACATCCATTGCCTGTATGGCGACTTGAGCCGGGAGGCGCAGGACGCCGCGCTCAAGCCGGCAGCAACCGGCCAGCGCAAAGTGGTGCTTGCCACCAACATCGCCGAAACCAGCCTCACGATCGAGGGGATTCGCGTGGTCATCGATGGCGGCCTCGAACGCCGCACGAGCTTCGACCCACGCAGCGGCATGAGCCGGTTGAACACCACGCGCATCTCGCAGGCCTCCGCCGATCAGCGCCGCGGACGCGCCGGACGGTTGGGCCCGGGCACCTGCATCCGCCTCTGGACCGATGCAGAACACCGCAGCCTGCCGGCACACACACCACCGGAAATCGCTGCAGCGGATTTGAGTTCGCTCGCGCTGGAACTGGCGGCCTGGGGCACGCACGATGCCACGGCGCTCGACTGGCTGACACCGCCTCCGCCCGGTGCGCTGGCCCAGGGCCGCGAATTGCTGACCACACTGGGGGCGCTGGATGCCCACCACAAGCTGACACCCCGCGGGCAGGCCATGCTGGCGCTTGGCACCCATCCACGGCTGGCCCGGATGTTGCTGGCCGCCCGGGATCACGATGTAGGGTCCACCGGTTGCGCGCTGGCTGCCTTGCTCGGCGAACGCGATCTGCTGCGCGGCCGCCCCGGCGAGCGGAACCCCGACCTGCGCACGCGGCTGGAACTGCTGGCCCGTGATGCCGGCATGTCGCTGCCGGCAGAGACCGATCGAAACGCGCTCGGCGCCGTGCGCCGCTCGGCCGCCCGCTTTGCCCGTCAGCTGGGGCTGCGCGGCGATGCGCCGTTGTCTGTCGATGATGCCGGCTGGCTGCTGGCCCTCGCCTATCCGGATCGCGTGGCGGCGGCGCGGGAACCGGGCTCCGGTCGCTATCTGCTCAGCAACGGGCGCGGCGCCAGCTTTTCCGCGCCAACCGCACTGGCGAAAGCGGAATTTCTGGTCGTGGCGGATCTCGACGGCAGCACCAGGGATGCGCGCATCGATCTGGCGGTGCCGCTCCCGGCCACTGACATCGACCAGCACTTTGCCGAGGCCATCGTGAGCAGCGCGGATATCCGCTGGGACAGTCGCACGCAGAGCGTGATCGCGCGTCGTGAACGCCGGCTGGGGGCCTTGCTGCTGGGCGACGAGGTGTTGCGTGATCCGGATGCCACGCAATTGACCGCAGCGATGGTCACGGGCCTCCGCGCGCTGGGCCTTGCTGCCCTGCCGTGGACGCCGGAGCTGCGCCAATGGCAGGCGCGCGTGCTGCTCCTGCGCTCGTTCGATCCCACCTGGCCGGACGTCAGCGACGCAACGCTGCTCGCCACGCTCGACTCCTGGCTCGAACCATCACTCGCGGGGATCACGCGGGCCAGCCACCTCGCCCGGCTCGAGCTCGGCACCGCATTGCATGCCCTGCTGTCGTGGCAGCAGGCAACCGCACTGGCCACCCGGGCGCCGACCCATCTGACGGTCCCCAGCGGCTCGCGGGTGGCCATCGATTACCTGGACGGCCCGATCCCCAGCCTTGCCGTGCGTCTGCAGGAAGTCTTCGGCCTGACCGAGACCCCCCGGATCGCCGACGGTCAGGTGGCCATCCTGCTCAAGCTGTTGTCGCCGGCCCGGCGGCCGATCCAGCTCACCCGGGATCTCAAGAGCTTCTGGCAGTCCACTTATCACGAGGTGCGCAAGGAGCTGAAAGGCCGCTATCCGCGCCATTACTGGCCCGAAGACCCGCTTGAGGCCGAGCCCACCCGGCGCCTGAAGCCGCGCCCGTAGCGGCAGCAGAATTGTGGCGCGGGACGCCTGCCTGCACCGCAGTCCATGCATAATTGCCCGGTGTCTGCGCCTTTGGATGGACTGGAAATAATGGATCAGAATCGCCTGCATCAATTGCTCAGTGAACTGGATCGCGAGCTGAAATCCGCCACCGCGCTGGACGCGGAGTCACGGGCGCTGCTGGAGCGGGTGGTTGCAGATCTGCCGGGGCGCGATGCCTCCGGTGCCTCGGCCCCGGCCACCACCGACGCCGCGCCACCGGAGGCCCGTCTGCGCGAGCTGATGGTGCGTTTCGAAGCCGAGTACCCGAAGCTGGCCGGCGCACTCGGTCAGCTGGCCGATGCCCTGGGCAAGCTGGGGATCTGAGCACTCCTGAAACGGGATCAGCATGAATCTTCGCGAACAGGTCGAAGAACTTCTGCCCAACTGGCGTAGCTGGTATCCGAGCCTCTTTGATGCGGCGGTTGATCTGGGCGTGATCCGTGCCCGCGTCTGCGATCCCTCCACCCTGCTGTTGCAACGCCGGCACGAGGGCGTGCGTGCGGCGGCCGAGCAGGCGCATCGCGAGAAGTGGAGCGCCGAAGGGGATCCGGAGGAGTAACCCTTCAGGGAGCGTCCAGGGCATACACGAGGAGGCTGATGCCCTCGGCTTCCAGCTCTTCACCCGTGCAGTGCATGCCCGCCCGCTCGAGCACCCGGACAGACGCCACGTTTTCCGGCCGGACGGTGGCCATCAAGCGCCGCAGGCCACAGGCAGCGAAGCCGTGATCCAGCAGGGCCGGAACGAGTTCGCTGGCCAGGCCCTGCCCCCACCACGCCGGACCCAGGGCATAGATGATCTCCGGATCACTCCGCCGACGTGCCGGCACGATGCCGCAATAGCCGATGAGCTCCGGCTCATCGGCCACGGCCTTGTCCTGCATGCCCTTGTCCGGCATGCCCTTGTCCGCCAGGCACAGCGCCCACGCACCATGGCCCAGCGTCGCGTAATGGGTGAGCGATGCGCCGATCCATCGCGCGCAATCCTCCCTGCTCAATACGTGGCCATCGCCGACCAGCCGCATCGTGCGGCGGTTGCCACAGACTCCATGGAGCGCAGCAGCATCGGCCGTGACAAACTGCCGCACTCTCAGGCGCCCGGTAAAAAAAACCGTCGTCATGCTTGGGTTCCGGAACGAGTCTTGTTAGATTCTCCAGCCTCTCCCGCCGGACAGTCGAATGCAGTCAGCTCTTCCGCTCAGCGCGGCCATCTGGTCGTGCCTCGCCCTTCTTTTGGCCAGCAAAACAGTCTTCGCCAGCGCCGCAGGCGACCTGCCCGCCGTGGCGGAACAGGCTGATGATGGCATCGTCTTCGACGCCCTGTACACCGGCGAGCCCATCCGCAACATCGAGGGCGGCAAGCGCACCGGCGGCACCTATCTGGACAACCTGGACCTGCAGATCACGGCCAATCCCGGCAGCATTTTCGGTGTGCCCGGCCTGTCCGGGTTGTTCTACATCCTGAACAACAACTCGGCGGAATTCAGCTCCGAATATGTAGGCGACGCGCATGTGGTCAGCAACATCGACGCACCGCGCGGCCTGCGGGTGTTCGAGGCCTGGCTGGACTGGGCTTCAGCCAATGGCGGTTTTTCCGCACGCTTGGGCCTTTACGACCTGAACTCCGAATTCGATGCGATCGACACCGGATCGCTGTTTCTGAACAGCGCCAGCGGCATCGGCACGGACTTCGGCCAGACCGGCTTGAACGGCCCCTCCATTTTTCCGGTGTCCTCGCTGGCGCTGCGCCTGCGCACGCAATTCGGTTCGGGCGGCTATGCCCAGTTTGCCGTGCTGGATGGCGTGCCCGGTGATCCCGATGATCCGCAGAGCAACGAAATCGACCTGTCATCCGAAGACGGCGCACTGCTCGTGGCGGAGCTCGGCTATGTGGATGACAACTGGCGGAAGCTCGGCGTGGGCATCTGGAATTACACCGCCGACTTCGAGCCGCTGACGGATCCGGATGGCCCGCAGGATGACGGCAACCGTGGCTGGTATGCGATTGCCGACCGCTATCTCTGGCGCGGCCCGGATGCCGATGAAGGACCGGTCGTCGCCGGCTTCCTGCGCATCGGCCGGGCAGCCGGACGCTACAACCCGATCCAGAACTATGTCGGCAGCGGCCTCACGCTGGGCGGGTTTTCCGGCACGCGACCGGACGACGAAATGGGACTGGCCGTGTCCGTGGGGATGAATGGCAGCGACTATCGGGATGCCCAGCGGGATCTCGAGGGCCTGGCCACCAACAAGGCCGAGACCACCATCGAGCTCACCTACCGGGCGCCGATCAACGGCTGGCTGACCCTGCAGCCGGACATCCAGTACGTCATCAACCCCGGCACCGATCCCGAACTGGACGATTCCCTGGTGATCGCGCTGCGCTTCGAACTCGGTTTTTCCAGGGCCCTGTAGCCACGCCGCACTTCAGTCGAGGCGCTTCTTGAAGCGCACGACCGCGATGCCCATCATCACGATGAAAAACGCGGCGAGCTTCACCGCCGGCAGCCACAAATCGCCAAGCCCGGCACCGCGCAGCAGGATGCCGCGCACCATCACGTTGAAATGGGTCAGGGGCAACAGCTCGGCAATGGCCTGGGCAAACTTCGGCATGCCGTCGAAGGGAAACATGAACCCCGACAGCAGGATCGAGGGCAGGATGCTGAGGTAGGCCAGCTGGAACGACTGGAACTGGGTCTGCGCCAGCGTCGACACGAACAAACCGAGCGCCAGGGTGGCGGCGATGAACATCAGCGCCGCCACATAGAAGGCAAACAGGCTGCCCGCCACGGGCACGGCGAACAGCAGGCTGCCCACCACCAGCACGAGTGTGGTCTGCAAAAGTCCGATCGCCACATAGGGCAGCAGCTTGCCGATCATCAGTTCGGCGCGGCCGAGTGGCGTGGTGATGAGCAACTCCAGATTGCCCCGTTCGCGCTCGCGCACGATGGCGCCCGCGGTGAAGATCACCATGGTCATCGACAAAATCACGCCGATGAGCGCCGGCACCACCTGCACGGCCGTCCGTCGCTCCGGATTGAACAGGGTCTGCACGGCAATCCGGCGCACCTGCAGGCGATTGGCATCTGCGCCATGACGGACCAGCAGCGGCAGGCCGGCCAGCTTCTCCACCACGCTGCTCAAGGTCGGCTGGCTGCCATCAACGACAATCTGGATCACGGAACGGCTGGTGGATTGCAGGCGTCGCTCGAAATCAGCCGGGATCACGATGCCCACCGTGACTTCACCGGAGCGCATCAGCGCCGCCAGTTCCAGATCCCCCCGCGGCCGGGCCACCACCTCGATCACCTGGGTAGCCGTCAGCTGCGCCATGAGCTCCCGCGACATGGAGCTGTTGGCGGCATCCAGCACGGCAGCCCGCAGGCCGCGCACGTCGAAGTTGATGGCATAGCCGAACAGCACGATCAGCAGGATCGGCATGCCGATGATCATGCCGAAGGTCAGGCGATCACGCCGCAGCTGCACGGCCTCCTTCACCGCCACCGCCCACAATCGGCGCCAGCTGCCGTTCATGGGCCTGCTGCTCCCGCAGCGGCGGAT
This sequence comes from uncultured Chromatiaceae bacterium, assembly GCA_964384525.1. Classification (GTDB taxonomy): domain Bacteria; phylum Pseudomonadota; class Gammaproteobacteria; order Steroidobacterales; genus SHZI01. The sequence continues at coordinate 7,408 of CAYLKO010000029.1, forward strand.
GGTGCGCGCATGGTCGCCACGACAAACACGTCTTCGAGCGATGCACTGGTCAGCTCGACATCGGCACTCAAGCCCTCAGCCGCCAGCGCCTGCCGGATGCCGGCCACCGGATCCCGCCCGCCACGATCGGCCAGCACGTGCAGCCGCGTGCCGAGCTGGGCCGATCCCCGGACCCACGGCAGCCGGGCAAGCACCGCACGGATGGGCGCCAACCGGTCCGCGGCCACCTCCAGCACATCGACGCCGATATCCCGGGTCAGCGCGGCCGGGGCTCCTTCGGCCACCAGACGCCCCTCGGCCAGGATCGCCAGGCCATGGCAGCGCTCTGCCTCATCCATGTAATGGGTGGAAACGAGAATCGTGGTGCCGTGGTTGGCCAGATCGAAGAGTTGCTGCCAGAAGTCACGCCGGCTTTGTGGATCGACGGCACTGGTGGGCTCATCGAGCAGCAGCAGATCCGGTTCATGCAGCGTGGTGGCGGCGAGAGCCAGGCGTTGTCGCTGGCCGCCGCTCATGGTGCCCGCCCGCTGATGGCGCAGTTCGCGCAGGTCGTAGGGCTCGAGGCGCGCAGCGATGCGCCGCCGGCTCTCGGCCCCGGGCACGCCGAGGATCGTCGCCATGAAGCGGAGATTTTCGAGGACTGTCAGATCCTCCCACAGCGAGAAACGTTGCGGCATGTAGCCCAATCGGCGCCGGATCGCCTCCGGCTCGCGCGCCACATCGAGCCCCAGCACCGTCGCGCTGCCCTCGCTCGGCAGCAGCAGGCCACACATCATCCGCAGCGTCGTCGATTTGCCGGAACCGTTCGGCCCGAGAAAGCCGTAGATGCGCCCGGCCGGAATGCTGAGGTTGATGTGATCGACCGCGGTTTTTTCGCCGAAGTGCCGGGTCAGGTTCTGGACGGTGATGGCCGGTTTGTCAGGCGTCATGCGTGCCGGCCGGCGCGGTCAGGGCGAGCTGCCGGAGGCCAGCGTCACCTCGAGTGGCAGCCCGGCGGGCAGGTCCCGGGCACTTTCACCTTCCACGAGCACCTCGACGCGATAGGCCAGCCGGACCCGATCACCCGCCGTCAAGGCGTAGTAGGGCGTGAATTCTGCCTCGCTCGACACGTAACGCACCTGCCCCTTGAAGCTGCCGGCCACGCCGTCGATGCGGATGGTGGCGGCGTCGCCCACATGCACAGCCGCCCGCCCTGGCTCGGGTACATGGATGCGGGCAAAGGGTGCGCCGGCTTCCAGCAGAACGGCGACGGTGGCTCCGCGTTGCGGCTTTTCACCCACGCGATAGGGCAGCGCGTCGACGATCACATCAGTCGGCGCCCGCAGCTCCAACCGGCTCTGCGTCGTCTGCAATTCCGCAAGGCGTGCCCTGGCCTGCTCGAGGCTGCGCTCCGCCTGATCGATCTGCTCGGGGCGCGTGCCTTCCTGCAGCTCCCGAAGCCCGGCTTCGGCTTCGCGCAGGCCGGCTTCGGCATTGGCCGCAACCGCTGTCTGCCGATCAGCCTCGGCACGGCTCACCAGATGGCGGGAGACAAGCTGCAGCAGGCGGTCCCGTTCGCGAACGGCCTCATTGCGCAGGCTGCGCGCCCCGTCGCGGCGGGCCACGGCCGCGCGAATGGTGGTGGGCCGGGGACCATTGCGCTGCTCGGTGAGTGCGGCCTCGGCGGCCGCCACCTGGGCCCGGGCCTGGGCGAGCTGCGCCACCGAGATGGCGTCGTCCTGCACCAGCAGCAGCGCCCCGCGGGCAACGTGGTCGCCCTCCTTCACCGCCAGCTCGACGATGGTTTCAGTCGCGTCGGCCGCCAGCTCCAGGCGATGGCGTTCGAGCGTGCCCGGCAGCGAGGGGTCGTCGGCCGGCGTGCAGGACGTGAGGAGCGGAATCAGCAGGGCAGCGGCAAATCGGCGACGGCTCATGGCGCCGATTATGCGACAACTTCAGGTCTGCACCAGCGTCGCGTCCACCTCGTCCTTCTGGATCTCGAACATGCGGGCATACCAGCCGCCCTGCTCGACCAGCTCCTGGTGCGTGCCGCGCTCGGCAATCCGGCCTTCGAGCATGACGAGAATCTCGTCGCTGTCCATGATCGTCGCCAGGCGGTGGGCGATGGTGAGCGTCGTCCGCCCCTGGCTCAGGTGCCGGATGGCGCGCATCACGCCCTGCTCGGTTTCCACGTCCAGGCTGGAAGTTGCTTCGTCGAGCAGCACGATCGGTGCGTTCTTGAGTATCGCCCGGGCGATGGCCACCCGCTGCCGCTGGCCGCCGGACAACTTGCCGCCGCGCTCGCCGCAGGGGGTGTCGTAACCTTCCGGCAGGGTCGCTATCCAGTCCGCCAGACCGGCGCCGCGGGCCGCCGCCTCGACCTCGGCCTGCGAGGCGCCATGACTACCCAGCCGGATGTTTTCCCGAATGGTGTCGTTGAAGATGTAACTGCGTTGCGACACCACGGCGAAGAATTTCTGCAGGTCGGTGAGCGTGAAGTCCTGCAGCAGATGCTTGCCGATCCGGATCTGGCCGGCCTGCGGGTCCCACTGCCGCAGCAGCAGGTTGACCACGGTCGACTTGCCGGTGCCGCTCGGTCCGACCAGCGCCACATGCCGGCCCTGGGCGATGTCCAGCGTGAAGCCGTCGAAAACCTTCTTCTGCCGGCTCCACAGCTCGTCATCGGCATCGTATTCGAAGTGCACATTATCGAAGTGCAGGGAGGGCTCGACGGCAGCGATGTCGGCGCCGCGATCGCGATCGGTCACTGCCGGCGGCTGATCCATCATGGCAAACAGGCGCTTCGACGCGATCATCGACACGCGAAAGTCGGTGTAATTGTTGGCCATGCCCACCGAAACGTTGAAGCCGACGATCGACACCGCGATGATGGCCGGCAATTGCACCAGCATCGAGATCTCGCCGGCCAGCGCCAGGTCGATGCCGACCCAGGCCGAGGCCAGGATTCCCACCATGATGAAAATTTCCGCCAGCGCCCGCTGGGTGGCATCGGCGCCGTAGAGCTTTTCCTGACCGGCCTGCATCGTGGCGCCCCGTTCCCAGAGCTCGCGGGCGCGGCGCTTCTCGTAACCGAAAGCCACCGTGTCGCGGATGCCCTGGATGCTGTCGGCAACAAAGGCATTTACCTGGCCGAGCTGTTCGCGATAGCGCACGCCGTCGCCACCCAGCCGCGATACCAGCCACGGCAGCACGAAGGTGGTGGCCAGATAAAATGGCAGCAACGCCCACATCAGGCTGGGGTGTATCGAGTAATACCATGCGAGCAGGATCGCCGGCACCGAAATGGCGGCCACCGCGGGGGCGATCGTGTGCGCATAGAACGGCTCTATGCGCTGGCAATCCATCATCACCCGGCTCACGGCATCGCCCGACTGCAGCTTGGCGGTGCGCGCCGGCGCCAGCGGCAGCATGGCGTAGTAGAACCGGTCGCGCAGCATGGCGAGAATGCGGAAGGCCACGTAGTGACCGCTGTAATTCTCGAGATAGGACGCAAAGCCGACGATCGTGCCGACCACCGCAATCCAGCGCACCTGGGCCCACAGCACATCCCAGTTGACCACACCGGGTTCGGCCGACTGCATGTAGATGCCGACACTCGCCGCCGCGATGCCCAGCACCGCCGCCTGCGACACGAGCTTGATCACCCGGGCCAGCAGCGACACGAACATCATGGCCTTGAATGGCTTCATGTAGTCCAGCAGACGGCGCATGACCTGCCCGTTGCTGAGCACCGGGGCTGCGTTCTGTCCGGTGCCTGGCAATTTGCCAGCCGTTGCTTCCACACTCATGTTGCACTCCCCACGGCACGGGAGCCGAGCCCGCTCCGGCCGCGTTGTTCAATGGCACGCTTGGTTTCGATCATGCCGGCATAGATGCCGCCCTGGGCCAGCCGCTGCTGGCGCGTGCCGCTTTCCGCCAGACGACCATGTTCGAGCACGATGATGCGATCGGCCTGCTCGATCGTGCTCAGGCGATGGGCAATCAGCAGCACGGTCTTGTTGGCCGTCAGCCGGGCCAGGGCGCGGTTCAGCAGCGTCTCGGTTTCCACGTCGATCTGCGAGGTGGGCTCGTCCAGCACGACGATCGGGGCATCCTTCAGGAAGGCGCGGGCGATCGCGAGGCGCTGGGCCTGACCGCCGCTCAACGCCATGCCCTGATCACCGACGTGGGTGTTGAAGCCGTCCGGCGTGGAGCGGATGTAGTCGTAAAGCTCGGCAGCCTTGGTGGCGGCGATGAGTTCGGCCTCGGTCGCGTTGTCCTTCGCGACGCGCAGGTTCTCGGCGATGGTCCCGTAAAAGAGGAAAGGATCCTGCGGCACCAGCGCAATCTGCTGGCGGACCCAGTCGAGGGCGAGATCCTTCGCCGGAATGCCGTCGAAGAGGATCGTGCCGGATTCCGGCTCCAGCGTGCGCAACAGGAGATTGGTCACCGTGGTCTTGCCCGACCCGCTGCGCCCGATCAGGGCCACCGTCTCGTTTGGCTCGAGCTTGAAACTCACCTCGGCAAGTGCCGGCGCATCCGCACCCGGATAACTGTAGCTGACATTCCGGAACTCGATGTGGACGGCCTTGTCCGGCTTTGCACCGGGGTTCCGCCCCAGGCCCGCGACCACCGGCGCCTTCTCGTCCAAGAATTCAACGACCGTCGCCGCCACTTCACGGCCAACTGCGCCCGCAAAGAAGAATTCGCCGATCAGGAGCAGCGTGCGGCTGAACTCCAGGCTCAGCAGCACCACGGCCACCACTTCGCCGGGCGACATGAAACCACCCGATCATCTGTACAGCTCAACAGCCATCGCCACCGCGGTCGAGAACATGGCAAAGCCCAGCTCCAGAATCACTAACTGGAACTGTGCAACCGCCAGAAGCTTCATGGTCAGGCGCCGCTGAACCTCGTTGCCCTCCTCCATCTGCCGGCCACGACGCATACCCTCGTTGAACATCTTCAGGGTGCTCATGCCCTGGATGGAATCCAGGTACTGGGAGCTGTTGCGGTTCTTGACCTCGGCATTGTCCTTGCTGATGCGCCGGAAGCCGCGGGCCGACGAGCCCACGAACAGGGGGGTCAACGGCACGCCGGCCAGGGTCCACAAACCCACCACCCAGTCGATCGAGAAGATGGCTGCACAGAGAAAGAACGGGATCGCGATGGCAACCCAGATCTGCACGAAATAGACGCTGAAGTAGTAGTCCAGATACTCCACGCCGTCGGTGGCGGTATTGGCCACTTCGCCGGTGCGCCGCTTGCCGAGCAGACCCGGCCCGAGTTTGACGACCTGCTGGTAGATCTGGTCGCGGACGTTGAGCTTGGCTTCGCTGGACGCACGGAACTGGCCGGTGCGGAAGAGCCAGGCGAGGCCCGCTTTGAGCAGCACCAGCGCCACCAGCGCCCAGAGCCAGGTCTGGATGAGATTGCTGCCGGCGAGCGCGGCATCCACGCTCAGGCCGAGGACGTAATAGAGGGCGATCGTCGCGGGGATGGTTGCCAGGCCGGCCACGAGGCCGGTCTTGACCCACTTCATCGTGGCTGGCGTGACCAGCCGGTCGTCGACTCCCAACATGCGGAGCGCTCCATCTGCTTTCTGGAAGCAGGTCATGCTAGACCTTCAACCGTAGATGAAGGTCAAATCAACCCTTGACTCTGTACCCACCTCAAGGCACAGCATGCGGCCTGCTGCAATCAAACAGGTAAGCACATGACACACCAGCTCGGACCCATCAAGCTCGCCCCCGGCGTGCTGCCGCGACATGCCCTCGCCTACCTGTTTGCAGCCTTCATCAGCATCGGCCTGTTCACCTACCTCACCACGCTGACCCCCTATCTGCTGGAGGTCAATCTGGGATTGCCGAAGGACCAGCAGGGTACCGTGTCCGGCAACCTGCAGTTCTGGCAGGAAATCGTGGCGCTCGCGGTGATCGGCTGGTGGGGGGCGGTCTCCGACCGCGTCGGCCGACGCATCGTGTATATCGCCGGCTTCGTGCTGCTGGCGCTGGCCTACGTGCTCTATCCAACGGCTGACACCGTGCTGGGCCTGACCATCTACCGGCTGGTGTACGGCCTGGCGCTGGCCGCGCTGTCTGCCGTGCTGGCGGCCGTCCTCGCCGACTATGCCCATGACGATTCCCGCGGCCTGTTCACGGGTTTTGCCTTTTTGTTGAACGGCATCGGCGCCGTGCTGTTTTTCGTGGTGCTGACGCGCCTGCCCCAGTACTACTCCGGATCCACGATCTTCTCGGCCGCTGGCGCCGATCCCTTGCATGCCGGCCGTTACGCCTACTGGACCATTGCCGGGATCGCGCTGCTTGGGGCGGTTGTCATGCTGGGGCTGAAGCCCGGCGTGCCCGGCGCCGTGCGCAAGGGCGCCACGCTCGTTGAACTGCTGCGTGACGGGCTGGCTGCGGCCCGCAACCGGCGCATTGCCGTTTCCTATATCGGCGCTTTCGCCGCCCGCGCCGACATGGCGGTTGTCAGCCTGTTTCTCACGCTGTGGATCGTGCAGGCCGCCACCGGCTCGGCAGCCACGGCCGATCAGGCGGTCGCCAAGGCGGGCATGATCACCGGCCTCGCGCTGACCGCTTCGATGTTGTGGGCGCCGGTATTCGGGCTGATCGGCGATCGGATCGACCGCCTCACGCTGCTCTGTATCGGCTACCTGCTGGCAGCCATCGGCTACGGCTGGGTGGCGTCCCTGGATGACATCCTGGCGCCGGCGGCGATCCCCGCGCTGGTGTGCCTCGGCATCGGCCAGTCGAGCACCATCCTGAGTTCATCGGTGCTGCTGGCCCATGAAGCGCCGGCGGCCATTCGTGGTTCCGTCTTTGGCCTGCAGACCCTGTGCGGGGCGGTGGGCATCCTCGCCCTGTCGGCCGGCGGCGGCCTGCTCTACGATCGCATCGGCCCTCATGCCCCCATCGTGGCAGTCAGCGTGGCCAACGGGGTGGTGCTTCTCATCGCCGCCGTGATACGGCTGCGCGAGAAGCACTCCCGTGGCATGCCAACACCTTGAGCGCTAGTACTGGGCGCCGAAGTTCTTCCGGAAGCCCACATGCCAGGTCCGGGGAGCCTGGTAGTACGGCACGCCGGCCAGCGCCGTGACCAGCATCGTCCGGTCATTGCAGTTCTTGCACTCGGCCACCACCGACCAGCTCTGGTCATTGTTCACGAGCTGCAGCGAGGCGTCGTAGGTCGTGTAGCCGTCGATCTCGAACCTCGGGCCACCGGTGCTGAAGGTGTTGTGCTTGCCCACTGAATAGAGATAGGCGCTGGGCACGAGGTCGTATTCGGGGGTCAGCATCCAGACATAGCTGCCACCGAAGGTGACGGTGTAGTCCGGCACCTTGGTCGGCTCGGCAATGCTGCCGTCGAACTTGACGATGCCCGAACCGCACTGGGTGTTGGTATTGATGCAGGTCTGCTGCTGCTGCTGGATTTCAGGCGACAGGTTCTTGTACTTCCCGTCGCCCGTGCCCACGTTCAGAAGGACCGTGAGGTTCTCGACCGGGACGAAAACGAATTCAGCCTCGATGCCCTTGTTCTCGAGATCCGCAAAGTTCTTCGTGATGAACTGCACCTGGCCGCTGATCGGCTGGAAAGCCGTCGGCACCTGGAAATCCGACACATCCAGATAGAAGGCCGTCAGGTTGGCACGCATGCGGCCGTCCAGCCATTCCGAGCGCATCCCCAGCTCATAGGACCAGACTTTCTCCGGGCCGAAGGGCTGCAGCTGGTCAGGCGTGGTGCCACGGGCGTTCCAGCCGCCGGACTTGAAACCCCGGGTGGCGGAGGCAAAGAAATTCAACTGGTCATCCACCGTGTACTGCAGGGCCACGCGTGGCGTCCACAGCGACTCATCCTGCTTGCGCGGGATGTTGGCAAAGCTCGGGTTGATGCCGTGCAGATCGTCCAGGTTGGCGTTGGTGATATCGCTGTCGGCAATGCCGTCGCCATTCGCGTCGGCAAAGCACGGGGGGATGGCGCCCACCCGACACGGCTGGTTATCGGAGAAGGACACATCCTTGCGCTCATCGGTGTAACGCACGCCCAGCGTGGCGGTCCAGTGATCGCCGAACTTGTAGTCACCCTGGACATAGACGGCCCACGTATCCGTCTTGTTCTTCAACACCCGATCCGCCAGCACGGCCGGAACGTAATTGCCGGTCTGCTGGAAGGGAGGGCCGGACAGGCCCAGGTCGAAATCAAACAGGTCGCCGAAATCGGTGTCGTTGTCTTCGTGCAGATAGAAGGCGCCAGCGACGTATTCCACGCTGTCACCGAAGTTGCCGGCAAACTTGAACTCCTGGGAGAACTGCTCGTGTTCGCTGTCGTTGGCGACCACGAAACCGCCGTAGGTCGATGGGGCCTCGCCGAAATTCGCCCGGTTGGCGGCATTGCCATTCAGGAAGTCCAGCGCATATTCCTGGGTGAAATCGCGCCAGCCGGTGATGGAGCTCAGCGTGCCGGCGGCAGTGGCCCAGTCCACATTCAGATAGGCGTTGAACGACTCGACTTCATTGCCCAGCCCGAAGTTGCGCTTGTCACCGGTGAAAAACGGCTGCAATGCATTACTGTGCTTGGAGAAGCCGGTGCGGGTAATCCGGCGGCTGCCGCTCTTGGAGTTGGCCAGGTTGGCTTTCTGGTCGTCTTCGTAGTCCAGCGCCAGGTCAACCGTCAGGTCGTCGGTGGCCAGCCAGCGGACGGCGGCCCGCAGGCCGTAATTGTCTTCACCATTCAGCTCTTCTCCGTTGGTGATGTTGTCCACATAGCCATCATCATCGATGTAATAGCCGGAGAATTTGGTCAGCACGGTGCTGGACAGCGGGATGTCGATGCTGCCGCGGGCGTTGTAGCGGTCGAAGGAACCGTAACCGCCCTCCACATAGCCACCGAGTTCTTCACCCGGCTTTTTCAGGATGATGCGCACCGCGCCACCCGTGGTATTGCGGCCGAACAGCGTGCCCTGCGGGCCACGCAGCACCTCGATGCGATCCACATCGAAGAGCGTGAAATTGTTGGCGCTCTGCCGGGCCACATAGACGTCATCGATGTAGCTGCCAACCGGCGGGTCGAAGGTGGCGATGGATTCGGAGTTGCCGAGGCCGCGGATGGTGTAGGCATTGGCCGTGCCGAGGCCGGTGTTGTTGTGGCCAATCAGGTTGGGGACCAGATGGGCGGCATCCAGGGCATCGGTAACCTGCAGTCGGTCCAGCTGGTCGGCACTGAAAGCCGAGACGGCCAGTGGCACGTCCTGCAGCTGCTGCTCGCGGCGCTGCGCCGTAACGATGACTTCGGTCATCAGGGACGATGAATCCGTGCTTGAGTTCCCGGTTGCATCCTGGGCAAGCGATACGGCTGGCAGCAGCAGTGTCGCCGCCAGTGGCAGTGTCAGCAGGCCGGCACGACGGTGAATGTGCGAGATGCCTTGGATCATGGCAGATACCCCATTATTGATTCAGCGGAACGTTGCATGAAAACCACACTGCAACGCCTTGGGCAGGAAGGCCGCAATTATTCCCCATGCACCATGTGGCGAGCAAGTCAGCTGCCCCGGGGCACGTCAGCCAGGAACATTTGCGGCTGCATTGCAGGTGCAGATTCAGAGCGGCTTCGGTGGCCAGGCGAGCGATGGGTCGCGAACGTGATAGACCTTGCCGATGCAGGCCTGGTCGGCCACGCAACCCACCGTGAGTGCGGCGAGATCAGCGCGGGTCATCGGCCCGATCACGGTGTGGTCCTCGGTCAGGGTGGCCTTGCCGGTTGGTGGTGTGCCATCCGGATGCAAACGGGTGTTGCGGATGATGGTCCACTCGAGGCCGCTGTTGCGAACCAGATTCTCGCCCACGCCCTGATCCTTCAATCGATCCAGCATGCCGGGCACTTTTTCCCAGCCCAGATTGGCGAAGTTCTCCGCGTTCTGCCCGGCACCCACCGCACTGCTGTGAATGATCCGGGTGACGCCGCCGGCCTTCGCTGCGGCGAGCAGCGGCGCCATGCCCTTCTCGTAGAAATGTATGTCGCCGTCCTCGACGCGTACGGCGGTGATCACGGTTGTGAATCGTGCGGGCTTGAAGGCTGCAGCCACCTCGGCCGGCTGCATCAGATCGCCTTCGATGTAGTGGACCGGCAGGCTCTTCAGTCGCGTCCGGTCCGAGCCGGCCCGGGTGAACACCGTGACCTCATCGCCCCGGGCCACCAGCCGCTGAACGATCTCTGCACCCAGTTGCCCCGTCCCGCCGAACACGAGCACCCGTGCGGGCTCGGCTGCCTGTACACCACTCCCGATCAGGGGCGCCATGATGCCAAGCAGCGCTGCAAGCGCTCGACCGAAAATCCGTTGCTTCATTTTCCTGCTCCAGTTCAATAACTACACGATTCGGTGTCCGGTACCGGAATTGGTAGGTACCGGATTGGCGAGGTAGGCGAGGGTGAGGGCGCGCTGTTCGGTGGTGGTTTCGGCGCGGTTGATGGAGGCCTTGAAGTGCGGTGCAGACGGATGGTTGGCGGCTACGTACCAGCCCAGATGCTTGCGGGCAACACGAACGCCGAGATGTTCGCCATAAAAATCGTGGAGCGCATCGAGATGCTCCAGCAGGATTTCGCTCACTTCAGCGGCTGACGGCGGCGCCAGCAGGCTGCCGGTTGCGAGGTAGTGCGCGATCTCGCGGAAGATCCACGGCCGGCCAAAGGCGGAGCGGCCGAGCATCAACGCATCGCAGCCGGTGGTGCGCAGCACGTGGGCGGCCTTCTGCGGGGTGTCGATGTCGCCATTGACGATGACCGGAATGCGCACCGCGGCCTTCACCGCCGCAACACTTTCATACTCCGCAACGCCCATGAAAAAATCCTGACGGGTGCGCCCATGCACCGCGATGGCGGCGATGCCGGCGGCTTCGGCAATCCGCGCAATGCGCACGGCGTTGCGTTCGTCCGGGCTGTAACCAGTCCGGATCTTCAGCGTCACCGGCACCGGCACGGCGGCCACGACCGCAGCCAGTATCGCGGCCACCAGCGGTTCATCGCGGAGCAGCGCCGAACCGGCCGCAACATTGCACACCTTCTTCGCCGGGCAACCCATGTTGATGTCGATGATCTGCGCGCCCAGCGCCACATTGTGGCGCGCTGCATGCGCGAGCACCTGCGGATCCGTGCCGGCCAGCTGCACGCTCACCGGTCCGGCTTCACCGGCGTGATCCATCCGCAGCCGGGATTTGCGCGTGGCCCACAACCGTGGTTCCGCCGTCGTCATCTCGGACACGGCAAGGCCGGCGCCAAGCCGCCGGCACAACTGCCGGAACGGCTTGTCGGTAACCCCCGCCATGGGGGCCAGGATCACCGGCGGGCTGATGTGATGTGCGCCAAGCTGCATGAGGCGGCATGGTAACGAATTCGCCGATCCCGGCGGCTGCCGATTTCGGGTAACGTGACCGCATGAATCACCTTGCACATGAAACCAGCCCGTACCTGCTGCAGCACGCCGACAACCCGGTCGACTGGTATCCCTGGAACGAGGCGGCGCTGGCCAGGGCCAAGGCGGAAAACAAGCCCATTTTGCTGTCCATCGGCTATTCCGCCTGTCACTGGTGCCATGTGATGGCGCACGAGTCTTTCGAAGACCCGGCAACGGCCGAGCTCATGAATCGCCTGTTCATCAACATCAAGGTGGACCGCGAAGAGCGCCCCGATCTGGACCGCATTTATCAGCTCGCCCATCAGCTCATCGCCCAGCGCGGTGGTGGCTGGCCGCTCACGATGTTCCTGACACCCGCGGACCAGGTGCCGTTTTTTGGCGGCACCTATTTCCCCGATACCGCGAAGTACGGCATGCCCTCCTTCCGGCAGGTGCTGGAGCGGGTGGCTGCCTACCATGCAGAGCACGCCGCCGATGTGCAGGGTCAGGCCGATGCCCTGCGGGAAGCCTTTGCCCGCCTGGAGCCGCAGCATGCCTCACTGCCGCCCGGCGCGGTGCCGCCACTCGATGGTGCACCGCTGGCGGAATTCCGTGCGATCAGCGAACAGCAAATCGATCGCGAACAGGGCGGCTTCGGCGGCGCACCCAAATTTCCCCATCCCACGACCATCGATCGGCTGCTGCGCCACTGGCGCCGGACCGCACACGACGCCAAGCCCGACAAGGAGGCACTGTACTTCGCGGCCCTGACCCTGCAGCGCATGGCCGAAGGCGGCATCTACGATCATCTGGGGGGCGGCTTCTGCCGCTACTCGGTCGATACGAGCTGGACGATTCCGCACTTCGAGAAAATGCTCTACGACAACGGGCCGTTGCTCGCGCTGTACGCCCAGCTGTTCCAGATCAGTGCCGACGAAACCTTCAGAACCGTGGCTCGCGAAACCGCCGACTGGGTGCTGCGCGACATGAGCTCGCCAGCCGGCGGCTTTTATTCCAGCCTGGATGCCGATTCCGAAGGCCAGGAAGGCAAGTTCTACGTGTGGACACCGGAGCAGGTGCGCGCCGTCGTTGACGCCGAAGAGTATGCCGTGCTCGCGCCCCGCTTCGGTCTCGACCGGCCGGCCAATTTCGAAGAGCCACATCACCAGGTCCACGCCTGGCATCTGCGCGTGTACCAGAGCGTCGAGCAGGTTGCCAAGGCAAGCGCACAGCCGGTCTCCACCGTGCGTCGCCTGCTGATGTCCGGCCGGGCGAAGCTGCTGGCAGCCCGGAACACGCGCATCCGGCCGGGCCTCGACAACAAGGTACTGACAAGCTGGAATGCCCTGATGATCCGTGGCCTCGCGATCGCCGCGCGGGTTCTGGATCGCAGCGACTATGCCGATCGCGCGGCAGCGGCTGTCGATTTCCTGCGCCGTGAACTGCTGGTCGATGGCCAGCTCAAGGCCACCTGGAAGGATGGTCGCGCCCATCTCAACGCCTCCCTCGACGATTACGCCTTCCTGCTGGATGCCGTGATCGAGCTGCTGCAGACCCGCTGGAATACAGCCCACCTCGAGTTTGCCGTGGTGCTGGCCGATGGCCTGCTGGCGCGCTTCGAGGATGGCGGGAATGGCGGCTTCTGGTTCACCAGTCACGACCACGAAGCACTTCTGCATCGTTCCAAACCGATGGCCGACGAAGCACTGCCCTCGGGAAACGGCGTGGCGGCCTATGCGCTGGCACGCCTTGGTTACCTGCTGGTCGAGCCCCGTTATCTGGATGCCGCCGAACGCACCCTGCACGCTGGCTGGGCAGCCATGCAAGAATATCCGCATGCCCACGCCTCCCTGCTGAATGCGCTGGACGAGTATCTCGAACCGCCGGAGCTCGTCATCGTGCGCGGCGGGCCCGACGAGCTGCGGACATGGACCGCAACCCTGGCCGCAGCGTACAACCCGCGCCGCCTGGTGTTCGGTCTGCCGGCCGATGCAGAGCGCCTGCCACCGGCCCTGGCGAGCAAGGTTGCGGCGGCTCCCGGCACTGGCCCTCTGGCCTATGTTTGCCGTGGTACCGTTTGCAACGCCCCACTGAAGGATCTGGAGGAGCTGGCCAAGTCATGAGCACGAAAACATCAGCATGGATCATTGCCGGTCTTCTGGCCTGCGCAAGCCTCGAGGTCGCTTTCGCCGAACAGGCGCTGACCGCACGCGAGATCGTGAGCCGCGCACAGGCTGCCGCTGGCGGCGCGGCGTGGCTCAAGGCCGACACCAACATCATGCGGGGCCATGCCGAGCTCTGCCGGGATGGCCGGCGCGACGCCTGTGTAAAGGCCGATCACTACGTGATGTACCGGGTCTATCCAACCGAACTGAACCAGGCCCATGCGGGCAGCGGAAAATTCCGGCTCGATGCAAAGGCCGGCAGCCGGGTGATTTTCCAGGTCGCCTTCGATGGCAAGCACTCCTACAACCAGAACGGTGTCGTGGATGCCGCGCGGGCCAAAGCCGAGGAAGGCACCAGTTTCGGCTTCAGTGCGATTCGCTTCGCACTGGACGATGGCTTTCGCCTGGAGCGCCTGCTCGACGACGACGTTGAAGGCCGGCCATGCCACGTAATCCGGGTTACCGACCCATCCGGGCAGGCGACCCTGTTCAAGATCGACAGCAACAGCTCGGAGATCCTGTCCGGACAGTGGCAGACGCCACGGGGCTGGCACGAGCGGCGCTATTCAGAGTTCTACCGCGTCGGCGAGCAGGGATTTCTGCAGCCTGGCCGGGTGCGTCATTACTACGACGGGGTGAAGACGGTCGATATCCACTGGACCTCGGCCGAGATCGGCACACCGATTCCCGACCGCCTGTTCGTCCTCCCTTGAGGCCAGGACGATCCGGGCAACGACCTACCAGCAATGCTCCAGGGTATCCGTGCCGGTGACGGTCCGGACACCCGTATTGTCCAGCCCCAGATCACCACACTTCGCATCTTCAACCTGCGGCCCCTGGGGGGCCGCGGTCAGTGTGTAGGTGGTCGCATCGGGCACCGCCACGGTGACCGTGTAATAACCTTCCGCGGAGTAGCTGGTGTCGGCATCGGCGATGCCGCAGCCAACCCCGTTGTAGCCACCGAACTGGGTGTAGCACCGCTCCAGGCGCTGGGCAACGTCATTCAACACCACGCGGCCATCGGCCCGGCGGCTCTTGATCACGCTCTGTTGATAACTCGGCACCGCAATCATCGCGAGGATGCTCGCAATGACCACCACGATCATCAACTCGATCAGCGTAAAGCCCTGGCTTCGTGCACGGCTGTTCATGAAGGTTGCTCCTGCAACTATCCGCGATGGCGTGAAGCGACCCATCAATCGGGCAGCACCGTGAGACTGCGGACCACCGGCGCGCCGTCGCCACTGCCGGGCTGCAACTCCAGCCGCACCCGCTCACCCACCGACACATCGTTCAGCGAAGCCCGTTTCTTGCCGGGCACATTGATGACAACCGTGCTCGACAAGGCCCAGGTCTGGTCATCGGCCACAACCTGTCGGCCGGCCACATTGATTGCCTCGATGTGGGTGGTTACCGGCTCGTAGGCTGGGTCAGCTGCTGCCACCGCCTGAGTGCCACCGGCCATCAGCACTGCACAGAGCAGTCCGGCCATCCTGATCCTTGCAAACTGCATTATCGATTTCCTCACTGGACTTCACGCCAGGACTGGCGGCCCCGCTGGCGACCGGCGTTTTCAATCGTGGTATCGATACCACCCGCACTGCCCGACGCGTATTTGTACTCGATGCGATCGTCGGTCACGATGCCTGGCGTCTTGATGATGCCCTGCGTCGACTGGCGGCCACTGACCGGTACCATCGGGCTGTTCGGATCACTGGGGTCGAGGCGCACGAAGTCCTTGATGTCGAAGGACCGGTCACGATTCAGGTCGAAGGGTGATTCCGCCAGCCGTGAGCCTGACAAGGCATCGATTTCCATCAGCCAGGATTCACCACCGGCAGAACACTCATCACCCGACGGGATGACCGTCGTGAAGATCAGCCGGCCACCGCGCAGGATCGGCGAGCTGACCTGTCGTTCACCCGTGGTCGGCAGGTCGAGATACCAGCCATCATCACTGTCCGTGATCGGATTGTTGGTTGTCACCCGCACGCCTTCCTGAAAGGCACCGAAGGTCAGGAACTGCTCGTTGAGCACGGATTGATGGACGAGGGTCGAGCGGCCCGCCCCTGGCAGCACCTCCACCGAGGCACCCTTCTCGTTCTTGTCGCGAATGGCATAGACAGCATTGGCGCCGGTGCCTACCCCGTTGTCGACCACGGCGAAGTAACGGCCGGTGCCGAAGTACACGAAGTAACCGGCAGGCGGGCTGATGCCGACCTCGGGACGCGCCGTGATCGGCTGGCGGTTGCTCGCGGTGCAGGGATCGGCGCTGCAGGCCGTGTACAACGGAGCACCGGAGAAGGCGATGCGCCAGTCACTCGTGCTGCTGCCGGTGACATCGAACTTCCACATGTTGCCCTTGAGATCGCCGGCATAGATGTAGTCCGTGATCCGGTCACCATCGACATCGACGGGTGTGGCCGTTGACAGGCCATTGTCACCGCCGACACCGGTGTCGATTTCTTTCAGCTTGGCGCCGGTCTCCAGATCGAGAATGAAGAGCACGGCGTTGCCACCGCTGTTGTAGCCGTTCGGCACGATCGCAGCCCACTTGCCGTTGTACATGCGGGCGATCGTGGCCTGGGGTATGGCCACCCCCATGTTGGAGTCGTCGGCCGAGGTGAATTCCCACATCACGTCGCTGGCGCCGAAGCTGTCCGGCGTAGTCACGTCCAGCGCATACACGCCCTTGCCACCACCACCCAGGGTTCCCAGCAGCACGGATTTCCAGCTGCCGCCGATGTAGGCATCGAGGGCACGCGGGGCGCCGTCGTTGATCAGACGATGATTGGTGTTGAAGCTCGGGTCTGCGATGTACTTCAGCTCCGGATAGACGGCATTCGGCATGAAGGCCAGCAGCTCGACACCGGTCTTGGCGCTGAAGCCGTGCAACATGCCGTCATTGGCCGCCACGTAGACCATCGGTGTACGGCCTTTGTAGGCGCTGCTCTGGCGGAAGCTCCGATAGCTGGATCCTTCACTGCCAGCCAGCAGGTCAAAGCCGTAATTCTGCTCGCCGACGAAGGTTGGATCCGAATTGATGATGTCGCCCAGCGGTGAGCTGCGCACCCGGAACGCCATGCCGTTCGGCGATTCCTCGGACTTGTCGCCGCGCAGATAGTTGAGGCGCTTCTGGCCCTGGCCGTCGTCGTTGCCGATGAGATCCGTATTCAGCGCGAGCTGTTGATCGGCAGTGAGCGATGCCCACTCGAAAGCCATGCCCGTACCCGCTGTCGGGTTGTAGGTCATGATGTTGCGCGAGGCCGCTGCCGGCACCATCTTGGCTGCGTTCCAGCCCGACGCACCACCAAGCTGGGGAATGCCATTGGCATCCAGGGTGGCTATCTCGCCGGCAGCACCGATCGGATAGGCCAGGAGTTGTCCGCCCCAATCGCCGCTGGAGAAGCGCGCCTGATAGATGAAGGTATCCGAGGCCAGACGGGTGGAGTTGGTGGCCACGGACGCAGCCGCACTCGTCCGCGCATCGATGTCGGCCAGTGCCGCCTGCAGTGCCGCCGTGAGTTCCTCTTCATCACCCGCCTGGAAGTACAGGCCGGTGCCATTGGCCGCGGCATCCGCCATCATCTGGTTGGCAACCGCAAAGCCCACCGTATAGGTAACCAGGTTCTGGTGGGGATACCGGGAATCATCAAAGCTGACCCCGGTGTCGTCCGGACCGGTGCGCATGTCGATGTCGTAGGCGAATTTGGCCAGATCATCGAGATACAGCGTGTAGCCCTCGTCACTGCTGCTGCCGCTTGGCTGGAAGCCATCCGAGCCCGAGGGGAAGTTCGGATACATGGAATCCGTGGTCGGTGGGTCCAGGTTGTCCCAGTTCGGCAGCGAGCGGGTGGAGTCCGCCAGGTCTGCAGGATCATCAGTCGGGAAGCTGGTGTCCTTGGTCGGGTAACCATCCGTGATCACGATGGCGAAGTTCTTCTGGCACCGGTAGCGGATCGGGCTCGTGTAGCTGACACCGCTGTTGTAGTGGCTCGACATGCCGCGGAAGTAGCGCGTGGCCTCGTACAGCGCCTCGCCCAATGGCGTCCAGGTGGTTGCCACGAGGCCGGCTATCGAGGTATTCAGGGCCGCGGTGTTCCCGGTGTTGCAGGCCTGCAGAACCCTGCCGCCCTGATCCGTGTTGAACGCCATCAACCCCATCCGCAGATTGGTGTTGTCGTTGACCACGTTGGTGGCCACGTTTTTGGCCACATTCATGCGGTAATCGTTCGGAATCAGGCCGGTGGTCAGGTCCGTGCCGCCCGCATAGGTGTCGAACAGGTAATTGAGGTAGTTGCCGGTATAGCGCGTGCTCCCCCCGGCCGGGCTGGGGAGTTTCAGACACTTGGTCGTCAGCCCGTCGGTGCTGACGCCACGGGTGAAATTGGCCGCACAACTGCCGGGATTCGGCGGCGTCTTGCCGGCACAGGCACCACGATAGCGGGTGTTGTTCAGCGTCGAATGGTTGACGGAGCTGGTGAGCGAATCCCAGCCCTCGGCATAGCCGGTACCATTGCTGCACGGATTGGTGCCGCCGGTGGTGGTCAGCCGTATCGGGCTCCAGTCCGGATAGACATGCGTGGAGTCATAGCCCTTCGCCCAGATGATGCTCTCCATGGATCCGGAGTTGTCCACGATGAGCATGACGTTCGGCGTCACGCCGGTGCTGATGAATAGCGGTGTCTCGGCGATGGTTAGCGCATTGCCTGCCTGACTCAGCGTCAGCAGCAGGCCACCCAGGAAGGCGGACATCCTTGTCCGGTTGGTACG
Organism: uncultured Chromatiaceae bacterium; assembly: GCA_964384525.1. Taxonomy (GTDB): domain Bacteria; phylum Pseudomonadota; class Gammaproteobacteria; order Steroidobacterales; genus SHZI01. The sequence goes on from CAYLKO010000029.1 coordinate 25,729, forward strand.
TTCCATGTTCAGCCTTTCAACGCTTGAAAGTGGTTTGCAGGGTCACGACGGCATTGCCGCCCACACCGACGCCACGGGATGTCACACGGTAGAACGTGGCTTCATCCACCGAGGTATCGACAGCCAGACTTTCACCAGGTGTGGACACACGCGGCAATTGCTCGATGACATAGCGGGATGATGATTCCGGCAACATGCCCGGCGCAGTAGCCATGCCTGCAAAAGAGAGCACCGCACTACTGTCATCCCAGTTGACAGCTTTCCAGACCGGAGTATTGCCCGGGATCGCCGACTCGTAGAGTCCGCTCGCATTGACGGCAAAATCCGGCAGGATCGGCAGCTGCGCCTCCGCCTCACCGGCTCGCAAGCCGGCTTCGGCTGCCTGGAAGGCGATGGTCCGATCCTGGGTATTGCCCGTCATCCGTTCCTCCATCAGCGTCATGCGGGCGCTGGCCGTTGCCAGCAGGGTCAGCACCAGCAACATGACCAGCGCGATGACCATCGCAGCGCCTTGTTCACGGTTTGAATTTTTGTACGGCTGGCTCATGGCAATCGATTCCGCATGGCTACGGTAAAGGACACGACCCGGCGCAGGCGCCCGTCGGAGGGCAAGGTGCCGCCCGCCGTGGGATCCACGTTCTCGCCGAGCAGGTTGAAGACCCGGGTATCGGCATCCGCCACCCGGCCATCGGTGCTGGCGGCCAGCAAGGCAACCTGCAGGCTCACCACCTGATTCCAGTCGACAACCGCGTCTGCAGTCCGGTAAACGTCCGGAGACTGGTTGCCATCCGTGTCTTCACCGTAAAGCACCTGCATGTTCTCGATGCCCTCGGCCAGTTCCTGTGGCGCATCCAGCCCCGTGCGACGCCACAGCGCCGGACCCGTGCCGTTGGCACTGTTGCGAATGAAGTAGGAGGTGGTGCGCATGCGGAACACCTGCGCGCCAGCGGCAAAACGCCGCCCGAGATTCGCGGTGCTGTTGCCTGGCGTGCCGGTCGCCAGATGCGTGAGCGTGCCGGTGCCAACATCATAGGCGCTGACCTGGAACACGGCAGCGCCAGTGCAATCGGCCACCAGCGCAAAATCACCGGCAGCCAGCGGCGCCGGCGCCAGACCTGCCGCAATCACGGGGTTGGAGACATTGCTGGGCATGTCGGCCGTGAGAACCACACCACCCGGATCGTCGAGAGTGCGCAGGGTCAACACATCCGTGCCCGGCACAACCCCGGTGATCGATGCCGGCAGTCCGCCTACATTCTCGAAACCGGTCACATGCTGGCCAAAGTCATACAGAAAGTCGGTGTCGTTGTTCAGCGTGTTCACCACGGTGCCCGCATCCCGGAGGCAACCGCGGAAACCGGCCATCTGCGCGTCCTGCTGAATGATCTGGGCGGCGAAGCGCGCTGATTCCTGGCGGCCCGTCAAGCCGGTCTGCACATTGTTCTGCCGCTTGGTGGTGAGATAGATCTGCACGATGGCGCCGGTGACCATCAGGCCCAGCACCAGGGAAATCATGATCTCGACGAGGCTGACACCCCGCTGGTATTGTCGGCCGGATGGTTTGGCGGCGGCGATCACAGTTCCGTCCTCAGAAAGACCGACATGTCCCGGGAATTGCCTGCGTTGTCATCGGAGGCGTCGGTCCACTGCACCTGGATCGTGACGATGCCTGCGGCATCAACGTCGATGGCGCCATCACCAGTGGGCAATACGTTGACGGCATTCATCCATTCGTTGAGATCATCGCCCACCATGCCGGCACCGCCCGGCGCATCGCCCATTGCCAGGTTGTACAGGCCGTTCCGCGCCTCCTGCCGGTTGGCCCGCATGCGCTCCAGGATGTCGCGGGCGAGCGTGGTGGCCTCGAAGCGCTCCGCCGCGCTGTTGGTGTTCTGCACCGTCATGACCTGCAGGCCGGCAAGCCCCAGCAGGCCGATGGACACCAGCACGACCGTGATCAGCACTTCGATCAGGGTGACGCCGGTTTGTTTGCCGGTTGCGTTGCGTGCAGAAGGGTGATGCATGGTTCGGGCTCGTCCGGATCAGGTGCAGGGGGCGTGCGCCACGGCGGCGCGGCCCTGCAGGTTCACGGCAATATTCCGGTTGTGGTCGCCGGTGCACTCGGCAATGTCGAGGGTGAAATCAACGCCGGCAGCGCTACTCAGAAAACCGTTGGCTGCATAGCTCACGAAGTTCGCGGTGGAGGTCAGCGTTGAGCCCGTGCGCAGCGACGGCAAGGCACGCAGCACGGTATCGGGCTCTGCGCCCGCATCGACGGCGCCGATCGGTGCATTGGCATCGGTGAACACGATCCAGCCGGTCGACCAGTTGGTCGCGCCGGCACAGGTGGCGTTGTCGTTGCTGGCACAGACCGTGACTGGAATGCCCCGGGTAACGGACTCGCTGCGTGCCAGGGCCAGGGCACCCACCAGTGCATTGGCTTCCTCGGCAGCGCGGTTGTTCAGCACGAAGTCGCGGAAGTTGGGCACGGCAAGGCCGGTGACGAGTGCGGCGATGGCCACGGTGAACATCAGTTCAACCATCGTGTAGCCGCGTTGCTGGTTGCCATGGCATCTTTCCATGGCGCAGACAGTAGGCGAGCCGCCGGTCGGCGACCGTGACCTGCGTTCAGCTTTTCCGGAGAAGTTTCATATATTTCAGTGGCTTACAACCACTCGTCCGTCACGATCAACCGCTGGTCACTTATGTTGCGTGCGGCTGCCGCCTCGAACGCAGACGGAACAGCACCACCAGAACGGCGGTACCCAGCAGCCAGACCGACGCCGGGAGCGGCACCACACCCGCCAATGCGGAAAAGTAGACAGTGGTGTCGTAGATGCCATCTGTGGTGTCCGCCACGATGAAGCGCAGCGTGTTGCCGGATGGATTGACGAGCCCGGCAAAGGTCAGAACCGGATTGCCGCCGGGAGCGAGCACGCCATCGAGTTCGGTGCCGGCAATCGCCGCGACATCCGGATGATTGATATTCACCGGCAGCCCGCCAACCTGGGCGATGTTGGCGCCATTCAGGAACATGCCGAAGCCGTCGATGAAATCCGATTGCTGGAACTCCGGATATTCCTCCGAGCCGAAAACAATGTTGAAAGCCACCTGGTTGACGCCGGGCTGCATGTCGAAATTGATGATCAGCTCCGTCACATCGAAGTGATCGTAAAAGGTCTGGGTGTCGGGATCGCCCGTGATGGGATCCAGCAGCAATTCCTGGGCTGCTGTCGCCGGAATGCCGGGCAGGGGATCACCGGGATTGGGCGTGGGCGGCGGATACACCGTGGTGCCAAAGGACCAACTGGATTGTTCACCGGTGTTGGGGCCATCGCCATACCCGGGGAACACTGGTTGCCCCAGAGCTGACACAGCTTCAACACCGCCGGTGCTCAACACCACGCCCGGCCCGATGCCGTAGGTGCCCGATGCATTGCTGTAGGTGCCGGACGAAGTCACCGTGTTGTTCGTGCCGAATACGTCCACGTTGTCCCGATGACTCGACAAGGTGGCACTGGTGACGATGATGCCGGTATTGGTCCCGCCCAACAGGGTGTTGGCCAGTGTGTTGGCGTCCTGCGAGGCGGTGATGGTGATCGCTTGCGCCACCGGCATGACGGTAGCAAGCAGTGTGGCGACGATGGTGGAGAACAAATATCCGGTGTGTTTGCCGAGCCGATGTCCGCAGATGTACATGACACTCTCCGGGGGCTGATTTTGTTGTTCTGGTGAAAACTCTACACCTGCAGAAGGCACCGGGAAAGCGCTATCGATGGAGGCGACGGGCTAGACTGCAGGCAACCACCCCACACCGAAAGATCCTGCAGTGCCAAAAACTCCTGCCGACCATTCGGCCGACCATCCGGCCAGCCCGGCGCCACACATCGTCCTGGGCGTCGATCTCGACGGGGTCGTTGCCGATTTTGCCGGCGGCCTGAAGCCCATTGCTGCGGAATGGCTGGGTGTCGCTGAACACGCACTCACCAGCGAGATCAGCTACGGCTTCGGCGAATGGGGGCTGGATGCAGCCGGCGGCTACGACGCACTGCATCGGTTTGCCGTCAAGGAACGCGAACTCTTCGCCCGGCTGCCACCCGTGGCCGGTGCCCCGGCCGCCCTCCGCCGGCTCACCACCCACCCCGATATACGCGTCCGCCTCATAACCCACCGGCTGTACATCCGCTGGTTTCACAAGGAAGCCATCCGCCAGACCACCGACTGGCTGGAAGGCCACGGCATTCCCTACTGGGATCTGTGTTTCATGCGGGACAAAGCCGCGGTGGGCGCCGACCTCTATCTGGAAGACAGCCCGGACAACATCCGTTCCCTGCGCGCCAGCGGCCACGAGACCATCGTGGTACGCAACTCCACGAATCGGGATCTGCCGGGACCGGGGGCGGAGTCGTGGGAGGAAGTGGAGGCGATGGTGCGGGAGCGAGTGCAGATCTGGCGGCACCATCCTTCACGGCCTCGGTAACGCGCAGCTGCCTGGGCGGAGCTCTCCAAGCCGCAGCAGCCGGAGCAGAGGGGGGTTTGGGGGCAGGCGGGGGGGGCCGAGGGGGCGCCCAACCCCCAAAGGAACGGGAGGAGCGGGTGGAGATAAAAGAGG
>CAYLKO010000029.1:30350-31381 GCA_964384525.1 uncultured Chromatiaceae bacterium
GCGGCCTGGGCGTTGCGCTCCATGCCGCTGCTGCCGTAGCAGTGGGGGTTTGCCGGCTTGGCGGGCGTACCCGTGGGCTCGCAAAACCCCCTCTGCTCCGGCTGCTGCTGTTGCAGATACAGATGCAGTAGAGATCACAAAAGCGTTGGCTTCGGGCAGATTCGTGCGTTGTCCGGTGTCGGCGCAGCGGTGCACGATGCGTCGACATGATCGCGCGACTCATTGCAGCCTGGCCACTGGAGCGTTATCAGCTCTGGCTCGCCTACTCCGACGGCACAGAGGGTGCGGTGGACCTGGAAAACCGGCTACAGCCGTGGTCGCTGGAAACCCTGCACGATGTGCGGCTGTTCCGGCGGCTGACACTCAATCGTGAGCTGAACCTCCTGATGTGGCCCGACGGCACCGAGCTCGGAACGTCGGTGCTCTATCGGGAGATCCGCCGACGCCAGCGGCGCAGCGAACACCGGCTCGCGGGCTATCCCCAGGACGCTTTTATACGTAGCAAGCCCAGACCATGAGGCCTGGTCACAACCTGGCTGTCGGGATTAGACGGGGGCAGGAGCGGATGGCTATAGTGACCGCATGAAAAAGTATGTTCTGCGCTGCATTACAGACAGTCGGCTCGAATGGTTCGTTGACGGCCTGCGGGAGGGCTTGTCTGCGCCTGTCGTGGTCTATACCGCCGCCGATTATTGCCTGCCCCGTAGCACGACCGACGGCATGCGCTCCGACTGGGAACGCATAGGCAACGACTTCAGGGCTGCAATCGGGCGGGGTCATGAGCAAGAGGAGCAGGAATCGCGGCAGGTCGCTTGATCACAGATCAGGCCTGCTTCTAATAAGTGACGACGCTCCGGATCGACTTGCCGGCATGCATCAGGTCGAAGGCCTTGTTGATCTCGTTGAACGGCATGGTGTGGGTGATCATCTCGTCGATGCGGATCTTGACTTCCATGTACCAGTCCACGATCTTCGGTACGTCGCGCCGGCACTTGGCGACGAAAACGGCCGCGCCGAGCCACACCCGGCCG
>CAYLKO010000030.1:0-10437 GCA_964384525.1 uncultured Chromatiaceae bacterium
ACCGCAGGCGGACAAGACTTCCCGCCGGGATGCCGCGGGCCACGGAGTACGGAAGCACCCACGCCACGATGCCGCGGCGACGAAGCGGCGCTGCATTTTAGCCCGCAGCACGACGCTTGTCCCGACAGGATGCAGTCTGTCACTGCCGGCCGGCCCGTGGCACTATGTTGGCCGACGACGTGCCACGTCGCGCCAGCGCGGAAAGAGCGATGCCAGAGCCCAGCGACGAACTGCCCACCGTGCAGCACACGACAGAGGGTCAAAAGCGGCGGGCCATTTATCTCCTGCCCAATCTGCTGACCACCGGAACCCTGTTTGCCGGTTTCTACGGCATCGTGGCCGCGATCGACGGCAACTACACGCCGGCCTGCATTGCGGTGTTCGTGGCGGCCCTGCTCGATGGCCTCGATGGCCGGCTGGCGCGCCTGACGCACACCGAGTCGGAATTCGGCAAGCAGTACGACAGCCTCGCTGATCTGGTGGCTTTTGGCATGGCACCGGCGATCATCGTTTATCAGTGGGGTCTCAAGACCCTGGCCGATTACGGTTGGGCGTGGGGCAAACTCGGCTGGCTGGCGGCCTTCGTATATGCGGTTGCCACGGCCCTGCGGCTCGCACGCTTCAATGTGGGTGCGCGCTCGATCGACCGGCGATTCTTCGAGGGCTTGCCCAGTCCGTCGGCTGCCGGTCTGGTGAGCAGCATGGTGTGGGTTGCCGCCGAGCACGGGATCGACGGGCTGCCGGCCCTGGCGCTGAGCACGGCGATCACCGTGAGCGCGGGTGTCCTGATGGTTTCCCGGCTGGCGTATTACAGCTTCAAGGAGCTGGGGCCCCGCGGGCGGATTTCCTTTGCCTATGTGCTGGTCATTCCCCTGATCTTCGTGCTGATTTCGCTGAATCCACCGATCGTGTGTTTTGTGCTGGCAGCGCTCTATGCCTCTTCCGGGGTCGCGACGGCCATCTGGCGCCGCCAGCGGCGGCAGGCGGGTCGCGCCCAACGGCACGATCAGGCCTAGGAAATTCCGTGGCACTGTCCGCACGGCAACTGCACGCGCTTGAAGGCATGGGCATCCCGGTATGGCGCCGCCGGACTGAAGTGCTGACGGGTGCACCGCTGGAAGCACCCGCAGATGCACCGGCGGTCGCAGCACCAGACCTGCAGACAAGTGCACCGGCAGAGGCGTCCACCGGCGCCTGGCAACGGCTGGAAGCGGCAGTCCGGGCCTGCACGAAGTGCGAGTTGCACAAGTCGCGTACCCAGGTGGTCTTCGGCGTCGGCAATCGCCAGGCCCGGTGGCTGGTCATCGGCGAGGCGCCGGGTGCGGAAGAGGATCGCCAGGGTGAGCCGTTCGTGGGTCGGGCAGGGCAGCTGCTGACGGAAATGTTGCGGGCCGTGGGCCTGGGCCGGGAGCAGGTTTACATAGCCAATATCCTGAAGTGCCGGCCGCCGGAGAACCGGGATCCGAAACCGGAAGAAGCCGCGATGTGCGAGCAGTATCTGCAGGCCCAGATTGCCCTGATCCGGCCGGCGCTGATCCTGGCGGTCGGGCGCATCGCCGCCCAGAATCTGCTGCATGATGAAACGCCGGTCGGCAAATTGCGGGGCCGCGTGCATCGTTACGGACCGGATGGCATTCCGGTCATCGTGACCTACCACCCGGCCTATCTGTTGCGCAGCCCCGGCCAGAAGCGCAAGGCCTGGGAAGACCTGTGCCTCGCCATGGCGACCGAGACGCCGCATGCCACGTCCGATGGTGGCGGCGCCTGATGAGCGCCGAACTCTGCCCGGTACCCGCCGTCATCCGCGACATGCGGCAAGCCGATCTGTCCGCCGTCACGACCATCGAGCAGGCGACGTATCCCTTTCCCTGGAGCCCGGGGATTTTCCGGGATTGTCTCCTGGCCGGTTACACGAGCCTGGTGCTTGAACACAGTGGCCGCGTGATCGGGTACGGCATCCTGTCGATCGCGGCGGGTGAGGCGCATCTGCTGAATCTTGCCCTGGCGGCATCGGCGCGCGGCATGGGGCATGGCCGGCAGTTGCTCGAGCATCTGATGCAGCTCGTGTCCCGCGCCGGGGCCGAGCGCATGTATCTGGAGGTTCGGCCTTCCAACACCCGGGCGCTGCATCTCTATGCACAGGCCGGCTTCGAGCTGCTGGGCAGACGGCGCGGGTATTACCGCGCCCAGGGCGGCACCGAAGACGCCGTGGTGCTCGTCCATCGCTTTCCACGCCGGCGCTGACGGCACGCATGGCGAAAAGCACCTGGCGCGACCGGCCCGTTCTGGCGTGGGCGCTCTATGACTGGGCGAACTCGGCCTTTGCCCTGGCGGTGCTCACGGCCTTCGTGCCGGTGATGCTGGGTACCTACTGGAACGATGGTGCGCCCAGCACCGTGACGACCTTCCGCCTGGGGGTTGCCAACAGTCTGGCCAGTCTGGTCGTCGTGCTGCTGGCGCCGTTGCTGGGCGCCATGACGGATCAGGCGCGCCGGCGCAAACCATGGATCATGTTCTTCACCCTGGTGGGAGTTCTGGCCACGGGCCTGCTGAGCGTCGCGGCGCCTGGTGGCTGGTTGTTCGCGATGGCCTGCTTCGTGGTGGCCTCCGTTGGCTTCTTTGCCGCCAACAGCCTTTACGACGCCATGCTGGTGGACGTGGCCGAACCGGCCTCCTTCGATCGCGTGTCGTCGCTGGGCTACGGGCTCGGTTATCTGGGCGGCGCACTGCTGTTCACCTTCAGCGTGATCCTGCTGGCCAGTCCGCAGACTTTCGGCCTGCAGAGCCAGACGGATGGCATCCGGCTGACGTTCCTGCTGGTGGGCATCTGGTGGGCGGTGTTTACCGTGCCGCTGGTGCTGTGGGTCAAGGAGCGAAGCGCCATGGCGGCGCCGGTCACCGGCGCCTTCCGGGCGGGACTCCGCGAGTTGCGGGGCACGCTGCGCTCACTCGGCTCGCAGCCGAATCTCGTCTGGTTTCTGGTGGCCTACTGGCTGTATATCGATGGCGTGTACACGATCATCAAGATGGCCGTGGACTACGGGCTGTCGCAGGGGCTTTCCACCACGGATGTCACGGCAGCGCTGTTGCTGACCAACTTCATCGGCTTTCCGGCGGCCATCGGCTTTGGCCTGCTCGGTGAGCGGCTGGGGACCAAGACCGCGATCTATCTGGCGCTGGCCGTGTACATCGTGGCCACCTTTCTGGCCGTGTTCCTGACCACCGCCGCGCAGTTCTACGGGCTCGCGGCGACCATCGGCCTCGTGCAGGGTGGCGTGCAGGCATTGAGCCGCTCGCTCTTTGCGCGCCTGATTCCACCGGAAAAGAGCGGGGAATACTTCGGCTTTTTCAACATGCTGGGCAAGTTCTCGTCGGTTCTCGGCCCGGTGCTGGCCGGCACGGCAGCCCTGCTCGCCGGCAGTCAGCGCATCGGCATCCTGTCGATACTCGTGCTGTTCATCGCCGGCATCATCCTGCTTGCACGGGTCAAGGTGCCGGCCCGAGGTGCAGCTTCCGCACCTGTCGAGTGAAGGCCCGAACCTCGGCTGGCGCCGGTGCGCTGTCGTAGCGCAGGTGCAGATAGCGGGACGCAATGTCTGCCGTCACGCGGGCCAGATCCGGGCGCAGGCTGGCCACGGCTTCGGCATATTCACGGGCGCCTTCCGTGGGTTGGCGGGGCCGGGTCAGCGCCCCGACCCGCTGGCAGAAGCGTCGCCAGGCCACTTCGACCGGATCCACACGTGGCGGTCTGGCGCGCAGTCCCAGCCACGTGAACAGCATCAGCATGAGACCGATCGTCAGGGCGCAGGCCAGCGCAATGTCGCGCAGCGAGGGTGAGGCCAGCCCCAGCCGCTCGAGCAGGGCGGCCTGCTGATCGGGACCGAAGGCCAGCACCCAGCGATCCCAGGTGGCATTGACCGCATCCCAGCTCATGGCCAGGCGTTCGAGCCAGGGGCCGGTGCCGAGCATCGGCAAGCTGTTGCGGGAGAACTCGGGCAGGGCCGCCTCGAGCCAGCTCTCGATGCGTTCCGGCGCCACCGCGGCCGTCGGGTCGAAGCGCAACCAGCGGCCCTTCAGCCAGACCTCGGTCCACGCATGGGCATTGGACTGGCGCACGATCCAGTAGTCGGCCAGCGGATTGCGCTGCCCGCCCTGATAGCCGGCCACCACCCGGGCGGGAATGCCGGCCGCCCGTGCCAGCACGGCAAACGCCGACGCGTAGTGCTCGCAGAACCCGGCGCGCGAGGTGAACAGGAACTCATCCACCGGGTGGGCGCCTAGCGCGGGTGGCTGCAGCGTGTAGAAGAACGGCTCGTCGTGAAACAGGCGCAGCACGCGGCGCAGATAGGCCTCATCGGATGATGACGTGCGCCGCAGTGCCTGCGCGAACTCGATGGTGCGGGGATTCAGCCCGTTCGCCAGCTGCAGATTGACGGCAGCGGGGTTCGCGCGTTCCTGGAAACCTGCCGCAGCGATCGACCGCCCGTGCCAGACCATGCGGCGCTCCAGTGGCCGGTTGCTCAAGAGCTCCAGCGTGCCGGTGAGCTGACTGTCGGGCGCATCCCAGCTGAGCGGCATTTCCAGTGGCAGCAGCCAGCGCTGCCGGTTGGGCTCCAGGGTGATTTCGTAGTGGTAGGTCGGCTGGCCGGCCACCTGGCCAGCCACCGGGGGCAGGGCATGGTCGACCGGCGCAGGCTGCCCCTGTCGTACCGCATCCGGCTGCGTACGCCAGCGGCGACCATCGAATAGTTCGAGTACCGGGCCGCGCCAATACAGCTCGGCCGGTCGCGGTGCGGGGCCGATGAAGCGCACCCGGAAGGCCACCTCATCGGATTGCGCCAGGGTGCTGATATCGCCCGGGCTCATCCGGTCGGTCAGGCCGGTCTGGCCGGTGCCGCCCTGGGTGGGCACGGCCCAGAACGGGCCGGGGAGGCGGGGAAACAGCAGGAACAGCGCGAGCGCCAGGGGCAGGGCATGCAGCAGCAGGCGACCCACCATCCGCCACGCTTGGGCGGCCGGCAGCAAGGTGGCCGGGCGGGCGCTCTGGACCAGCGCCAGGATGCCGAGCAGGACACCGGCGGCCAGTTGCGGCACGGACAACAGGGACTGGGCCCGGAGAAAGCCCGCGAACAGCACGAACCACGCGATCAGGATCACGATGCTGCGATCACGCGTCGAGCGGGTTTCCAGAAGCTTCAGCGCCAGCATCAGGATGAGCAGCGCTGAGCCGGCATCGAGACCGGACAAACGTCGGTACGACAGGGCGATCGCCGCCGCGCCGGCAACTGTCAGGCACACGCGCAGAAGCGTGCCGGGCAGGGGCCAGTGGCGTTGCGCCGCGCCCAGGCGCCAGATCACGGCAGCCAACAGGGTCATCAGGATCCACGGCGGGATGGTGGCGCCATGCGGCAGGGTGACGACCGCAATCAGCAAGGCCAGCCACAGCAGCTGGCCCGTGGAGGTGGGGCTGCCGCCGGCTGGCAGGGCAGCGCCGCCGGGCGCCTCCCACGCATGCTCCAGCTCCCTCATGCAACTTCCCAGGTGGCCAGCACGGCCAGGCTGCGGTGGAAGTGGGCAGGGCCGGCGCCCACGGGCAGTTCGACGCCCGGCAGTTGCAGGCCGAATGGCTGGCCGTCGGTGTGGGCGTCGACGATGAGGCGCGTCAGCATCGACAGGCAGGTTTCGACATCGCGCGTCGGCATCTCGTCCCAGCGGAGCCAGCGCACGCCAGCCCCGCCCCGGTAATCCTTGGCGAGCAGCACCCCCGACCGGGCCCAGCTCTTCCAGGCCATCCGCGACCACGACTCGCCCGGCAGCGGCGGACGCAGCCCCGCGAAGTCGTCGGTGCCCCGCCCGGCGTCACCGCTCTCCTCGGCATCCGGTTCAGCCAAGGACGACGGCGCCGGGGCGCTCGCGGCGGGGTGCGGATAAATCAGGAGCGTGTGTTCGGGATGCAGCACGGCCCAGGATTCGAACAGGCCCAGCGGGTGCCGGGTGCTCAACCGGATCGGGGGGCAGAGCCAGCGGCCCCGGGTGTCGGTCTTGAGGCGCAGCTGCAACGTCGCCGAGCCACCAGCCGGAATGTCCACCGCCGCCGTGCGTTCGGCCGCCGGGCCCGCGGCGATCTGCCAGCGGGGCATCCGGCCCGGGTTGTGCAGGTGGAGCGTGCATTCGAGGGGTTCGCCGGCGAACACCGGCGGGCACCGGCCGATCGAGACCTGCAGGCCAACCAGATTGCGCTGGCAGTGGTGAATGCTGACGACGACCACCGCCATCAGGATGAAGGCCAGGGCAAAGCCCATGTTGTTGCTGTAGTTCAGGGAGCCGAGCAGCATCGTGAAGAGCACGACACTGAACAGAAGGCCGCTGCGCGTCGGCAGGATGTAGACGCGACGCGGATCCAGTCGGGCCACTTCGCCATCGGTACCCTGGCGGCGGCGGAGCCACCGTTGCATCCAGTGGCGCAGCAGTTGCCGGTAGCGGCGCTGGGGCCGGGCTGTGGTCACTGGCGCAGAATCCGCCCGGCCTGGATCAGGGGATCGGGACGGATTCCAGCACGAGCTGTGCCGGGTTCGTCAGGGCCGCCGTGCCGCCCGGACGCGGACGCAGCCGATGGCCGGCCACGGCCACGAACACGGCCTTGACGTCTTCAGGGTGCACGCCCGGGTGGCCCTGAAAGAGCGCGAAGCAACGGGCGGCGTTCATCAGGTCCTGCGCCCCGCGGGGCGACAGGCCCAGCTCGAACAGGGACGACTGGCGGGTGTAGCGGACGAGCGCCTGCACGTAGTCGAGCACCGCATCCGACAAAAATACCTCCCGGGCGCAGGTCCGCACGGCCGCGATGCCGGCGATGTCGATCACCGGCTGGATATCCGCCAGCAGCGTGCGGCGGTCGTCGCCCTTCAGGAGCTTGCGTTCCAGCGCTTCTTCCGGATAACCAAGTCGGATGCGCATGAGGAAGCGGTCGAGCTGGGATTCCGGCAACGGAAAGGTCCCGGCCTGATGCAGCGGATTCTGGGTGGCAATGACAAAGAAGGGTGTCGGCAATGCATGGGTGTGGCCGTCGTAGCTCACCTGATGCTCTTCCATGGCTTCGAGCAGGGCGCTCTGCGCCTTGGGCGTTGCCCGATTGATTTCATCGGCCAGCACGACATGGGCAAAGATGGGGCCGGGGTGAAAGCGGAAGGTGGTGGTGGCCTGGTCCAGGATCGACAAGCCGATGATGTCGGCGGGGAGCATGTCGCTCGTGAACTGGATGCGGCGGAACGACAAACCGAGCATGCCGGCCAGTGAGCGCGCCAGCAGGGTTTTGCCGACGCCGGGCACGTCCTCGATCAGCAGGTGCCCACCCGCCAGCAGGCAGGTGATGGCCAGGCGGATCTCCGCCTGCTTGCCGAGAATGACCCGGCCGACTTCCAGATCAGCCTGCGTCGCCAGTTGCCGGGCCAGTTGCCGGCCATGCTGCAGCTCATCTCTGGTGATGTCGGGCCTGATGGTGTCGGCGGTCGCCTCGGTGTCGGCCTCCTTGGCGTGTAGCGTCGTGACCTTGGTCACCATGCTGGATTCCACCCGCGTTGTGGCGTTCGAAGATAACATGGCATCTTGCCGCAACCCCGGCTGTCGCATGGGGAACTGGGGCACAGTATGGTCCGGGCCCATGCCCATACCCATGCAAGGAGCAGGCGATGTCGGATGATCCAGGAAACCACCGGCAGCAACAGCTGGAACATTATCGCGGACTGCTCGAAGCCGGGCCGTTCGGCGTGCTGTTCGAGGAGGCCACCGAACGGCCATTCAGCAGCTCGTTGAATGCTGAAAAGCGGGCCGGCACTTTTCTGTGTGCGGCCTGCCATGCCCCGTTGTTCAGAACCTCCGGCAAATTCGACAGCGGCACCGGCTGGCCGAGTTTCTTCGAACCGGCGAACAGCGAGAACATTGATACGAAGCGGGACTTCCACATGCTCCTGCCACGCACGGAATACCACTGTGCGCGGTGTGGTGGTCATCAGGGCCACCTCTTCAAGGATGGTCCGGAGCCCACCGGACTGCGTTATTGCAACAATGGGCTGGCCCTCAGCTTCGTGCCCGACGGTGAGCCCCTGCCGGAGCTGCGTTAGCCATGCGCAGCCTGGGCGTCGCGATGCTCCTCGGCCTGATGGCCATGCCCTTGTTTGCCGCAACCGACATGCCCATCCCGGCGTCGATCAGTCCCGAGGCGCAGGCCTATCTGCGCAGCCTGCCACCGCGACGCACCGGCAGTGCAGATTTTTCCGATCCCGTGGCCGCCGCCCGTGTGCGCACGATGCTCGGCAAGATGTTCCTGGCCGGCGCCCGGCGCATCACGACGGATTACACCCTCGAGGCGGTTGATGCCGGCGGGGTGCCGGCGTACTGGGTGCGGACTCCGGCGGGCAGCAGCGCGGGGACGCAGGATCGCGGCAAGCAGCCGGTGCTGCTCTATCTGCATGGTGGCGGCTTCGTGATTGGCTCCGCCGCGACTGACCTGGGCATTCCCCTGCGCATGGGAACCGATGCCAGGCTGCCGGTGCTGTCCGTCGACTATCGCCTTGCACCGGAACATCCGTACCCGGCTGCCCTGGATGATTCGCTGGCCGCCTATCGCTGGTTGCTGAAGCAGGGGTTCAAGGCCGCAAACATCGGCATCGTCGGTGATTCGGCGGGCGGCCAGCTCGCGGTGGCGCTGGGGCTGGCGGCGCGCAACGCGGGCCTGCCACGGCCGGCCGCGGTGCTCGTGATGTCGCCCGTGGCCGACATGACCAATACCGGCGACAGCCTCGAGACACTGGCTGCCTTCGATCCGATCCAGAGCACCGATCGCTCGAACCGGGTGGCCTACATGGCCGGGCATGAGCCTGCCGATCCGCTGCTATCACCGATCTACGCGGACCTCCGGAATTTTCCGCCGTTGCTGATCCAGGTGGGCACGCGCGATCTGTTGCTGAGTGACAGCGTGCGGCTGGCCCGCAAGGCCCGCGTCGACGGCGTGGAGGTCACGCTCGATGTCTGGGATGGCATGTGGCACGTGTTTCAAGGCAACCCGACCGTGCCGGAAGCGGCGGCCGCGTCGCGGGAAGCGGCAAACTTCCTGCGCCGGCACCTGGGTCCACACCGTCGCTAGGCCTGCAGCGCGGCGAGTTGTTCGAGCTGGGTGTCCAGCTTGGCCAGATCCCGCTTGAGGCCTTCCAGACGTTCGCGCTCATGGGCGACCACGGCGGCGGGCGCATTGCTGGCAAAGCTGCCGGCGCCCAGTTTCTGCTCGACCCGGGCCAGGTCGGCGGCGGTCTTCTGCCGGTTCTTCAGCAGCCGGCCCTGTTCGGCCGCGATGTCGATGAGCCCGGCCATGGGCACCAGCACGCTCAGTTCACCAACGAGCGCCGTGGCGCTGGGTGGCGCTTCCCTGTCCGGGGCCAGCACTTCCAGATCGGAGAGGCGCGCCAGTTCCCGCAGGTAGCGATCATGGGTCTGCAGCAGGCGCAGATCGTGCGCGGTGGCATCCTTCAGGAGCACCAGAATGCGTTTGCCGGGCGAAATGTTCATCTCGCCGCGGATCTGGCGCACCGCGAGGATGAAGCCCTGGATCCAGGCGAGCTCGGCTTCGGCCTCGTCGTCGATCGGCAGTGAAGCAGGATCCGGCCAGGGCTGCGTCATGATGGAGTCACCGCAGACGCCGGCCAGCGGCGCCACCCGCTGCCAGATCTCTTCGGTGATGAAGGGCATGAGCGGATGGCTGGCCCGGAGCAGGGCCTCCAGCGCCGTGACCAGGGGCCGGCGTGTCACCTGCTGTTCGCGTGGCGGGCCATTTTCGGCCTGCAGGATGGGTTTGGTCAGCTCCAGATACCAGTCGCAGTATTCGTTCCAGATGAACTCGTAGAGGGCCTTGGCGGCGAGATCGAAACGATAGCCGGCGAAGTGCGCAGCCACTGCCTCGAGCGTCCGGCTGAGTCGCGAGAGGATCCAGCGATCAGCGAGGCCGGGCGTGGCCATGGCGGTGGTGCCGGTGGCCAGTTCGTGGCCTTCGACATTCATCAGCACGTAGCGGGCGGCGTTCCAGATCTTGTTGCAGAAGTTCCGGTAGCCCTCGATCCGGCCGAGATCGAAGCGGATGTCGCGACCGTGGCTGGCCAGGGCGGCAAAACTGAAGCGCAGTGCATCGCTGCCGTAATCCGGGATGCCGTTCGGGAACTGCTTCTTCGTGGCCTTCTCGATCTTCGGTTTCAGGTGCGGTTGCATCAGGCCGGCGGTGCGCTTGGCGAGCAGCGCGGGCAGGTCGATGCCGTCGATCAGGTCGAGCGGATCGATGATGTTGCCCTTGGATTTGGACATCTTGTCGCCGTTCTCGTCGCGGATGAGGCCGGTGACGTACACCTCCCGGAACGGCACCTCGCCGGTGAATTTCAGGCCCATCATGCTCATCCG
>CAYLKO010000030.1:10447-31262 GCA_964384525.1 uncultured Chromatiaceae bacterium
GGAAGAGAACCAGGTGTCGAGCACATCCTCGTCCTGGTGGAGCACCACGTCGGCGCTCAGGCCGTGATGGCTGCGTACCTCGTCCTCGGTGTACCCCACGTAGGCCTGACCTCCGGCGTCATACCACGCCGGAATCCGGTGCCCCCACCAGAGCTGCCGGCTGATGCACCAGTCCTGGATGTTGTTCATCCACTGGAAGTAGGTCTTGTCCCAGTTCTCCGGGATGAAGCGGATCCGGCCATCCTGAACGGCGGCAATCGCCGGTTCAGCCAGCGGCGCGATCTTCACGTACCACTGATCGGTGAGCCAGGGTTCCAGGATGGCGTTGCTGCGATCGCCGCGGGGAACCTGCAAGGTGTGCGCGTCGATGCGCTCGATCAGCTCAAGCGCCGTCAGGAGTTCGACGACCCGTCGGCGGGCCTCCGTGCGTTCGAGCCCGCGCAGCTCCGCCGGAATTTCGGCGAGTGCCTGTGCCGGGTCGTAACCGGAGGCGCCGGCATCCGGCTGGCTGATGATCCGGGCGTCGCGGGCCAGGTTGGTGAGCAGCGGCAGGCCGTGCCGCTTGCCCATCTCGTAGTCGTTGAAGTCGTGCGCCGGCGTGATCTTCACGCAGCCCGAGCCGAACTCCGGATCGACATACTCGTCGGCGATGACCGGAATCAGCCGGTTCGTGAGCGGCAGCCGCACCTGCCGGCCGATGAAGGCCCGGTAGCGCTCATCAGCCGGATGCACGGCCACCGCGGTATCGCCCAGCATGGTTTCCGGCCGGGTGGTGGCCACGACCAGCTGTCCGCTGCCATCGGCCAGCGGATAACGCAGATGCCACAGCGAGCCCTGCTCGGGTTCCGCCTGCACCTCCAGGTCGGACAGTGCGGTGTGCAGCACCGGGTCCCAGTTCACCAGGCGTTTGCCCCTATAGATGAGGCCTTCCCGATGCAGGCGCACGAAGACCTCGGTCACCGCCCGCGACAGGCCCTCATCCATCGTGAAGCGATCGCGCGACCAGTCCACGGAGCTGCCGAGCCGGCGCATCTGGCGGGTGATGGTGCCGCCGGACTCCTGCTTCCATTGCCAGACGCGCTCGACGAAGGCTTCGCGCCCCAGTTCGCGGCGGCTCGTGCCCGCGGCCTGCAACTGGCGCTCGACGACCATCTGCGTGGCGATGCCGGCGTGATCCGTGCCGGGTTGCCACAGGGTGTTGTCACCCCGCATGCGGTGGAAGCGGATCAGCGCATCCTGCAGGGTGTGCTGGAACGCATGGCCCATGTGCAGGGTGCCCGTCACGTTGGGCGGCGGGATCATGATGCAATAGGACGGCCCGCGGCCGGACGGCGCAAAATGGCCGGCGGCTTCCCAGCGGGCGTACCAGCGTTGCTCTATGTCTGCGGGTTGATAGGTCTTGTCGAGCGGCGTGGAGGCGTTGTCGGCGGATTCATCCGTCACTCATTGACCCTTCATGTCTTCTTCGAAATGCTCGTGCAGCACCTGATCGATCAGCTCCGGCAATTCATGCCGCAGGCGACCCACCACCTCGTCGAACAAGGTGGCCTCCATTTCCTTGTAAGCCAGTTGCAGGAGCTTTTCGACCAGCATGAAGCTGCCGGTCGAGATCCGCAGCTGCAGTTCGGCCAGTTCCGACTCCGTGAGCGCCGGGCGTGCCACGTCATCGATGGCCGTGCGCCGTGGGCGGGCCACGGCATCAGTCAACACCGGGATGCGGGTGCGATCCATGTTCAGCCTGTCTCGTGGGTTTCCGGCTCGAGGCCTTGAGCCCGATAGTAGCGATGGCGCGTTCGGCCGGCAGCCCGTCCGTCCGGGCTCGCATCGACGATCTCGGCGATGCGGGCATAGCGGGCATGGAAGGCCGGCACGTCGTCGCCGAGATTGATCAGCAGGTCGGCTTCCGTCATCAAGTCGCGGTCGCCGGCACCGCTGCCTATCGCTTTCGGCGCCACCGGCTGCCGGCCGGGCACCAGCAATTCGTGTGGCACGAAACTGCCCTGCCTGAAGGTCCAGAGCAGTGTATCGAGCTGCTCCGCCATGTCCGGGCTGGCGGTGTGGGCAAAGATCCGGTGATCGAGCTTCCACGCCTTCTCGGCGAGGCGGCAGGCAACGCCCAGCCGGGCGGCCGGGCCGCTGCCGCTCAACACATAAAACGAGACGCGTGCTGACATGCTCGACCTACTGCCGGTTGATCAGGAACTCCATGAGCAGCGGGATGGGGCGGCCGGTGCCACCCTTCTTGCTGCCCACGTTCCAGGCAGTGCCGGCAATGTCCAGATGAGCCCATTCCGCCTTGCCCACGAAGCGCGACAGGAACTTGGCTGCCGTGATGGTGCCGGCATCACGGCCGCCGATGTTGGCGACATCGGCAAACGGACTCTTCAGCAACTCGGCGTAGTCTTCATCCAGCGGCAGGCGCCAGGCGCGATCATCGGCGGCTTCACCGGCCTCGAGCAGCGCGTTTGCCAGCTTGTCGGAATTGCCGAGCAGGCCGGAGCGGACCCGGCCCAGCGCCACGAGGCAGGCGCCGGTCAGCGTCGCCATGTCGATCAGGGCGGCGGGCTTGAAGCGCAGGGCATAGTTCAAGGCGTCGCAGAGGATCAGGCGACCTTCGGCATCGGTGTTGAGGATTTCCACCGTCTGGCCGGACATGGTGCGCACGATGTCGCCGGGCCGCGTCGCGGTGCCGCTCGGCAGGTTTTCGCAGGTCGGCACGATGCCGACGACATTGATCGGCAGCTTCAGTTCCGTGACGGCCTGCATGACGCCGAGCACGGTCGCCGCCCCGCACATGTCGTACTTCATTTCGTCCATGGCGCCGGCCGGCTTGATGGAGATGCCGCCGGCATCGAAGGTGATGCCCTTGCCGACAAAGACCACCGGCCGGTCGGCAGCCCGGCCACCGCGATACTGAAGCACGATGAATTGCGGCGGTTCAGCCGAACCCTGGGTGACCGCGAGGAAGGCGCCCATGCGCAATTTGCGGATGGCCGCCAGGCTCAGGGATTGCAGCTGCAGGTTCCTGCCGTTCTTGGCGAGGGCGCGGGCCCGTTCCACCAGATAGGTCGGTGTGCACACATTGGCCGGCAGGTTGCCCAGGTCCTTGGCCAGCGCCACCGCCCGACCGATGGCCTCGCCGTGCGTCGCCCCGCGGCGCATGGCCGAATCATCGCGCCCGGTTCCGGCCAGCGTCAGCTTCTGCAGGTGGATGTCGCTGTCGCCCGGTGCGGATTTCATGGCGGTAAAGCGGTAGCTGCCGGCCTGCCAGGTTTCCCCTGCCAGGCGGGCGCGCCTATAGGCGTCGGCATCCGGCACGGTTTCGCTGGTCAGGTACAAAACGGCCGAGCGACAGCGCGTGCGGGCGAGGGCGCCCAAGGCACTGCGCAACGCCTTGCTCCAGGTGCGTCGGTCCAGCTTCTCGCGGCTGCCGAGACTCACGAGGAGGATGCGCCGGGCGGGGAGGCCGCCGGTTTCGGTCAGGAGCAGCAGCTCACCGGCCTCGTTCTTGATGTCGTGATTGCGGATCGCCCGGGTGATCAGTCCGCCACCGGCGGCGTCCAGGCGCTTCGCCGAGGCAGGCAGTTCGCCACCACTGTAGACGGGCACGATGGCACAATCGGTTTTCTGGTTGCTGGCCACATTTTTCTGTATCTGGAATTGCATATTCACCCTTGCTTTGATGTGCCGGACTCTCGGGCGCTTGACTCGGTGCGGCCGCTAAACCAAGGTGACGATACGCTTGGATGGTCGACTGAACACCCCGCATGAAATGCCCGGCCCGGAACGCTGATCAGTGTACCCGATTCGTCTGGAGGCGGGCCAAGCGCTGGCCCGCGTTCTGACATGCCCAGGATCCTGCATCGCTACGTACTGCGCGAGACATTGCAGACCTGGCTCGTGGTCACCATCGTACTGCTGCTGATCCTGATGACCAACCAGTTTGCCTCGGTGGTCAGCGACGCGGCGGCCAACAAGCTGCCGCGTGCCTCCATCCTGCTGGTCATGGGCCTGACGACGATCCAATACCTCACGATCCTGATTCCGGTCGGCTTTTTCCTGGCGGTCATGCTGGCGCTGGCGAGGCTGTACCACGACAGCGAAATGGCCGCGATGATGGCCTGCGGCGTGGGGCCGGTGCAGTTGTATCGCGCCATCCTGACGCCAGCGGTGGCCCTGGCGGTGATGGTCGGGCTGCTGGCGCTCGTCGTCTCCCCCGCGGCGCTGTATCAGGTCCAGGAACTCGCATCCCAGGCCAAGCGCGAGGCAAGCCTCGGCCTGCTGGTGCCCGGACGCTTCGTGAGCTTTGGCGGGGGTGCAGCGGCGCTGTATGCCGAATCGATCACGCCGGATCAGCACCTGCACCAGGTCTTTGTCCAGCGGCGGCGGGGTGACCGGGTTGAGGTCATCGTGGCCGATGAAGCCTGGCAGGTGGACGTGGGCAATGGCGTGCGCATGCTGACCTTTGCGCATGGCCGACGCTACGAAGGCCAGCCCGGCGATACCCGTTTCCAGATCCTCGAGTTTGCCGAGCACGGCATACCGATCGAGCTGCCGGCCAGCAGCCCGCCGCGACCGAAGCCGGAATCCCGCACCGTGACCGAGCTGTGGCATTCGGCAGACGCCGCCGATCGCGCGGAACTGCACTGGCGCATCGGCGTGCCACTCACGCTGCTGGTGCTCGCCGTGCTGGCGGTGCCGCTCGCCCGCACGGAGCCGCGCAGCGGGCGATTTTCCGGGCTGGCATCCGCGGTGCTGGTGTATCTGATCTATGCCAACCTGCTGGCTGCCGGCCGGGGCTGGCTGGAGCGTGGCCAGGTGCCGGAGGTGCTGGGCCTCTGGTGGGTCCATGCGCTTTTTCTGCTGGCTGCCGGCGGCATGCTCTTTTACCAGCAGGGGACTTGGCGCTCGTGGCTGCGCCCCCGCACGGCCTTGCCAGCCACATGAAGACCGGTGCATGAGAATAGTCCGGCACTATCTGCTGCGCACGATACTGGCAACGACCGGCCTCGTGCTGGCCGTGTTTTTGAGCCTCGGAGCGTTCATCGAATTCGTCGGCCAGCTGGATGACATCGGCGTTGGCGACTACGGGCTGTTCAACGCCCTGGGCTGGGTCGCCCTGCAGATGCCAACCGTCTTCGCCCAGTTGCTGCCGATGGCCGCGCTTCTCGGGGCGCTCCTGGGGGTGGTCTCACTGGCCAGTCGCTGCGAGCTTGCCGTGCTGCAGACTGCCGGCGTATCGCCGGGCGACCTGGCGCGGGCCGTGCTGCTGACCGGCTTCGTGCTGGCCGGCATCGGTTTTCTGGTCAGCCTCTACCTGGCGCCACCCCTGGAGCGCTACGCACGCCAGCAACGTGAAGTCGCCAAGTTCGGCCAGGCCGGGGTCAGTGCCGGTGATGGCACGTGGATCCGGGACAAGTCGACGGTGCTCAATGTCGTGCCGCCGACCGAGCAGCATCCGGCCGGGCTTGTATATGTGTTCCGGCTCGACAGCAGTGGTGGGCTCGAAGCGATCGGCAAGGCCGACTCGGTGCAGGCTGAAGATGATCAACGCTGGTTCCTGCGCAACTATGTGGAAAGCCGTTTCACGCCCACGGCAGTTCAGACCCGGCAGGAGCCGCGATCGCTGGCCCTGCAGGGAGTCAGTCCGGACCTTTTGAGCCTGACCGTGCTCCGGCAGGAGACCATGAGCGGGGCCGCACTCTGGCGCTACGTGCAGTACCTGAAGCACAGCGGTCTCGATGCCCGTCGCTACGAGGTGGCTTTCTGGAGCCGGATTGCCTCGGTGCTGGCGATTCCCTTCATGTGTGTCCTGGCATTGCCATTCGTGCTCGGCCCCCTGCGCTCCGGCGGCGCCGGTGGGCGGATGCTGGCCGGGCTGGGTATCGGCCTGGCGGGGGTGCTTGTCAGCCGGACACTCGGCGACGGGGGCGCGGTGTGGAGCCTCAATCCGGTGGTCGTTGCCTGGCTGCCCACCGCGCTGCTCGCCGCGGTAACGCTGGCGGCGCTGCAACGGGTCCGGTAGCGGTCAGCCTTGCGGTTTCGGCAGCACGACGACTCGCGTGCCTGCAGCCCGGTCGTGCCAGGTGAGGCGGTCACGGTCGATCCACAGCCAGAACAAGCCAAGGCCAAGCAGCAGGGCGGAGCACAGGCCGACCGCAAAGCGCAGGGCGGCCGTGCGCAGATCCAGCGCCTTGCCGGATTGCCGCTCCACCTTGAGCCGCCAGGCGCGCATCCCCAGCGTCTGCCCGCCGCGCAACCACGAGCTCAGGAAAAACAGCACCGCGATGCCCAGCAGCAGCAGCTGGTAGGCCAGGTTGCCGGCGGGAATGGCCTCGCCATCATGGAGAGCCACGATGAGCAGGGGGAGGAACATCCACACCGCCACGAGCAGCAGCAGGTCGTAGGCAAAGGCCGCCAGCCGGCGGAGCACACCGGCAGTCCGGGTCATGGGCATCGGGTTGGTGTCGATGGTGTGGCGCTCCCTACGAGAATCGAACTCGTGTTTCAGCCTTGAGAGGGCCGCGTCCTAACCGCTAGACGAAGGGAGCCGTGTGACTGTGTTGCCGTGGCAGGGCTGGCATCAAGCCTTTTACCCGGCTGGTTTCAACGAGTTGCGCAGTCTACCAAGTCCGGGACTGGAAAATCCACGCCGGGCTGGTGCAGGCGCGTTTTTCCGTATGCGGCCGTATGGTGACCGGCAACCGGTGGAGTGATTGGTTATGCCGCGTGCAGGATGGCGCGGCGAATTGCGGCCGGCAGAGATGCCTCAACAAACATCGACTCCGGATAAAGATAATCCTCGCCGGATTCATCAATGACCCTGAGTAGCCCTTGTTTGGCCGAAGCCAAATCTGCAACAGCCTCGTAGATCTTGCGACGTTCCAAGGCAGCTTCGTAACCTGAATTGTCGACACAGATTACAAGATGGCGCTTTGACATGGCTGTACGCTTCCTAAAGAAGACGCTTGATCTTGAATTCGAACTTGCCGGCTTGCCATGATGGGTAATGACGATCTCGCGGGTGTGCCCAGATACCTGACCGGGCTATCTCTGCACTCACCGGCGCCACGCTCGTGCGAGCAAGACAAGAGCGAGCACACCAACGGCCCACGACACGCTCAGGATTACCAAGGAATCCCGAGAGCTTCGATTCTCAAGCAGCCAGTAAGTAATGCCACTCAGATTTCCGAGCACAAAGAGAGCCAGCAAGACTGCCCCGAGCTGCCGTACCGTCCGTGATCCGCGAAAGCCAGTGCTCATGGTTTGAGTCCATATACGAATTGTTAGGCCGCACCCTAGCGGCCCACGCGATTGAGAGTTGCCGCCATGGCTTTCTCACTGCGCTGCATTTCTCGCGGATTTGACAGCTTGGCATGCTTCGCCAGTAGTTCCACCAACTCAACCAATTTGGCATTAGGCGTGTCTGGGTCCGGCGACCAAGCCTCCCCGCAACCAATGCCCGGCCTAGTGAATCGATATGACACACCATCTAGGCCCATGCGATCGGGCTTACGGGAACCAGCAATGGCTGCTGTGTATACCTGCTCGATGCGATCAGCGATTGAGCGACTAATTTTTGCACGGTAAATTCTGGTCTTTACTTGAGCTGAGGAAAAGCTCTCGTGATCGCGGCCCGCACTATCGGGTTTCATCGCGCCGTACCAAAAGGATGAGGCGAATTGAACAAGATAGACGTCGTCGCCAACTACCCGCACACCCGACTCTGGAACGAACGACGGAAGAGTGGTTAGTGACAGTCGTGGTGCGCCACCTACAGCATCATCAATGATTTTTTCCACGCCGCGATAGTAGTCGCCGAGAAACTCCATCTCGCAAGGCTTTAAGGCAGACTGCGCCAGAGCTGGAACTGGCGCGAGTACGATGATGAGTATTATCAGTAGCGAGATAATTTTCATGCAGCCTAACGAAAGATCAGCGGCGCCCAGACTGCTGGGCGTCCGACTGGATCGACTGGTTAGAGGGCGAGCCGCGTAAGCGCTCCGCAAGCCAGACCTTGATGATCGACTGCCGCGTAACGCCCAGGCGGCCAGATTCCCGGTCAAGTCCCTCGATCATCCATGTCGGAAAATCGACGTTTACCCGTCTCTGTTCCTGCATCGGGCGGCGTGCGCCAGCGAGATCGAGCGAAGCTGTCACGCTCTTGCCAGCAGCAAAGTCGCGATCAAATTTCTTAGCCTTCATGCAACGCCACCTCGTCGTCGCGAGACCTACGGACAGAAACAATTCGAATGGCATCGCCCCGGGATGTGACTACAGCTGACCAGAGCTTGGCATCAATGCAACCAATGATCAGCCATCGTGGCTCATCCTCGGTTCGTGCGGGAATTTCCAGCAGATCCGGGTCTTCCCACAGGCGTTGCGCGTCGACGAAGTCGATCCCATGCTTGGCGAGATTCGTCGCGCTCTTCCGAGGGTCGAACTCGAGTGCCATATAGGTATGGAAACTATACCGTTACTAACCCCATTGCAAGGGCCTGACCGAGGCTTCTAACGACCTTGGCGTTCAGCTGCGGCCATCCGACCGAAGAGAGAGGTTGACCGTCAGTTGCAACGCCTGGTTGGGCAGCGCCCGCGCGACGTCGATGGTCCCGGACACCACAGTTCCGTCCACCGCGACATGACAGGTGAAGGACATTGGAAAGACGTCAGAGACCCTTCGCCCAAGCTTCTCACAAACGGCTTCGGCCGCAGAACTCCCCTTTTGGATGTAGCTCCACAGGCGAAGCTGATGTTCGTCTGCGAAGAGAACTGGTTGCAGGTAGTCCAGGCCTGACGTGTCCATAGGGGAGCACAGTCCTTCAAACTCGGAACCGTCCGCTAAGCGGAACGTCGTCGCCGCCACGAAGACGCTGGAATCCCGCTCCGAGAGCTCCGACCGGCTGTCTTCCTCCACCGTCGCATCGGCGTCGTCGTGGGCACTCTCGTATCGCCACACTGGCGACTGGCGGAAGTCTTCCCGGGTGAGATCTATGAAAGGCTTCATCGATTCAAGCTGCCCAACGCCTAGGCTAACGCGCGGGCACGCCAAGGCGCGTCGGCTTGAATTGTTGGGCAACAGCCTTCTGCGGCGCTTGCTCATTGATGATGAATGAATGGAGCTGAGGTTTGTCGGTCTCGATGATCTCACGAACCGATCCGAGCGTGAGGCGCTTTGATACAGCCCTGAAGAATCGAAATGCTTGAACGTTACCTTTGAACGTTGATGCGAGTATGGGTTGCTCAATGTGGTCAATGATCTGACGAACGACTTCAAGGGCAACCCATCCGGATCGATACTTGGGGAGGACGAACAGGTCTGCCAGTTCCCAGATGGGCGCACCTTCAATCTCTACTTTTTCCATCATTACAAATCCAGAAATATTCTTATTTGTTCTGATGATGTAAGCAGCAGCACCCGTAGAATTTATGTACGACTCCAGATCAAGCGCCGTGCAACCGTCATATAAGCCGTCATGACCAATTTCTTCTTTGCTCCAGGTCGTTGATTCAAAATAGTAGAGCTGGAGCAGCCTCTGGAGCGTGACTGTTTCATCTGCCTTGAGTTGTGAAAGTATGGTCTGCGACATGGTTCTTCTGCTGCCGAATGTCGTACCGATCAGCGGCCGGCCGAAGGCCGGTCCGACTGCATCGACAGGTTAAGCGCCCTCTGTAACGCACCGGTTGCGGATTTCTTCAACATGGTCGCAGAATGCCTTGTGTTCTGTGTTGAGAGCTCGGCCGAAGCACTCTCGCGCGGCTGCCTCGTCTCCGAGTTCATGATGAATCATCGCAGCTTCCAGCGCACTGCGATGGGGATTGGCACCCGGCAAGACCCCGTGCTTCGCGTAATGAGCGACAACTGCTGCGTAGGACGTGAACTCGTCCAAGTACGGGATTCCCACAGACCTCAGTAGACCAGTGATCTCACCCGCCGATTTCAACGGCGACTGGCTGAGAGTCCAGACGTAGCTGCTGGGGAAGCCTGCAAGTTCGGGCAGCCACGCTCGCAACGCGCAATCGTAAGGCTGATACCACGCCTTCGACTTCGCGAACTCCGGGTGCTCGATTCTCCCGACACACGGCAGCACGACTCCGAGCTCTACGCAGAATGAGCCGTGGAGGGAGCTCCAGCTCGGCATCGATACGAATGCAACCACGCCAACCAAGCCATCCTGGTGCGGGCGATTGAACGATCTACCTCGCTTCCTAAAGCCGTTCTCGCGGAGGATCTGACCGCAGCTTGCCTGCACTTCGTCGAGCATCGCAACGTATTGAGACCTGACTGTCATGACGCCTGTGCGTCTAACGGCGCGCTTGAGCGTGCCGAACAAACCACACAGCGGTTTGGCCGGTCCGTCTCGAAGCACTTGTTAAACGGCATGCTCATCGTAATCAACATATATGTCGATGCCGAGGCTGAGTTGCCGGTCCGCGATCTTGCGCAGCAGATTGGGAGAGATTTCCAAGCCACGGTTCCAACTCCGAATCCATGAGCTGACTACAAAGCGAACCTTGAACCGTTTAGCAAGTGATCGCCAAACCTCCATATCGCTCGAGAGTTCACGGAACACTTCCTCAATTTGCGGCTCGAGCGACTCTCCGGGTTTCTCAGGAACTGCAATGAGCCAACGGCCAGTACGCTCGACTCGGGATCTTCCATTCTTATGGACCACATCACCCTTGAAGCATGAAGATGTGGGTGGCCGACCGAGTAGAGTTGAAATCTCTTCCGGATTCAGCTCGTCACCATAAAAGCCGAGTGAGATATGGTACTCGTCAACTTCTCCGCCAGCGACAAAGATGACGTCTTCCATGTCCCCCGGCGGTTGGCGTACGTACTTCTTCATGCCGTTTAACGCCCGAGTTCAGCGGCCGTGCGCCAGCGCCGCGGGGTGTACACTTTATCGTTCACCGTTGCAACGAGTTGCTGTGCAGCTGCCCATACCAAGCTAAAGCTTCGGCCTCATAATGCTTAACGAAGGAGTCTTTGCCATCCATGTACGCATTGATGTCGTTCGGGAATCTTTCGGCGAGCTGGCGCTTTAGGTTGCCATAGAGCTGCGCAATCGGGGGATGAGATATCAGGTAGTCGCGGAATGCCAAGTGGCGATCCGTCTGCGGCCCACCGACAAATGCATGTATTTGGTGCGTCCGGGTGACAGATGCATCGTCACGGCGAAAGTATCTGAGTCCAGGAATACCGAACTCACCCTTTGCCTCGTACCCGAGTGACTCTATCGCTGAGGTTTGCGTGTCCAGGTCAGCAAGACGGGTCACTTCGATGAGAATATCAATGACAGGCTTCGCACTAAGCCCCGGGACAGACGTGCTTCCAATGTGATGGATCGCTACTGCAACGCCGTCTAGTGCCTCGTGAATGCGCAAAGCCTCGACCTCGTATTGGGCTGGCCAGTACTCGTCGTAAGGTACAACGCGGACCCTCACGTCAGTGTGGCATTTTTGCTAAATGCGGCTGCATAAGGATTGAACTCACAGGCGCTCATGCGACCGGTGGAGCAGCTGGTTAGGATACAGTCCGCCGTGAGTAACGCGTGACCGCAGCCTCGACTGCTGCCGCCTCAGGCCCAAATCCAAAATGGAGCACAACGAATATGTAAAAGTCATGGCCCTCGAAGTTGGTGTTCATGACAAAGAAGTGAGCTACCTCGTCCGGGGACTCGCCGCTGTGGCCAGTGGTCATTACAAACTTTCCAGCCCAGGATTCCTCGGGCTCGGCGCCATGTTCATTCAGGAATGCCGTGTCAAAGGCTAAGTGCCACTCATCGGAATCGCAACCAGCACAAACGGCATATCGACATCCGGTACCGATTAAAGCTTGCGCCATTTGTATTTTTTCTTCGAATGGGATGCCACCGGTGTGGTCCCAGAGCAGGCATGGATAGTGAGTTCCAGCAAAAGGTGCGGTGGCCACGTCAAAAGGGGGTATCGACGCTGCCACAAACTGGCGACCCTCATATTCCGCTAGAAGCCGCACTTGGTCTGCCCTGCATCCCAACGATTGAGCTCACCCGACGTGCAACAGATGGCGAAGCCAGCTGTTGCACGTCGGGTGCAACGAAGGGTTAGGCCACATCGCGCTCAATGTATGCCTTTGCAGCCGCAAGTAGCTCAAGCATCTTTTCCCTCGAGCACTGACCATGGGTGAGAGGCCTCCGATTCATCGAGATGTCGATGGTGACACTGTTCCAACTGATAGGAAGCATTGCCCGTTCTGCCGTATTGAAGTTGAACTTCAGATCGTGCGAGAAGTAGTTGCGCAACACACACCAGAGTTGATACCACGGTTGCTCTTTGAGTTTGGCGAGCTGTCCAGTTGCGCGACAGTACTCTTTCGTGAGCGCAAGCAGCTCATTGAGCGCTGCCTGGTAGCTCGTGTTGTATAGGTGCTCGGCGGCGATCCTGAGGGCCACCGGATCGTGAACGAGCGCTCGGACCTGATGATGTAGTTTGAGTTCTGCGGGCAATTGCTCGTAGATCGCGTCGAAGGCGTCCGGCGTATCAGGGTAGGACCATAGAACAAGCGACGCATACGCCAACTGAACTCGGTTGACCGCTGTGCGATAGATGCCGAGGAGTTCATCCTTGGTTGCCATGTGGCCTAACGAATGTAAGAGACTTCCCCGACCCATAACAACATCGAGGTGCCAGGATTGAGGTGTTGCATGTTCAATCTCACTGAGAAGGGGAAATCCATGGACAACGTTACTACCGTCGGAATTGATTTGGCAAAGAATGTCTTTTTCCTGCACGGCGTGGGCGGGCAGGTCCGGGAGGTCTGGCGGCGCACCGTGCGGCGTGGCCAGCTGCTGGCGGTGGTGGCCCGGTTGCCCCGCTGTCGCATCGGCATGGAGGCCTGCTCCGGGGCCCACCAATGGGCGCGGGAGTTCCAGGCGTTGGGGCGCGAGGTGAAGCTGATGGCACCTAAGTTCGTCGCCCCGTACCGCCGGGGCGGCAAGAACGACGGCAACGACACTGAGGCGATCTGCGAGGCCGTGAGCCGGCCAACCATGCGCTTTGTACCGGTGAAGTCGGCGGAAGCAGCAGGCGGTGCTGAGTCTGCACCAGGTGCGTCAGGGCTTCGTGGAGGAGCGCACGGCGATCCGTACCTGCGCACACTGCTGATCATGGGTGCGCGGGTCGTGCTGCAGGCAGCCAGCCGGCGCCAGGATCGACTCTCGCACTGGGCGCTGAGTGTCCGCGAGCGAAGGGGTTACCACCGGGCCTGCGTGGCAATCGCGGCCAAGAATGCCCGCATCGTGTGGGCCCTGCTCGCCAAGGACGAGCCGTTGCGAGCAGCCATGGCGTGAATCCGTCTGAACAGACACCAACCCACCACCGCACTGCGCTGATACGAGGCAACAGGTCAGGCCGGCGTTCGGAGAATCTGATGAGCTCTGGGGCAGACGTCATGCCGACTAACGATCGAGGACCGGACGCGCGGCTTGCATTGGGGCCCGGGCACTTGGTTGCCCATCACAAGGCCAGTTATAGACTCGCAGTCCGATCTCTTGTCGAGCTCGCGTACAGTGCCAGGCGGAGAACGGCCATGCAGTAAGAACTCAGCTCGCCACAACAAAAGGCTTGCGTTGGGGGAAGGTCCTTATAGCCTGAATCAAGCCAAGCCGAGAAGCGGCTTCGGCTTGAATGAATTGTCAGGCCCGGCCCGTCGAAAGCCAGACTTGCCAAGCCGAATTAGTGCATATACGATAAATACCGCATGAGTCACGACCCTGCCAAGCGGCGCACGAACCTGCGTAAGCACAAGATCGACTTGCCCGGCTGTATGGAAGCGTTTGATGGCCCGATGCTCACGCGGGAGGATGACCGCGAAGACTACGGAGAGCAACGCCTGGTGAGCCTGGGATGGGCGCATGGCCGAGTCGTTTTGCTGGTGTGGACCGACCGCGAGGAAGGGCCCAGATTGATTTCTTGCCGAGAGGCCGAACCCTATGAACGAGAAGCGTACTACCACGCGTACCCGCAAGGCTGACGTGCCCTATAACCCCAAGAGCAAAGCAGCCACCCTGAAGTATTGGGCAGGCGCCACCGCTCACAAGGGCGTCGCAGAACTGCGCACCAAGCGCGGGCGGCCAGCGAAAGCAGCCGAGGACCGCAAGGAACAGATTGCGCTGCGCGTGGATAAAGAGGTGTTGGAGTGGTACCGCGCACAGGGTACTGGATGGCAGACCCGAATGAACGCGGTCTTGAAAGCATTCCGAGACGCGACACTCTAGCTGCCGGGCATAACGTCTGAGTTAAGCCGACCCGCAGCGGGGTAGTGACTGGATGCTAGCGTAGCGGAAAAGCACCCAGGCGGTGCCCCGTCGGCTGCACGCGTTTGTTAGAGCGCATCACCGACTACTGCCTTCGAACTTCTCTTTGAGCCGCAAGTACTCACGCCTCTCGAAATCCTCAGCTGTGGCATTCCGAACTCTTTCATACGCCGCGTACTCTGGCGAGCCTCTCTCCATCCAATCTGGAATGCGGATCACCGACCAGGCGCTAGCAATCGATGTCCAAGTTAGCGCCGCCGCCTTGACAAGCAATTTCCATTCGCCCGGGAGGTCGCCGCGACTCGGTGTCACTGCATCAGCATCCGACTCAACGAACGGAAGTACATACTTCGCGTTACCACTCCACCATTCGTAAAGATTGGACTCGTGTTGTTCAAATACTGGGAGAAGCACATAGGCGGGAAATCCGGAGATCTCGTTCTTGCGGCAGTAAGCGTAGAGTTTGTACGCTGCTTTGAATTCTTTCTGTGCAGACGATATATAGCTACACAGATGGTAGGCCGTACCTCGCACGGGATTGTCAGTAAGAACGCTCTGTCGCTTCTCCGCCTTTCGGAACCAAGGAAGATTAGCGTTGTGTTCCTTGATATCAAACGCGATTATTTCTATATCCGGCACGTCGAAGTTTGCCCAGTGAGCATGCACATCGATCCATTTTGGCCAGTTTTCTTTTGTGCGTGGCATGACAATTCTGCGCTCTAACGACCCAAGCTCAGCGACCCGGCCCACGAGGAGCAACGATTGCAACCGAAGCGCCCCGGCCGGGTTCGCTGCAGCGCATGGTTAGGCCACTTGTCTCTCATGCAAAAAACTCTCGCTTCCGTGCTGCTCCAAAGATCTCTCCGTATGAAATCTTGCCGAACCAACCCTTCTTGTAAGGCAAATACACGTCTGCGGCCTCTCCGTTCTGATGCTCCGCGCTCACGCAAATCGCGTCGGTCTTTTCTGTCGCGCCCGGAGGAATAGTCCGAACGTCGCAACAGATAGCTGCTGCCCGAATCTTACCGGCGCTCGCCTGCTGGCGAAATCCCTGAGTGAGCAAGTCAATGAGCTGCTGCGACGGCGGCTGCTCGTCGCCATCGTAAGCAGCATGTGCCTCAACCTTGCCGTCTGTGCTCATCGCAGAACCGAAGGGATAGAACTCTCCGTGCTTGGATAGCATCTGCTGCGCGAATGGAAGCAACGCGTTCAGTAATTGGTCGAGGTCTGGATGTGCCATACGCGTTCGAGTGGCCTAACTATCAATTGGATGCCAAAAACGACATGTCGTGACACGTCGAAAATGCCATTCATGTTGCTGGTAACCCATGCAAGGCTCTGTTTTCATTTCAACCCCAGGAAGCATACACGGGCAAAACGGCAGGGTGGATGCAAGGCATGGAACCAGGTCCCGTCCTGACCGCTGGACGAAGCGCCCGGTGGCCACGCCACCGTAGCCGGGCGGCCATGGTGGCAGGGCTGCTACTATAGACAGCCCTGCCACTGGCTCAAGCCGGAGCTCAATTGACGAATGTCCCGATGAACCACGCCGATGACCGTGTCCCGCCTGCGGATTCGCCCCGCATCATTTCCCGCTCCGAACACAACGTCAGCCGCGCCAACATTTCCCGCAATGCCTTGAAGGTGCTCTATCGCCTGAAGGATGGCGGCTACCAGGCATACATCGTGGGGGGCGGGGTGCGGGACCTGCTGCTCAACCGGCCGCCGAAGGATTTCGACATCGCAACGGATGCGAGCCCGGAGGAAGTGCGCGCACTGTTCAGCAATGCCCGCGTGATCGGCCGGCGCTTCCGGCTGGTGCATGTGCGCTTTCGGGACGAGATCGTCGAAGTTGCCACCTTTCGCGGCACCGGCAATGAGGATCTGGAGAGTGAAGATCGCCAGGTGCTCGACGCTGCCGGTCGCATCCTCAAGGACAACTCCTTCGGCTCGATCACCGAAGATGCCTGGCGGCGGGATTTCACGATCAATGCGCTGTATTACAACGTCGCGGATTTTTAGATCCGGGATTTCGTGGGCGGCATGGCGGATATCGAGTCCGGCAACATCCGCCTGATCGGCGATCCGGAAACCCGCTACCGGGAAGACCCGGTGCGCATGATCCGGGCGGTGCGTCTGGCGGCCAAGCTGAACCTGAACATCCATCCGGACACCGCCCTGCCCATGGCGCATCTGGGCAGCCTGCTGGACAGCGTGCCGCCGGCACGGCTCTTCGACGAATTTCTCAAGGTCTTCCAGGCTGGTCATGCACTCGCCAGCTACCGTGGCCTGCGCGAACATGGCTTGTTCGGTCACCTGTTTCCGGCCACGGCCGCATGGCTGGCAGCAGGCGGGCATGCCAACCACCCAGACAGCCCGCGCAACCGCTTCATCGAGCGGGCGCTCGCGAACACCGATCAACGGGTCGCCGCCGGCCAGCCCGTCACCCCCATGTTCCTGTTCGGCGTTTTTCTGTGGGGGCCGGTGCAGGAGCGCGCCACGCAACTGCGACGCACCGCCAGTCTGTCGGAGGTGCAGGCGCTGATCGATGCCGGTCTGGAAATAACCACCGAACAGGTGGAGCGCATCACCCTGCCACGGCGCTTTTCCGTACCCATGCGGGAGATGCTCCAGTTGCAGCCGCGCTTCAACCGGCGACAGGGGCGGCGTGCCGCGGTCCTTTTGCAACACCGGCGCTTTCGTGCCGCCTATGATCTCCTGCAGCTGCGGACGGAACTCGGCGATGTGCCGCCCGAGCTGGCTGACTTCTGGACCCGCGTCCAGGAGATGTCACCGGAAGAGCAGCATCAGGCATTTCACGGCCGTGAACGCGGTGGTCGTGGTCCGCAGCGTTCGCGGCCGGCAGAACAGGCGCTCTGAGTTCCGACCATGCCCGGGCCGCCGTGGATGCCTGCCTATGTGGGACTGGGCAGCAACCTGGATGAACCGGCGGAGCAGATCCACGCTGCGCTGGCGGCACTCGCCGGATTGCCCGCTTCAAGGCTGGTCAGTCATTCCACGCTGATGCGCACGCCGCCGCTGGGGCCGGTGGCGCAGCCGGATTTCATCAATGCCGTGGCCGGGCTGGTCACGCAGCTGGCGCCCCTCGAGTTGCTGGATGCCCTGCTTGACATCGAGCAGCGGCAGGGACGGGATCGCAGTGCCGGCCTCCGCTGGGGGCCGCGGCGCATCGATCTGGATCTGCTCGTCCACGGCACCGGGATCCTGAACACCGATCGGCTGGTCGTGCCGCACCCGGGCATCGCCAGCCGAAATTTTGTATTGTTGCCGCTGCGGGAGCTGGCCCCGGATCTGTGGATTCCCGGACTGGGCCGGGTTCGGCAACTGGCGGCACTGCTCGACCAACAATAAAAACCCCCATGTAACCTCGATGAGCAATTCCCGATACATCGCGATTGAAGGGCCGATTGGCGTGGGCAAGACCAGCCTGGCGCGTCGCCTCGCTGATTCGCTGCAAGCCGAACTGTTGCTCGAGCAACCGGAGACCAATCCTTTTCTGGAGCGGTTCTACCGTGATCCGCGTGGTGCCTCGCTGCCGACCCAGTTGTTCTTTTTGTTCCAGCGGGTGCAGCAGATCGAGCAACTGCGGCAGAGTGACATTTTTGCCGAGACGCGGATTTCCGACTTCCTGCTCGACAAGGATCGGTTGTTTGCCGAAATCAACCTCGATCAGGCCGAACTCGCGCTGTACGACAAGGTGGCGGCCTCGATCGACATCGATGCACCGGCGCCGGATCTGGTGGTTTACCTGCAGGCGCCGGTCGACACCTTGTTGTTCCGGATTGCCCGTCGCGGCATCGATTTCGAGCAACGCATCGGCCGGCGGTACCTGGAACGCCTGACCGAGGCCTATGCCCGCTTCTTTCATGATTACGCGGCAGCACCCCTGCTGATCGTGAATGCGGCCGTGATCGACCCGGTCCATAATGATGCGCACTTCGGCCTTCTGCTCGAGCAGATCGACCGGGTGCGCAGTGGCCGGCATTTTTTCAATCCGGTAGCCTCAGCCTTCGGGTAGGAACATGTACACACAACTGCAGCAGCGAGACCGCCCCGAGGCGCCGGTCAGCATTTCAACCTTGCGGGACATGCGGGCCGCCGGCGAGCCCATCGCCTGCCTGACGGCCTACGATGCCAGCTTCGCCCTGCTGGTTGATCTGGCGGGAACGGATCTGGTGCTGGTCGGGGATTCCCTCGGCATGGTGATCCAGGGTCACGACACGACCGTGCCGGTCACCGTCCAGGACATCATTTACCACTCGCGGATCGTCCGGCGCGGCCTCCGCCGGGCATTCCTGGTGGCCGACATGCCGTTCATGAGCTACACGTCACCCGTCCAGGCGCTGGAGAATGCCGTCCGGCTGATGCAGGAGGGTGCGGCGATGATGGTCAAGCTGGAAGGCGGCGCCAGCCAGGTCCGGATCGTTGAACATCTGGCCGCGCACGACATCCCCGTCTGTGCCCATCTCGGGCTGCGGCCGCAGTCGGTACACAAGATCGGTGGTTTCAAGGTGCAGGGCCGCGATCAGGCGCAGGCCGAACAGATGCTGGAAGATGCCGTGGCGCTTGAGCAGGGCGGGGCGGACATCCTGCTGCTGGAGTGTGTGCCGAACGAGCTCGGCCAGGCCGTGCGGGATGCGGTGCACGTGCCGGTGATTGGCATCGGTGCAGGCCCCGGCGTCGATGGGCAGATCCTCGTGCTCTACGACATGCTGGGCATCACCCAGGGCCGGCTGCCACGTTTCGTGCAGAACTATCTGGATGGTCGGGGCTCGCAGCTCGAGGCGCTCAAGGCCTACGTCGCGGCCGTGAAGGACCGCAGCTATCCTGCTCCCGAACACTGTTTTTCCTGATCCCGAGCGATAAGCGGCCGGATTCCTGCGCGTGAAGACCATCCGCACGGTGACGAAGCTCCACGAGATATTGCGGGACTTTCGCGCGCATCGCGGGCGCGTTGCCCTGGTGCCCACGATGGGCAACCTGCATGCCGGTCACCTGGCGCTTGTCGAGCGGGCGCGGGCGCTGGCCGACCATGTCGTGGTGTCGATTTTCGTCAACCCGACCCAGTTCGGGCCGGGTGAGGACTTCAGCACCTACCCGCGGACCCTGGACCGGGACCGGCGCCAACTCTCGGCAGCGGGCGTGGAGGTGTTGTTCGCGCCGCCCGTCGATGAAATCTATCCCGACGGCCCGGCCGACAGCACCGTGGTGTGCGTGCCCCGCCTGTCCGGCATGCTGTGCGGCGAGAGTCGCCCCGGCCACTTTGCCGGCGTGGCCTCGGTGGTGACCCGCCTGTTCAACATCACCCAGCCGGACATCGCCGTGTTCGGCGAGAAGGACTACCAGCAACTCCTGGTGATCCGTCGCCTGCAGCGCGACCTGCATCTGCCGATCCGGATCGTGGGGGTGCCAACCTGGCGCAACCCGGATGGCCTGGCGCTGAGTTCGCGCAATCAATACCTCAGCACGGCCGAACTGCAGCGGGCTCCGGAACTGCATCGGGCACTGCTGGCATGCGCCGGTCGTCTGCAGCGGCGCACCCGCAGCTTCAGCGCCCTGGAGCGGGAGGGCGCCGCCCGCTTGGTGCAAGCCGGGTTTCGTCCTGATTACTTCGTGATCCGCACTGCCGATGACCTCAGCCGGCCACGCCGGGCGAGCCGGCGGCTGATCGTGCTGGCTGCCGCCCGTCTGGGGCGTACGCGGCTGATCGACAATGTGCAGGTCGACCTGTAGCGCTGCAGGTTTGCCGGCCCCGGCGCAGGCTACGTCAGGCCATGTTGGGCCAGCGCCCAGGCCACATGCTCACGCACCAGTTCGGACGGATGATCAGCGCGGGCGCGCAGCGCCGCGATGACGGCGTTCGAGGTGGGCGCATTGCCCAGTGCCACCGCGATGTTGCGCAGCCAGCCGGCATATCCCGGTCGACGGAGCGCACTGCCTTCCGTGTGTTTCGACCACTCGTCCTCGGTCCAGGCGAAGAGGTCGGTCAGCTGGGCGGTGTCCAGCCCGTGGCGGGGGGCAAAATCGGGCTCCGTGCCCGGCTGTGCATACCGGTTCCACGGGCACACGAGCTGGCAGTCGTCACAACCGAAAATCCGGTTGCCCATGCGCGAGCGATATTCAACGGGTATGGCGTCACGCGACTCGATCGTGAACCAGGAAATGCAGCGCCGGGCATCCAGCACATACGGCGCGACAATTGCACCGGTGGGACAGGCATCGAGGCAGGCATGGCAACTGCCACAGTGATTGCCCACCGGGTTGTCGACGGGCAGCGGCAGATCGGTGTAGATCTCGCCGATGAAGAACCAGGAACCGGCTTCGCGATGCAGAAGCAGCGTGTGCTTGCCCCGCCAGCCGAGCCCTGCCTTGCGCGCGAGTTCCACTTCCATGACCGGAGCACTGTCCGTGAACACCCGATATCCGAAGGGTCCGACCCGCGACGCGATACGGTCCGCGAGCTGCTGCAGCCGCGACCGGAGAACCTTGTGATAGTC
>CAYLKO010000031.1:0-8676 GCA_964384525.1 uncultured Chromatiaceae bacterium
TCTCCTGCCAGCTCTACCAGCGCAGCGCCGACATCTTCCTCGGCGTGCCCTTCAATATCGCCTCGTATGCCCTGCTCACGCATCTGGTTGCTGCCCAGTGTGAACTCGAGGTCGGCGACTTCATCTGGACCGGTGGTGATTGCCACCTGTATCTGAATCACCTGGAACAGGCCGGCGAGCAACTTGGGAGACAGCCCTTGCCGTTGCCCAAGCTGAACCTGAAGCGGCGACCGGGGTCGCTGTTTGATTATCGGTATGAGGATATCGAGATCGTCGGGTACCAATCGCATGCGGCGATCAGGGCGCCGATTGCGGTGTAGGTGAGGGGCTTCTGCCGGTGAGCGACTTGATCAAGCCACCTGATAGCGCGTTTACCGCCGCACCGAAATGGTCAAGAGAACAGACCCTGCTCGCCTTTCAGTTCTATTGCGAAACTCCTTTCGGACAGCTGCACCACAGAAACAAGAACGTCATTGCCCTGGCTGGATTGATTGGCCGCACGCCTGATGCATTGGCAATGAAGTGCTCCAACATGGCGAGCCTTGATCCGAAGATCCGGGAGAGTGGCCGGACTGGCTTGAGCAATGCCTCCGCCATGGACCGCGAAGTCTGGAACGAGTTCCACGCCGATTGGGATGGGCTGATAGCGGAATGCGAGGCGCTGCTGGCTTATCTGGTGGCCCGGAAGGGTGGCCCCACGTTACAGGACGATGCAGGGCCCTACATTGAGCCGGACTACTCAGGGGAAATGCGGCTCATCTCGGCGAAACAGCGAGTCGGCCAGGAGTTTTTCCGGCGTTCGGTCCTTAGCAGCTATGGCGGCAAGTGCTGCATCTCGGGCGTCAGCGACGAGCGCCTCCTCGTCGCAAGCCATATCGTCCCATGGAGCGACGCCCCGTCCATTCGCCTGCACCCCGGAAACGGTCTATGCCTGTCCGCAATCCATGACAAGGCTTTTGATAGTCACCTGTTCTCGCTGACAGATGATTTTCGTGTTGTCCTTTCTTCGCAACTGAAGGCAACGAAAGATCAGTTCTTGCAAGAGGTATTCTGGTCGGTGGAAGACAAGCCCATCTCTCTTCCAGACAAGTTTGCGCCAGAGCCTGTTTTTATTGAACGCCATAGAAGCCGGATGAACGCTGGGTAGGTTTTGGAGATATCCCGATGATCACGGACGGATACGACTACATCTCCGAGGAAGAATTTGATGATATCTGGGGGGCACATGCAAAGCCCGATGGCAATCTGTATGTCTACGATGACATTCGATCATTGCCGATCCAGCACGTGTGGTCAGTATCGCCAGGTGACGCCATTGATGAAGATGGATTTGATATCGATGACAGCTGGTACGCAGCCCCGGGAATACATTTCATCAACGTGCTGGGCTACGTCATTACCGAGAAAGCGTGGGAAGTTGGAACGCCAGATGCCATCTGGTCCCTGGATGACGACGAGGATGCGCGTGAAGAACGAAGGGCGGACTTCCTTGAGGAGGGTCGTCGCGAGGCTTAGCAACTGCGTCCTGGCCTGCTGATAAGTTGTTGGATGCCAAGGTGTTTTTAATAGCTTTGAGTTGTGATGGATAATCGTCTTGCATTCAAACGCCCGACAAATAGAATGACTCGCGTCAAGTCGCCCCCCTGATCCGAACCGGCCACCGTATGGGGTACTTTCCGCAGAATCCTGCGGATAGGTCAGGAGGGACGCAAGAACCGGCCACCAGGCCGGTTTTTTTTGCTCAGCCGCCAGGAAAGGTCCAAATATCCTCGAGGCGTGGCTTGAGTTTCTGATACCAGCGCCCGGCATTCCCTCTGTCGTTCTGGTGCTTGTAGTGTCGGTGTATTGCCCCTGCACACATATCCGCGAGTTGTATCAAGTCGCTGTTACTGGAATCCTTCATCGTCACGCTGTGAATCCGGCCATCGGCGGCGTGGCTTCGCAGATAGCGATTCAGCTCCCGGCGAAACTTCCGGTCACCACTACCATCAATCCGGATCCTCGCGTTCTTCAAGGTTTTGTTGTCATGTGTCAGCAAGAGGCGCACAAAGTAACGATAGAAATCCTCTGTGTCGGTCCGCATATGGACGTCATGGATCTTTCGCTTGTCGACGACAATAGCCCGCACGCTAAAGCCTTCGTTTCGCAACTGGTCAAAGAACTCGTCTCGAACAGAATTACTGCAATTACTGAACTTGAATTCAGCTTTGTGACGGGTCTTCTGACGGACTTCCTTGATGGTGGTTGCAGCCCGATCCGCAGCCGCACTGTCCGGAAAGATCACCATGGCGACTACGAAATAGCGTGATGATCCACGTTCCAGTTGAAACCCTGCACAGCCACTTTCGTCGACAAACACCAACACCCCGCTAGGGTGCTACGTGTGCCATGGGGCTGCACGACCGAGAATATGGCACCTTTCGGCAGATTCAATGCGAAACCTGCAGCGCCTTGGGTGAAGTGGCAGAACGGGAGGTGAATTGCGCGCTCATCCCCCACACCCCACACTCGTCACCACT
The DNA here is from genome assembly GCA_964384525.1 of uncultured Chromatiaceae bacterium. Lineage (GTDB taxonomy): Bacteria > Pseudomonadota > Gammaproteobacteria > Steroidobacterales > SHZI01. The sequence goes on from CAYLKO010000031.1 coordinate 2,520, forward strand.
GCCTCCCCATCCAGCCTGACCGCCGACAGCTGCCGCCCCCACACGCAGCCGGTATCGATCCCCAGCAGGTTGTCCTTCCTCAGCAGCCCGAGCGCTGCCCAGTGCCCGAACACCATCCGCACATTCGCAGTTTTTCGGTGAGGCAGTTCGAACCACGGATGCAGCCCGACGGGTTGTGATCCGGGCGCGCCGTTTTCGTCGAGATCCAGGGTTCCATCGGCGTGGCAGTAGCGGATGCGGGTGAGGCAGTTGGTGATGAAGCGCAGGCGGTCCTGGCCCGCGAGCTGCTGTGACCAGCGGGCCGGTTCGTTACCGTAGAGTTCGCGGATATAGGCCTCGCAGCCGGGGCCCTGCAGTGCCGCTTCAACTTCCCGGGCCAGGGCAATCGTCATCGGCGCGTCCCATTCGGGGACGACGCCGGCATGCACCATCAGGGTATTCAACTCCGGCTGGTAATGGGCGAGTGGACGGTGCCGCAGCCACGTCACCAGCTCCGGGCCATCGGGGGCATCGAGCACATCGGCCAGTTCGCGTCCCTGCCGGCCGCTCGTGACGCGCGCCAGATTGCCGAAGGCGAGTGCGATCAGATGGAGATCGTGATTGCCGAGGACGACGACAGCGCGCTCGCCGAGCAAGCGGATCAGCCGCAGGACTGCCAGTGACTTCGGTCCGCGATTGACCAGATCACCGACGAACCACAGCTCGTCGCAGGCCGGGTCGAAGCGCAGGGTGTCGAGCAGTCGTTCGAGTTCGTCGCAGCAGCCCTGGACATCGCCGATGGCGTAAATCGCCATGCGGCCGGCCTAATGCAGAACGCCGGGGACCGCGAGCCGGAAGCAGGGGATCTCTGCGCGAAACGGCGTGCCGTCGTCGGTGCGCATGCCGTAGCTGCCTTCCATGGTGCCGACCGGGGTTTCGATCACGGCGCCGCTCGAGTAGCGGTGCTGCTGGCCGGGGAGGATGTGCGGTTGTTCGCCGACCACGCCATCGCCCTGGACTTCCTGCACCTTGCCGTTGGCGTCGGTGATGATCCAGTGACGATTGACAAGCCGCGCCGGCCGGGAGCCGGTGTTGCGGATCGTCACCGTGTAGGCGAACACATAGCGCTCGCCATCAGGCTCGGACTGATCGGGGAGATACAGTGTTTCCACCGTGATCTGGATGTGCGTGCGGGTGACTGGTTTGCTCATGTTGTGCCGTCATTCTGGGAGAGTGTCTGGCGGATTGGCAAGGGTGGCGAGCTTGAGCCAGAGTTCCGGTGATACGGTTTCGGGGCGCGCGCCGTCGTCGAGGCCGACCGAGCGGATGTCTTCAGGCGTGAGCAGGCCCTTCAGGCCATTGCTGAGGCGTTTGCGCCGCATCGTGAAGGCCTGAGCGACGAGCTGGTCCGCCCGCGCCAGCGTGCGTTCGCTGGCGAGCGGCCGGGCATGGGGTGTGAGCCGCAGCATCACCGAGTCGACCTGCGGCGGGGGCCGGAAGCTGCCGGGCTGGATGCCGAACAGGCGCTCCACGCCACAGCGCAGCGCGATGGCGATCGTCAGCCGGCCGTAGACCTTGCTGCCGGGCGGGCTGACCATGCGTTCGCCCACTTCCTTCTGCAGCATCACATGCAGATCGGAGAAGGCCGCGCCTTGATCCAGCAGATGGAAGAGCAGGGGCGTGGAGATGTTGTAGGGCAGGTTGGCGGCGAGTCGCAACGAATCCCCGGCTGCCAGCTGGCGAAAATCGAAGTGCAGGGCATCGGCGCAATGGATCGTGCACTGGCCGGCGGGCACTGCAGTGTCGCGGCCGGCCGCCAGTCGGGCCGGCAGTTCACGGGCGAGATCCGCATCCACTTCGATGACCTCGAGCATCACGCCGGCATTCAGGAGCGGCAGGGTCAGCGCCCCCCGGCCGGGACCGATCTCGACGAAGCGTTCGCCGGGCCGTGGCGCGATGGCGGTGATGATCTTGCGGATGATGTTGCCATCCACAAGGAAGTGCTGGCCCAGGTGTTTGCGGGCCCTCACGCCGTTGCGCGGACCATGCCGATGGCCAGTTCCACCGCAGCCCGCAGGCTGCCGGGGTCGGCCCGGCCGGTGCCGGCGAGATCGAGCGCCGTGCCGTGATCCACGGAGGTGCGGATGATCGGCAGGCCGAGCGTCACATTCACCGCATGGCCGAAGCCGCGATGCTTCAGCACCGGCAGACCCTGGTCGTGATACATGGCGAGCACTGCATCGACGCCGGCGAGATTGCTCTCGATGAAGGCCGTGTCGGCCGGCAGCGGGCCGACCACCGACACCCCGCTGGCGCGCAAGGCCCGGATGGCGGGGCTGATCTCGCGGATTTCTTCGTCACCGAGGCAGCCGGACTCGCCGGCATGCGGATTGAGCCCCAGCACGGCAATCTTCGGCTCGCGAATGCCGAAGTACCGCTTGAGGCCGTCGTCGAGAATGTGGGCGGTGGTTTCCACCCGGGCCCGGGTGATCGCCGCGGGGACGGCCGACAGCGGCAGGTGGGTGGTACACAGCGCCACGCGGAGTGCGCCGGCAACGAGCAGCATGACGGGCGTCGCACCGCCGGTCAGCGTGGCGAGGTATTCGGTGTGACCGGTGAATGCCGTGCCGCTGTCGTTGATCACGGCCTTGTGCACCGGCGCCGTGACGACGGCGGCAAACTGGCCCTGCTGGCAGCCGTGGGCGGCGCGCCTGATCAAGTCGAGCACCCACGGACCATTGGCGACATCGAGGCGACCCGGGACCACCGGGGCGGGCAAGGGCACATCGGCGACAACCAGCCGACCAGCCCTGGCAGCTTCGGCCGGCATCTCCGGCCTGAAGTCGGCGATGCCCACCTTGAGCCCCCGTGCCCGGGCCCGGCTGGCCAGCAGGCGGCTGTCGCCGAGCACGACGAGTTCGGCGGGCCACGGCTGGCGACTCAGATCGAGGATCAGATCAGGGCCGATACCGGCCGGCTCACCGGTGGTGATGGCAATGCGGGGCAGGGTGGTGATGGCTACATCCGGTATTCGACGAAGGCTTCGTCACGCAGCCGACGGGTCCACTGGTCAACCTCGTCACCGAGCTTGCTGTTGCGGATGGCCATGATGGCTTCCTGCCGCTGCCGGTCTGCCGTGGCGTCATACACGCGCCGCTCCAGCACCTGCACGATGTGCCAGCCGTATTGCGTGTGGAAAGGCTCGCTGATTTCGTTGGGCTTGAGCTTGTCCAGCTGTTGTTCGAAGGCCGGCACGAAACTGTTCGGCCCGGTCCAGCCGAGATCGCCGCCCTCGATGGCCGATTGCGGATCCTCGGACACGGCTCTCGCCACGGCGGCGAAGTCTTCACCGCCGAGGATTCTGGTGCGGATATCCTTCAGCTGCTGCTCCACCGCGCTGTCGTCCAGCACTTCGTTGGTGGTGAGCAGGATGTGGCGGGCATGGGTCTGGTTTTCCATGATCGCGGCATCACCGCGGCGGTCCACGAGCTTGATGAGGTGGAAGCCGCTGGCATTGCGGATGGGTTTGCTCACCTGGCCCTTGGCCAGCTCCGGAACGACGTCGGCAAAAATGCTCGGCAGTTCAGCACCCCGGCGCCAGTCGAGGCTGCCGCCCTCCAGCGCCTGCTGACCGCTGGAATAGGCCACGGCGAGCTTGGCGAAGTCCTCGCCGTTCTGCAGGCGCGTGTACACCTGGTTGGCGAGTTCCTCCGCCGCCGCGATCTGGGGCGGGTTGGCGTTGGCCGGCACGCCGATCAGGATGTGGGACAGGAGGTATTCCTCCCGCTGGCCCGCCTTGCCCTTCTGTCTCGCCAGATAGGCATCGAGTTCGCTCGGCGTCACGTTGATCCGCTGCAGGACATCCCGCTGGCGCAACTGGTCGATCGTGACCTGGTCGCGCAGCTCGCGACGGTAGCTTGCGTAATCCACGCCTTCGCCGGCCAGCAGTTTCGGCAGCTCCGACAGGGAGACGTTGTTGCGCCGGGCGATGTTGGCCAGCGCCTCGTTCAGGGTTTCGTCCGACACGCTGATGCCGACCTTCGCCGCCCGCTGCAGTTGCAGCTGCTGGGTGATCAGCCGGTCGAGGACCTGGTGCTGCAGCGTCTGGAAGGGCGGCAGTTGCGTGCCCTGCTTTTGCAGGCGGTCGACGATCCGCGTGGTTTCGTCGTGCAGTTCGCTCTTCAGAACCACGCCATCGTTCACCAGCGCGGCAATGCCATCGAGCATCTCGCCGCTGCTGCTCAGCTCCCGGGTCTGGGCGGATGCGGGCGTGGACAGGCCCGCGAGCAACAGACCGATGAGTCCGGGCAGGGCCAGCCGGCGCAGGGAATCAATGACCAACTTCAACATCAGGTGGGGGTGTCAGTAGCGATCGAAGCCCAGAGTACCATGGTCGAGCATGGTCTCTGCAGCACTGCCCGGGCTGCCAAAGCCCTTCAACAGCAATTGCAGCGAAAGCGACGAATCCGACTCGCCATCACGGTTGGTCAGGTTGCGGCGCGCCACCAGCCGGACGCCCCAGCAGCAGGTCGAATATTCAACGCCGACAAAGCGCTCCAGCGCCTGGTTGTCCAGCAGCGAATAATCGTAGCGGCCGACGATGCTCCAGTTGTTGCCGAGTGGCCAGGCGCCGGCCAGATCGATTTCGCGCACCGCATCGCGCCGAAAACGGTAGGAGACATTGAGCACCCGATACTCATCCGGCTGGTACAGCACCCGGGCTTCCGCTAGGCGCGTCACCCGGGCATCGGAATCCCACTGGTAGCCCAGATCCACCTTCCACTGGTCGTTGACGTTCATGCCGAGCTCAGCCACGTAATCCGACGCGCTGTCGTCGCTCGGGACGCCGCCCGGCAGGACGACGTCGCGCGAACTGAAATACCGGGTTTCGCCGATGGTCGCCGTCAGGAACTGGGAGCCGTCTTTCGCCCGGAGCAGCCGGGTGGTCAGGCCGAGGTTCACCTGGTCGGTGTCACTCAGCCGGTCGAGACCCACATAGCGCTGGCGACGGAACAGCTGGACCAGATTGAAATCCGGTTCGATCGTGTCGAAGACCGGCAGATCGCTTTGCTCCTTGAACGGGATATGGACGAGCTGGGCCCGGGGCTCCAGCGTCTGCAGCCACCGGCCACCACGGCCCCAGACCCGCTCCAGCACGGTGCGTAGATCCAGGCTGTAGATCGGCACCGCCCGGCCCGGCCGGTCTTCGGCGCCGGGCGCGACATTGCCGAGGTCGTAGGTGGTGAGGTCGAGGCCCATGTAGGGCTCCACCTGGATCGGACCCGCCTGGAACGGCAGCGAGATGTCGGGAAGCACGTGCGCCCGCAGGCCGGTGACCCCGGTCCGGCGGTCGAAATAGGTGAACTCGGACTCGACGCCGAGATTGAGGCCCAGCGGGGCGTTGGGCCAAAGACCATTGATGGTGAGCTGTGGCATGCGGCGATAGGGCTTGTCGTCGGCGGCGATGGCCTCGTCCAGCGTCTGGTAGTCCTCGACGCGAAGCATGGTGAACCAGGTTTCGTTGAACAGTTCGAAGTCCACATGGCGCCAGACATGGGTCTGGCTCGTTTTGCCCAGACCGCTGTAGAGATCCTCGAAGTAGCGGGGGTCGGTGACATCGGTGAATTCGACGGTGTTGCGCCAGCCATGCGGCAGCAGCGACTGGTTGGACCAGTGGAACAAGCCGCGGTTCTCGCCCGTGGCATCATCGCCGGGCAGGAATTCACCCGCCACCAGGCCATTGGTGGCGCCATTCAGATAACGGAATTCACCCTTGGTCTGGATGCCGCGCCGGGACATGTAGTGCGGGGTCAGGGTGGCATCGTAGTTGGGCGACAGGTTGAAGTACCACGGCTGGGCGTACTCGATGCCGCGCTGGCCACTGCTGCCCACCTCCGGCAACAGCAGGCCGGACTTGCGCTGTCCGTCGATCGGGTAGGTAAGATAGGGCGAGTACAGGATCGGGACGCCCTTGAATTCCAGGCGGGCATTGCGGGCGGTTGCCGTGCCGGACTGGCGATCCACCTTCAACGAGCCGGCGCGGAGCAGCCAGTCGTTGTTCCCCTGGGCGCAGGTCGTGTAGGTCACATTGGACAGCGAGATCTGGTCGTTGGCCATGAGCGCGATGTGGTCCGCGCAGCCCCGGGCCGGCACGGCGTACAGGACGACCCCCGCACCT
>CAYLKO010000031.1:8686-10051 GCA_964384525.1 uncultured Chromatiaceae bacterium
ATTGAAGAGCCGGCTTTCGATGTTGTACTCGGCGTGGTCGCCGCGCATCCGGGTTTTCGGGTCGCGGTATTCGATGTTGCCGGAGACGGAGATCTCGCCCGAAGCCTGGTCGAAGCGGGCCCCGTCGGCGGCGATTTCCCGGTCACCCTGGTGGATGACCAGCGGCTCTTTGAATACCGCGGGTCCGTTGAGATCGACCTCGATGTCGCCCGTGATGATGTCGACGATATCGCTGGCGGCATCCCGGGGCGTAGACGCATCGATGCCCGCACGGGTCAGCGGCGGCGGCGCCGGAATCGGACAACCGAACACGGGAGCAGGCGGGGAGTCGGCTTCGGCGCCGCTGGCGACGGCCGCAGCAGTCCACAGCAGGATGATAAGCAGGCTGCGGCGCAAGGGTCCCCCGACATCGGCAATCGTCGTGCAGGCGGGCAGTATAACGGGCGCTGGCGAATCCCGTTTGGCCGTACCATTTGCGCCATGCACGCACTGATACTGGCGGCGGGCCGGGGTGAACGCCTGCGGCCCCTGACCGATGACCTGCCCAAACCCCTGTTGCCAGTGGGCGGCCGGCCGTTGATCGATTATCTCATCGAGGCGCTCGCCAGGGCCGGCGTGCGGCAACTCGTGGTGAAGCTCTCCTGGCACGCCGACCAGCTGCGGCGCCATCTGGGCGGCCAGCGCCATGACGTGAGCATCGCCTTCAGCGAGGAGGGCCCGGTGCCGATGGAGACCGGCGGCGGCATCCACCACGCACTGCCGCTGCTCGGCGATGCCCCGTTCTGGGTCGTCAACGGCGACATCGCCTGCGATTACCGCTACACCCCACCAGCGCTGCCACCCGATGCCTTGGCGCACCTGATCCTTGTCGCCAATCCCCCGCACAACCCCGCCGGCGACTTCGCGCTCGACGGCGCCCTGGTCAGGGTGCCATCGGCAGACAGGAATCCCGGCCTGCCGACGCACACCTTCGCCGGCATCTCGATCCTGTCACCCCAGCTCTTTGCCGGCTGCAGTCCCGGTCGCTTCCCCCTCGCGCCGCTGCTCCGTCGCGCCGCCGATCGGGGCCAGGTCACCGGCGAACTGCACACCGGCCGCTGGACTGACGTCGGCACGCTCGAACGACTCCGCGCTGTCGATGCTGAACTGCGTGGCCTGCACGCAGTATCTGGTGGTTGATCTGCAGTGATTCTTCGACAGAGCAGCAGCGACTGAGGCGGGGACCCTCCCCTTGGAGGTGTGGCAGCAGCGACCGGGGAGGGGACCCCCTTGGGGGGCAGGCGGGGGGGCCCGCGGGCGCGCCCACGGGGTGCCCCCCCCCGGCCCGACCGGCGAGCCGGGCATCGCGGCCAGCCTCCTGGCCAG
>CAYLKO010000031.1:10061-29041 GCA_964384525.1 uncultured Chromatiaceae bacterium
CCCGTGGGTGGGGGGGTCGCCGCCCCGGGGTTGGGTCCCCCTGGGGCGGCGGGGCGGGGGTACCGTTGGCCCCTCCATGGGGGACCCCACCCCGGCCGCTGCGGGAAATTCAAGTGGACGAGTTGGTGGATGCCGCGGTGAGTCCGAGGTGTTGCAGCAGAATTGCCGCCAGCACGTCGCCGACTTGCTCGATGTCGCAAGGGGCGCCTAGCCGCTGCAGCGATGTCGTCGGCAGTCCTGCATACCCACACGGATTGATGCCTGAAAACGGTGTCAGGTCGTTGTGCACGTTGATCGCCAGCCCGTGATACGTGCAGCCGCGCCGGACGCGAAGCCCGATGCTTGCGAGCTTCGCGCCATCTACATAGACGCCCGGCGCATCCCGGCGGGCCACGGCCTGAATCGCCGAACGGGCGGCGAGGCTGATCACCGAGTTCTCCAGTGCCGAGACGATGTCACGGATGTTGAGTCCGGCCCGGGCGAGATTCACGAGGAGATACAGCACCAGTTGCCCGGGACCGTGGTAGGTGATCTGGCCACCGCGATCGGTCTGCACGACGGGAATGTTGCCGGCGGCAAGCAGGTGCTCGCGCTGGCCGTTCAGGCCCTGGGTATAGACGGGCGGATGTTCCAGCAGCCACAGTTCATCGGGGGTTTCCGGGCCGCGTTGTGCGGTGAAGTCCCGCATCGCATTCCAGGTGTCTAGGTAGTCGGACAAGCCGTCGAGGCGCCGGATGATCACCGGCGGTGGCGCACCGGTTGGCAGGTTGGTTGCCGGGCCAGTCGTGTTGCTGGGTGTGTCCATTGCAGTCAGAGCAGGAACAACACCTGTCCACTGCTGCTCAGCGTGCGATAGATGTCATCGAGCTGGGCACGGCTTTCGGCCGTGAAGGTCACCGTCACGGACAGATAGCGGGCATTGCGGCTGGGCCGGCTGCTGACCACGTCGAGCGCGGCCGAGCCGGCATGCGTGCGCACGATCTCCACCACGAATTGCTCGAAATGCGGCTGGTTGTGCCCCATCACCTTCAGCGGAAAGCTGCAGGGGAATTCGAGCAGGGTTTCGTCGCTCACACCGGCACTCCGGCTGACTTGGCCACTTCCAGTGCGGCCGCGATCTTTTGCCAGACAGGGCCTGGTGCGCCATTGCCCACCGGCTTGTCGTCCAGGATCACCACCGGAGCAACGCCCCGGGTGGCGGCAGCCACCCAGATTTCGTCGGCACTCCGCAAGCGGGCTTCGGAGATGGGTTCGGCGCGGCAGTCGAGCCCGCAGGCGCGGGCGAGATCGATGATGGAATCGGTGGTCGTGCCGGGGAGTATCTCCCGACCCGTGGGGCGGCGGATCAGCACGCCGTGTTCCACGATGATGACCGAGCTCGCCGAACCTTCCGTGAGGTAACCATCCCGCAGCAGGATGGCCTCGCCGGCGTTGGCCTCGCGCGCCTTTTGTCGCGCCAGCACGTTGGCCAGCAGGGACGTGGATTTGATGTCGCAGCGGCTCCAGCGCTCGTCCCCGCAGGTGATCGCCCGGATGCCGTGGCGATCCGGATGCGGTTGGGGGATGGGGGTGACCATCGCGAAGACGGTGGGCGCCACATGCGCGCCCGGAAAGCCGTGATCGCGCCCCTCGTCCGCGCCCCGGCTCACCTGCAGGTAGACGGAGACATTGTCACCGGCATTGCGCCGCACGAGTTCGGTGACGAGGGTCCGCCATTCGGCACGGGTGTACGGATTCCGGATGTGGATTTCGCCGAGACTGCGATCCAGGCGGTTCAGGTGCGGCTCGAGGAGAAAGCAGCGCCCGGAAAAAACTGGAATCACCTCATAGATGGCATCGCCATACAGGAACGCCCGGTCCAGCGGTGAGATCTTGACGTCTGACAACGGCATGAAGGCGCCGTTGAACCAGGTTACAGCCAGTGGTTTTGCCATCGTCCGGCCTCATTCAAACCAGAGCAGCACGGTGTCGCGTGCCTGCTGCCAAAGGGAGCCGGTTGCCACGGCCTGCACGGGATACAGGCCGGCTTCGGCGATGCTCCTGCCATCCAGCTCGACCCGGACCTTGCCCAGTTCAACGCTGGGAGCCAGTGGTGCAAACACCTGCGCCGGCAGGGTGTAAACCGGCTTCAGGCGCTCGGCAGTGCCCCGCGGCACGGTGACCCACACATCGTGGTTGACACCCACGCCGGCGAGCTCCTGTTCGCCCTTCCACACCCGGGTCTCGGCGAGCGACTTGCCCGCCGGGAGCAGCAGCTTCGTTTCGTAGAAGCGATAACCGTAATTGAGCAGCGCCTGGGCATCCTGTTCCCGGGCACGGGTGCTGTCGGTGCCGAGGACGACGGCCACCAGCCGCATGCCATCCCGCACCGCCGACGCCACCAGACAATAGCCGGCTGCATCGGTATGGCCGGTCTTGAGGCCGTCCACGGTTGAATCGCGGGACAGGAGCCCGTTGCGATTGCCCTGGGTGATGCCGTTCCACGTGAATTCCTTTTGCGAGTACCAGCCGTAGTACTCCGGGAAATCCCGGATGAGGGCATCGGCCAGCTTCACGATGTCCGTGGCCGTGGTGTAGTGGTCCGGATCCGGCAGGCCGGTGGCGTTGCGAAAGTTGCTGTGCGTCATGCCCAGCTCTTTCGCGTAGATGTTCATCAGATCCGCGAAAGCCGACTCGCTGCCGGACACATGTTCGGCCAGCGCCACGCTGGCATCGTTGCCGGACTGGATGATCGTGCCCTGCAGCAGCACCGACACCGGCACCCGGTCGCCCAGTTTGACGAACGAGCGCGAGCCCCCGGTGCGCCACGCAGCTTCGCTGATCAGCACCGGATCCTCGAGGTGGATGCGCTTGTCGCGGATGCTGCGGAAAACCACGTAGTCCGTCATCAGCTTGGTGATGCTGGCCGGTTCGATCCGCTGGTCCTGGTTGAAGCCGCCCAGCACCCGGCCACTGTTGTAGTCCGCCAGCAGCCAGGCCTTGGCCGAGATCGTGGGCGGCGGCGGCACGGCGCTGCCATCAGCCGCCATGGCAAACGGTGCGCCCATGTTGAGCAGAAGCAGGCAGACCAGCACTCTCGAAACCATTGCAATGCACTCCTGAAATTGAAAATCCGGATGTTCTGGCAGTCACCTGCCGGGTCTTGCAGCCGGCAGCAGACGGATGGCTGCTGCGACCGTGGATGTTCCCGCCGGTCGTGGTGGGTCAGGGCGGAACCCGGGACTCCGTGACGAGTCGCGGATTGGCGATGCGCAGTGAGGCGACCCGCGACGCCAGCATGTCATAGGCGGTGGAATTCTCGATCGGCCCGATGCGGACGCGGTAAATGACGGGGCTGGTCGTGTCGTCGTGGCGGATGACGACATTGCCGACGCCATTCGACTCGAGCTGCGCCTTCAGGCGGTTGGCGTTGGTCTCGCTGCCAAACGCGCCCACCTGCATGAACAGGTGCTCCACCGGGGCAATGGTTGTTGCGGATGGCGCCAAGCTGCCAGTGATCGGGCTGCCAGTGATCGGGCTGGCGGCGATCGGGCTGAATTCCGGCTGGCCGGGGATCGATTCCACCTCCACCCGGCAGGTGCCCGACTCGACGATGCCCAGTTGCTTGGCGGCGGCATACGACAGGTCGATGATCCGGTCCTTCACGAAGGGCCCGCGGTCGTTCACCGTGACCACCACGCTGCGCCCGGAATCCAGATTGGTGACCCGCACCTGCGACGGCAGGGGCAGGGTCTTGTGGGCCGCGGTCAGCCCGTGCATGTCGTAGACCTCGCCACTCGAGGTGCGCCGGCCATGGAAGGGCTCGCCATACCAGGAGGCGATGCCTTGTTCACGGTAGCCGTCGTCGTCCGGCAGAACGAAATAGCGCTGACCGAACACCTCGTAGAACGGGGGATTGCCGGCCCGCGGCCGGGCTGTGGGGCTTGAGCCGGAGGCGGTGGTGGTATCGGCTGGCGTGCGGGTCTGCGGCCGGGTTGCCGTTGGCTGAGGCTGTGGCTGTGGCGTGGTGTGGGTGGTGCGGCTCGAGCTGTCATGCCAGGCAGTCGTCGTGCAGCTGGTCAGGACACCGCCGAGGCACAGGCCAAGCCCGCCGACCAGCACACGTCGAACCATGCTCCTCATGGTTGGCCCTGCACCGCGGCGGTTTCGCCACGGCTGCCAACCCCGGCAGCAATGGCCTCACTCAATTGAAATACCGCCAGTGCATACATCGTGCTGCGATTGTATTTGGTGATGGTGAAGTAATTCTGGAAACCCACCCAGTATTCGGTGCCGGCCTGGCCTTCGAGCTTGACGAGCATGGCCGGGGCCGTGTCCGGCAGGTCGGTGGTGAACTGGACACCCTGGCGGGTGAGTGAGCCCACGGTGTCTTTCAGCACCAGCTCGCCGGTGCCGGGCGGCGGCGCATAGCCGCTCGCGAGCTGCGCCGGAGTGGCCACCGGCTGGCCGGTCTGCCAGTTGTGCTCCTTGAAATAGTTGGCAACGCTCGCGGCAATGTCGTCCCAGTTCGTCAGCAGGTCCCGACGGCCATCGCCATTCCCATCGACCGCGAAGTTCAGGTAACTGCTGGGGATGAACTGCGGCGGACCGAGCGCGCCGGCATAGGAGCCGACCATCTTGGTGATATCCAGTTGTTCCTCGCGGGCGAGGAGAAACAGGTTGCGCAATTCGCGGCGGAAGAATTCGCTGCGCGGCGGGTAGTCGAAGGCCAGCGTGGAGAGCGCGTCGATCGCCGGGTAGGTGCCGGTGCGGGTGCCGTAGAAGGTCTCGACGCCCAGTATGGCCGTGATGATTTCCGGGGGAACCCCCGTGCTGGCGGCAATCTTCTGCAACCGCGCCTCATGATCCCGGTAGAAATCCACACCGGCGCTGATGCGGCGCGGGGTGAGGAAGATGAGCCGATACTCGGACCAGGGCTTGACCTTTTCGGCCGGCCGGCTGATCGCGTCCAGAATGCTCTGGCGCAGTTCCACGCCGGCGAAGACCTTCTTGACGTAGGGCGCTTCAAAGGAATCGTTCCGCACCAGCTCGTTCATGAATGCCTGGACATCCGGACGTTCCAGATCCATGGCGAATGCCGCTGAAGCGGGCAGCAAGGTCGTGATGAGGATGAGGGTCTGCGCGACAAAAGCTGTCGCTGCTCGCCTCCGGCCAGTTGAGGTCGGGATCATCGAGCAACAAGTTTCCGGTGGGTTTGAATGGACATGAGAATACCGAAACCTGCCATCAGGGTCACCATCGACGTGCCACCGGCACTGACCAGCGGTAACGGAACGCCGACGACGGGGATCATGCCCATGACCATCGCGGTGTTCACGAACACATAAAAGAAGAAAGTGATGCTGAGGCCGCCGGCCAGCAGCCGCGTGTAGGTGTCGGGTGCATTCGCGGCAATATAAAGCCCGCGACCCACGATCAACAGGTACACCAGCAGCAGGGCCAGCGCGCCCAGCAGCCCGAATTCCTCGCCGATGACCGCAAAGATGAAGTCCGTGTGGCGTTCCGGCAGAAACTCGAGCTGCCCCTGGGTGCCGTTCAGCCAGCCTTTGCCGAATATGCCGCCGGAGCCGATGGCGATCTTGGACTGGATGATGTGATAGCCGGCGCCGAGCGGGTCGCTCTCCGGATCCAGCAGCGTCAGGATGCGCCTGCGCTGATAATCATGCATGACGAGCCACAACGCCGGCATGGCGGCGCCCGCCAGGGCGGCCATGGCCAGGATGTACCGCCAGCTCAGGCCCGCAAGGAAGATCACGACCACGGCCGACATCAGGATGAGGATGGCCGTGCCCAGGTCCGGCTGGATGGCAATCAGCCCGATCGGCAGCACCAGCAGCAGCACGGCCAGCACCAGCACACCGAATGAGGGCGGCAGGGGCCGGTCGTGCAGCAGCCAGCACAGGGTCATGGGCACCCCCAGCTTCATGATCTCCGAGGGCTGGAAGCGCACGCCGAGATCCAGCCAGCGCTGGGCGCCCTTGCCGATGTCACCGATGACAAACACCAGAATCAGCAGCAACAGGCCCATGGCATAGATCAGTGGCGATCCACGGCGCAACCAGGCCGGGCTGATCTGGGCCATGACGAGCAGGCCGCTGAAGGCCACCAGCATGCGCGCGAGCTGATCGAAGAGTTCATCGAGCTGTTGACCCTCGGCGCTGTACAGCGCCAGCAGGCTCATGAGCAGCACGCCGCCGATCCCGACCAGCAACCAGCCGTCCAGATGCAGAAAGTGCAGCAAGCGCGCCGGCAGGCTTTGCTCGACGCGCCGGCGCGGCTCCAGGCTGATGCCCATATGGGGTGTGTTCATTGTGCTTCTTCCTCCCTGGTCTCGGCGGCAGCGCTGGTGCCGGTGCTGGTCCCGGGGCTGGCTTCCGCGCCGCCAAGATAGGCCTCCATCACGGCCAGCGCGATGGGTGCTGCCACCTTGCTGCCACCCTCGCCGTTTTCCACGACCACGGCCACGGCAATGCGGGGATCATCCAGCGGGGCGAAGGCCACGAACAGCGCGTGGTCGCGGCGTCGCTCATGGATCTCGGCGGCGTTGTACTTCTGGTTCTGGGCCACCGTGAACACCTGTGCGGTGCCGCTCTTGCCGGCCACCGGCCAGGGCGCCCGCATGCCGACGGCGCGAGCCGTGCCGCGCGGCCCCTGCATCACGCCGTGCATGCCTTCGATGATGGCATCCCAGAATGCCGGATCGGTTTCCGGCACGGGGGGCAGGGGTCTTGGCGCCGCGTACTCGATCTGGCCGGTGGCGGGATCCCGGGTGCCCTTCAGCAGCCGCGGTTGAAACTGCTGGCCGCGTGCCGCGATCGTGGCCGCCGCATGGGCGAGCTGCAGCGGAGTGACCAGTACATAGCCCTGGCCGATGCCGGCGATCACGGTTTCGCCGGGAAACCACACCTGCTCGGCACGCCGCTTGAAGGCCTGTTTCTTCCATGCCGGTGTTGGTATGAGGCCGGCCTGCTCGCCGCCGATGTCGAGGCCCGTGACGGCGCCCAGCCCGAAGGTCTTCATGAAGCCGGCCATCCGCTCGATGCCCAGATCGCGGGCCACCGTATAGAAGTACACATCGCAGGACTGTTCGATGGCGTTGTACAGATCCACGCTGCCATGACCGCCCGGTTTCCAGTCGCGATACCGGTGGCTGCTGCCGGGCAGGCTGAAGAAACCCCGGCAACCCACCCGCTGTCCCGGCGTGACCACGTCGTAGTGCAGGGCAGCCAGGCCGATGATCGGCTTGATCGTGGAACCCGGCGGATACTGGCCGCGCAGGGCGCGGGTGAACTGCGTCTGGTCTATGTCCTGCTGAAGCGCCTGATAGGCCCGACGGCTCAGGCCGGCACTGAGGGCGGTGGGGTCGTAGGCCGGCGTGCTGGCCAGCGCCAGCACTTCGCCGGTGTGGGGATCGATGGCCACGGCCGCGCCGCGCCAGCCCTCGAGTGCCGCATTCGCCGCCAGCTGGGTCTTGAGATCGATCGTCAGGATCACGTCCCGGCCCGGCAGCGAGGGCACGCGATCCAGCATCTGCATCTTGCGGCCGTGGGCGTTGACCACCACATCCTCGTGGCCGGATGTGCCGTGCAGCTCGTCTTCGAAACTGCGTTCGGCGGAGATCTTGCCGATATGCGTCGTGCCGGCGTAGGCCGCCGTGTCCAGATCCTTTTTGTCATCCGCGCTGATCCCGCCGACATAGCCCAGCACGTGGGCCGCGGCTTTGCCGTACGGGTAGCTGCGGCCGAGCCGGGCGCGGATGTCGACGCCGGGGAATTGCGGGCGGCGCACGGCAAACGCCGCCAGTTCCTGGTCGGTGAGGCGCTCGGCGATGATCACCGTGTCGAAGCTGCGGCGGTTGGCAATCTGTTCCTTGAGATTGGGAACATCTTCGTCGTCGATGATGCCGCTGGCCACGAGGCGCTTCAGGGTATCCGCCATGTCGGGCACCTGCTCGCGGGTCATTTCGAGCTGGTAGCTGGGGGTGTTCTCGGCCAGCACCGTGCCGTGGCGGTCCAGGATCAGCCCGCGGATCGGCGGGATCGGCTGCACCCGGATCCGGTTGCCGCTGGACTGCGCCGAATAGTATTCAAACTGGCTGATCTGCAGTTGCACGAGCCGGGCAACGACCAGCCCGGTGAGGCCCAGCACCGCCACGAGCGCCACCAGCAGCCGGCCCGTGAAGAGCTGTTGCTCCCGCCAGTGGTCCTTGATACGCAGCGTCCGTGCCATGCCTTGCCGGCGTCAGCTGAAGCGCGAATCGCGCCGTTCGAGCCGCTCTCTGAAGCGATCCATGGCCGCCATGGCCACCGGCCAGAACAGCGTGCCGGACAGCACCGGCCCCCAGCGCCCCGGGCCGAACTCCGCCCGACCCGTGGCGCCGTCGATCCAGAGCAGGACGAAAGCTTCCAGCGTCATGAGGGCGAACACCGACAAGGTCAGCTGCCACAGCGGAAACACCCGCATCTGCAGGTGCAGCTTCAGCACGACATAGGCCACCAGCGACAGGGAGAGCGCATGCTGGCCCAGCAGCGAGCCATGCGAGATGTCGACCAGCAGGCCAACCACGAAGGCGCTGAATACGCCGAAGCGCCCCGGCCACATCAGGCACCAGTAAATCACCACCATGGTGGTCCAGGCGGGGCGCAGCGGTTGCAGCGCGATCGGCAGCGGGATCAGTTCGGCGGCCAGGGCCACCAGCGTGAGCAACCAGACCGGCCAGCGGGATACCTTCATTCAGTCACGCCTTCTGCTGGTGCTGGTGCTGGTGGCGCAGCGGGTGTTGGTGCCGGTGTTGGCGTGGGCACCGACTCCGGTGCAGGCGCCGGTGGCGCGGCGGGTGATGGAAATACCAGCAGCACTTCCCGCAACCGGTCGAGCGCAGCGGTGGGCGTGGCCGTGACATCGAGGAAGGTGTCACCGGAGGATTTGTTGACGCGATCGATCGTGCCCACCGGGTAACCCACCGGGAATGCCCCGCCGAGTCCCGAGGTGACCAGCTGATCGCCGGGCTTGATGTCGGCATTGCGTGTCACGAAGGGCAGCGACAGACGCTCGAGGTCACCGGTGCCGACGGCAATCGTGCGCAGGCCGTTGCGGACGACCTCGACCGGCACGGCGTGGTCCGGATCGGTGATCAGGATGGCCTCCGAGCTCACGATCTGGTCCCGCGTGATCTGGCCGACGACCCCGCGCGCATCGATCAGCGCCTGGCCCTGGTACGCGCCGTCCTTGCTGCCCCGGTTCAGCACGATCCGGTGCCGGAGCGGGTCCATGTCGACGGCCAGGATCTCGCCGACGACCACGCGGTCGGGGATCCGTGCCCGGGAATCGAGCAGGGCGCGGATGCGGGCGTTCTCGGCTTCGAGGGAGGCCAGGCGCTGGAGTTTCGCGCTGTCGGTCAATTCCCGGCTGCGCAGGGCTTCATTCTCGGCAATCAGCCGGCTGCGCAGCGCCAGGTTTTCCCGCGTCCAGTGGAATGCGGCGGTCGGGGAGTCGATGGCGACCTGCAGGGGGTACATGGCAGCGCCGAGATACATGCGTACCTCCTGCAGCCAGGTGCCGCGATGGTCGAGAAACATCAACGCCAGGGCCAACAGCGCCGCGAGAAAAAAGCGCAAGCCGGGACTGACGTTCCGGTAGGCACGCGATTCGCTGTCAGCCAGGGGAAATGGGGCCATGCCTCATTTCTGCGCAGCAGGGATGAGGCATGGCCCCATGCGCCGCACTACTCCAGTCCGAGTGTGGAGGGGGGAACCTCGTCCAGCAGTTCAAGGATGCGGCCGCCGCCACGCGCCACGCAGGTCAGCGGTTCGTCGGCAACGACCACCGGCAGGCCGGTTTCTTCCATCAGCAGTTTGTCGATATGGCGCAGCAGGGCGCCGCCACCGGTGAGGACGATGCCGCGTTCGGCAACATCGGCGCCCAGTTCCGGGGGCGTCTGTTCGAGCGCCTGCTTCACGGCCTGGACGATGCCCTGCAACGGCTCCTGCAGCGCTTCCAGGATCTCGTTGCTGTTCAGGCTGAAGCTGCGGGGCACGCCCTCGGACAGGTTGCGGCCCTTGACGGAGATCTCCTTGACCTCGTCGCCGGGGAAGGCCGAGCCGATTTCCTTCTTGATGCGTTCCGCGGTGGCCTCGCCGATCAGGATGCCGTAGTTCCGGCGCACGTAATTGATGATGGCCTCATCGAATTTGTCGCCACCGATCCGGGCCGAGGCGGCATAGACGATGCCGTTCAGCGAGATCACGGCCACTTCGGAGGTGCCACCGCCGATGTCCAGCACCATGGAGCCGCGCGCTTCGTGCACCGGCATGCCGGCGCCGACGGCGGCGGCCATGGGTTCTTCCACCAGCCACACCTTGCGGGCGCCGGCGCCTTCGGTGGATTCGCGGATGGCCCGGCGCTCGACCTGGGTGGAGCCGTAGGGCACGCAGACCACGACCCGGGGGCTCGGCCGGAAATAGCGGCCCGGCAGCGCCTTGCGGATGAAGTGCTGGAGCATCTTTTCGGTCACGGTGAAGTCGGCGATGACGCCGTCCTTCAGGGGCCGGATGGCGGTGATGTTGCCGGGCGTGCGGCCCAGCATGTTCTTGGCCTGCAGGCCAACGGCTTCCACGGTCTTGCCGCCCCGGCCCGGTTCCTCGCGGATCGCCACCACGGAGGGCTCGTCGAGGACGATGCCCTGACCCGCCAGATAGATCAGCGTGTTGGCCGTGCCCAGGTCAATGGAAAGATCGTGGGAAAAGTAACCCAGAAGCCGTTTCAACATGGCTTTGTGTGCATGATGGTGTGCCCGGCGAGAAGTGCCCCGTGGAAGCCCGGTAGCCTAGCAACGAGGGTCGTAATCAGCAACAGCGGTGTATGATGCCGGCCCCGCCAAAGCGCGACCGGCCTCACGAACGAAGTGGAACTCACCCGACAGAACGTCGAAGACATCGCCAGGCTGGCCCGGCTCGAGATCGGACCTGGGGAAATCGACGGTGTCGTGCAGAAGCTGGGGCGTATCGTCGGTTTCGTCGATCAGCTGAAGGCTGCCGACACCGGAGCCGCCAACTCGGGAGCCGTCGCCCCCATGGCCCACCCGATGGACATGCAGCAGCGGCTGCGGGCCGACACCGTCACGGAAGCCGACCACCGGGACCTGTACCAGAAGAACAGCGCGGCCGTTCAGGACGGCCTGTATACCGTTCCGCGGGTCATCGAATAACCGCCCCCGCCCGGGATCGACCCGCCCATGCCAGAGTTATCCGCCCGTCCCACGATCGCCGAGCTGAGCCGGGCGCTGCGCCAGCGCACGGTGAGCAGCCGCGAGCTCACCCTGGCGGCGATCGCCCGGATCGAGGCCACGGCCGGGACGCTGAACAGCTTCATCACCGTCGCTGCCGGGCAGGCGCTCACCGCCGCCGACCAGGCTGATGCGCAGCTGGCCCGGGGTGCGGCCGGGCCGCTCACCGGGATTCCCCTGGCCCACAAGGACATCTTCTGCACCGCCGGCATCCGCACGACCTGCGCCTCGCGCATGCTGGAGAATTTCGTCTCGCCCTACGATGCCGCGGTGGTCGAGCGCCTGGCGGCGGCCGGCATGGTCACGGTGGGCAAGACCAACATGGACGAGTTCGCGATGGGCTCGTCCAACGAAACCAGCTGGTTCGGTCCGGTGCGGAACCCGTGGGATCTCGAGCGCTCGCCGGGCGGTTCCTCCGGTGGCTCGTCGGCAGCGGTGGCTGCCGGTCTCGTGCCGGCTGCCACTGGCACCGACACCGGCGGCTCGATCCGCCAGCCGGCTGCCCTGGTGGGCATCACCGGGTTCAAGCCCACCTACGGCCGCGTCTCCCGCTACGGCATGATCGCCTTTGCCTCCAGTCTCGATCAGGCCGGGGTGCTGACGTTGACCGCCGAAGACGCGGCCCTGCTCACCACCGCCATGGCCGGCTTCGATCCCCGCGATTCCACCTGCATCGACGCGCCGGTGCCGGACTACGCCGCCAGCCTCGGTGCATCCGTGGCCGCGGTGGCTGGCCGGCGCATCGGCATTCCGGAGCAGTTCTTCGACGAGGGCCTGGATCCGGCGGCCGGGGCGGCGGTGCGCGCCGCGCTCCAGGTCTACGAGCGGCTTGGCGCCACGCTGGTGCCCTTGTCGCTGCCGAGCCTCGCCTTGTCGGTGCCGACCTACTACATCGTGGCGCCGGCCGAATGTTCGTCCAACCTCTCGCGCTTCGATGGCCTGCGCTTTGGCTATCGGCATCCGGACGCCACCTCGCTGGACGAGCTCTACCGCAAATCCCGCGGCACGGGCTTTGGCGCCGAAGTGAAGCGGCGCATCCTGACGGGCACCTATGTGCTGTCCGCCGGCTACTACGATGCCTATTACCTGAAAGCCCAGCAGTGCCGGCGCCTGATTGCCGACGATTTCCGCCGCTGCTTCGCCGAGGTCGACCTGATCGCAGGCCCGACCACACCCACGCCGGCGTTCCGCCTCGGCGAAAAGATCGATGATCCGGTGCAGATGTACCTGAACGACATCTACACCATCGCGGTCAATCTTGCCGGCCTGCCGGGCATCTCCGTGCCGTGCGGCTTTTCCGGCGGCTTGCCGGTGGGCCTGCAGCTCATCGGCCCGCACTTCGGCGAAAGCCGGTTGTTCGATTTCGCCCATGCGTTCCAGTGCGAAACCGACTGGCACACGCGGGGGCCCGGCGCATGAGCTGGGAGGTGGTCATCGGCCTCGAGATCCATGCGCAGCTCGCCACGCGCAGCAAGCTTTTTTCCGGCTCGCCGACAACCTATGGCGCCGCCCCGAATTCGCAGGCCAGCCTCGTCGATCTCGGTTATCCGGGTGTGCTGCCGGTGCTGAATGCCGAGGCCGTGCGCATGGCCGCGCTCTTTGGTCTGGCGATCGGCGCCACCGTCGCGCCACGCTCGGTGTTTGCCCGCAAGAACTATTTTTACCCCGATCTGCCGAAGGGCTACCAGATCAGCCAGTACGAACTGCCGATCGTCCACGATGGCCGGATGCTCATCGATCTGGACGACGGCACGACCAAATCCATCCATGTGATTCGCGCCCATCTTGAAGAGGACGCCGGCAAGTCGCTGCACGAGCAGTTCCCGGGATTGACCGGCATCGATCTCAACCGGGCCGGAACGCCGCTCCTGGAAATCGTCTCGGCGCCGGACCTGCGTTCGGCCGGCGAGGCGGTGGCCTACATGAAGAAAATGCACCAGCTGGTGCGCTACCTCGGCATCTGTGACGGCAACATGCAGGAAGGTTCGTTCCGCTGTGACGCCAACGTGTCGGTCCGCCGGGCCGGCACGGAGCAGCTCGGCACGCGCACGGAATCAAAGAACCTGAACTCCTTCCGCTTCCTGGAGCGCGCCATCCTGTTTGAAACCGACCGGCAGATCGAGGTGCTGGAAAGTGGCGGCACGGTGCGGCAGGAAACCCGCCTGTATGACCCGGACCGCGATGAAACCCGGCCGATGCGCAGCAAGGAAGAGGCCAACGATTACCGGTATTTTCCGGATCCGGATCTGTTGCCGGTGCTGCTGGATGCCGCCTTCATCGACGAGCTGCGGAGCACGCTGCCGGAGTTGCCCGAGGCGCGCCAGGCGCGCTGGGTGCGCGATTTCGGCCTGAAGCCGGAGACCGCGGCCGTGGTGGCCGCGGAGCCGGACAATGCGGTGTTGTTCGATGCCCTGGCTGCCGCCTCGGCGGAGCCGGTCGCGGCCGCCAATACACTGCAGAGCCAGCTCTTCAGCCTGTTCGATGCGGAACGGAGTGCCCGTCAGGTGAATGTGCCCGCCGTGGCCGCCATCCTGCGGCTGACCGCCGATGGCGTGCTCGCCCGCACCGGCGCCAAGGCGCTCATCGAGGAATTCGCCTTTGCCGACGGCAGCCCCGATCTGGCGCTGATCGTCGAGCAACGGGGCTTGAAGCAGATCAGTGACAGCGGCGCCGTGGAGCAGCTCGTTGATCAGGTGCTGGCCGCCAATCCCGCCCAGGTGGAGCAGTATCGGGCCGGGCAGCAGAAGGTCATGGGCTACCTCGTGGGCCAGGTCATCAAGGCCAGCGCCGGCAAGGCGAACCCGGCGCAGGTCAACCAGCTGCTGAACAAGAAGCTCGCCGACTGAAGTTCCCGGCAATTCTTTGGTGCAGGATGATGCACACGCTTTTTCCAGAACCATGCTGACGGCGGGGGAGAAAATGGCAAAGAGACTCGGTTGGCTGATCACGCTTCTTTACGGCATGCAGATGGTGCTGACCGTCCAGTTGCCGCGGACGGAAAAGACGGCACTCCTCCGGGAAGAGCTGCGGAGCTGGCATTACCTCCTGGGCCTGCTGCTGTTGGTGGCGCTGGTCTGGCGGCTTCTGGTCTGGTATCGCGAACGACCTGCTGGCTCGAGTCCGCGGCTGTCACCGGTCGCCACCCGCTACACCCGGCAGCTCACGCTCGCCACCTACGGCGTGCTGGTGGTGATGCCGCTGCTGGGCATTGTCTCCGCGTGGTCCGATGGACTCACCGTCCGGCTGGGCCCGTTTCTGACCCTGCCCGCGGTTTTGCCGGAAGATCACTCCCTGTGGATGTTCGCCGGCTACTTTCATTCAGCGCTTGGTTTTTCCGCCACGCTGCTCAGCCTGACGGCGCTCCTGACGGGCGCCTGGCTGCTGCTCCGCCGGGGCATCGGGCTGCTGGATGCCTTTCCGCCGGGCTTCGGTGTGCAGGTGTGGTTCACGGTGCTGGTCACCTTCTACGCCGCGGCGACTTTCAGGGCGCCGGAACCGGGTGTGGTGGTCGTGGGCATCTATCTGGCGATTTCGGTGGCGTGGTGGGCGCTGGCGCGCGGGCTCGCCAGCCGGCGCGGCGCCCATGCCACGGCCGATGTCGCGATACCTGCCGTGCGTCCGTCCGGTTCGCCGGTGGCCCGGGTCGTGGGCCTCGCAATCGTCATTGCCGTGATCGGCCTGGCGAGTCTGCTGCCCTATGCTACGTTCCGGGTCACGCCCTGGCCGGTGGGCGAGGTCATCGTGGCCGATGCCGGGATCACCTCGCATGCCGCACCAGTGGTCAGCGTCACCATCACGCCGGAAACGCCCTTCGAGCAGACGGTGCGTACCCAGACCTTCAAGTGGTGCCGCTTCTGTCATACGATGGAGAAGGGCGGCAAGCATCTGGTTGGCCCGAACCTGTATGCGATCTTCGGGCAGCGCGCCGGCACGGTGCCCAATTTCTATTACTCTAAAGCCATGGCGGCGGCCGGGCGCAATGGCCTGATCTGGGACGATGCCACGCTGGACAAATACCTGGCCGGACCCAGCAAATTCGTTCCCGGCACCTCGATGATCATCTCCAGCGGTCCGGTGAAAACCCCGGAGGAGCGGGCGGCTGTCATCAACATCCTGAAGCGGGAAACGATGCCACAATGACGCCCGCCTGCTAGGCTGGCGACCCATGGCGGATCTCCAGAACTGGACCATTGAGCGCATCGTCAGACTGGTGGCGCTGGTGCTGCTCGCACTGGCCTGCCTGCAGGTCATCATCCCGTTCATGGGTGCGCTGACCTGGGCGGCCATCATCGCCATCACCGTGTGGCCCGGTTTCATCCGGCTTTCCGGCAAGCTCGGGAACCGGCCGGTGGTGGCGGCCACCCTGTGCAGCCTCGGCTTGTTTGTGCTGCTGGTTCTGCCCTTCGCAATCCTGACGGCCAATATCGGCCAGGCGGTGCCCCAGCTCGCCGCCATGCTGAAGGAGCTGGCCTTGTCGGTTTCGCCCGAGCCCCCCGCCTGGCTCAGTGATCTGCCCTTCATCGGCGACCAGATTCGCGAAGTCTGGCTGGCGGCGATCGCCGACATGGCCGGCCTGCTCAAGAAAACCCTGCCGGCCGCCGAACAGGCCGGGGTGTGGGCGCTCGCGCAGGGCGCCAATCTGGCGCTTGCCCTGATGGAGTTCCTGTTTGCCATCCTGATCGCCGGGATCTTTCTGGTCACGGCCGACCGGTCGGCTGAGCTTGCGACGCGACTGGTTGCCCGGCTGAACATCAGCGAGCAGGAGCGGATCATTCCGATCGTCGTGGGGACGGTGCGCAGCGTGTCGCTGGGTCTCGTGGGCACGGCATCGATCCAGGGGCTGATCTCGGCCATCGGTTTTCTGATTGCGGGCATGCCGGGGGTGGTCGTGCTGGGTTTTGCCACCTTCATGGTGGCGCTGGTGCAGATCCCCACCTTCGTGATCTGGCTGCCGGCGGCCGGCTGGCTGTATTACAGCGGTGACACCGGATCCGCCATTTTTCTGGCCATCTGGGGCGCCGTGCTCGTCAACTGGGTGGATAACTTCGTGCGTCCGTACCTGATCAGCCGGGGCGCCAAGCTGCCGTTTGCGCTGATCCTGATGGGCGTGCTGGGTGGCCTGCTGGCCTGGGGCGTCATCGGGCTTTTCATCGGGCCCACGCTGCTGGCTGTCGCGTATTCGCTGATGCGAACGTGGATCGGCACCGCCCGGGAGGCGGTCAACCTGCCTCCACCCTGAAAATCCGTGCGTCGGCGGGTTGATCCCGCCCACATCCGCGGTCTACATAAAAACTAAGACCAAGGTACAGAAACAGCATTACGACAAATTGACATGCCCACAGCTGCCGGGTACCGTGCCCGGTACTCAATTTGCAGTAACGGCGTTCTTGCATCCATGCATCTTGGTGAGCTGGCTGAAATACGGATGGGTTATCCCTTCCGGTCGCGCCTCGAGCACGACCCGCAGGGCGATGTCGCGGTGATCCAGATGAAGGACATCGACGATGCCAACCTGCTGCATGCCGAGGCGGCCATCAGGGTGGCGCTGCCCAAGGGCAAGGCTCACCACCTGCTGCGGGCCGGCGATCTGTTGTTTCGCTCGCGCGGCCGCAGCAATGGCACGGCACAAGTGCGGGAGGGTATCGGCCAGGCCGTGCTCTCGGCGCCGATGCTGCTGATCCGGCCACACACCGTGCTGCCCACCTATCTCTGTTGGTACCTCAACGCGCCGAGCACCCAGTTCCACCTGGCGATGTTGGCCGAAGGCACCTCGGTGCGAATGATCAGTGCCGAGGCCCTGAAGGCACTGGATATACCGCTGCCCTCACGGGCAGTACAGGAGCGCATCGCGCAGGCCGCCGCCCTCGTCGATCAGGAACAATCGCTGTTGACCCGCATCGCCACCCTGCGCCAGCGCGTTGCCACCAACCTTCTGATGAAGCTCGCCCACTCAGCCCCGGAAAGGGTCACTCCATGACCACCCAGCTCACCCAACAAGACGTCAACAACACCGCCTGGGCTGCCTGCGACACCTTTCGCGGTGTCGTCGATCCGGCGCAGTACAAGGACTACATCCTCGTGATGCTGTTCCTGAAGTACATCAGCGACCTGTGGGCGGACCACTACGCCGAGTACAAAAAGGAATACGGCGACAACGACGAGCGCATCCGCCGCAAGCTGGAGCGCGAGCGCTTCATCCTGCCCTACGTCGAGTTCAAGGATGAGAAAACCGGCAAGGTCACCGATCGTTTTCTCGCTGACTTCCACGCCTTGTACGAACGGCGCAAGGCGGCCAACCTCGGCGAGTTGATCAATATCGTGCTCGACCACATCGAGGAGGCCAACAAAACCAAGCTCGAAGGTGTGTTCCGCAATATCGACTTCAACTCCGAAGCCAACCTGGGCAAGACCAAGGACCGCAACCGCCGCCTGGAAAACCTGCTGGGCGACTTCGGCAAGCTTGACCTCCGCCCCTCGCGAATCTCCGAGGACGTGATCGGCGACACCTACATCTATCTGATCGAGCGATTTGCCTCCGATGCCGGCAAGAAAGCCGGCGAGTTCTACACTCCCAAGCAGGTGTCGAAGCTCCTCGCACAACTGGCAGCGCCTAGGCCCGGCGATCGCATCTGCGATCCCACCTGCGGTTCCGGTGGTCTGTTGATCGAGGCTGCCACACTGGTGGAGCAACAGGGCAGCCCCGGAAATCCGAACAGGGATTTCGCCCTGTTCGGCCAGGAGGTCAACGGCAGCACCTGGGCACTGGCGCGCATGAACATGTTCCTGCACGGCAAGGACGCCGCCCGCATCGAATGGGGCGACACCCTGAACAGCCCGGCACTGGTGGAGGCCGACCGGCTGATGCGCTTCAACGTGGTGGTGGCCAACCCACCCTTCAGCCTCGACAAATGGGGAGCTGTCGAAGCCCAGGCTGATCGTTACAACCGCTTCTGGCGCGGCGTGCCGCCGAAGTCCAAGGGTGACTACGCCTTCATCACCCACATGATCGAAACCGCACTGCCACAGGAAGGCCGCGTGGCCGTGGTGGTACCGCATGGCGTCTTGTTCCGGGGCGGCGCCGAGGGCCGCATCCGCCGCGCCCTGATCGAAGAGAACCTGCTCGACGCCGTCATCGGCCTGCCGGGCAACCTGTTCCCCACCACGTCGATCCCCGTCGCCATTCTGGTCTTCGATCGCGCCCGCGAGAAAGGTGGCGCCCGCGAGAACTGCCAGGACGTGCTGTTCATCGACGCCAGCCGGGACTACCAGTCCAGCAAGAACCAGAACGCCCTGCTCGACGAGCACCTGCGCCGCATTCTGGAAACGTTCCGTGCCCGCAAGCCAGTGGACAAGTACGCCCATGTCGCCAGCCTCAAGGAGATCGCCGACAACGACTTCAACCTCAACATCCCGCGCTACGTCGACACCTTCGAGGAAGAGCCGGAAATCGACGTCGCCGCCGTCGAGCGGGACATCGAGCGGCTGGAGGGTGAGCTGGCTGAGGTGCGCACACGGATGAAGCAGTACCTCAAGGATCTGGGCGTATGAAAAAGACCGACAAACCTATCGCCGACCATTTCGAGGATGTCCTCGAATTGGTTGCAACCGGTTCGGGTATCGGGCAGGGCAAGAACATATTGGTGTTGATTTCCACCGATTATTGACCCGGTCTTTTCAAGTAAAACTGACCCGCCTA
>CAYLKO010000032.1:0-14496 GCA_964384525.1 uncultured Chromatiaceae bacterium
TGAGGATGCGGGCGCGGTAATCCGCAGCCTGCGCGGTTGTCACAACCGGCGGCCAGGGTTTGCAGCAATTCACCCGGAACCATGCCCAAGGTACATACGGATGCCGATAACTGCGGCTCCATGCCCATACCCTGCACGAAAATCCAGGCCAGCACGTTCAGCGCGATGATCGCGTAAGTCGCATAGGGGGTGATGAAGTGCGGGTTGTCGTCGCTTAAGGGAAACATGGTGCGCGCAGGATGGTAACAATCCCATGGTCAGGCGACACGACAGATTCTGCAGTAGTTGACACTGTCTATACGGTCACCATAGGCTGTCGATCATGCCCGTCGATCGCAGCTACTCCATCGCCGAACTCACCGCCGCCACGGGCTTCGCCCGACGGACGATCGTCTATTACATCCAGTCCGGCTTGCTACCAAAAGTTGGCCGGCGAGGCCCGCACACCCGGTATCCCGCTGAGTGCCTGACACGACTGCAGTTCATTCGCGGCGTGCGCCGACTGCAGTCCGAGGGACAGCTGCTGACAGCCACGTTGGCCGAGATCCACCGGGCACTGGCCGCAGCAGATGAAGCCGCCGTACGCGATCTGCTGGACCGGGGCCTGCCGATTGATGAGGTGAAGGCGCTCTTCGCCAAACCGCAAACAGTACCCGCAACGCTCCAGCCACCCGCTGTGTCAGCGCAGCACAGGACCGAGCCAGTGGTCACGGCCCCGGCGATAACGGGCGTGCGGGGCCCTTCCGGGGAGCAGCGCAGCTACGGACTGGCCGACGCCGGCATCCGCAACCGTGCAGGCGCCGGGCAAACCATCCGTACACCAGATGTACAGCACCGCGAAGAGCCCCACCCCGACCATGCATCCAGGCAGGCCCCCACGCAAGCCATGGTCGAGGACAGTGACCTTGGGCAATTGCTCCGCGATCTGGAGCTCCGACCAACGATGAATGCCGTACGCAACGCGCCAGGCGCCCCCGAACAATGGACCGAGATTCCCATTACCTCGCGGGTCTACCTGTCTGTACGGGGTCTGGCAGTCGAGGATGCTCCGCTTGCCGAAGCCGTTGCCCGCGGACTCAAGCGGGCTTTGCGGGCGCGCATCACCTCCGGCTGAGGTGCGTGGGCCATGAATTGCTCACCCAACATGCGGAACTCGGCACCACGGTGCGAGCCCTGACGCCAGGCCAAGCCGATTTCGCGAAAGCTGCGTTCGGGCAAGGCGTGGGTTTCAACGCGCGTACCCTTCAGCAAGGCTGAGCCTGCCGCCATCTCCGGCAGAAAGGTCACCCCCAGATCCGCATCCACCATTTCAATCAACGTGAGCAGGCTTGAGGCTGCAAACGGGCTGATCTTCTCCGAGCCCTTCAGGCTGCAGGCGGCGATGGCGTGGTCGCGAAGGCAATGGCCATCATCCAGCAGCAGCACGGCTTCCCGGTCGAGACGGTTGTAGCGGTAATTGACCGGGTCCAGCAGCTGGGTGCCCCGCCGGCACGCCAACCGGAAAGAGTCACGGAACAGCGGCAGGATTTCCACGTTATCCAGGTCATAAGGCAGCGCCAGCAGCAACACATCCAGCTCACCTGTCATCAGTTTGTCGTGGAGCACCCTGGTGGTGGCCTCATGCAGGAACAGCCGGAGTCCGGGCAGCGCCTTGCGCAGTCCGGGCAGGACCCTGGGCAGCAGGAAAGGCGCAATGGTCGGGATCACGCCGAGCCGGAGCGGACCAACCAGGGGCGCCTGCCCGACCCGCGCCAACGCCATCAATGAGTCGAGATCGCGCAAACAGAGCCGCGCCTGCGTGGCTATCTCCTGACCCAGCGCCGTGATGACGACACGACGGTTGGTGCGGTCCACCAGCCGGACACCCAGCAGCTTTTCGAACTGGCGTATGGCAATGCTGAATGCCGACTGCGACACAAAGCAGGCAGCGGCCGCCTTGCCGAAATGCCGGTGCTCGGCCAATGCCACGAAATAACTCAATTGTCGCGTGGTGGGTGGATTCATCATTTATCGACTATATCGTTACGATACTTTTATTGCATTTTCTATTTACACTGGAGACGGCTAGAATGGAGCGCATCAAGACAGACAGGAGTCGATACCATGCTGCAGAACCGTGAAGGCCAACGCGTTCCCGAGGTCACATTCCGCACCCGCGGCGACCACGACTGGATCAATCGTACGAGCAAGGAAGTCTTTGCCGGCCGTACGGTCATCGTGTTTTCCCTGCCGGGGGCGTTCACCCCCACCTGCTCGTCAACCCACGTACCCCGCTACAACCAGCTGGCCGGGGTTTTCAAGGCCCAGGGCGTCGACGAGATCATCTGTGTCTCGGTAAACGACGCCTTCGTGATGAACGAGTGGCGGGAGGACCAGCGCGCCACCAACGTGACTTTTCTTCCCGACGGGAATGGAGAGTTCACGGACGGCATGGGAATGCTGGTAGGCAAGGAAGATATCGGCTTCGGGCGGCGCTCCTGGCGCTATTCGATGCTGGTACGCGATGGGGTTATCGAAAAGATGTTCATCGAACCCGAGGAGCCCGGTGATCCGTTCAAGGTTTCCGACGCCGACACGATGCTTGCCTGGCTTGCGCCGAAGGCGCCGAAGCCGATGGACGTCACCGTGTATGCCCGCAAGGGCTGCCCGCATTGTGCGCGGGCGAAGGCACGACTGACGGAAGCCGGCATCGACTTCGAGGTGCTGACGCTCAACAAGGAGTTCTCCGACCGCACGCTACGGGCCATTGCCGGCAGCACGGCGGTGCCACAGATCTTCATCAATGGCGCCCACATCGGCGGCGCCGACGAGCTGGAGAAGTGGCTGGCGGCACGCAAGGCGGCCTAACCAGCCGCAACCCGCCAGCCCGTTCGCTGGTCATTGCGGAGGGCTTCCCAGAGCCACGGCAGCAGGGTATTGAGCCTGCTCTCCAGCTCAAAGGGTGGATTGACGATGATGAGACCGGAGCCACGCATCCCGTCGAAGGCGTCGATTTCCACTTGCAGTTCGACCTGCAGCAGCCTGGGGAGCCCGGCGGCCCGCACCTTGGCCGGGAAGCGTTCAGCGAGCGGGTGGCGGATGAGCGGATACCAGAGCAGGTAAACGCCCTCCCGCCAGCGCTGATGGCAGGTCTTCAGCAGGTTGACGATGGTGACAAAGTCATCCTTCACCTCGAAGGCTGAATCCACCAGCACCACGCCCCGTCGCTCGCGGGGTGGCAGTAGAGCCGGCAAACCCTCGAAAGCGTCACGGGCGTGAACATGGACGCGAGGGTCGCGGCCGTATTGGCGGCGCAGCCTGGCCAGCGCTGCCGGGTGCAGCTCCATCAGTTCCAGATGGTCCACGGGCCGCAACAGCTGGCGGGCGAGCTCCGGCGAGCCGGGGTACCGCTTCAGCTCGCCCTGGGCATGAGCACCATGAGCATTCAGGGTCTTGACGGCAGAAAGATAGGCCTGGATCTCGGCCGGTGGCAGCGGTTCGCCCCAAACACGTCCGATGCCGCCGGCAAATTCGGCATTCTTTCGGGCCTCACGACTGTTGAGGTCATAGATCCCGGAGCCCGCATGAGCATCGATGACCCGGATCGGCGTGGGCTTTTTCTGCAGGGCACGGATCACCAGCGCGAGGACCGCGTGCTTCAGGACATCGGCATGGTTGCCGGCGTGGTAGTCGTGCTGGTAGCTCAACATCTGAGACAATCAAGCCATGGGACGCATCTTCGAAACCAGAAAACATGTGATGTTCGCCCGCTGGGACCGCATGGCCAAGCAGTTCACGCGAGTCGGCAAGGATATAGCCATTGCTGTCCGGGCGGGTGGTCCGGACCCTGCCAGCAATCCGGCATTGCGCCGGGTCATTGCCAATGCCCGGGCCGTGAACATGCCCAAGGACAAGGTGGATGCAGCGATCAAACGCGCCCTTGGCAAGGATTCAACGAACTACGAGGAAGTGATCTACGAGGGTTATGCGCCCCACGGGGTCGCCGTGCTGGTCCAGGCCGCCACCGACAACCCCACGCGGACGGTCAGCAACATCCGCAACGTATTCAGCAAAAACGGCGGGCACTTCGGCGCCCCTGGCAGTGTCAGCTTCATGTTCCGGCGCATGGGGGTGTTCCGGCTGGATCCGGATGGAATCGACCAGGATGATCTCGAGCTGTACCTGATCGACCACGGTCTGGAGGAGATGGGCGAGAGCACGGGCGAGAAGGACGAGTCGCAAATCGTGATCCGCTGCAATTTCGGGGATTTCGGCCAGCTGCAGAAGGCCCTGGAAGACCGGCATCTGACGCCGCTGACGGCGGAGCAGGAGTACATCTGCACGACGCCAGGCGAATTATCCGAAGAGCACGCGCGGGAAGCGCTGGAACTGATCGACAAGCTGGAGCAGGACGAGGACGTGCAGAAGGTCTTCCATACGCTCCTGTAGCCTGAAAAAAAACAGACCCGGAGCGATTTGCATCCCTCCGGGTCCGATACGCGGGAATATCTCCCGATCCGGGCAGCAAAGTCCTAGTTGACCATGGCCTTCAACGCCTTCAGCGGCAGGATGCGGACCTTCTTGGATGCAGGTTTGGCCTTGAAGGTCATCTTTTCGCCGGTGAACGGGTTCGTGCCTACCCGCTCCTTGGTGGCCGGCTTCTTGACAACCTTGAGCTTCATCAGGCCGGGCATCGTGAACATCCCGCTGCTGCGCAGGCTCTTGCGGATGATGCCGTTCATGGCATCCAGCACGGCACTGGCGTCCTTCCGGGACAGCCCCGTTTCCTTGGCAAGGTGATTCAGAATGTCCGACTTGGTTGGTGCGCCACTGTTCTTGGCCATACGCGTGTTACTCCCTGGAGTTGAAAAATTTTCCCCGGCCCACAGCAAAACTGCTGGTCCCGGCGCAGGAACATAGAGTGCGGCGATGCCGGCTGCAAGCCTTAATTTTTCGGACCACAGGCACGTCGCGCCCTCACCGGACCTATTCTGACAGGCAAATCGGGGACTGCGCCATCAATTGTGCGGTCCCCGACCTGCATTTCAGGCCTGGCGGCGCAGGCCGGCTTGTCAGGCTGACGCCGACTTGCGTGAGGCGCTCGCCGGCTTCTGACCAGCCCCTTCCTGCGCCTTCCCGGGCATCAGGGGAACCGTATCGAGCACCCAGTTGCCCGATTCCCGACGCGCGGGACTGGGGATGGCGAAGGCCACATCGCCCAGCCTGCCACGCATGGCTTTCATGTCGATGCGCCAGCCCTTGTCTTCCCATTCCTTGCAGTGTTCCCGATAACGGAAGACCGCGTGGTCATTGGGCAGGAGAACTTCCTTGGTATTGGATTCCGGCGTCCGGATGGGGTTGAGATGCTCGAGGATATCGATGTCCTCGTGGACGATCCGCAGCGTCAGGTCCTCGACGCGCTGGTCATGTTTGTCTTCCAGCAGCCAGTTGCGCATGTTGAGGAAGTAGATGCGGGTGTGGTTTTCGTCTATTGGCTGCTCGAACAGGTACTGGTGAAAGGCGTTGGTGGCCGTCAGCTCGATCCAGGTCACGAGCTGGTTGGGCCCCTGGTACCAGGAACCAGCCATGCCGGTGCGCTCACCGCTCCGGGACTTGTTCATTTCGGTGTCCGCAGCCTTGTTGGCGAAGGGCAGAAACATTTTGCTGCCCCAGGGAATGTCTTCCATCGGCGTCTGGCTGCGCTGCAACTCCGGTGACAGTGTCGGTGCGCCCTGCAACGGATGGACGAATTGGTTATGGATCGGGTCCATGCCGTTTTCCATCGAGCGCTGATAGTAGGCGGCGAGATTGATGACGTAGGTCTGGCACTTCCATTCCGGCTGGCCAAACTCGGCAATGTCGTAGAGGGGCGGACGCGCGGCCTCGGGCAGGTCGCCGAGGAAGGCGAAGACGATGCCGTAACGCTCCTGAACGGGGTAGGCGTCGACCTTGGCGCGGGCCGGAATCTTGCCATCGGCACCCAGTGATGGCACCAGTTTGCAGCGCCCATCACCGCCGTAAGCCCAGCCGTGATAGGGGCAGACGACATTGCCGTCGCGGACAAGGCCCTTGTGCAGCGCGCCGCCACGATGGGCACAGGTGTCGGAGACCACCTGCGCAGCGCCAGCCGTGTCCCGGAAGGCAACGAAGGACAGCCCGAATACCTGGGAGTGAAAAGGCTTTTCCCCGGTGATCTCCTTTGACAGGCCGATGGGGTACCAGAAATTGATAAACATGTTTGTTCTCCACAGTCGCTTGCAGCCGCCCCATGGCGGCACTGATGGTGCCAATCCTAGCCCTTTCCGAAGCCGTGCGGGGCCGCAAAAATGCTCCTGACGGAAAGCGCGGGACGCCACCAATTCCCCTGACGGGGGTCATGGCCGCTTCGGTGGCCAGTGGCGCAATATAGTCTTGAACCCGGAATGCAGGTCAAAGCATAGGTACTTTCCGACGCGACAATTTGCCTCATCGCCCCGTTCCGGGCTGGCCAGCAACACGGCTTCAGCGGTAGCGCAACCGCTTGCAGATGTGCACCTCGCACTCGGCACACTTGGGCATGGCACCACACAGGCCACCGTGATCGCTGGATGCAAACAGGGTCAGCAGATTGCTTACCGTCCGCGGGTCCTCCCCGGCGGCCTCGGCCCAGGCCACGATCCGCTGGTCCGCATCGCCGGGGCTCAAGGCAACATGCGACAGCCCCAGGCGCCCCGGGCCAACCATCCGGGCCAGAAGATCCGTTGCTTCAAGCTTCGCCTTGACCGGCTTTGCCCCCGCGGACTCGAGCAAGGCGTCGACGTCGATCCTGTGATGCCGGAAGGTGGTCTTGATCTGGGCCAGCAGTTGCCGGGGATGCGCGTTGGCGCCGCTTCGGCGAAACCAGTAATACGCCTGCGACATCCCGCCACCGACCAGCTCCGGCAGATCCTCGAACTCCTCCACGGCGAAGTAGCGCTCCTGCAGTTCGGGCGCAAAGAAGTCGAGGATCGCGGCCCGGCTGGCGCGTCGCGGACCCATCCGGCCGCTTGGCTGCCCCGGGTACCGGGGGTGCCAGTGCAGCAGGATGAAATCCGCATCCGCGCCCAGCGCTTCAAGAACGCGCTCGCGATACCCGGGGTAGCGGTGCGGATCCACGTTGTGCAGCAGGCCATGATCCAGCACCAGGTCGAAGGGCTCCGGCACCGTCCACTGCGTGATGTCCGCCTGCACGGCGCGAACCGTGACTCCGGCGTCCCGCGCCCGGGTTGCGGTGAACTCCAGGGCTTTGGGCATGAAGTCCAGCGCCGTCACATCCCAGCCGCGTTTGGCGAGATAGACCGAATCCGTGCCGGCGCCACAGCCGATATCCAGCACGCGCCCCGGCGGCCGCTGCTGGCAGATTTCCGCCAGAAACAGTGTCGGCGCCTCGTGCGCCCACGGCAGGTCCTGCCACCCCTTGGCCCAATCGTAGGTGGCTTGAAAGGTCTTCTGTTCCGGGGTGTTCATCGTCATCAGGTCTCGCTGAGTCGCCATTCCGCCTGATAGCCGAGGCCGAGGCGGATGATCCGCTGTATCAGGGCATCGTAGCCGACACCGCCGGCATTGGCCGACGCCGAGAAATCCTCACCATCACAGAGATTGGGGTTGCAATTGGCTTCCAGGAGGAAGATTCCGCCATCGGCACGCATGCGGAAATCCATGCGCGCATAACCACTCAGATACAAGGACCGGTAGATTCGCTTGCTGTAGCGGCTCAGTTTTTCCTGGGCGGCAGGACTCAAGTCCAATGCCGGCCCGGTCTGTATGCCGTGCTTCTCCTGATATTTGCGATCCCATTTCACCTTGCGGGTGGCAATTCCGGCCATGGCATCGGGCAAGGTGCCGAAGTTGAGCTCCCAGACCGGGTAGGTGCTGAGGCGGTTGTTGCCGTCCACGGCCACGTACAGCTCGCGACCCTCGATGTACTCCTCCACGAGGGCATCGGTGTTGGTGTGCTCATGAATGAAATCAATGCGCTCCTTCAGATGCGGCACGTCGGCAACGATGGAGGCCTGGGAAATGCCCAGCGACGCATCCTCGGTGGCGGACTTCACGAACAGCGGGAAAGTGAGTTTGCGCGGTTGGCGGAAGGTCCGGCCACGCCGGAACACGTGAAACTGCGGTGTTGGTATGCGGTGATAGGTCAGGATCTGCTTCGACAGCACCTTGTCACGGGACAGCATCATGCCGCGTGGATTGCAGCCGGTGTAGGGCTGCCGCATCAGCTCCAGGTAGGCCACGATGTGCTGGTCGTAGGTCACTATCCCCTGGAATTCCTGCAGCAGATTGAAGGCGATATCGGGTTGCCAGTCCGTGATCACCTGGCGCAGATCGCTCAGGTTGTCGTACATGCCGAGCACGCGCACCTCATGTCCCGCTTCTCGCAGCACGGAGATCACGTCAAATTC
This sequence comes from uncultured Chromatiaceae bacterium, assembly GCA_964384525.1. Classification (GTDB taxonomy): domain Bacteria; phylum Pseudomonadota; class Gammaproteobacteria; order Steroidobacterales; genus SHZI01. The sequence continues at coordinate 8,406 of CAYLKO010000032.1, forward strand.
GGTTTCCCATTCGTCGATCTCCTGATCGGTATAGCCCTCCAGCGAGTCGGGCGGCACCAGGCTTTCATGGGTCAGAACCAGAACCCGCTGTTTCTTCACAGGGCATACCCCTCCCGTCCACGCCGCACAAAATCGAACAATATCCGCTCCATGAGACCGAAGGCCTTGCGCTTGGTCTGGCGCAGCGGGCCATCGACACAGAGCTCGAGTTCACGCGACCGGGCAATCACCATGCGCATCACGTGGTATACCAGATAGGGATGCAGACGGGACCGGCGGATCAGCAGGCGTTGCAGCTCTGGTCGCACCTGACGCAGGAAGGTTGACGCCGCCGGCCGGCCCGGGTGCAGTTCAGCCGGAGCAAACACCCGCTGCAGACGGACGTCATAGCGCCGGGTTTCCGTCACGCTGATGTAGCTCAACTTTTCCTCGTAGTGCGTGCGCAGGGTGCGCCGGTCGGTGTTCAGCGGCTCGATCCGGGCCTTGTTGCGCACGGGGGGCCGCAGCTCGCGGATTTCAGCCATCAACTCATCGACATACCGGAGCTTGCGCAACGCGGGCCAGCCCTCGTAATCGGTCCGCCAGGCCGAGTTGGGCCGGAGCCACACCGCAAAGGTTTCCGCAAAGTCTTCGGTTGGATGGCTCTGCGCATACCAGTGACCGAGATGCAGAACGTAATTGCGGCTGGTCGTGCGCGGTGCATAGCGCGTGGGGTAGGGCCGGCTGGCGGGACCGAAGGTCTCACGCCAGGCCTTGCGGCGATGCAGGCGATAGGCGTTGTCCAGCGCATGACCGGTTTCATGCCGCAGGATGCGGCGCAACCAGTGCCGGTTGCCACCTTCCACTTCATGCATCAGGTGGCGTTCGAGCTGCGCCAGCCGCGGATGGGCCAGAAAGAACGGAATGGCAAAGCCCGGCACACCATCGGGAGAGAACCACTCCTCCGCCAGCCAGACATGGGGACGAAAGCGCAGGCCACGCCGCTCGAGCTCGTGATCCAGCCGCTTCAGTGCAGGCTTGAGCGGGCTGCGATCGATGGATAGGCCCAGATCGCGAAAGCGCAGGTCGAGCAGATCCTCGTCGTCGAGACGCGTCCACCAGTTCCATTGCCGGGCCATGGCGGCAAGCCTTGCGCACTCCGTCGAAAAAGGAAAGAAGAAGGGCCGCACTGCTGCGGCCCTTCGTGAGATCGGGCGTCTCCAATCCCTTATCTTGCGAGCCCTTCTTGCACGGGGCCGCTCATCTGCCTGCCAGTGGACTGTTGTTGTTCGTCAGCCAGCCACCAAAAAGGGCTGGTCCACAGTCAGGCCGGGGCGCGAAGGGTGGACAGACACCGCGGAATTCTCACTAGACATTGGATCACCTCCTTTTGCATGGGCATTTAGCCCGTGGGGACCGCCGGAGTATCCGGTGAATGATGAAAAAATCCAAGATGCGATGCTTCCGGCTTCCGACCGCGATTTTCGGGTGGCAGGACCAGGCAGGAGGTGTGCTAGGCTCGATATGGGGGGAACAAAGCCATGTTCAGATCGCCGCATCACCCTGCCCGCGAGGGTGCCGCTTCAAAGGCCGCCACCGGATTCCTGCTTCTCGCCAGACTCCTGGCTCTGGCAGGGATCATCGCCTCTCCATCGTTGCATGCGCAGGAGGCTCTCACTGAAATTGTCGTGACCGCCCGGAAGGTCACCGAGAGCCTGCAGGAAGCACCGCTTTCCGTGGTCGTGCTGACCGGTGATGCGATGGCCAAGTCCGGCATCAGCCGGGTCGAGGAGCTGGTGTCCTACGTGCCCAATTTCGCGATGTCCGAAACGGGCATCGGCACGAACCTGTATGTCCGCGGCATCGGTTCCGGCATCAATCAGGGCTTCGAGCAGTCCGTCGGCCTGTATATCGACGATATCTACTACGGCCGGGCACAGCTTACCCGCGCACCGTTCATGGACATGGCCCAGGCTGAAGCCCTGCGTGGACCGCAGGCCATTCTCCTTGGCAACAACAGCATCGCCGGCGCACTGAATTTCACCACGGCCAAGCCCACCGATTTTTTCCAGTCTTCCGTCAGCGCCCTGTATGAGCCGGATCACAACGCGCAGGAAATCAACGCCATGGTCTCCGGGCCGCTCGGCGAGTGGCTGGGCGGCACCTGGGCAGCACGCTTTGCCGGCCGTTACCGGACGATGGATGGCTACGTCCGCAACACCTTGCTAAATCGCGACGAACCGGATCGCGATGAAAAGAGCGGCCGCATCACCCTCTCCTACACCGGCGACAAGCTCGACGGCACGCTGAAGTTTGAAAAGAACAAGTTCGATGTGAAGGGCCGGCAGATCGAGATCATTCGCGCCGACCCGGCCACCACGCGCGGCACCAGCCAGACCGGTTTCAGCCAGAATTCCGGCAGCCAGGGTTACTGGCGTCCGGGCTACACCTACCTGCAATTTCTCGACGTATTCTTCGACCCCACTGCAATCGACCCCAACACCTTCAATCCAGCCACCGACTACGTCTTCGACAACCCGAACCTGCAGGATGGCACCGTCAACTTCAAGCGGGCCTCGAACGGCGACCGCAGCAACAACGACATCACGGCCATCGTGGGGACGCTGAATTACGCACTGGGCGACTACACGCTGACCGCCACGGCCGGCCATCTGGAATACGACTACGTGGAAGACTGCGATTGCGACTTCACTGCGGCCCCTCTTTTCATGCTGACTTCCAAGGAGAAATACAGCCAGGACAGCCTGGAGTTGCGCCTGACTTCACCCCAGGACGATCGCCTGCATTTTGTCGCCGGCGCCTATTATCAGGACGACAATCTCAAATTCGGCGATCAGATCTTCCTGCCCGTCGACAGCGGCGTGGTGCGACTGGTGGGTTACGCGACAACCGGCAATCCGGAGGGCGCCATTGGCTCGCTGGGGAACACCTCCGCGTTCCGCGACTTCAAGCAGAACACCTACACGAGTTCCATTTTCGGCCAGCTGGGTTACGACTTGACCGACCGCTGGCGGACCAGTGTCGGCGCGCGCTTCAGCCACATCGAGAAGGAGGCCATCCGTATCCTGCGGGAAGGCGATCTGGATCGGCGCCCCTTCAACATCAACGATGCCAATGATTCGGACCGGCTGGCCTCGGGCGCCGTTCTGTTTGCCTCGATCTTCAATGTGTCCTTCCATCAACTCAGTGGCCACCGGACCGAGAACAGCACCGCGCTCGAGTTCGTCACGGACTTCGACCTGAACGACGACATCCTGCTCTACGGCTCGGTCAAGACCGGTTTCAAGGGCGGCGGCTTCGACGTGCGCTCCAACAGTGAGCCGGTCCCGGGCTCGACCGGCGTCGGCACACTGTTTCCGGCTTCCTCCCAGAGCGCCGTGCAGAACAGTGTGGATCCGGGTTCATTCGAGTTCGAGGACGAGAAGGCGCTGGCCTTCGAGGTGGGCTCCAAGATCACCCTGTTGAACGGCACCGCCGAACTCAACATCGCCATCTTCCGCACCGATTTCGACAATCTTCAGGTCAGCATTTTTGACGGCACTCTCGGCTTCAACGTCGGCAATGCAGCCAAGGCCACGACCCAGGGCGTGGAGCTGGATGGACGCTGGGCGATCACCGACAACTGGTCCATGAACAGTTCCATCGGCTATCTGGACTTCACCTTCGACAGCTTCAAGAACGGCCAATGCCACCAGGGGCAGGCGCCAACCTCCAGCAACGGCAACTGCGATTACAGCGGCATGACCAACCAGTACGTGGCCGACTGGTCCGGCAATGTCGCCATCAACTACCAGCACCCGATCACGGAAGGTCTGGTGTTCAAGTCCACGCTGGACACGAAATTCACGTCCAGCTACAACCCGTCGCAGAACCTCGATCCGCGCGTCAAGCAGAGCGCCTACGGCATGGTGGATCTGCGCCTGGCCGTGGCCTCGGCCGACGACAAGTGGGAAATCGCGCTGCTGGGCCGGAACCTGTTTGACGAAAAAGTCGTGTCCTACGCCAACGACACCCCACTGGCCTTCAGCCAGTTCGGCACGCCCACGTTTTATGGCTTCGTGGAACGTTCACGGAACGTCGCCTTGCAGGCCAGCTATCGTTTCGGGGAATGAGTCCTGGCGCCCTGTCGTTGTCATGCGTCGCAAAATAAATGACCTTATGTAAGGTCGGGTGTATTTATGCCTGCGGTCGGCCTATAGTTCACGAGCGTAGAAACATTACCGGCCTGTAATTCGATAAATTGATCCTGGAGTTCTGAGGCGCCACCAACGCTGAAAAAACAAGGTGGCAATTTCAAATCAAAGATTTTCTGGGGGTTATTTTCATGTTGCAAACTTTCAAGAGCCGCCTCGCAGTCGCGGCCTCACTGACACTTGCTGCGTCCACCGCGATGGCCGCGGTGATTCCGATCGATACGACCAATCCGGCGAATGGCCTCACTGATATCTACAGCTCCACCTTCGATGGTGCGCTCATACCGTGCACCGGGGCCTCACCGTCCTACTGCTCGTTCTTCGGTGGTGATGTGCCGGCAGGTCGGCAGATTGTTGTCAGCCCCAATCCCAGCGGTGTTATCAACGCCGTTCCTGGTGGCATCACGGGAGCGACGTCGGGTTCCTCTCTGAATCTGACGATCAATGGTGGCAACCTCGAACTGACCGGCGGTACGGTCGCCTTCGCCCCAGTCAGTCTGACGATCGGCGGCAGCACCGTTGTTACGCCGAGTGGAGTTCCGGGCTTCGTGCTCAATTCCGGCTTGCAGACCGCGGCGCTCAATGCCAATGGGCAGGCCGAGTTTCTAGTGAACCTGTCCCCCAGCATTGCTGCTGACTTCAGCACATTCTCGCAAATTGTCCTGCCGGCTGACTGCTCAGGTTCGCTGTGCGCACTGATCGGGATCCTGAAGCTTGACATGCTCAGGTATCGACTCTTCGTCGACTATGACCCCACCTTCACCTCCTTCACGGCAGACTTCATCGGGCAGACCGACAACAACTCGGTAGTCTTTGCCACGCTGAATTCCACCGTGGTGCCGGTACCGGCCGCAGTCTGGCTGTTGGGCTCCGGACTGGGGCTGCTGGTTGGATTCCGTCGACGGATTGCTGCTTGAGCCACACACAAACGAACTAGCCCGACCAAATCAAGCCTCCCGGTACCTCGCGGTCCGGGAGGTTTTTTTATGGGTTGCTTCAACCTCTGTCCCTGTCGCACACTCAGGCTGCGGGTCGGCCAATGACATGGGGGTGTGCGGTGAAGACCGGAACATTACTGCAGGGCGTGGCAGCCCTGACGATTCTGACGGTGGCAAACCAGGGGCTGGCGGATCCCGTTGCCATTGATACGGCGAATGCCAATAACGGCATCGCTGACCTGTTCAGCGTCACCTTCGACGGTGCGCTCGCGCCCTGTTCCGGCAGTTCACCGCCCTACTGCTCGTTCTTCGGCGGCGATGCACCGGCAGGCCGGCAGATCATCGTCACCCCAACACCCACCGGCGTGGCAAATGGCGTGCCACTGGCCTTCGGTCCGTTGCCCTACGCCCCGGCGGGTGCGGCAGGTTCATTTCTCAATCTCACGCGCAATGCCGGCAATACACTGGTGACCCTGACGGGCGGCACCATCACCTTTCCCAGGCTGGTATTGACCATTTCGGGCTCAACCGTGGTCAATGCCAGCGGGGCCGGCATCGTCTTCGATCCCGCGGCACAGGTTGCAACGCTGAATGCCCAGGGGCAGGCCGAGTTCCTGGTGAACCTCGCGCCGGTCACCGCGGTGGATTTCAGTGCCTTCTCGGTCGTCGCATTTCCGCCGAACGGCAGCTGTTCCGGACCGCTGTGCGCGCTGATACCGGTACTGACGCTCGACATGATCAAGTATCGGCTGTTCATCGATTACGACGACACCTACACCACGTTCACGGCCAGGCTCATCGGCCAGACCAATAACAACTCGATGCTGTGGATCAATCTTGATTCCGCACCACCGCCGGTTCCCGTTATTGTCGTCACCGACAGCGTGACGCCCCCTGGCGACCTAAGCATTCCCTTCGGTGATACCACCGAGCTGACCACCGCGACCCAGACGGTCCCGG
>CAYLKO010000032.1:14506-28516 GCA_964384525.1 uncultured Chromatiaceae bacterium
GTCACCAACACCGGCACTGCAGACCTCGTCCTCGGTACCGTGGCGACGGCCAACCCACTGGCCGCACCGTTTGCCGTTACGAATGACACCTGTTCGGGTGCCACGGTGGCTGCGTCGAACAACTGCACCTTCAACGTGACCTTTACTCCGGGATCTTCGGGTCCTTTCAGCGACACCTTCGACATCCCGTCCAATGATTCCGATACACCCTCGGTGACGATGTCGCTCTCGGGAAATGGCGTGGCCATCCCGGTGCCGAAGATCGCGGTCACCGACTCGGTTGCACCAGCCACGGACCTGCTGATCCCGTTCGGCAGTGCGGCCGCAGGCGCGCAGGTTGACCCGACCGTGACCGTGACCAACACCGGCAATGCCGACCTGGTGCTGGGCACGGTGGCGATGGCTGATGCGCTGGCGCCGCCGTTCAGCCTCGTCAACGACGCCTGTTCGAACCAGACGGTGACTGCGGCCGCCAACTGCACGATTAGTGTACGGTTCGCACCAGTTGTGGCCGGTAGCTTCAGCGAAGCCTTCGACATCCCGTCGAACGACTCGTCTAATCCCACGGTCACGGTCGCGCTTACGGGCACCGGCACCTCTGTCGCCGTGCCCGATATCGACGTGGGTTCAACCCTGGCCTTCGGCAATGTCACCGAGGGCACGACACGGGATCAACCCATCACCGTGACCAACAATGGCGGTACCAACCTGATGATTACCGGGATCCAGGTTGCTGATCCATTGGCAGCGCCATTCAGCGTCCTGACCGATGATTGCAACGGACAATCAATCGCCCCGGCGGGTAGCTGCACGATTGTCGTCCGCTATGCGCCAACCGATGCGACCGCCGCCAGCGATAGTCTGGATATCGCCTCCAATGATCCCGATGAGCCGTCCGTGACAGTCAGCGTCACGGGCACCGGCATCACATCGGGCGAAGGCGGCGTAACGACGCCGACCCCATCCGGGGCGGACAGCGGCTTCGGAGCCGTCGATCCGGGCACCCTGTTGCTGCTGGGCGGTGCGGGTGTATGGGCCTGGCGGCGGCGGGGTAGTTCACGATGCAACCAGGTTCACTGACCCTCACCACTTCACCACCGGCGGCGCATTGACGGCCGACCACGCCTCGTACGGCACGAAGTTCTTCGCCAGCACATCCCAGTAGAGCTGGTCTTCCAGCCAGCCTTTGCGCATGGCGTCCTGAGCGGCGAGATCGGCGGGCGTGTAGCGCTGGCGCCGGCGCATCTGCACCAACTCGAAGTAGGTATCCACCGCGGTACTGTAGAGCTCGGAAACCAGCGCGAAATGCTGCTCATCGGCCAGCATGTCCGGGCCATACATGCTGACGCCGGTGCAGGTGCCGGGTCGATAGTATTTCCAGAAGCCTTCCCGTTTCTGGGCACAACCCTTACCACGGTAGCGCTCGCGATCCACGCCATGCTTCTTGAACACCGCCGTGATGCGCTCGTCGAACAGCGCCAGATCCTCCGGTCGCTGCGCGGCCTTCATCATGTCGATGGTGGCGCCGATGTTGCCGACGCCCTTGCTGGAGAACTGCATGGAGAACGTGGCATGCAGCATGCCGACCAGCGGGGTGGCCGGGTGGGCGGCAACCTCGATGAAGCGATTCCATTTGCCGCCGATGATGAAGGGTGGTTTTTCGATGACGGTGGTCACCGTCATGACGCCGGCCTTCTCCACCACCTTGCCCCGCTGTACGCGGACTTCATAGTGGCCGTTTTCCGGTGGGTCCATCACCAGGGATTCAACCTTCGCCTGGCCAGGCTTGACGCCGTTCAAGTTGTCCACCCTGGCCCAGAATCGGGCCTCGATGCTGGTCATGAAGTCCAGCATCTGGCCGGCGACTTGTGCCTGCTCGGGGGTCAATTCCTCGAGGGAATCACCCGGACTGCCGGCCTGTGTTGCAGAGCTGGCGAGCATGAGGGCCACTGGCAGGGTGAACAGCCTTGTGCAGCGATGGCGTGGTCGAAAAGAGGGCGATGAATCCATGGGACGAACTTCCTCCAGCAGGGCTAGAATCCAGTGATGTCTTGCTCCAACCTGAACCGGCTGCTGCCTCTCTTCCTGGTGCTGATCCTCGGGCTGAACGCCTGCGGCATCAATCCGGTTACCGGCAAGAACGAGCTGCAGTTTGTCTCCGAGGCCCGGGAATTGGAGATCGGTCGCACCCAGTATGCACCGGCTCGCCAGAGCCAGGGCGGCGACTTCGAGGTACTGCCCGAAATCAGCGCCTACGTGAATGAAGTGGGGCAGAAGCTGGCGGTGGTGTCGGACCGCCCCCTGCCCTACGAGTTCGTCGTGCTGAACAGTTCCGTGCCGAATGCCTGGGCCTTGCCGGGGGGCAAGATCGCCATCAATCGCGGCCTGCTGACCGCCCTGGACAACGAAGCCGAGCTGGCCGCGGTTCTGGGCCACGAAATAGTCCATGCGGCGGCCCGCCACGGAGCCAAGAGCCAGGAACGCGGCACGCTCCTCCAGGTGGGCATGGTGGCAGCACAGATCGGCGTGGCCATGAGCGATGCCAACGCCACGGCAGGCAATCTCATCGTGCAGGGCGCGGGGCTCGGTGCAGCGCTGACGGCCACCAAGTACGGCCGGGATGCGGAGCTCGAGAGCGATCACTACGGCATGATTTACATGCAGCGCGCCGGTTACAACCCGCAGGGCGCCGTGAGCCTGCAGGAGAAGTTCGTCAAACTCTCCGAGGCCAGCAAGGGCAACCAGAACTGGCTCGAAGGGCTGTTTGCGAGCCATCCGCCCTCACCCGAGCGCGTGGCCCTGAACAAGGTCACGTTGGCTGAACTGGGCAATCCGGGTGGTGAGCTTGGCAAGGACCGCTATGCAGCCCACCTGGCGCCGCTGCGGGCGATCGAACCGGCCTACGACAAGGCAGACAAAGCACAGACGCTGGCCCGCAAGGATGACCTGGGCGCAGCCCGCAAACTGGCGGCCGAGGCCGCACGACTGGTACCGGCGGAGGGGCGCTTCCCGCAGCTGCAGGGTGATATCGCCCTCGCCCAGAAGGATCCGGCACTCGCCCTGAAGTTCTACCAGAAATCCATTGCGCTGGACGACCACTACTTCGCGTCGTATCTGGGCGCCGGCACCGCCCAGTACAAATTGAAGACGGGCGACCGCGGCCGGGACTATCTGGAGCAGAGCAATAAATTGTTGCCCACGGCGCCGGCATACTACTACCTCGGTGCGATCGCCCGGGACAACGGCAACCGGCAGAAGGCGCTGGAATACTTCAAGGCGGCGGCCGGCTCGAGGAGTGACCTGGGCCAGCAGGCGGCACTTGAGTTTGCCCGCCTCGATTTCGACCAGAACGGCAGCCACTACATCGCTGCGGGAGTCCAGCCGGATGCCCGCGGCAACCTCATGGTGGTGGTCGAAAATCGTGCGCCCTTCGCGGTGAATGAAATCACCCTGACACCGGTGCTCCTCGACAACTACGGCCAGATCGAACAGCAAGGCCGATCATTGCGCATCACGAAGACTTTGCAGCCGGGCGAACGAATGGTGGTGAATGCCGGCATCGGCGTGGTCACGGACGACGTCCGCCGTCGCGTGCGGGTGCGGGTGGATGGGGCGACCGCCGGGCAGAGCAGCTACGGAAACACCCGGCGATAGTCCCTGATCTGCTCATCGAGGATCACATCCTGCTCACGTACCGGACGGGCGAGCAGCAGTCCTTCCAGGCTCCGGCAACGCGACAGGGCCACATAGGTCTGGCCATGGCTGAAGGCGCCGCGACCCAGATCAATGTACACGCGGTCAAAGGTCTGGCCCTGACTTTTGTGGATCGTGATCGCCCAACCGAGCCGCAGCGGCAGTTGCCGGAAGGCGCCGATCTGTTCCCGCGTTATCTGCCGGGTTGCCCGGTCGTAGCGGTAGACCAGGTTCTCCCAGGTGGTTCGGCGCACCTCGTGTTCCGTGCCGTCGTCGAGCTGCACCGTGGGGCCGTCGTCGCCGATGGCAGTCACGACACCCCATGAGCCGTTGATCCAGCGCCGCTCGGGGTCGTTTTTCAGGAACATGACCTTGGCGCCGACCTTCAGCGACAACCCGGACTCCGTGGGAAACGCCGCCGTATCGAATTTGCCATCGACCTCGGCGGCATACAGCCTGGCCTTGCCTGGCAGGGTGGCCAGTCGCCGGCTGTTCTCGCGAAAGGCCGCATCGTTGGTGGCCGTCAGCACGATGTGGCTGTCCGGGTCGGCCAGACTGGCCTTGGGCATTACCCGGGCATTCAGCGCCGCCAGAGTCGCCTCCTCCGGCTCGCCATCCCGAATGCTCTGCAGAAGATCGCGGAAGCCGGCGTCATCCTTCTGCCTGAAGATCTTCGTGAGATCCACCGAACGACCACCGCACTCCCGCCACACCAGCGCCTGGAAGAACCAGGGGCCGCCATAGGTTTCCTCGAAATACTCCTTGAGCTCGGGCTCCCGCACCACCGGCGGCAGCTGCCACAGATCGCCGAACATGGCGAGCTGCACGCCGCCGAACGGCTCGTCGTTGCGCCGGTTGAGGCGCAGCACCTGGTCGATGCCATCCATCAGATCGGCACGCACCATCGACACCTCGTCGATGATCAGCAGATCCAGCGCCTTCATCACGCCGGTATGACGCATGGCGCGCAGCTCCCGCGGATCCACGAAACGTGGCGGCAGCCGAAAGAAGGAATGGATGGTCTGGCCGCCCACATGAATGGCGGCAAGCCCCGTCGGGGCCACCACGGCCACATTGCGTGGAGTTTCGTCGCGCAACAGCTGCAACAGGGTGGTCTTGCCAGTACCGGCGCGGCCGGTGACGAACACATGCTGGTCGCCGCCCTCGATCAGGGCAAGCGCACGATCGAAGTCGACACTGGGCTCGAGGCCGTCAGGCAGCCGATTCAAGATCCATTGCCTGGCGCCACACGCGCACCTTGTCGGCGAGGCTCGCGACCGCATTGGCGGGGCTGGTGCTTGGCAGCTGCATGTCCGGCAGATCCCGCTGCGGACTGGCCAGCGTCGGCTGCACGAGGCGCTTGTACAGTGCACAGGCCTTCGCGCCATTGAAGTAGATGTGGGTGACCCCGGCATGGATCGCGAGAAAGCCGGCAAAGTCGTTGGCTATCGCATCCCCGAGGCGGATGTCGGTGTCCATGCTGCCCGGCCGGTAGCAGGAAGCCAGCACGTCCCACAGCGCAATGTGGTGCTCCATCAGGATCTGCAAGCGGACTTTGTAGTCCAGCTCCCGGCCGGCGCCATACAGCTGGCCCATGATCTGCCAGAACGCATTGCGTGGCTGGGCGTAATACTCCTGCTCCTGCAGGGACAACGCCCCCGGCATGGAACCCAGGATCAACAGCCGGGCATCCAGCCTGGCGACGGGTGGCAGACTGTGACGTCTCGACATCTGCTCATGTTAGCCACAAAGCGTGGGCCATGCGGCAGGTTGTCAGCCTCAACGCAAAAACCCCGCCGGAGCGGGGTTTTCGGGAGTCGGGGAACTCGAAGCTGTTCCTCAGATGGCGCGGCGACGCAGCCAGCCAAGCAGACCAACCGCAGACCCGAACAGCCAGAGGGCGGCCGGAACCGGAATCACCTGCACGTCCATGCGGACCTGCTCCACGGCCCACCCGGCGCGGGTGACCTGGATGGCGAAGTTGTATTCGCCGGTGGCATTCGGATTGAAGCTGGTGAAGGCGCCGCTCGGTGGCGTGAGGACTCCCGGGATGGCCGTTGCCAGATAGCCAAACAGCAGGTTCTCGGAACCCTGCGCATTGGTTACCAGCGGATTGGCGCTGCCCAGGATGGCATTGGTGACATTGACCACGCCGAGGTTTGCGGGGCCGTTGTCAAAGGCTGGATTGAAATCGTAGTAGAGCTTGATGTCGTAGTCGGCCAGCTTGGCGCCGGGACCGGTGACATCGATGTAGTAATTGAAATTCCACAGCGCGCCGGTGATGGAGCTTTCGCCGGCTCCGCCGGTGTTGCTGCCGGTGCCGGCAAAGAAGGTGCCCGCGCCGTCGTTCGTGACCACCGGATTGGAGTAACGCTGGGTTGCGTTCATCGCGACCGTGATGAGGTTGGTGCCATCTTCAAACTGTGAAGAGATCGCCACCGAGCCATTGGGAATGCCGACCCCGCCGAAGTTGGCGCCGGTCAATGGGCCGAAGGTGTCATAGAGTGGTGTGGCGTTGAGTGCGAGCGGTGTTGCAGCGACGAGTACCAGCGCTGCCAGTGTCCGGATCCGGATAGCCATGGTTCTTGTCCCCCCAGAAAGCCGTTCTTATGTGATTTGTGGGAAAGATCCTACCAGAAGTTAATGTGGGCGGGTGCCGCATTTTCAGGCCACCGGCAACGGCGCCTTATGTAAATCGAGCTTATGTCAAAGCTGGCACGATGTGCTCGCCGATCAGGCGAATCGAAGCCTCGGGATCGTCGTACAGACAGAGCGCGATCTCGTTCAGCCCGGCTCGTTCAAACCCGCGAAATCGCTCGATTTCCCGGTCGATCTCTGCCACCGGCGAGGCCGAAACGCCGTGATCAACGATCTTCCGGACAATGCTGTCGGCCACCCCGGCGATGTCTGGGTTCTTCTGCTGGTATGCGTTGATGAATGACCGGCTGTGGGCCAGCACGATCTCCGCCTCGGCCTGATCGACGACATCACGAATGTAGGGGTCCCAGATCGTACCCCGCACCGCCAGGTAGATCCGCGCTTCGCGCTCGGCTTCCTCGCGACTCGGCTTCACATGCCAGGCCCAGAAATTGTTCAGCGGAAACGCCGCCGGTGCGACACCTCGTTCCTCAAGCACGGGATCGACGATGCTCCGGGCCCACTGCGCCCGCTCGGGCACGATGTCGCTCAGCATGATGCCGTCGGCATACCGCGCCGCCATGGCCAGCATCTGCGGGCCATTGGCGCCGACATAGACCGTGGGCGGTGGGGCTGTCATCCAGCTGGCGTCGATCCAGCCGGTGGGGTAGACCTCGCCCTTGTAGCCGCCCTTTTTGCCGGAGGCGGCCTGCTTCAGGATCTCCACGCATTCACGCACCGCCCGCACCCGCCGCCTGGGTTTGGCGCCCATCGCCTGGGCCGTGCCACCACCGCCGCCGACCACGATCACGGCCCGTCCCGCCGAGAATTCATTCAGGGTGAGCAGCAGATTGGCCATGCGCAATGGCGGCAGCTCGAAGGGGCTCACGGCGATCGCGCCCATGCGGATGCTGGCCGTCTGCTGGGCCGTGGGCACGAAATTGACGAAGGGGTCCCGCGACAGGATGTTGTTCGGCACCCAGATCGCGCCGATGCCGTAACTTTCCGCCAGCTTGGCCAACCGGGCCATCTCGGCGGCCGAGCGATGTGGTTTCAGGATGATGTCGATGCGCATGTTTGCAGTCCGTTTCGTGTCTCGTCAGTGTCTAGCCACCGGTGGGCAGGCGGCGCCTTTCGCCACCCGTGTCGCGCAGGAGCGGTGCAGCGGTCATGGCCCAGTTGTGCAGCAATTCGCGCCGCGCCGGTGATGGAATGGCATAGGCAACCCGGCCGCGATCGGCGCGCATCCGGTCGTAATCAAGCCGCCAGCCCCGGCGCGACCAGTCCACGAGGCGTTTGCGGTAGCTCATGATCACGTCGTCGGCCGGCACGATGAACTCGCCCGCGGTATCGATGGAGGGAATCTGCGGATCGAGCTTCTCGATGACCACGCGATCCTCTTCCACGGCGATGCCCATGCGCTTCAGGAAGTTCTCGTCGAACTTCTCCTCCAGCATGCAGTTCCGCTGCATCACGAGGAAGAGCTCCAGATCCTGCTCATCGCGCGGCACCGTATAGAGATACAGGTGCATGTGGTTGGTCGGGCTGAAGTTGACCCGCGTCCAGGTGGATGCCGCCCCGTGATAGCCCGAGCCCGACTCGTTGCGCGTCTCCGGCTGCAGCTTCTTCATGTCCTTGTCCGGCAGGTCCGGGGAATAAAACACCACCATCGCCCCAGCACCCCAGGTACTCTCCTCGACATTGATCTTCGGCACCTCGTAATTCGTGCTCTTGCCCGCCATGCCGAAACCCGCATGCACATACTCCACATGCGAGGGATCAGACTGGTTCTCCACGAGCCGCACGTAGTTGGTCTTCCAGCGATGACGCATCGACAGGCTGCGCCAGCCCGGTTGACCGTATTCCACGTTCGGCATGATGGACGGCCGCTCGTCCTCGGGCAGATCGCCCAGGAACACGAAGATCAACCCGTAGCGCTCCTCGACGGGATAGACATCGATGCGCGCACGTTCCGGGATCTTGTCCAGTGGCCCGAGCGACGGAATGCGCTCACAGCCGCCGCCACCATTGAATTTCCAGCCGTGGTACGGGCACTGGATGCAGTCCCCGACCACCTTGCCATCACCCAATGATCCGCCGCGATGCGTGCAGGTGTTGTGCACGCAGTGCGCCTTGCCGGTGCTGTCCCGCCACAACGCAAACCACAGGCCCAGCATCTGGACCTTCAGCGGCTGATCGGTGAGGGCACTGCTTTGCTCGGCCGGATACCAGAAGTTGATGAACACTGGAGAGTCCTCCCCGCGGTCAATACGGTACTCAGGTTTCCGCGCCGGCAGCCTGCGCTGGCTGACGCAGACCGAAATACAGCGGCACACCAAGCACACAGATTACCGCCAGATAGATGATTTGTTGCCCACCTGAAGCCACGATGGCCCAGAGGCAGAAGCCGCCGGTCAATACGGCCACCAGACGTGTGCCCGGATGCTGGCTGAAGCGCCACAAGGCCACACAACTGTAGGCGTAGATCACGAGATACAGCAGCGTCGCCAGGTTGATGAGCAGGGTGAACTGGGCGCCCAGCGTGGGCGTCAGCGAGCTCGCCACCACGATCACCGACATCAGGCCCGACACGATCAGCAGGTTGCGTCGGGCATGATCGACCGAGGCCTCACGGAAAAATGCCGGAAACACCCGCAACTCGGCGCCCCGGCGGGCAGCCTCCGCCGTCACGAGCAGCCAGCCGGACAGAGTGCCCAGCGATTTCAGGACTGCACAGGCAGCCACCACGGCTGCAGCCACCGGGCCCAGCCACTGGGCTGCGGCATCGGCAAAGGGCGCCGTCGCCGCTGCCAGGGTGGCAGCCGGAAGCAGGCCATCGATGGCCACGGTCGCCGCGAGATACACCACCGCCGCCAGTGCCACGCCACCCAGCGTCGCAATCGGCACGTTGCGGGCGGGGTTGTCGACCGCGGCAGCCGCCACCGAGGCGCTTTCCACACCCACGAAGGCCCAGAAAATGAGGGCAAAGGTTGCCGGGATCACCTGCAGGTCGGATCGACCGCTGACATTCCACGATGCCATGAACAGGTCTGGATCGAAGGCATACCAGCCGAGCGCCGTCACCCCCAGAATGGGCAGCAGACCGATCAGCAGGGTTGCGCCTTCGAAATCAGCCACGCGGCGCACACCCAGCCAGTTGATCAGCGTCATCAGCCAGATCACCGCCAGCGAACACAGCACGGCAGGCACCGGATTCTTGATGACGGGAAAGAAGATCGACAGATAACCGGTGGCCGCCAGCGCCACGGCAACGTTGCCGATCCAGCCCGCCACCCAGTAGAGCAGGCTCGCGTGGAAGCCGAAGAAACGCCCCAGCCCGTCGCGCACCTGCTGCACCATGCCGACGCTCTCCGGCCTCACGCGGAAGAGCAGCACGAAAACACCTGCGAGCAGAAAGGCGCCTATCCCGGTGATCAGCCAGCCGATCACCGTTACCGAGCCGAAGGCAGCGAGCGTGGCCGGCAGCAGGAAGATGCCCGAACCAATCATGTTGCCGGCCACCAGAAAGGTGGCCCGCACCGGACCCATGGTCTTGTGGCCGCCGGTCAGTCCGGACCGGATCATGGCGAACCCCGCCGGGCCATCGCGCGTTCATGCACCACCTGGAACTTCACCGGGTCAACTTCCTTTTCCATCAGCGTCTGCAGATACAGGCTGGCCGTCATCGGCGATTCAGCCCAGTGGATGTAGCGCCAGCCGGCTGCCGTCCTGCGCAGCACCGCACTCACGCGCGCCTCCTCGCCGATCGGCGGCCGACCGATGATCTTCATTTCAAAGTGCATCTCCCACGCCGCAACGGCCAGACCCGGGCCGATCAGCTTCACGTGGATGTTGCGCATCTCTTCGCGGATGCCCTGCACCACCGGGCTCGGCTTTGGCGGGTTCAGATAATTCTTCAGCGCCGGCCAGCCGATGAACCACTGGCGCTGCTCTTCAGCCAGATAAAACGGCATGGGCTCATCCGGATCCCACAACTCGAGGACGGTGGCGTAATCCTGTGAGTTCCAGCGCTCCGCCGTCTCGTGGATCAGCGCTGCAACCTCTGCCTGCACGTCGGCCGTTTCCGTGGTCATGCTCCATTCCAGCAGAGTCAGTGGGGAACTTTTTAGCAGATAACCCGATCCAATGGTGCGAAATCCGGAAAAGTCGCCGTGCTTGACTCTGACCCACCCGATCGCTCCAACATCCTGTTGGCCGGCCAAGTAAGACCACTCCAAGGATTGGTTGTATCCAGCCATCACGACATGGGCAGTTCCGTGTGCCCACAGGGAGTCGTTACCATGAACAGCAGACTAAACATCAAAGCCTTGCCCCTGGCCCTACTGGGCCTGGTTTTAAGCGCCGGGGCAGTTGCCGCCGACCAGGCAGCCGCGCCAACCAACTGGTTCGGTGGATCCGTCTACGATGGCGCCCCGGCCCTCGATGTCACCGCCGCACTCGTCAAGGCCGGTGGCGGCGCAGAGAACTTCAGCTTCCCGGCAGCACTCGTTTCCATGCTCGGTGAAAAAACCGTCAACGCCGAGGTTGCCAAGCTCAACAAGCAATACGGCGAGGCAAAGGTCCAGCAGTTTCTCGACGGCATGACCTACGCCGTCACCGACGGGCTGAAGCGCGCCACTGAAGCCGGCGTGAAACTGCCCGCCGTGCCCGAAAACCTGCATGGCGCAACCCTGGCCAAGACCCTGGTCACCGCCGGCACCACGAGCGACAAGACCTGGTGGTCCGGTTACCTGTTCGACAAGGCACTGTCACACAATATCCACATGATCGTGATGGCCGACATCGAAGCCAAGCATGACCGGGCCTACGATGAAAACATTCATCGCGTGCTCAACCAGGCCATGTATGACGTAGCCCAGGCGCTGGGCCAGAAGGATGTGAAGCTGGCGTCGCTGCGTTGATTGATTGACGACGATTGTAAAGAGCGCAGGTCGTGGGATCACGGCCTGCGCTCGTGTCGCATGCAGTGACGCTCAAGGAGAGCGTGTGCTCGCCTTCTTGCCCAATTCGATCAGCATTCTGGAAGCGAGGTACAGACGCGGCGGAATGGAATCGATCTCGATGTACTCGTTCTTCGCGTGGTAACCCCAGCCGGCAAGCCCCAGGCCTTCCAGAACGGCCGGATGCCCTGAACGACCGGCAAAGCCCGCATCGGTCCCGCCGTTGCTGGTCGGGTGCAGGAGCAGGTTCCTGCCGTCGAGTTCGGCATAAATGCTTTTCGCGAGATCGGCCAGGGCCCTGCCCTTTTCTCCCGCCACGTAGATCGGGCGCCCGGGCAGCACCGCTACCGTGGTTGTCGTGTCCGGCACCAAACGGCTTTCCTCGACCTTGGCCTGAAGGGCGGCCAGCAACCTGTCGTTGGCATCGGATTCCGTGATGCGCAGGTCGCCCTCGGCTTCCGCGCTTTCGGGTATCTGATTGCGTACCGCGCCCGCTTTGGCGGTCGTCCAGTTCAGTTGCGCGCCCGTCACTTCAGCGGCGGCATCGCGGGTCTGCAGGAGTTGATACGCCAGCTCGATGAGCGCGTTGCGGCCCTGTTCGGGCGCGGCACCGGCATGCGACGCACGCCCCTCGACCTTGATCGTGACGGTGGAGATGCCTGCCGCGTTCAACAGTACCCCCTCATCCTTGATCACCGCCTTGGCCGCAGACGGCTCGAACGACAGCACGACGTCGTGTTCCTCGCCGAGCCTGGCGATCATCTCACCCGAACCGCGTGAACCGATTTCCTCGTCCGGGTTGAACAGCACGGTGATCCGGGCGTAGTCGTTCCAGCCCTTTTTCTTCAGCAGGGCCAGCGTATGCAGGATGACCGCCACGCCACCCTTGTCGTCGGCAACGCCCGGGCCATACAGGAAGTTCCCTTCCTGGCGGTAAGGTTCGGTCTTGAGAATCCCCTTGTCGTACACCGTATCGGTGTGCGCGATCAGCATGATCCTGAGCGCGCCAGAGCCTTCGAACACGCCGCTGACGATGTCCGGCCCGCCGGTCGTCGACGCCACACGATCAACCTTTGCACCGAGATTCCCCAGGCGCCCGACGAGGTACGTCGCCAGCTTTCCGAGCCCTTCGTGATCCGTCGAGCCCGACTCGACGGTGACCAGGTCGCCGAGTGTGGCGATGACCGCAGGCTGCTCAGCGCGGGCGGCCTCCAGGAGGCGCGGGTCGGCTTCGGAGGCATGAGCCAGAGCGCCATATCCCGTGAAGGCCAGCACGACGAGAGCGGTGAAAAGCGACTTGTTTGCGATTCCCATGGTTCGACTCCTGTCAGACGGCCCTGCGTTGGTCAGCCACTGGCTTGTTTATTGGTGAGGAGGGCAAGGAAGCTGGAGTTCACGAACAGCTTTTCCCGACCAATTTTTTCTTCCTGCAGTAGTCCAGCCGCAGCCAAGGCTTTTAGATATCGGGATGCGGTCTCCCGCTTGGCAATATGCGCGTCGACCAGGTTCTCGATCCGGCAGTAGGGCTGGTTGAACAACACGTCGACCAGCTCCCGGCTGTAGATCTTCGGGGCCCTCGCCCGCACGTTATCAGCAGTTACCTGCATCAGCTCCTTGATGGCGGCGATCCGGACCTGGGTCCACCGGGCCGTGTCGAGCACCGCGGCCAGCATGTAGAGAATCCAGGGCTCCCAGGCATTGCTGACCGTCACGTCCAGCAGCAGGCGATAGTAGGCGGGCCGGTTCTCGATGATGTACCTGGAGAGGTAGAGGATGGGCTCATCGAGCAGGCCCCGCTCTACCAGCATCAGGAGGTTGAGGATGCGTCCGGTTCGACCGTTGCCATCAGTGAAGGGATGGATCGCCTCGAACTGGTAGTGAGAGACGGCCATCCGAACGAGAGGATCCAGGTCGTCCTCCCCATGCACGAACCTTTCCCAGTTGGCCAGCTTGTCGCGCAGCAGGGCTTCGCCGACGGGGGGCGTGTAGATGACTTTTCCCGTCTTGTTGTTGGCTAGCGCCGTCCCGGGAATTCGGCGGATTTCCATCTGCACGTTCTTGATGTCGGTGCAGATCTCGACAGCCATCGCCGTGGAGAGCGAGCGGGCCTTGATCGAGTGGAAGGCGCTGTTCAGTGCGGTCCGATTCCGAAGTGCTTCGCGGGTTGCGGGATCTGCGGCACGCTCATCCAACTGGGCATAACGGAATAGCGCATCGGTCGTCGTTACGATGTTTTCTATCTCGGAACTGGCCTGGGCCTCGAGAAGCGGCATCGTGTTGATGAGAACGGCAGGGTTCGGGATCAGGCGCGCTGCCTGCTGCAGAGCCGCCAACGCCGCCCGCGCTTCAATGCAGGCTTTGAGCACGGGCTTGGCTTCAAGCTGCGCAGCAGGTGGCAGATCGGGGAGGTCGTTGTAGGGTTTGGCGGGATCCAGTGGCATATGTCGATTCTTCCACAAATCATCGACATATGTCAGAGATAGACCGATAGCATCGACATGTTCGGCAGACGTGTCGATATTTCAGCCAAATGTCGATGTATTTTTGGCGTTAGAGCTGGATTCAATGGAAATTGATAGATCACTGGTGGGGTAGGTCCCTAAGTGGTCAGCGAAGCCCGAGAGCACCGAACCCGGCCAGCCAGCCCCGCCCACCTCCTACGACCGCAAAATTGAAAACCGCAAGCAGCTGGCGATCGAAACTATCGCCGACTGAGATG
>CAYLKO010000033.1:0-28063 GCA_964384525.1 uncultured Chromatiaceae bacterium
GCCTGGTTGCCCGGCATGACCTTCACGCGCCAGAAGCGGCTCGAGCCCGTCGACGTGCTGCTGGTGTGCACGGACGGACTCTGGTCGGGGCTGGGTGATGACCGGATCGCGACGCTGGCGACCGACGGCAAGCCCCTGGCCAGCGGCTTGCGCAAGCTGGGTGAGCAGGCGGTCCGCGCCAGTGGTCCCTACAGTGACAACACATCCGCGGCGGCCCTGCGCTTTCTGGGCCCCGGCAAGGAGACAACCAAATGACCACCACGGCACCCACCGTGACCCGCCCCAGCGGACGCAGCACCGAGGAGCTCCGCCCCATGAGTTTCGCCACCGCTTTTACCCGTCATGCGGAGGGCTCCGTGCTGGCGAGCTTTGGCGAGACCCGCGTGCTGTGTACCGCGAGCGTGGAAAGCGGCGTGCCCTCCTTCATGCGCAACAGCGGACGCGGCTGGATCACCGCCGAATACGGCATGCTGCCGCGGGCGACGCACACCCGTTCCCGCCGGGAATCAGCGCAGGGCAAACAGAGTGGCCGCACCCTGGAAATCCAGCGGCTGATCGGCCGCTCATTGCGAGCGGCCGCCAACCTGGAGGCGCTGGGCGAACGAACGAGCACCCTGGACTGCGATGTGTTGCAGGCAGATGGCGGCACGCGCACGGCGGCGATTTCCGGCAGCTATGTGGCGCTTCAGCTGGCTGTGCAGGGTCTGGTGGCCAACCGCACGATTGCCTCGAATCCCCTGCATGGCCAGATTGCGGCGGTGTCGGTGGGCATCTACCGGGGTCTGTCGGTGCTCGATCTGGATTACGCCGAAGACAGCGCTGCGGAAACCGACATGAACGTGGTCATGAACGAAGCCGGCCAGTTCATCGAGGTGCAGGGGACGGCCGAAGGCCACGCTTTCCGCCGTGAAGAACTGGATGCCCTGCTCGATCTCGCCGGCCTTGGCATCCGCGGCATCATGCAGGCGCAGACGGCAGCCATCACCGCGGCCATCGCAACCAGCAGCACCGCAGACAACCGCCGCCGCTGATGGCGGAGCTCGTGCTTGCCAGTGGCAATGCCGGCAAGCTGCGGGAGTTCCAGCAGCTGCTGGGCCCGCTCTGGCGGATCCGTCTGCAATCGGAATTCGGCCTGCAATCAGCCGAGGAAACCGGCGATAGCTTCAGGGCCAATGCCTTTCTCAAGGCTCGCCACGCGGCGCGCGCCACGGGCCTGCCAGCGCTGGCCGATGACTCGGGCCTGGAAGTCGATGCGCTGCACGGAGCCCCCGGCGTGCATTCGGCACGCTACGCCGGGCCGGGCGCCGACGATGCCGCCAACAATCGCAAGTTGCTGGCCGCGCTGGCCGGCATTCCAGCCGGACGCCGCACGGCCCGTTTTCGCTGCGTGCTCGTGTGGCTCGCCCCGGATGAGAGCCAGCCTGCGCTGGTTGCCGAGGGAAGCTGGGAAGGCGAGATCCTGACGGAGCCCCGCGGCACGGCTGGTTTTGGCTATGACCCCGTGTTTTTCGACCCGGGATCTGGCCGCTCGGCGGCCGAAATGGACCCGGAATCCAAGAACCGCGTCAGTCATCGGGGCCAGGCGCTGCGGCGCCTGCGGGCCCTGCTGGACCAGCGCACGATGTCGCGCCCCTGAAGGGCGTGAGGCAGCACGGTTGCGGGGCTCGCGTCAATGTTTTATGCACAGAGGCTGCGCCAGCACCTAATATCATGCAGATAGCGCATAGTGCTTAAGCGTTACTATTCAATACCTACGCTAAGTGACTGTTTTTACAGTAAAACCATGAATGGCTAAAACTTGAGCAATGTGTGACATACGTATGCCGCACAAGCGCTGACAGCCGGTGCCAAGTGTCTTTCCACAGACTTATCCACAGCTATTGTGGATAAGTGGGCAGACCGCTTGCGACTTGCAGCCGGGCGATCTTCTGGCTATCCTCTCGCGCCCCGGAGGCGCCCCCCGGCACGGCCCGCCCGTCGCCCCGGTTTCGATGCCCGCAAGTTCAATACCCGCAATTCAATGCCAAAGGTGACCTGATGAAAGCTGACATCCATCCTGCCTACGCTGAAGTCAAAGTCACCTGCAGTTGCGGGAACGAGTTCGTCACCGGCTCCACCCTCACGCACGACCTCGCGATCGAAGTGTGCTCAGCCTGTCATCCCTTCTATACCGGCAAGCAGAAGATGCTCGACACCGCCGGTCGTGTCGACAAGTTCCGCCGCAAGTACAACCGCGCCGGCTGATCTCCGCTGACCGCGTCACGCCGGACGACGGCCACCCGATCACTGTCGTCAGTCGTTTCCCGAAGCGTGATCCGCAGCGGGTGCGCGCTCTGGCCGCCTTCCCTATAATGGGATATTGATCCGCACGCCGTGTGGCCCCACCTAAAGTCTGGCAGCATCATGAGTGAGTCAAAGAACAAGGCCGGTCAGCTCCTGACCGTCACCAACAAGGCTTCGGGCGAACAGTTCGAACTCAAGACGCAGGGTGGCACCACCGGCCCCGACGTGGTCGACATCCGCAATCTGTATACCGGCCAGGGGTTGTTCACCTACGATCCCGGCTACGGCTCCACTGCCAGCTGCGAGAGCAAGATCACCTATATCGATGGTGATGCCGGCATTCTCATGTACCGCGGCTATCCGGTTGAGCTACTGGCGGCCAAGAGTTCGTTCCTCGAGGTGGCGTGGCTCCTGCTCTACGGCGAATTGCCGACCCACCCCCAGCTGGCCGACTTCGATCGCACGATCCGCACGCACACCATGCTGAACGAGACGATCCTGCGCCTGTTCACCGGTTTTCATTACGACGCGCATCCGATGGCGATGGTGGCCGGTGTGGTGGCATCACTGTCGGCCTTCTATCACGACACCACGGACATCCATAATCCGCGCCATCGGGATATCTTCGCGCACCGCATCATTGCCAAGTTGCCGACCATCGCCGCGGCTGCCTACAAGCACACGCAGGGCCAGCCCTTCATGTATCCGCGCAATGATCTCGGCTACTGCTCGAACCTGCTGCACATGTTCTTTGCAGTCCCGGCGGAGCCCTACCACATCGATCCGGTGGCAGCCGAAGCGCTGGACCTGCTCTTCATCCTGCATGCCGATCATGAGCAGAACTGCAGCACGTCCACCGTGCGCATGGCGGGCAGCTCCGGCACCAATCCCTATTCGGCGATCTCGGCCGGCATCTCGGCCCTGTGGGGCCCGGCTCACGGCGGCGCCAATGAGGCCGTGCTCAAGATGCTGGAGCAGATCGGCACCAGCAGCAACATTCCGAAGTTCATCGCCAAGGCCAAGGACAAGGATGATCCGTTCCGGCTCATGGGCTTTGGGCATCGGGTGTACAAGAACT
This sequence comes from uncultured Chromatiaceae bacterium, assembly GCA_964384525.1. GTDB lineage: Bacteria > Pseudomonadota > Gammaproteobacteria > Steroidobacterales > SHZI01. The sequence goes on from CAYLKO010000033.1 coordinate 3,362, forward strand.
ATGACCCACGGGCCACGATCATCCGCGAGACCTGTCACAAGGTGCTTGCGCGCATGGGCGGCGACCAGCCCCTGTTCGAGCTGGCGTTGAAGCTCGAGGAAATCGCCCTCAAGGATCCATACTTCGTCGAGAAAAAGCTGTATCCAAACGTCGACTTCTATTCGGGCATCATCTATCACGCCCTCGGCATCCCGAAGTCAATGTACACGGTCATGTTTGCCATCGCCCGGACCGTGGGCTGGGTGGCTCACTGGATGGAAATGATCACGGATCCCGATGGCCGCATCGGCCGGCCCCGCCAGCTCTACACCGGTCCCGCCAAACGGGATTACGTCGACACGGCCAAGCGCTAGTCGCGCCGCCGGCAAGGCCACTTTCCGGCGGCGGTCAGTGTTCGATCAGCTCCGTCACCTGCCGCAGGCCGGCGCGTTTCATCGGCCGGCCATCGACTGCGCTGAGCGGTGCCTGGCCGCGCAGGCGTAACGGAAAGACCGTGGCCAGGAATTCACAGTCATGGGCCATGAACTGATAGGCCGGAAAGCTTTCGGCCACATCACGGCGGAATTTGCAGCGGCGGGTGCTGGTCCGATAGCCGATGCCGACAGCCTCCAGCGCACTACCAACCGCTTCTGCGGCATCCTCGAACAGGTGCAGTTCCACGCGGGAATGGATCGTGGCGTTGCCGCTCAGCACGTCGCCCGTGAGGCGGGGATGAAAGTCTGCAAGGTCATCCATGACGGCGCAGGCGGCCCGGCGCAGCCCTTCCAGCAATGCCGGATGCGTGTCGGCATGGAAGATCCGCGTGCGTTCGGCCAGTGCCGCCTCGATCTCGGTGTTGTTCGGCAACGGCGCATTGCGACCAAGTCCCAGACGGGACGCAGCCTTTTCCTTTGCCCCGCGATAATCCGTCAGGCCTTCTTCCTGAATGATGCGGGCTGCTTCGGCGGCCACGGTGAGGCGGCGGTTGTCAGAAAATTTCACTGCCATCGCTCACGCCCTCGCCAACCGGGGGGCCGAATCCGCCCGGGCGCATGCCACCGCTGTCGTCGGTGGCAAGCTGGGCAAGATCGCTTTCACGGAACAATTCGAACATCGAGTCCGGTGTGCTGGCGAGGGCCAGCCGGCCCGAACTTGCCGAGATCCGGGCCGTGACGATATCGGACGGTCGCGCGAGCGGCGACTCAGGCACGCCTTTCAAGGCGTCGGCCATGAAGTACATCCACATCGGCAACGCCGTGCGACTGCCTTCTTCGTGGCCACCCAGGGTTCGCTCCTGATCGAAGCCGACCCAGGCCGTTGCCACCAGCTCCGCGTTGAACCCGCTGAACCAGGCATCCCGGCGATCGTTGGAGGTGCCGGTTTTGCCGGCCAGGTCGGAGCGCCCCAGTGCCAGCGCCCGCCGGCCGGTGCCCTGCCGGATGACATCGCGCATCATGTCGTAGATGAGATAGGCATTGCCCGCCGTGATGACCCGGGGAGCGCTGTCTGCCCCCGAAAGAAATTGCGGTGCCGCCAACGCGTCCGGCCGCCAGTCAGTTGCCTCGGCGATCATCGTGTCGGCATCCGGATAGTCGGGAATCTCCCGGCCTGATGGCATCGGTGGCGCAGCCAGGCTGTCCGTCTGCGCCCTGAGGTCCGGAGTCCCGGCGGCGCTGTCCCAATGATCCACGCAGGCATTGCAGACTTCCGGATGCGGTGCTTCATGCACCAGAACCCCGTGGGCATCGACGATGCGTTCGATCAGATAGGGCTCGATGCGATGGCCGCCATTGGCAAAGACCGCAAAACCGGCCGCCATGTCGCGCGGTGAAGCCGCACCGCTGCCCAGAACCATGGTGGGGTTGCGCGGCATGGCGCTGTCCGGCAGGCCGAACGGTTTGATGTGGCGGATCGTGGCGTCGATTCCCGTGCGCAGCAGGATGCGAATGGAAACCAGGTTGAGCGACTTCACCAGCGCCTCCCGCAGGCGGGTGGGGCCGTAGAACCGCCCGGTGCTGTTCTCGGGTCGCCACGTGGACTGGCCGGCACCCGGATTGTCGAACACGATCGGCGCGTCGTTGATCACCGTGGCCGGCGTGAACCCATGTTCGAGTGCCGCCGAGTAGACAAAGGGCTTGAATGAGGAACCCGGCTGGCGCTTGGCCTGGATGGCACGATTGAACTTGCTGGCAAAGAAATCGTAGCCGCCCGACAGCGCCACCGTTGCTCCATCGCGGGGATCGAGCGCCACGAGCGCGCCCTGCACGGCCGGCAGCTGCGACAGCATCCAGCCGCGGTTGACCGTGCGCAACAGATACACCACATCACCCACGGCGACCATGTCGTGCGCAGTGCGTGGCGCGGGGCCGACGGTGCTGTCGTCGATGAACGTGCGCCAGTGAAGTTCCGACCACGGCACGGTGACGGTGCCGATGTCGTGCACGAAAAAGCGCGCCGCATTATTGCCGGGCAGTGCGGTAACCACGGCGGGGAACAGGTCGGGGTGGGTGGGGTAGGCATCCAGCAGCCGCTGCAGCGCCGCTTCCCGCGGCAGGCTCGCATCGAGGCGGCTCAGGACGGCATGTTCCAGCGGGCCGCGATAGCCGTGTCGTCGATCGTATTCCAGGAGCGCGGTACGCAAGGCGCGCTCGGCGCTGGCCTGCAGCCGGCTGGCGACCGTGGTCACCACGCTGTAGCCCGCACTGGTCGCGGTGGAGCCGAAGCGCGCCACCATCTCGGCGCGCACCATTTCGGCGATGTAGGGGGCGTCGAGTTCCACGTCGGGCCCATGCAACCGGGACTCCACTGGAGTGGCCAGTGCCGTCTCGAATCCGGTTTGATCGATGAAGTCCAGCGCCCGCATCCGCCGCAGCACATAGGCCCGCCGCTCGCCGGCCCGTTCCGGGTTGGAGACGGGGTTGAGTTGCGATGGTGCCTTGGGGATGCCGGCGAGCAGCGCCGCTTCAGCAATGCTTAGATCCTTCAGGTTCTTGCCGAAATACACCTCGGCCGCTGCCGCTATGCCATACGCGCGCTGGCCGAGAAAAATCTTGTTCAGGTACAGCGCCAGGATTTCTTCCTTGCTGAAGGCCTGCTCGATCTGCAGGGCAAGCAGCAACTCCCGGGCCTTGCGGACGAAGGTTCGCTCCGGTGTCAGGAAGTAGGCGCGGGCCAGTTGCTGGGTGATCGTGCTGCCACCCTGGGTGCGCCGGCCCGTCAGGAAATAGTTGATGCCGGCCCGCATCAGGCCCTGATAGTCGAAGCCCGGATGCTGGAAAAATCGATCGTCCTCGGCGGCGAGCACCGCGTGCACCATCACTTCGGGCACTTCGTCGTAGCGCACGGGCGTACGGCGGAACTCGCCGAGTTGGGCAATGAGACGCCCGTCACGGGAATAGATACGCAGCGGCATCTGCAGCGGCACATCCCGTATCGTTTCCACGGATGGCAACCCTGGCGACAGGAAATACCACGCCGCCGCGCCGGCTGCGCCAGCCGCGATCGCGAGACTCAAGGCGATGCCCGCCAGCCCCAGAATTGCCCGGATCAGGAATTTCATTGCAGAAGCGGGAAAAGTACCTTGCGCCGCTTGGGACGATTATGCATATTGACTCCGGTTTTTGGGCAAACCCGCTGAAAGGTGGGGACGCAAAGCCACCGGTCTACGGGACTGCGCAAGGTGCGGCATCTGCCGCCACGCAGGTGCCACGAGGGGTGCAGGGTCCTATGATAGCGGGGCTGCCGAACGGCAAAGCGCCTTCTTTCGCGTTCGCAGTTCGCACCCGCTCGCATTCGATCTCCCTCAGCTCTGGTGTACTCGTGTCCTGAAGACCGGTATATGGCCGGCCAGTGAAATGCATCACGTCGCGTTTCTCTTGGCGGTGATATATGGTTAAATCGCGGTTGTGACGCGCCGAAGACGTTGTTCGCACAACCTCCGGAGTTAGAAGGGAAAAGCAGTGCTTTTCGGCTCACGTTCCAGGCCGTTGATCGGCCTTGACATAACGACCTCTTCGATCAAGCTCGTCGAGCTGTCGCAGAGCGGCAAGTCCTATCGCGCAGAGAGCTACGCCGCAGAGCCCACGCCCCCCAACGCCATCAACGAAAAAACCATCGTTGATGCGCCGGCCGTGGGCGAGGCGATACGACGGGCGATCAAGCGTGCCGGCGTCAGTGCCCGGGATGCCGCCATTGCCATCAGCGGTGATGCGGCGATCACGAAGATCATCCAGATGCCACGACGCCTGTCCGCCCGGGAACTCGAGGGCCAGGTTGAAATCCAGGCCGACCAGTACATTCCCTTCCCGATGGAGGAAGTGAGCTTCGATTTCGAGGTGATGGGCCCGTCAGCCAGCGATCCCGAAATGCTCGACGTCCTGCTCGTTGCCACCCGCACCGAGAACGTGGACCAACGAAAAGCCGCGGTCGAGGCTGCCGGACTGAACGCCCAGGTGGTCGATGTCGAGCCATTCGCCCTGGAAAATGCCTGCAATCTGCTCGCCCACCAGATGCCTGATGGCGGCATGGATCACCTGGTCGCGATCGTGGATTTCGGCGCCAGCAACACCACCTTCAGCGTGCTGAAGGACATGCGGGTGATCTACACCCGCGACTTCTCCTTCGGTGGCCAGCAGCTCACCGAGGAAATCATGCGGACCTACGGCCTCAGCCTGGAGGACGCCGGTCGCGCCAAGAAGGAAGGTGGCCTGCCCGGCAATTACGAACCCGAGGTGCTGGTGCCCTTCATCGACGACATGACCCAGCAGGTGAGCCGGTCGCTGCAGTTCTTCCTGGCATCAGGCGGTGGTCGCGAACAGCCCGACCAGATTCTGGTTTGTGGCGGCTGCGCGAACATCCCCGGTGTCGCCGACATGATCTCGAGCAAGGTGGGGATTCCCACTGAAATTGGTGATCCGCTCGGACAAATGAAAATCGCGAGCAAGGCAAAATCCCAAGGCATTCGACGGGATGCCACGGCGTTGCTGACGGCGTGCGGGCTGGCACTGCGGAGTTTCGACTGATATGCCCAGAATAAATCTGCTGCCCTGGCGGGCCGAGCTCCAGACTCGTCGGCGCAATCAGTTCTTCATCGGTCTGGGAGTGGCCGTGGGCGCGGCAGCTCTGGCGGTGCTTGCCTCCAATCTGGTGATGAACGGGATCATCGACAACCAGGCCGATCGCAACAATCTGCTCAAGGCCGAAATCACCAGCCTCGACAAACGGATCGAGGAAATCCTCGACCTTGAAACCAAGAAGGATCGGCTGCTGGCTCGCATGGAGATCATCGAGCAACTCCAGCGCAGCCGGCCGGAAGAGGTCCATCTGTTCGATGAACTGGTGAAAACCCTGCCGGATGGTGTCCGCCTGACTGAAGTGAAGCAGACGGGCAGCCGGCTGGAGATCAAGGGCAGTGCCGAGTCCAACACCCGCGTATCGGCCTTCATGCGCAACATCGACAAATCCAAGTGGCTGGCCAAGCCGGACCTGCAGGTTGTCGAAGTCCAGGATGTTTCCGGCAAGAAGAAGACGGTCGGCCCGGTTGAAACCGGTGAGTTCGTTGGCCGCTCTTCGCTGTTCACGGTCCATGCCAGCCAGGTTTCAGCGTCCGACGAGGAGGCCCGGCCATGAACTTCCTCGAAGAACTGAAGAGCCTCGACATCAACGATATCGGCCGTTGGCCGCTGCCGATCCAGGCCTTCTTCATGGTCGTGACCTTCGTTGTGGTCACCATTGGCGCGTTCTATCTGCTGGTCTGGAAAACCCAGATGCCGCTGCTGGAAAAGGCCCAGGCGGAGGAGAAGGTTCTCAAGACCAGTTTCGAGGCCAAGCAGAAAAAGGCCGCCAACTTCAGCGCCTACAAGGCGCAGCTCGCCGAGATCGAGCGTTCGTTCGGCACCATGCTGCGGCAGTTGCCGGGCAAGACGGAGATTCCGAACCTGCTCGTCGATATCTCCCAGACCGGACTGGCCGCCGGCCTGCAGGAGGAGCTGTTCCAGCCTGGCGACGAGGTCCGCAAGGATTTCTATGCCGAAAAACCGATCAAGATCCGCCTGTCCGGCTCCTATCACGAGTTCGGCAAGTTCGTCAGCGACATCGCCGCCCTGCCCCGCATCGTGACGCTCCATGATGTCGAGATCGGGCCCAGAACCAAGGATGCAACCTTCGATGACCTGACGCTGAACGTCACCGCCAAGACCTATCGCTATCTCGACGAGAGTGAAGTGGCTGAAGCTGCCGCTGCCGATGCCAAGGCGACCAACAGCAAAGGCAAGAGTCGCACCACCCGCGAGACGAGCAAGGGCAAGCCAGCGCCCAAGGCAAACCAAAAGGGTTGATGTTGATGCGTTTTTCTGCAACGGCCGGCTTGTTGTTGATGTCCCTGGCGCTGACGGGCTGCGGCGCCGGCCAATCCGACCTCGAGAAGTACATAGACCAGGTGAAGGCGCGTCCCGGTGGCCGCATCGACCCGCTGCCGCAGGTCAAGCCCTACGAGACCTTCAGCTACGAAGATGACAACCTGCGCTCGCCGTTCGTGCCGGATCGGCCGGCCGGGCGTGCCGGCATCACCGGTCCGCGACCGGATTCGGCCCGACCGAAGGAATATCTCGAGCAATTCCCGATCGATACGCTGGCGATGGCTGGTACGTTGAGTCAGGGCAACTACACCTTCGGCCTCGTCCAGACCCAGGATGGTCTGCTGCACAAGGTTCGTCCGGGCAACTATATCGGCCAGTACGACGGGCGCGTCGTGGCCGTGACGCCCTCGGAAATCAAGATCGAAGAGCTGGTGCCGGACGGCGCAGGCAGTTTCTACAAGCGATCGGCAGCGATCGCCCTGAAGAATTGACGGGTGATGCGCATGGCTGGTGGCCGACACAGAATGGTTTGGGAGTACGGGATGATGAGCACGACTTCGGGCAATGACGGTAGCGGGATACCGGCAGGGTGGGCCACGGCCGCCGGCCGATATTTCGCGACAGCGTTTGCCAGGCTGGGGCTTGCCGGGCTGATGTTGATTTTCGGTGGCCTGGCGATCGCCCAGGCCCAGGTTCCGGCCGGCAATCAGCTCACCGATATCCAGGTGCAGCCGCTGGCCGGCAATCGCATCGAGCAGCGGCTGGTAACTTACGGGCCGGCTTCGGCCCCGCTGTCATTCACCATCGACAACCCGGCCCGCATCTCGCTCGATCTGCCGGCCACTTCCCTCGCGCTGAAGAGCCGCCGCAAGGACGTCAAGGTCGGTCCGCTGGATACCGTTCTGGCGGCCGAAGCCAACGGCCGGACCCGCGTGGTCCTGAACCTCGACTCCATGGTGCCCTACCAGACCCGTGTTGAAGGCAACGCCATCGTGGTGACGCTGGACGCGCCGGGCAGCAGCGCTGCGTCGGTCGCCAGCTTCCCGGCACCAACCGCTACGGCACCAGCCGGCGGCACCAGCCAGGCCGCATCGTCGGCAGGCACTCCCGTGGCCGCTGCCGGCCGCAGCATCACCAACCTGGATTTTCGCCGGGGGGAAAATGGCGGTGGTCGCGTGATCGTCACGCTGTCCGATCCCGGCACCCCGGTCGACGTCCGCAAGGAAGGCGATCGCATCCTCCTCGACTTCAGCGGCACGACGCTGCCGGACAGCCTGCTGAAGCGGCTGGACGTCAAGGATTTTGCGACGCCGGTGAACCTGATCGAAGCCGGTCGCACCCCGAACGGCTCGCGGATCACGATTGCCGCCAAGCTGCCCTTCGAGGAACTGGCCTATCAGTCGGACAACCAGTTCTCGGTTGAAGTGTCGCCCGTCGTCAAGGCGGCTGTCGATGCCAAGCCCACCCTGTTCAGCAAGGATCGCGAGTACAAGGGCGAACGGCTGACCCTCTCCTTCCAGGACATCGAAACCCGTGCCGTCCTGCAGTTGCTGGCCGACGTCAGCGGCCGGAACATCATCGTTTCCGATTCGGTGCAGGGCAATGTCACCCTGCGGCTGCAGAACGTGCCCTGGGATCAGGCGCTGGACATCGTCCTCGCCACCAAGGGCCTCGACATGCGCGAGAACGGCGGCGTGATCATCGTGGCGCCGGCCGACGAGATCGCCGCGCGCGAGAAGGCCGACCTGGAGGCCCGCAAGGAAATCCGCGAGCTGGAGCCGCTGGTCTCCGAATACATCCAGGTGAATTACGCCAAGGCCGGTGACCTGGCCGCCCTGATGCGCGGGGGCAAGGGCAGCTCGCTGCTCTCCGAGCGGGGTTCCGTCGCCATCGACGAGCGCACCAACACGCTGCTCGTGCAGGATGTTCCCGAACGGATCACGGAGATCCGCCGTCTGGTCGGCACGCTGGATATCCCGGTCCGCCAGGTGCTGATCGAATCCCGCATCGTCATCGTCCGGGACGACTTCAGCCGCGATCTCGGCATCCGCTGGGGCGTCACGGGCGTCAAGGATCGGGGCGATGGCCTTGTGGCCATCACCGGTTCGGGCTCCGGCACCGACACGATCGTCAACTCCGGAATCGGCAACATCAACAGTAGCGGACAGCCCTTCCCGGTCACGATTCCGGCGCTGAACGACCGCTACAACGTCAATCTGCCCGTGGCCAATCCGGCCGGCAAGCTGGCCCTGGCGCTGCTCGATGACGATTACCTCGTTGATCTCGAGCTGTCGGCCCTGCAGGCCGAGGGCCGGGGCGAGGTGGTGTCCTCGCCGCGCGTCATCACCGCCAACCAGAAGGAAGCCTCCATCCGCCAGGGTGTGGAGATTCCCTATCAGGAATCTGCTTCCAGCGGCGCCACGACCACGCAGTTCAAGGAAGCCGTGCTGAGCCTCACCGTGACTCCGCAGATCACGCCGGATGATCGCATCATCCTCGATCTGCAGGTCACCAAGGACAGCGTCGGCGCGGTGGTGACCAACGAGCGGGGCGGTTCCGTGCCCAGCATCGACACGCGTGCCATCCAGACCCAGGTGCTGGTGAACAACGGCCAGACCGTGGTTCTGGGCGGCATCTACGAGACCGAGGAATCGCAGGACAACACCAAGGTTCCGGTGCTGGGCGACATTCCCGGCGTGGGCGTGCTCTTCCGCTCCACGCGCAAGGTCTCGAACAAGTCGGAACTGCTGATTTTCGTGACACCGAAGATCCTGCGGGAAGGTTCCAACATTTACTAAGCGTTCAACGTCTCAAGGGAACAGCCAGGCGGGATTGATGGCCGTCCGGCAGTGGTGAGGGAGTCATCGTGTTTAGAAAACTAAATTCTTTGTGCCTGCTCGTGGCATCGGCCGTGCTGATGTCCTGCGGCGGCGGTGGCGGCAACACCATCACCAGCCCGGGTGGTGGCAGTGGCGGACAAGTTGCCAATGTCACGCTGCTGGCAGCCAGCCCGCAATTGCTGTCTGACCAGGGTGGCGCAACCACCGTCACGGTCACGGCGCAGGTGAAGGACGCGAACAACGCAGTCCTCACCGATATCCCCGTCACTTTCGGCGCGACCTCCGGCTCCCTGGCGGTCACCCAGCCCACCACGGACGGCGCGGGACTGGCACTCGCCCAGCTTTCCAATGGCACCAATCCGGCCAACCGCAACATCACCATCACCGCCACGGCCGGTACCATCAGCGGCTCGGTGAATATCGCGGTCGTCGGCACGACCTTGACGATCACCGGCCCGGCTTCGCTCGCGTCTGGCGATACAGGTACGTTTGCGGTGGTGGCCAAGGACTCCAAGGGCGCCGGGATCGCCGGCACCACGGTCACGCTGACCTCGGCAACCGGCAACAGCATCTTGGCGCCGTCGCTCACCACCGATGGCACCGGCAACGTGCCGTTCACGGTCACGGCGAGCGCGGCCGGCAATGACACCATCACTGCCGCAGGCCTGGGCCTGACCACGACCAAACCCATTGCCATTTCCGGTGACGTCTTCAGCTTCACGGCCCCGGTGGCCGGCACCGAGGTCAATCTGGGTGTTGCGCAGGCCTTGACGGTGAACTGGTCGAAGAACGGGGCGCCACAGGCGGGCCAGACCATCCAGTTTTCCAGCACGCGGGGCACGCTCTCTGCTTCGACAGCCGTGACCAACGGCGCCGGTGATGCCAGCGTCACCATCTCGGCGGCCACCGCTGGCCCCGCCGTCATCACGGCAACCAATCCGGAATCTACCACCACCAGCCGAAACATCGAATTCGTTGCCACCACGCCGGCAACCATCGAACTCCAGGCCTCCCCGCTGACCGTGGGTGCGGGCGAGCAGAGCGAGTTGACGGCACAGGTGCGGGATGGCGCCGGCAATCTGGTCAAGAATCAGGTGATCGAGTTTCTGGTTGACGCGGACCTGACCAGCGGTTCGCTGTCAGTCGGCACCGACGTCACCGACAGTCAGGGACGGGCCAAGTCCGTGTATACCGGCGGCTCGAGCCCCAGTGCGGCCAACGGCGTGATCATCCGCGCCACCGTGCAGAACACCGGCATCACGGACACGGTGGCACTGACGGTGGCCCGGCAGGAGCTCTTCCTGACCCTGGGTACCGGCAACACCCTGTTCGAAGTCGGCACGGCAACCTATGCCAAGGAGTGGGTGATCCTGGTTACCGACGTGGAAGGCAATGCCGTGGCCAACAAGACCGTGCAGGCCAGCATCCGGTCGAATGCATATGCCAAGGGTTTCCTGACCTACCAGGATCCGGTCTGGCAGTACGCACCGCCGGTATCGCCAGTCTGGTGCCCGGATGAAGACGCGAATTCCAACGGTATCCTGGACCCGAACGAAGACTTCAACGGCAGCGAAAAGATCGAAGCCGGCAACATCGCGCTGGTGGCCGCCGTGCCGGAGTCGGCGCCGCTCGGCAATCCCTGTGCCAGCGCTGGCGGCCAGGGCACCTCGGCCAACGTGGTGACCAACAGTCAGGGCCGTGCCCGGGTCTGCGTGTTCTATCCGCAGAACTACGCGATGTGGGTGAAGACCCGGCTGACCGCGAAGGCCAGTGTCACCGGCGGGACGGAGTTCAGCGAATCCAGCCTTTTCACGCTGGAAGTGCTGGCAGATGACGTCAAGTCCGAGAGCGAGTCGCCGCCGAACCAGAGCAGTCCGTTTGGCCCTAACAACGGCCAGGATATTAACGGCCAGGATATTCCGTTGACCGGCAATCCGGCCACCGATTGTGCGGTGCCGCCTCCCTGATGGGCTTCAGCTGATCACCGCAAGGTGACATGGCAAATGAACAGGCCGGCGCAAGCCGGCCTGTTCATTTGGTTGACGCCCCGGAACCCATCCACAACACTGCGCGACATGACCACCGCCAGCACGCTTGAGAGCATTTTCCTCGTCGGCTCGATGGGTTCCGGCAAGTCGGCGGTCGGTCGCCGGCTGGCGCGCGAGCTCGACCGGCCGTTCATCGACAGCGATGACGTGATCGAGGAACGGAGTGGCGTTGATATTCCCTTTATCTTCGAGCGGGAGGGGGAAGAGGGCTTCCGCCAGCGGGAATCGAAGGTAATCGAGGAGCTGACCGAACTGCCGGGGATCGTGCTGGCCACCGGGGGTGGCTCGGCGCAGCATCCGGGCAACCGCGCCCTGCTCCACAGCCGCGGTTTTGTCGTGTATCTGCACGCGACGATCGACCAGCAGCTGAAACGCACCCGACGGGGCCATGAGCGGCCGATGTTGAAAGGCGGCGAGCCCCGGGAAATCCTGAGCCGGCTGATGGCGATCCGGGATCCGCAGTTTCGCGAGATCGCCCACCTCATCGTCGAGACCGACGGCCGTCGCGTGTCTTCGGTGGTGCGGGATATTCGACGTAACATGCCGTCATGCTGATCACGTTGCAGGTTGAACTGGGGGATCGCAGTTATCCGATCCTGATCGGCAGCGGGTTGCTGGCCAACCGGAAAGTGCTGGCGCCGCAACTGGTGCGGCGCGATGTCATGGTGGTGAGCAACGCCACCGTCGCGCCGATCTACCTGGAACCGCTCAAGGGCCTGCTGGCCGGATCGCGCGTGGCCACGGTGATCCTGCCGGACGGCGAGCAACACAAGACCATGGCGACCGTGAACCGGGTGCTGGATGCACTGGTCGAGGCGCGCTACGGGCGCGACTGCATCGTCGTGGCGCTGGGTGGTGGCGTGATCGGCGACATCGCCGGCTTTGCCGCGGCCATCTACCAGCGCGGCGTGGCGTTCATCCAGGTGCCGACCACCCTGCTGGCCCAGGTGGATTCCGCCGTCGGCGGCAAGACGGGGGTGAATCATCCGGGCGGCAAGAATCTGGTGGGCGCTTTCCATCAGCCGCTCTGCGTGCTGGCCGACACCGATACCCTGCAGACGCTGCCGGACCGTGAACTGGCCGCGGGCTTTGCGGAAGTCGTGAAGTACGGCTTGATCGCCGATGCGGAGTTGTACGCCTGGCTCGAGCAGCAGGCGGATGCCCTGCTGCGCCGTGATCCGGCAGCCCTGGGCCACATCATCCGGCGCTCCTGTGAACTGAAGGCCGAGGTGGTTGCCCAGGACGAACACGAGCATGGCCGGCGAGCGCTGCTGAACCTGGGCCACACCTTCGGGCACGCGATCGAGCTGCTCTCGGGCTATGGGGAATGGCTGCATGGTGAGGCCGTGGCGGCCGGCACCTGCATGGCAGCCGAGTTTTCGGCACGGCTCGGCCGGCTGGATTCAGCCGATGTCGACCGGATCCGGCGCCTGTACACGCGCCTCCATTTGCCCATCGCCCCGCCACCGGCGGACCCCGGCCGGTTTCTGGCAGCGATGGGCCTCGACAAGAAAGTGATGGCAGGGCAGATCCGCCTCGTGCTGCTCGATCGCATCGGTGAGGCGCAGATCACGGCGGACTATGCGCCCCACGAGCTTGCCGATTACCTGCGCGAGCAATTCATACGGTGAAGCTCGCCAAATGGGCAGCCCACGAACGCCAGAGCCGCGGACGCCGGTATCCGGAACCCAGGCATCCCTATCGCGGTGAATTCCAGCGTGATCGCGACCGGATCATCCACTCCAGCGCCTTTCGCCGGCTGGTCTACAAGACCCAGGTGTTCGTCAATCACGAAGGGGATCTGTATCGCACCCGGTTGACGCACTCGCTCGAGGTGGCGCAGATCGGCCGAACGGTGGCCCGGGCGCTGGGCCTGAATGTCGAGCTGATCGAAGCGGTGTCGCTGGCCCACGACCTCGGCCACACGCCATTCGGCCATGCGGGGCAGGATGCACTGAATGCCTGCATGAAGCCCTGGGGCGGGTTTGAACACAACCTGCAATCGCTGCGCGTCGTCGATGAACTGGAGCAGCGCTATCTGGCCTTTCCGGGCCTGAATCTCTGTTTCGAAACCCGCGAGGGCATCCTCAAGCACTGCTCGAAGCGCGATGCCCGCAAGGCAGGCGAGCTGGGGCTGCGCTTTCTCGAGCGGCGGCAACCCGGCCTCGAAGCACAGGTGGCCAACCTCGCCGACGAGATCGCCTACAACAACCATGATGTCGACGACGGGCTGCGTTCGGGCTTGCTGTCGGAACAGGCCTTGTGCAGCGTGCCGCTGTTTCGCCGGCACTACGAGCCGGTGCAGCGCCGCGGCGTGGGCGCGTCGCGCCGGGTGATCATCCACGAGACCATCCGCGCCATGATCAATGAGGCGGTGACCGACCTCATCGAGACCAGCCGGCACCATATCGCTGCACGACAGCCAGGCAGCAGCGACGATGTCCGCGCCCTGCCCGGGCCGCTCATCGGTTTCAGCCCGGCGATCGGCAGCGACCACCTGAAGTTGAAGCGCTACCTGCGCCGCCATCTGTACAGCCATCCGCAGGTCATCGACATCACCTCCAGGGCGCAGGAGATGCTGAAAGCGGTTTTCGAGCGGCTGTTGTCCGACCTGAACGAGCTGCCGCCCGAGCATGCGGCCCGGGCGCGCGTCTGGGAGGATGAAAGCGGTACGGCTGGCCGGGCCCGTGCGGTTGCCGACTATGTGGCCGGCATGACCGATCGTTTTGCCTACGCCAGCTATCGTCGTCTGGTCGATCGGCGGGCCAAGGTTCCGTAAACTAGCGCCATGGCCATCAGCAACAATGTCCCGGACCCCCGCGATCGCCTGATCTTTGCCCTCGATGTGCCCGATGCAACCGAGGCCCGGCGGGTGGTGGAGCAGCTCGGCGACGCCGTCACCTTTTACAAGCTCGGTCTCGAGCTGATGGCCGCCGGCGGCTATTTCGAACTGGTGGACTGGCTTCTGGCGCGGGACAAGCGCGTGTTCGCCGATCTGAAGCTCTTCGATGTGCCGGCCACGGTGAGCCGCTCGATTGCGCTGCTCGCCCGGCGGGGCATCAGCTTTGCCACGATTCACGGCAATCAGGGCATCATGGAAGCAGCCGCTGCGGCAAAGGGTGAACTGAAGATCCTGGCCGTTACGGTGCTCACCAGCCTCGATCGCGGTGACCTCGATGACCTGGGTTTCCAGTGCGACGTGGAAGCGCTGGTGTTGTCCCGCGCCCGCCGCGCACTCGAGGCCGGTTGCGACGGGGTGGTGGCCTCCGGTCTGGAGCTGCCCGCCATGCGCCGCGCCATCGACTCGCGATTGCTGATCGTCACGCCCGGCATCCGGCCGGTGGAGAACCGGCCCACCGATGATCAGAAGCGCGTCGTCACCGTGGAGCAGGCCTTCGGGGATGGCGCAGACCACATCGTCGTGGGTCGGCCGATCCGGGATGCCGTCGATCCGCGCGCTGCGGCCGAGGCTATTCAGGAGACGATTGCGCGGCTCTGCTGACGGTCGTTGCACCCGCCGGCTTTTTCAGCAGCGGCCGGAGCACTGGCCACACGTTGTCAACGATCAGCGGCTGCGCCGCCGTCCCGGGATGAATGCCGTCGGCCTGGAACAGCTCCGGCTTGAGCGCGATCCCGTTCAGCAGGAATTTGATCAGTCCGACCCGGTACTCGCTGGCGAGCGCGGGATACACCGCCGCGAAGGCCTGAGTGTAGGCACCGCCGTAATTGGTCGGGATCTGCATGCCGGCCAGGATCACCTGGGCGCCGGCCCGCTGACAGGCTTCGATCATGGTCGCGAGGTTCCGGCGGATGACCTCGACGGGCGTGCCGCGCAGGCCGTCATTGCCGCCCAGCTCGATGATCACGATCGCCGGCCGATGCAGCGCCAGGGCGCGCGGCAGCCGCTTTGCGCCACCGGTGGTGGTGTCGCCGGTGATGCTGGCATTCACGACGGCATAGCCGTAACCTTCAGCGCGTAGTCGTTCGCCTAGCAGCGTGACCCAGGCATCCGCCTGGTTGAGGCCGTGACCGGCACTCAAGCTGTCACCCATGATGAGGATGGTGCGGGCCAGGCTCTCGGGCGTGGACCGGCCCGGAACCGCATCGGCCCAGGTCATCCGGGGCAATGCGGCAGCGGCAGCGATCAAGACCAGCACGCCGAACAGTCGCGTGCGGAAACGGATTCTGGAAACTGGGCGGAAGTTGGGTTGCATGGATAGCGTGCTGCGTGCCGAGGGATTGACGAAGCAGGTTAGCAGCCCCGAAGGGACGCTGACCATCCTCGACAACGTCAGCCTGGCAATCGGCCGCGGCGAATCCGTGGCGCTGGTCGGGCCGTCGGGCTCCGGCAAGACCACGCTGCTGGCTTTGCTGGCCGGCCTGGATCAGCCGACACGTGGCAAGGTCTGGCTGTGCGGCGAGGAACTGACGGCGCTCGATGAGGACGGCCGGGCGCAGCTCAGGGCCCGCCGGGTCGGCTTCGTGTTTCAGTCCTTTCATCTGATCCAGTCGCTGACGGCGCTGGAAAACGTCATGTTGCCGCTGGAGCTCGCCGGTGAAGCACGGGCCGGCGCCGTGGCCCGGGAAACACTGGATACGGTGGGGCTCGGTGCGCGCCTCGGCCACTACCCCAGGCAGCTCTCCGGTGGCGAACAGCAGCGGGTGGCGCTGGCGCGGGCTTTCGTGATGCGGCCGGAGATCCTGTTTGCCGACGAGCCCACCGGCAACCTCGACAGCGTGACCGGTGAACGCATCGGCCGCCTGCTCTTCGAGCTCAACGCCAAGGCGCACACCACCCTCGTGCTGGTGACGCATGAGCGCGAGCTGGCCGCGCGCTGCAGCCGGACTCTCCATATCGATGCCGGGAGAATCGACGGCAACGTGCAGGATGCCAGCACGGTCGATACCCACAGCGTGGTTGCCTGAGGCGCACCTTGAAAGTCCTGCGCTTCGCGCTACGGGCATTCGGCCGTGATCTCCGGGCCGGCGAACTGGCGATGCTGCTTGCCGCCGTGATCGTCGCCGTCACCGCCATGACGGCGGTGAGCTTCTTTACCGATCGCGTTGGCGCCGCCATGAAAGAGCAGGCAAGCCAGGTGCTGGCTGCCGATCTGGTGGTGCGTGCAGCCACGCCGCTGCCAGCCCGTTACCTGGATGAGGCCACGGCACTGGGGCTTGCCACCGCCGAAACCTTGAGCTTTCCCACGGTGGTGCTGGCCGGCGAGCAGACGGCGCTCGCCGCGGTCGACGCGGTGAGTGACAACTACCCGCTCCGCGGCGAGCGCATCGTGGCCGACACGCTGTTCGGCAACGGCCGGCCCGCAACCGGCATTCCGGGGCGCGGTGAGGCCTGGGCCGAGCCCGGCCTGCTCGGTCGTCTGGGCTTGTCGGTAGGCGATCGTGTCACGGTGGGCGAGAAGTCCCTGCACATCACCCGCATCCTCCAATACAAGCCGGACCAGAACATCGGTTTCGTCAATCTGGCTCCTGGCCTGATGGTGAACCTTGCGGATGTGCCGACCTTCGGGGTGGTGAAGCCCGGCAGCCGCGTGACCTGGCATCAGCTGTATGCCGGCAGCGAGGCACAGGTGGCGCGCTTCCAGAAGGAGCTCAAAGCCCAATTGCGCGCCGACGAGAGCCTGCGCAGTCGTGAAGATGCCGGTGAGCAGATCAATGCGGCGATCGACCGGGCGCAACGCTTTTTGTCGCTGGCATCGCTGGTCACCGTGATCCTGGCGGCCGTCGCCGCTGCGATGGCGGCGCGACGCTACGCCCTGCGCCATCAGGACAACGTTGCCCTGCAGAAGACGTTGGGCGCCACCCGGGGCTTTGTCATCTCGGTGGCGCTGGTCGAACTGCTGCTGGTGATCGTGCTGACTGCCGTGGTCGGCGTTGCCCTGGGCTATGCCGCCCAATACGGGCTGCAGCTGATCACCGCCGAATTCGTCGGCTTCGTGTTGCCGCCTGCATCCGGGCAGCCCTTCATGCTGGGCGTGCTGACCGCGGCCACGGTGGTGGTCGGCTTTGCCTTGCCGCACCTCCTGAGCGTCAGTCGGACCCCGCCGATGCGCGTGTTGCGCCGGGATCTGCCGCCGGCCCGGCTCGGCAGTGTGATCACCTATGGCGTTGCACTGCTGGCGCTCGCGGCCTTGCTCCTGATCATCGTGCGTGACCCGCTGCTCCTCATGCTGATCGGCGGCGGCCTGGTGGTTACGGCGATCGTGTCCGTTGGCCTGGGCTGGCTGCTGGTGGCCGGCTTGCGCCGCTTCCGTGGCGCCGCGGGCATTGCCTGGCGCTACGGGCTCGCCAATATCGCGCGCCGGGGCGGCGAGAGCGTGGTGCAGATCGTGGCCTTTGGCCTGAGCCTCATGGTGCTCCTGCTGCTCGGCGTGGTCCGCAACGACATCCTGAAGACCTGGGAACAAACCCTGCCGGCCAATGCGCCGAACCACTTCATGCTCAACATCGAGCCGGAGCAGCTGCCGGGCTTGCGGGCCTTCTTCCGGCAGGAGGTCGGCCAGGAACCCGTGGCGCTGCCGTTGATCCGCGGGCGACTGAGTGCGGTGAACGGCGTGCCTGTGGAAAACTACACGGGCAACAACGCCCAGGGCACGGCCTTTCTGCAGCGGGAAGCCAACCTGACCTGGACCGACACCCTGCCGGCGAGCAACAAGATAAGCGTCGGACGCTGGTGGGGCGCCGGTTATGACGGCAGCCTGCAGTTTTCCCTGGATGCCGACATGGCCGCCAATCTCGGCGTCGGCATCGGCGACACGCTGACCTTCAATGTCGCCGGTGAAGACATCCGCGCACCCATCACCAGCCTGCGGACCATCGAATGGGACTCCCTGCAGCCGAACTTCTTCGTGGTGCTGTCGCCCGGCGCCGTCGCCGATCTGCCCCAGACCTGGCTCGCCAGCGTGTATGTGCCCCGCGATCGGGTGGCGATCCTCTCCACGCTGGTGCGTCAGTTCCCCGGTGTGACCGTGCTCGATCTCGATGTGGTTCTGGCGCAGATCCGGTCCGTCATCGAGAAGGCGTCGCTGGCCGTGCAGTATGTGTTCCTGTTCACGCTGGGCGCTGGTGTCGTCGTGCTGCTCGCGGCCATCCAGCTCACGCGTGACGAGAGGCGCTTCGAGAGTGCGATCCTGCACACGCTCGGTGCACCGCGCAGGAAGATCCTGCAGGGCATCGCCGTGGAATTCATCACCCTGGGCAGCCTCGCCGGCGTGCTGGCCTCGCTGGGCGCCACCGCACTGGGTTGGAGTCTTGCCACCCATGCCTTCAAGCTGCACTACACCCTGAGTCCGCTGTTGTGGCCCCTGGGACTGGTGTCCGGCGCTGTGATCGTGGGCCTTGCCGGCACGCTCGCCACCCGCCGCGCCGTGAACGAGCCACCGGTTACCGTGCTGCGCGAGATGTGAGCAGCGCAGCCAAACTCATGTCCTGTGGTGCCGTGATCCTGCGCGACACGGCCGCTGGTCCGCGGGTGCTGATGTTGCGGGCCTTCCGCCACTGGGATTTTCCCAAGGGCCTGATGGAAGCAGGTGAAAGCCCGCGACAGACCGCCTTGCGTGAAGTCCGCGAGGAGTCCGGCCTCATTGATCTGGAATTTCCCTGGGGCGACGTGCACATCGACACCGGCCCCTACAACCGCGGCAAGATCGCGCGCTATTACCTGGCGCGCACGCAGCAGGAGCAGGTCGAACTGTTGCCCAGCCCGGACACCGGCAGGCCGGAGCACAGCGAATATCGCTGGTTGTCGTTTCACCAGGCGCGGAAGCTCGCCACGCCGCGGGTTGCAGGGGTGCTTGACTGGGTCGAGCAGCAGCTTGCTGGTGGCAGCAATCGTGGTGCTGAACAGACGTGACAGGCTTGGGGGGCTATTGCGGGTCTCGAAGCCCAGCCGGGCAGGATAGCCCGGCGCCGGCTGAGTGAAGAGAGCGAAGGCCATGGATGGCCGAAGCGAACGTCCCGCAATAGCCCCCCAAGCCTGTCACGTCGGCGCCGTACTCCGTTGCTTCTGTCGGGCGAAGTGGGCGCAGGTGACGATCAGGCCGAGCGTGAAGCAGATTTCGCCGAGGTTTGCGACGACCAGGCTGTAGGGCTTGCCGGCAAATGCGCCCGCCGCGATGAACATCAGTCCTGCACCGA
The DNA here is from genome assembly GCA_964384525.1 of uncultured Chromatiaceae bacterium. Classification (GTDB taxonomy): domain Bacteria; phylum Pseudomonadota; class Gammaproteobacteria; order Steroidobacterales; genus SHZI01. The sequence goes on from CAYLKO010000033.1 coordinate 22,739, forward strand.
CCGCCATCCACGGCCAGCGCCGCTTGATCCACACGACGATGCCGACGATGAGCACGATGGCATTGGTGATGATCGCGACCAGTGCGGTACCGGCACCTCCCGCAATGACTCTGCCGCCGGGGCAGAGCTGTCCCGCGGAGACAGCGGTCGAGTAACGGAGCGTGTCGGCGAGGCAGGCCGGGTACAGCTGCATGCTGAAGATCTTCGGGATGTCGTGGAGGCTCAAAGCCACCGCAACCACACAGAAAGAGCCCATGACGAGCCGGCTCGCTGCCCAGCGGAAACCGGCGAGCCGGACGATGGCGCCTGCCGCAATCACGACCAACGGCAGCATCGTCCAGTGCCAGGCGAAGGCCGGTATCGACAGCAGATACAGCAGCTCACCCTCGCCCACGAAGCGGCCGATGCCGATGCGGAAGTTGTCGTAGAAGAGCAGCGTGCCGGAAATGAGCACCAGCAGCAGCGCCACCGGCCTGCCGGTTGCAGCCCAGAGTCTCCAGCCCCACAGCCAGATCCCCAGATGAACCACCGCATAAGCCAGAAAGATGTAGGACAGCATTCTTGAGTTCCAGTTCTTGCGGCTCGATACAGGGGTGGAGGCGGGAAGTCCCCTGGCGAGCCCACGGGTACGCCCGCACCGGCCGCCAGGGGATTTCCCGCCTCCGCCCCGGCGACGACGACGGGAGAGGCCGCCAAGGGTCTACCTGCCTCCACGCCGGCGACGACGCCAGCCACCAAGTCTCAACCGGTTTCCTGCAACCCCCGTGCAATGCCGTTCACGCTGGCCACCAGCGCATTGAACTCTTCCTCGTCACCGGTCTCCCGCCAGCGCCGCAGCAGGTTCACCTGCAGCACGCTCATCGGATCGACATAGGGATTGCGGAGCCGGATCGAGCGACGGAGCGTGCTGTTTTGTTCGAGCAGCACCTGCTGCTGCTTCACGCGGAGCACGGCAGCGGTGGCCCGTTCGAATTCGTCACGGATCCGGCCGAAGAAGCGGTCGTGCAGTTTTCCACCCAGGGCTGAATAGCGGATGGCCACGCTGAGATCGCTCTTGGCGAGCGCGATCTCCACATCGCTGACCAGGGTGCGGAAGAAGTACCAGCTGGCGTGCATGTCCTGCAGGGTCTGGTCGCCGAACTGCTCCAGTGCCTGGTCGAGACCGGCGCCAAAGCCGAACCAGGCTGGCAGCATGTTTCGCGTCTGGGTCCAGGCGAAGACCCACGGTGCGGTACCGGCGGCGGCGAGCAGGCCTTCGGCGAGCCGGGCCTCGGCATCGGAGCCGCGCCGCATGCGCTCGATCACGTCGGCGGGCGTGGCCAGCCGGTAGTAGGTGGAAAATCCGGGGGATTGCAGCACCAGAGCCTGATAGTGGGTGCGCGATGCGGCGGCCACCACATCCAGCGCACTTTCCCAGTCCGCGTGGCCGGCGGCGGCCGGGGGGCCACCCGGTCGGACCATGCTGCGTATGCCGGCGGCCAGCGCCTGGTCGAAGGAGCGCAGGGCAATGGCCCGCACGCCATATTTGCTGGCGAGTTGCTCGCCCTGTTCGATCACGCGCACGCCACCGTTGACGGCGCCTGCCGCCGCGCAGCCGATGTCGACATGCGCCTTGCCGCCGCCGGCGCCAATGGCGCCGCCCCGGCCATGAAACAGGCGCAGCGACACGCCCGCGCCGGTGGCGCCTGCCAGCAGCTGCCGCTGGGTTTGCAAAAGCGCCCAGCGCGCCGAGATCAGGTCGCTTTCCACGTTGTTGTCGGCAATGCCGGGCATGGCAGTTTGCCGGCCGTCGAGGGTCTGCAGATGCTGGCGATACACCGGTTCGGCATACAGCTGCGCCATCAGGCTGGCGGCGCCCTCCATGCCGCGCATGGTCTCGAAGGCCGGCGCGATGTCCAGGGGAATGGAGCCGCTGTGCTTGCGGACCTCGCCCCACTGGGCCAGCAGCAACACCGACAACACATCGTCGACGCCCTCGGCCATGCTGATGATGTACGGCCCGATGGCGCGCTCGCCATAGCGCCGCCGGCAAAAGGCGATGGCCTCGAAGATGGCGACAGTCCGTTTCGCTTCGTTGTCGAGGTCGCCGGTTGGCGACTCGTTGTCGGCCAGTGCGCGTCGCAGGCGTTCCAGCCGATGGGCGGAGGTTTGCTCCATCCAGTCCGGTTCGTCGAGGTAGCGGCCAACAACGCGCCGGTTGACCAGCGCCTCCTGGCGGATATCCAGCGTGACCAGGTGAAAACCGAAGGTCTCCACCCGACGCAGCAGCCGGTGCACGGCGAAGAGGCCGGCGTGCTGCCCGCGGTGCGCCTCCAGGCTGTCGGCGATCAGCCTGAGATCATCGATCAGCTCCTCCGCCGCGTTGTAGGGGTAAATGCCCTCGCTGTAGGTGGCGTGCAGGCGGGCCATGACCAGCCGCAGGAACACCCGATACGGCATCTCGCGATGGCGCAGCGGCGTGATGCCGAGCGCGTTGGGGAAATGCCCGGAATACATCCGGATCCGTTCGGTGAGCGCCGCCGACACGCCGACGCGCGTCGTGCCCTGACTGAGCTTTTCGGCCAGTTCCCGGCATTCACGGTGGTAGAGGTCGAGCACCAGCGAGCACTGTCGGGCCAGCGTCTCGCGGATGGTGCGCGCGGTGACCTCGTTGCGCCCGACCATGTCGCCGCCGATCCACGATGCCATGCGGACCATGACGGGCAGCTTGATGGCGCCGGCCTCCCGGCCCCAGGCTGCCGCCAGGGCATCTTCCAGGCTTTCGTAGATCGCCGGGATCACGCGGTAGATGGAGTCGGTCAGGAAGAACAGCATCTGCTCGTGTTCGGCAGCGATCGTGCGGGCGCCGGGTGGCTGTTCCTCGGTCTGCCAGATCCCGGTGATGTCCGCGCGGATGGTCTCCAGATCCGCGGACAGTTCGCGGGGCGACAACGACGGGTTCTGCATGTCGATCAGGCGCCGGACGATGTCCTGCTGCCGGCGCAGGATCGTGCGCCGGGTCGGCTCGGTGGGGTGGGCGGTTAGCACCTGGTCCACATGCAGTACCGACAGGCAGCGCCGGATCTCGTCCAGCGTGACGCCGGCTTCCTTGAGTTCGAACAGGGTGTCTTCAAGGCCGCCGGGCTGGCGGTGTTTGCCATCCCGCAGATAGTGCCGCCGGCGCCGGATGCGGTGCACGGTTTCGGCCAGATTCACCGCCAGGAAATAGGTGGAAAACGCACGGATGAAATCCTGCAGATCGCCAGGGGACAGCGCCGCCACCAGCGTTTCCAGTTGCGCCATGCCCTCCGGATTGCCTTCCCGGGCATCGATGGCCGCCCGGCGGGCCAGCTCCACCCGGCCGAACAGCGCCGCGCCGCCCTGCTCATCGAGCAGCTGGCCGACGATCAGGCCCAGATCGTGGACGTCCTTGCGCAAACCGGCATCTTTGGCCGCGAACTGGATATCGACACGCCGCTCGTCGGGCGATGGCGTGGGAGGCGGGGACATGAAGGGCATGGTGATGATCTTAATCGAGGTCTCTGCCAATCGTGTTCCGATCCCCGCTAAGCTAGCCGCTTCAGTGCCAACATCATGAAGGCGCCCGTCTTGCCGCAGCCTGCCGCCAGCCGCCACGACGTCCTCATCATCGGTGCCGGCCACAACGGCCTGACCTGCGCCTGTTACCTGGCGAAGGCCGGTCTCAAGGTCGCCATGTATGAGCGCCGACCGGTGGTGGGCGGCGCGGCGGTTACCGAAGAATTCCATCCGGGCTTTCGCAATTCGACCGCCAGCTACACCGTCAGCCTGTTGAATCCGGCGGTGATCCGCGATTTGCGCCTGGCCGAGCATGGATTGAGGGTGCTGGAGCGGCCGGTACAGAACTTCATCCCGCTGCCGGACGGCGATGGCTTCTGCGCCGGACCGGGGCTCGCGGCCACCGTGACCGGGCTGGCGCGCTTCTCCCGGCGCGACGCCGAACGCCTGCCGGCGTACTACACGATGCTGGAGCGTGCCGTGAGCCTGCTGCGCGGCCAGTTGCTGAAGACCCCGCCCACCGATCTGAGTCGCCTGCGGGATCTGTGGAGCGCCTGGTCCGTCGGCCGCGACTTTCGCGCCCTGCCGCTGGCTGTCCAGCGCGAGGTCCATGCCGTGTTCACGCGCAGTGCCGGCGAGCTGCTCGACCACTGGTTCGAAAGCGATCCCATCAAGGCGCTGTTCGGCTTCGATGCGGTGGTGGGCAACTACGCCAGTCCCTACACCCCGGGCAGTGCCTATGTGTTGTTGCATCACGCCTTTGGCGAGGTCAACGGCAAGCCGGGCGTGTGGGGCCACGCGGTTGGCGGCATGGGCGCCATCACCGAGGCGATGGCGCGGGAGGCCGGACGCCTCGGCGTGCTGATCGAGCGGGAAGCACCGGTCAAGCGCGTGCTGACCGAAGCCGGGCAGGTAACCGGGCTGGAGCTCGAAGACGGCCGCGTGGTCACTGCCAGACGGGTGGCGGCCAATGTGGGCCCGAAGTTGCTCTTTCTGAAGTTGCTGGAGCGCGCCGACCTGCCGGCGGATTTCGTCACCCACATGGAAACCTGGCGCTGCAATTCCGCCACCTTCCGCATGAATGTGGCGCTCGCCGAGCTGCCGGAATTTTCGTACCGGCCTGCCGGCGATCGACCGGCGAACGACCATCTTGCCGCCGGGATCATCATCGGCCCATCGCTCGCCTACATGGACCGCGCCTTCGCCGAGGCCCGTCTCCATGGCATGTCGCGCGAGCCGGTCGTCGAGATGCTGATTCCCTCGCTGCTGGACGACAGCCTGGCGCCGCCGGGCGCGCACGTGGCGAGCCTGTTCTGCCAGCACTTCGACTACCACCTGCCAGACGGCCGAAGCTGGCACGACGCCCGCGACGAGGCGGCCGATCTCGTCATCGACACCGTTACGCGGCATGCACCGAATTTTCGCGCCAGCATCGTGGGCCAACTGGCGCTGTCGCCGCTCGATCTGGAGGAACGCTTCGGCCTCACCGGTGGCGACATCTTCCATGGCGCCCTCGGCCTCGATCAGCTGTGGGCCGCCCGCCCCGCACTCGGTTACGGCGACTACCGGACGCCGATCAAGGGCCTGTACCTCTGCGGCTCCGGCGCACATCCCGGCGGCGGCGTGACAGGCGCCCCGGGGTTCAATGCAGCGCGGGAGATTCTGCGGGGCTGAGTGGGAGTGTCCGTGGGCAGGTCCGCATGCAGGTGGCTTGGGGGGTGTAGCACGGGTCTCGAAGCCAAGCCGGGCAGGACAGCCCGGCGCCGGCTGAGTGAAGAGAGCGAAGGCCATGGATGGCCGAAGCGAACG
>CAYLKO010000034.1:0-27832 GCA_964384525.1 uncultured Chromatiaceae bacterium
GCTGCCCTTGGTCGTGTCGTAGGGTCGGAACAATCGGGTCCGGATGAACTCCGGCTCCATGCCGCAGCCGGCGTCTTCTATCGTCAGCATGACGCCGCCATCGGCCAGCACCACCGCGACGCTCACCCGGCCGCTGCGGCTCGTCGCCTCCTGCGCATTGCGGATCAGGTGGGCCACCACGGCGGTGAAGCGTTCCCGGTCGATCCACACACTGACCTCCGGCGCGCTGTTCACCAGGTCCGGCACCGGTTCACGGGATCGGCAGCGACCCACGGCGTCGGCCACTGCATCGCCCAGCTCCACGCGTTGTCGCGGCCCGGTGGTGTCACCGCTCTGCAACTGCTGCAACAACTTGTTCATGCGGGCCACGGAATTGTCGATGGTGGCCATCGCATCCTCGAAAAATGCCGGATTGCTCTTGTGTTTGGCTGCGTTCTGCACCATCAGCGACTGCTGGGCAATCAGGTTTTTCAGATCGTGCATGATGAAGGCAGTGAGCCGGTTGAAAGCTTCGAACTGTCGGCCTTCGGCCAGCTTCTGATCCGCTTCGTACTGGGCCAGAAACGCTGCAACCTGCCGGCCGGAAGTCCGCAGCAGATCGATTTCCTCGAAGGTCAGCCGGAAGGTCGAGCTCGACTGGAAGAGCACGATAAAGGCAATCAGCACGTCGTTGCTGATCAAGGGCACGATCAGCAACGCATCCGGGAAAGTCTCCAGCCACACGGGCCGCTTGAGGCCGCCGTACAACTCCGGGCGACGGGTGAGTTCCGCCGTGTCGATCGTCCACTGGCGTTCCAGCATGAAACGGAGCGCCACGTCGTCCGCCGGAATCGTCACATCCGGCAACTCGCGGGCATTCCAGCCGGCCGTCGCGGTATACGGTCCGCCATCGGTATCCCGCATCCACAGGACGCCGGCCGGACTGCCCACGATCTGGGCTACGCCCTTGATCACCCGCTCCGGCAGCGGAGCCCTGGATTCCGGCGACACCAGCGTGTCGATCAGGCGTAGCCATTCCTCGCGATAGTCGTAACGGAATGGCAGAAAGTGCTTGCTCACGAAAACCCGCAACCGGGCATTCAGCCGTTCGGAGAACAACAGCACACTGACCGGGATACCCACCGCCAGTACCAGCAGCAACGCAAACTGCTGGGCCGAACCCAGGTCCATCGACTGGAACACCGGCAGCAGCAGCAACGCGAGCAGCAGAATCGAACCGGTTGCGAGAAAACGGGGCGCGTAACTGCGCGCCTCTGGTGACACAAAAGTTGCCAGCGACCACTGCGGTCGCAAGCGGATGGCGAACAACAGCAGCAGGCCCGAGACGGCCAGCACCGCCGCTATTCCGCCCGCCAGTGCGTGCGGCACGTCCCTGCCGGCTGCGGCCACGATCGCCAGCGCTGCCTGGGCACCGGTCGCGAGCCCGGTCGCAGCCACCAGCGCACGCAGAGCCGCACGCCCTTCAACCGGCGCATCCCGCCCCAGTTGTGCCGACAAAGCCAGGCACACCAGCGCAATGCTCGCCAGCGACACGCTGAACAAAACCCCCTGCCACGGAGAACCGTCCTGCCATGCGAGCCAGCCCACCGTGCCGGTGGTGGCCAGCACCACGATCCAGAACAGGCGCAGCAGCCGTCGTACCACCTCCGGCATGCTCTGCTCGTAAGGCCCCCGCAGCAGTCGATGAATCAGCGCGTACCAGCTGAACAGCAACGCCACCTGCAGCAGGTGGAAGAGAATCGGAAAGTTGCCCGCGAGATCGAACAGTGCCGGCTGGGCAACCACGATGCCCCACACGACCGACACCAGCAGGATGCCAACGATCTGCCGGCGAACCAGCACGCTGCCCGGCGCCAGCAGCAGATAAGCGCCCACCAGCGTATAGACCAGCGCCATGACCGCCGCCCAGAGCGCAGGATTGAAGATCGTGACCGTCACCGGGCCATCATATTGGCAATTGCATCAGGTGGTTGGGGACGGTTTCAAGGAATTTGGTCGCGCGGAAAAACTGGGGCACAAATATAGGCTGGCGGTAGAGCTGCAGCCGCCCAAGGATCAAAACCAGAGAGCAAGGATGCACATAAGTAGCAGGATTCCTGCCCAGAAAATCAAAGCACCATTGTCGATCACCCAGCGTTGGCGCTCCAAAGCCTTAATGTCCTTGCGGGCCGATGTCGAAAGTTCGTCAACGCAGCTCTTTGCCTCGAATTTGGATCGCCAGATGTCCGCGCCGTAATGTAATGCGCCTGCCAAGGCCAATGCGTCTTTCTCGGTTGAAACGAAAAGTGGATTAACAATCCCGACCTCTTTCGCCCACAGGTCGAACTGCGATGTCGCTATGCTTGACTGGTCTGTCTCGCTATCCACCACCTCCCACTCGCCACGCGCCCCTTCTAACTTGTGGGCATAGAATCGAGAGCCATGAAACGGTCGCTTCGCATCTGGGTAATCAACGACCCGTGATCGATGCTCGGGCACAATCTCAAAGAGAATAGACGCCCGCTCACCCAGATTCGCCATAAGCTCAGCGTATGCCTTGCTTTTGGGATGGTCATCTGCCAAGAAGAATCGTGCGGTTCCATAGTCAAGGAATGGGCGGTAGGCAGGATGACAGCCAATCAGCGTGGCATTCCCAAGTTCATCACCTCGACTCCATGCCTCGCCATGGAGCGTCCAGCTGAGCGACACTCCGGCTGCCAATTCACATTCTTGGACAGCCATATCTATATTGGAGGCTAGAGTATCAGATGGCTTCCGCCCTCCAAGTAAATGAACCTCGTAGCTACCCCAAGACACTCGATATCCGAGCAACTCACTTTCTATCGGCATCGAGAACCTCTTAGAACAACGGTACCAACGTCAGTAGCTTACTGGCTGGCATTCTTGTTGATTTGCGGTAGTCATACCAAACCATCGTGCCTGTCGCAATGAAGCGACCCGCATCTGTGGCCTCACCGGAAGTTGGTCGTGACTCGAAGTACCAGAGGCAACGACACCAGACGCCTCACATGCGCCTTGGTATCGTCGGCAGTGGCAATGGAGTGAATGGAAATTCAGCCCAGGAATTCAGGCTCAAGGAATTCAGGGCGAAAACCTTCCTGCAGAATGCTGCAGAAATGCTTTCCACAATGACGCCTAACCCATTGTTTTAAATGGCGTCCCCACGGGGATTCGAACCCCGGTTACCGCCGTGAAAGGGCAGTGTCCTAGGCCTCTAGACGATGGGGACGTGGCAGGCGCAGGCGAAAAACTGGTGGAGCTAGACGGGATCGAACCGACGCCCTCTTGCATGCCATGCAAGCGCTCTCCCAGCTGAGCTATAGCCCCACACGACAGGCGCGAGAATCTACGCGACGGTGCCGGAGCCTGTCAAGGCAACGGCGGTTGCGAGGCGGCGCAAAGTCCTGTCGCGACCCAGGAGCGCGAGCGTGACATCGATGGGCGGCGAGACCGTGCCGCCGGTGACAGCCACGCGCACAGGCTGACCGAGCTTGCCGAAACCGATGCCGCTCTCGGTGGCAACATCTGTCACGGCAGCGTGGAGTTCGGCCGGTGCCCAGTGGTTGAGACCACCGAGCCGGCTCTGCAGCAACACCAGCGGCGCGTGGATGGCGGGCGTGAGGTGCTTGCGCACCGCGGCCTCATTCATCACGGGCTCATCGCTGTACAGCCAGGCGGCGCTTTGCGCGAGCTCGTGCAGGGTCGTGGCCCGCTCGCGGTAGGCTTCGATGACGGCCGCCGGCGCGGGGCCACTGTCCGGATCGAGTCCGGCGCTGCGCAGTTGCGGCAGAAATTCCGCCACCAGGGCCTCGGGGGCGCTGGTCTTCAGGTACTGCTGATTGAGCCATTTGAGCTTTTCGCCATCGAATCGCGAAGCCGAGGCATTGACTGCGGCGATGTCGAAGAGCTGCACCATCTCGTCGCGGCTGAATACTTCCTGATCGCCGTGCGCCCAGCCGAGCCGCACGAGATAGTTGAGCAGCGCGTCCGGCAGAAAACCCTGCTCCCGGTATTCGAGCACATTGACCGCGCCATGGCGCTTGGAAAGCTTGGCGCCATCGCTGCCGAGAATCATCGGCAGATGTCCGTAGGCAGGCACCGGGTAACCGAGCGCCTCGATCATGTGCATTTGCCGCGGGGTGTTGTTCAAATGGTCATCGCCACGGATCACGTGGGTGATGCCGGTATCGCCATCGTCGACAACAACGCCGAAGTGATAGGTCGGCGTGCCATCCGAGCGCACGAGGATCAGGTCGTCGAGTTCGGCGTTCTGGAATTCCACCCGCCCGCGCACCAGATCTTCCACCACGGTGACGCCGGTATCGGGTGAGCGGAAGCGCAGCACCGGCGACACGCCCGGCACGGCGGTGGTGCGCTCGCGGCAGCGGCCGTCGTAACGCGGGTTTTCCCCGCGGGCCATCTGCGCCGCCCGGCGCGCGTCGAGTTCCTCGCGGGTGCAATAGCAGTGATACGCCCTGCCCGCTTTCAGCAGGTTTTCGGCCTGTTCGGCGTAGCGCCCGGAGCGCGTGGATTGATAGTACGGGCCTTCGTCGTAATCGAGCTGCAACCAGTCGAGGCCCTCGATGATGGCGTCGACGGCAGCCTGCGTTGAGCGCTCGCGATCGGTGTCTTCGATGCGGAGCACGAAGATGCCCTGATGATGTCGTGCGTAGAGCCAGGCGAACAATGCCGTGCGCACGCCCCCGATATGCAGGAATCCCGTGGGACTGGGTGCAAAGCGTGTCTTGACTGTCATGAGCGGCCGGTGAGGAATTGAAATGCGGCATCGGATTCTAGCCGGATTGTTGGCACACTGCTGGAATGTCCCCGGACCTCATCGTGGAGATCACAGCGGCGCTGCGTGCCACCCTGCCAACCGGTGTGGCGCTGAGCCTGGGCTCCGTTGCGGGCCATCAGCCAGCCCTGCTGGGCGATGAAATTCCGCTGGCGGCGCCCATGGTGGAAAAACGTCGGCAGGAATTCATGGCCGGGCGGGCCCACGCACGCGTCGCGCTGAAGGCGCTCGGCGTGATGCCGCAGGCCATTCCGGTGGGCTCAAGCCGTGCGCCGATCTGGCCGGCGGGCTTTGTCGGCAGCATTTCACATGCCGGGGAACTGGTGGCTGCCGTGGCCGCACCGGCCCGGCTCATGGCCGGGATCGGCGTTGATCTGGAGCCGGCAACACCGCTGGCCGACGATCTGCTCGAACGTGTCTGCCTGCCAGATGAGCTGGCCCGACTCCGCCACGAGGCACAGCAAGCGCCCGATCGTGGCCCGGCGCATGCGGCCAAGCTGATTTTCAGTGCGAAGGAAAGTGTCTACAAATGCATCGCACCGCGGCTGGGGATCTTTCTCGAGTTTGCCGATCTGGAAATCCTTCCGGATCGGCACCAACAGGAATTTTCAACCCGGGGACACGGCCCGACCGGGAACCGCATTGCGCCGCCTGCCTTGTCGGGCCGCTTCGTGGAGATTGGCGGCTACTGGATGACGGTCGCGTGGCAGGACGCCTGACTGCCGCCGCTCAGATGGTTCGTGAACCCATCGACTGCCGCAGTTTGGGTGGCAAATCGACAGACTCCGGGGTCTTCACGACATCCTCGGCGGGCGGAGCCACCGTGGATGGCTGCGCCCTTCTGTCGCCACCAGAACGACGATCCGGAGAAACATGGCTGTCGATTGCCTGTCGGCGATCGGTGGTACGCGTGCGCCGGGAAATCGACGTGTTCAGGAAACGCAGGGTTTTCCAGGCCCGCATGATCATCAGGAAATAGGCAATGCCCGCAAGCAGAAACGCCCCGGCCACGTAAATGTCCGGAATCTCGAAGTAGATGCTGGCAAGACCGATGAAGACGCCGCAACTCGCGAGACCGGTCATCACGATCACGGTCTCGTTCACCGAATTCCCCGCGTAGATGAAGATGTGATGCAGGTGTTCGCGGTCTGCCGAAAAAGGCGAACGCCCCTTCAGGATTCGCCGGAGCATCATCGCCACGGCATCAAAGATCGGCACCAGCAGAAACCACAGCGCGGCCGACGGCCGCAGCACGCGCGCCTCGCCCTGGGACAGGGAAATTGCATACCACGTCAGGGCAAAGCCCAGGAACATGCTGCCGGCATCACCCATGAACACCGAGGCGCGCTTGCGACCAAAAAGCCGCACGTTGAACAGCAGAAACGTAGCGATCGCCGTGCCCAGAATCGGCAACAACGCCGTATCCGCCGGGCTGCCCCAGATGTAGGCGGTCAGGATCAAGCCGGACAGGGAGGAAAACGTGAGACTGCCGCTCAGGCCATCGAGGCCATCACACATGTTCAACGCATTGATGATGCCAAGGGTGGCGAAGATCGTGAACGGGATCGACAGATACCCCAGACGCAGCATCCTGCCGGACGGGGTCATGAAACCAAGATCATCCAGAACCACGCCGGCACCAAAGATCATGATGAGCGTCGCAATCACCTGCGCCACCAGTCGCACCAGCGGTGACAGTTCGATCAGGTCATCGACCAGACCGACGCTGACCAGCAGCAGCCCGGCGCCGAAGAAGCTGTAAATCTCGCGCTGGCTCAGCGGGATCACGCCGCTCTGACACAGGAAGAAACCGAGAACCAGACCACCGAACATGGCGATGCCACCCACGAGCGGCGTCGGCGTTTGATGGCTTTTCCGGGCGTTGGGAATATCCACGAGGCCAATGCGGACAGCCACGGGACGCAGGATCACGATCAGCATGACCGTCGCAATCAGCGACACCAGTGTGGCAAGTTCAGGAGCCATGGTCGATATGCAAACAGATCTGCAAAATAAACACTAAACGGATGTCCCGGCTTCTGTCTGCGACGGGTCTCACAGCGAAGTCTGGCGGGTGTCCGGGACCATGATGCCTGAGGATCGCGGCAAGGCAAAAAGGCCAGTACAATCCCGAACCGACTATATACCGGGGCATTCACGCCGCAGGACGAAGGTGTCCATTCGGTAATGTCCCGACGATTTTCGGCAGTGTCCGGTTTACCAGAATCCGGCCGGCCTGCCATGCGACCCGGACTTTGCCCAAGCCCGGGAGTGTGTCCCAGGGTGATCGTTCAGGAGCTGAAGAATTTATGAGCAACACATTGCGAAGTGGCGCCGGATTACTGGCTGTACTGCTGATGAGTCTGGGGCAATTGGCAACTGCCGCCGACAAGAATGATTCCCGGCCGGTTGCCACAACGGAAACCCCGACAACTGCTCCGGCGGAAGCCGGCACCTATCTGGTGAACCCGGGCGACGTCCTCGACATCTCCGTGTGGAAGGAAATCGACCTGCAAAAGCAGGCCGCGGTGCGCCCGGATGGCTACTTCTCGTTTCCCCTGACTGGTGATATTCGCGCCAAGGGACGTACCGTCGAGGAAATACGCCAGGAGCTTTCCAGTCGCATTGCCCATTACGTGCCGGATCCTGTTGTCAGCGTGGCGATTCTGGAGCCCCGCGGCAGCAAGGTCTACGTGATCGGCCAGGTGAACCGGCCTGGTGAAATGCCCATCAACCGTTATGTAGATGTCGTTCAGGCCCTGGCCATGGCCGGCGGCACCACGCCATTTGCCCAGCTCGATTCCATCAAGATTCTCCGGCGGGAAGGCGACACGCAGCTTGCCATTCCGTTTGCCTACAGCGATATTGCGGCCGGCAAGCGACTCCAGCAGAACATCGTGCTTCAGCCTGGCGACACCGTACTCGTCCCGTGAACTCAAACCCTGCACCCCTCACGACCCGCCCGGGCGGCCGTGGTTCGTCCTCCTCCGCTCTGGTGGTACTGGGCGCCACCATGGGCCTGGGCCTCACCCTGGCAGCCAGCCCGGCCGACGCTTATTGGGAGCTGATACCGCAGATCGAGGTCGGTGCAACCTGGGAGGACAATCCCAGGTATTTCTCCGATGAACAGAAAAGCGCCCAGGAGGCACTCAGCCCCGGCAGCACCGATGACGTGCTGGGCACGTACACCGATCTGCGCCTGGAGGGCCACTGGGAGACACCCGCCAGCCAGATCACGGTCACGCCGCGCATCCGCCGCAGCGATTACCTGAAGGCCAATGACGACCTGAACGACGACAACAAGTTTCTGGATGTCGCTGCGGAACGTACTGGCACGAGGGGCGTTTATCGCCTGACCGGCTTCTACCGGGACACGGCCGTTCGCACCAGCGAATTCGAGGAGGCCACGCCAACCGATCCGGATCTGCCACCCGATGTCAGTGGCGGCTCGGGCCGCTTCGCCGACCGAACACAAAAAACCTGGTCCATCGCACCCAGCTTCGGTTACCAGCTTTCGCCGCGCAACCTCGTCAATCTGGCGGTGAGCTATGCCGACACCACCTACGACAAGGTAGGCTCGGCCAATCCTCTGGCCCGCAGCTATCTGGATTACGACTACACCTCCGTCGATCTGTCGCTCCGGCACACGCTGGACGCCAAGAACGCACTCTCCATCGGCTTGAACAGCAGCAACTTCGAGGCAATGCTCCCCGGCAACCCATTCAGGAATGCATCGGATTCATACGGTGTCACGGTGGTGTATGACCGGGTCTTCTCCCAACGCCTGTCCGGCAACATCACGGCGGGCACCACCCGGAACTCCGTCCAGGTATCCGGCATCGTGGGCGGCGTTGACCCGGTTTCGTATGCCCCCTGCTTTCCATTCTCGCCATGCGTCGTGCACAGCGAGGAGGAGAATGTTGTCGGCAGTCTCGGCCTGCGCTGGCGCGCGGAACTCACCACGCTGAACCTGGATCTCTCCCGGAACATCGCCCCGCGCTCCGATGGCACCGAGGTTGTGCAGGATCAGTTGCGCTTCTTTGTCAACCGCACCATGACCCGACGCTTCAGCATGACGTTCGCCACCATGGGGCTGAAGGAAACTGCCGTGGGCAAGTTCTTTCAACCGGGCTCGGCCAACGTCCAGCTGATACGGCAGGATCGCACCTATGTCACTTTCGATCTCAGCCTCAACTGGAAGCTGACCCCGACTTTATCCGCCTACAGCTCCTACACCCATCGCATGGATCGGGAAGACGAGCCGGCTGGCAACGTCGCCAAGGCCAATAATCGCCTATTCTAGGGGGTGAAGTATCGGGGGATCGGCCTCCGGCGTTAGAAAAAAGAAGGCGAATGTCAGTTTCCCGCATCAGCATATTCGGGCTCGGCTACGTCGGTGCTGTTTCAGCCGCGTGCCTTGCCAAGGACGGCCACACTGTCATCGGTGTGGATCCCAACCAGACGAAAGTCGACCTGATCAACCAGGGCAAATCGCCCATCGTTGAAAAGGATCTGGCTGAACTCATCCGTGACGGGGTTGCCAGCGGACGGCTCTCCGCCATGAGTGACGCCACGACAGCCATCCAGGGCTCTGACATATCCTTTGTCTGCGTCGGCACGCCATCGGCGGCGAACGGCAGCCTGGACCTGGGCTACGTGCAGGCAGTGTGCACTGAAATCGGCGCCGTGCTGAAGGGCCTCGGGCGACGCCACACGATCGTGATCCGCAGCACGATCCTGCCTGGAACGATGGAATCGGTGGTGCTCCCGGCTCTCTGCCAGGCATCGGGCGGCGAGCCCGGCAAGGATTTCATCGTCCTCAACAACCCGGAGTTCCTGCGCGAGGGAACTGCCGTGCACGACTATTTCCATCCGCCGAAGACGGTAATCGGTGCGCTGCAGCCGCAAGACGCGGAGCCGCTGGAAGCGGTCTACGCCAATCTGCCCGGGCCGAAGATCACCACCAGCCTGCAAACGGCGGAGATGGTCAAGTATGTCGATAACGTCTGGCATGCGCTGAAGGTCGGCTTCGCCAATGAGGTCGGCGCCATCTGCAAACAGCTGCACATCGACAGCCATCCGTTGATGGATATTTTCTGTCAGGACCAGAAGCTGAACATTTCGCCGACCTATCTCAAGCCCGGCTTCGCCTTCGGCGGCTCCTGCCTGCCCAAGGATGTGCGGGCACTGGGTTACAAGGCGCAGCAGCTTGACCTGAAACTGCCGATCATTGGCTCGATCCTGGACAGCAACGAGCTGCACCTGCAGCGCGCCCTGGAGATGGTGACGCGGCACGGACGCCGGCCACTGGGCGTGCTGGGCCTGAGCTTCAAGCCCGGCACCGACGATCTGCGCGAGAGCCCGATGGTGGAACTGGTGCAGCGACTTCTGGGCAAGGGCTACGACCTGCGCATTTACGACCGCAACGTCAGCCTGGCAAGCCTGATGGGTGCGAACCGCGAGTTCATCTTCCGGTATATCCCGCACATCGCGAAGCTGCTGGTGCCCGATATCGACGATGTGATGCGACACGGCGAAATAATCATCGTGAGCCACAACGCCCCGGAGTTCGAAACGGCAATCAGCCAGCGTCGCCCGGGCCAGACCGTGGTGGATTACGCCCGGGTGTCGGTGGGTCGTTCCGATCCCACTTATGATGGAATTGCGTGGTAAATGGTGGGCGATGCTGGGATTGAACCAGCGACCTCTGCTGTGTGAAAGCAGCGCTCTCCCACTGAGCTAATCGCCCGCGGGCCGCATCATATACGGACTGTGGCCAGTCTGGCAAAACCGGAACTGCCAGCCGGGCTATACTTTGCCGGCCTCTGCTGGAGCCGGAGGGGAAGAATCAATAGGGATGTACGAAGAATTCTTCAATCTCAGCTGCCGCCCCTTCGATCTGGCGCCAGATCCCAAATTCATGTACATGACCGAGCAGCACGCCCGGGCCGTGGCCAACGTGCGCTTTGCCCTGATGAACCACGACAGTTTCGTGATCATCACCGGCGAGATCGGCATCGGCAAAACCACGATCCTGAACACCGTGATGGAGGAGCTCGGCCCGGACTACGTCACGGCCAAGCTCGTCCACACCACGCTGTCACATATCGAGCTCCTGCAGGCCCTGTTGTCCGAATTCGGCATGCCGAACTATCGCAAGAAGAAGGTCATGCTGCTGGACACGCTGCGCAGCTTTTTTCTGGAGCAGCATGCCAATGGCAAGCATGTGGTCATCATCGTGGACGAGGCCCAGAACCTGAGCTCGTCGGCGCTGGAAGAACTGCGCCTTCTGTCCTGCATCGACACCCGCGACCGCCGCATCGACTCGATAGTCCTCACCGGACAACCATCCCTGGATGACTTGCTGGACGCACCCGGACTGACCCAACTCCGGCAGCGTGCCAGGCTTCGGCAACGGCTCGACGCCATGGTGGAGTCGGAGACGCTGGACTACATCAAGCATCGCCTGCAGATTGCCGGCGGCGACAGCGACCAGATTTTCGAACCGGAAACACTACCTGAAATTCACCGTCTGACCTTTGGAATTCCGCGGCTTATCAATACTTTATGCGACACAGCTCTTACAGCCTGCATGGTCGAGGACCGGCGCCGGGTTGATCTGGAAGTGATCGACAACGTCGTCCACGAACTGCGCTGGCAGTGGTTCGAGGAGCAGGGTCCCCGGGGCCACGGCGAGGAAACCGGACAGAAAACCGCCGCGGCTTCCGATCATGCGGCCAGCGTGATGGTGTACCGCGCCGGACAATTGCTCGAACAGACCGAGGCCCGTGGTTTTCCCTTCGTCATTGGCCGCAGCAATGCCAACGATCTGGTCATCATCGACAAGGAAGTCAGCCGCCGACATGCCCTGATCGACTGCATTGGCGGCATTTACGTCATTGAAGACCTGAACAGCAAGAACGGCATTCTCGTCAACCAGAAGCGCCGGGCGCGCGCCTTGCTCCGCTCCGGTGACATCATTTCCTTCGGCCAGGTGGACGTGGTTTTTTATCTTGAACGGAAACGATCGACCGGCAAAACCATCACGCGGGCCATGACAGCGGCTGAAGACAAGGCCCAGGGTGACACCACGGACGATACGGCGCGGCAGGCGCTCCTCGCGACCGATGCCGACAACGACACCGGCAATACCCGACGACTCACCGGAATCTCCTAGGCTGCGTCCTTCTTGCGGGATGCGACCATCATCAGCCGTGGTGAATGGTGGTCCGTGTCTGACGCATCGTCGACGGCCGCATCGTCGTCGGTCAGGTGGCGCCGTGGGCCGCCCGACATGCTCGTCCCCCGCCCCCACACGACGACCTCAAGGGTCTGCAGCAGGATGAACAGGTCCGTCATGATGTTGGTGTTCTTGATGTAGTACAGGTCGTACGTGAGCTTTTCCCGGGCATCATCCATCGATGCTCCATACGGAAAGTTCAGCTGGGCCCAGCCGGTGAGACCGGGCCGGACACCATGCCGGTAAAAATACAGCGGGACCTGGCGCGCCAGGACATCCACAAACTCCGGGCGCTCCGGACGTGGGCCCACCACGCTCATGTCACCGCGGATCACGTTGAAGAGCTGTGGCAATTCATCGATGCGGAAGCGTCTGATGACCCGGCCAACCCGGGTGACGCGGCTGTCGTTGCTGGCTGCAAAACAGGGTCCGGTGCCGTGCTCGGCATTGACGCGCATGCTGCGAAACTTCGTCAGCCGGAAGACATCGCCGTTGCGTCCCACGCGGCGCTGCCGATACAGGAGTGGTGCTTTTGCACCATCTTCCAGGCGGATTCCAAGAGCGGTCAGCGCCAGTATCGGTGACAGCAGAATCAGCAGTACCGTGCTGAAAACCAGGTCGAACAGACGTTTGGAGCCATGGTAAAGCATGCGTGTCTGGCTGCTTTTTTCGTACAGCAGCCAGCTGGGTCGCAGAATGTCCAGGTCCAGCCGTTCCGTCTCGCGCTCCAGGAAATCGACCACATCGCTGACGGCAATGCCGCGTTTCTTGTGGTTCAGCAAGAATTCCAGCGGTATGGCGCCACGGCGATCATCGAGCGCCACCACGATCTCATCCAGAGGCGTGATCTCCCGGGCTTCGTCCAGCGTCATGAGTGGCTCGATTTCGAGCTCGGCCGCCTGGTGTTCATCGTCCGGCGTGAGCGCCACGAAACCGATCACATCAAAACGCCGCCGGTCTGCACGCCGTCTGAGCTGCCGAATCTTGAGTGCCGACTGGCCGGAGCCGATAACCAATACCCGGCGCTTGATCGGATTGAAATCCAGCAATTGCATCATGCCCAGCCGCACGCCAAAAAGCAGCAGGATGGCGATGCCCAAGCCCAGCGCCAAGGCGCCACGCCCGAAGCTCACATGCGGAATCAGGTAAAAAAAGATGATGCTGATCACCCCGCCGACGGCCACGCCCAGCACGATTCTGACGGCTGTCTCCGAGCGCGTGGGCCGTTGTCGGGGCCGATAGAGGCCCATGCTGAGCAAGCCGGTAATCAGGCAGACGACAAAGGCCGCCGCCCTGAACGGCAGATGGCCAACCGACTGGCCGACCAAGGCCCAGTCGAACCCGAACCGCAAGCCGACAGCGACATAAAATGCAACCGTGATCACGGCAGCATCGGCCAGACACAGAGCGACTGCGGGCTTCGGCATGCGCCGAATCACGGCGCTACCCCAATTCATGCGCAGTGACCCTTGCTGCCACACGATTCAAGCCGGTTTCTCCACTCACGATCTGCTACTGCTGTTTGGTGTTCTAGTTAAACCAGCATGGTAGGGATCCTGCACTACAGAGTGCCACAACCAGTGCACAGATTCAGCTCAAGCAATTCAACATAACTTAATCAGCCCAATAATCCGGTCTCACGCAGCGCGTGTTCGGCTTGCAGAACGACCGCAGGGGCCAGGCCTGATTTCAGGCAGGCGTCAATCACGTCATGCTCGCCATCGCCCAGCGACAGGAGCCACAACAAGGCACGCTGCAACTCCGGGCTGGCGGGCCCGCCAAGCGAACGATATAGACCACGTCGCCCCAGCTGGGGTTCCGCAAAGGGACTCAGGTTCGTCAGCAAGCGGTTGTTGTCGAAGAGCTGCAGCATGTTTTCGGCAGCTGCCAGCGCACCGGCCAGTGATTCCGGCCGAATCAGTTCAAGATTGTCAGCCGAGGAATGATACCCGGAATAACCCTCCTCTGCCGATCGGGTCAGCCGGCCCACCGGCAGACGAAAGCCGGGAGATCCGAACTGGCGCTCGTCATAGCCCCAGGGTGAAAAATCACTGCAGCCTGCGCCAGGCTCACTGCGCAGGCAGACAGCCGCGGCCCGATCAATGGCAGCAGTACCGGACCAGCTGCGCTTGTAGGCCAGCGGCCCCGCATCACCCACCAGCGCCAGCACGAGGCCACCCTCCACGCGTGACAGAGTTGCGCGGTTGCGGGCCAGCCAGGTGATCGAGCCGATCGTTCCGGGACCGAAGATGATCCGGTACGTGAGCCGTCGTGAAGCGCTGGCCAGCCAGCGCGCCAGCCAGGCACAGACGGCCATGCCCGAGGCATTGTCATTGGCCAGCGACGGATGACAGGTATGCGTGTAGATCAGGAATTCCCGATCGGTGCTGCCCGGGATCACCGCCTCGCCATAACTCAGGCTGCCGGGCTGGAGGGGCGTGTCGATCACCACCCGATAGCGGCCCGGCATCAGTGTCTGGCGCTGGCGGTGCGACAGGCAGAACCCCCAGTTCGGCGCGTAATAGCTCGTGCGGTAGGGAATCACCCCGGGGCGCGCGGCATCGGAGTGCAAGTGCGGCTGCAGCTCATCCAGCGTGAACCAGCCCTCCACCGGGGTGCTGTAGCTCATCAGGTGCAGGTTGTGATCGGCAACATCCACGACGCGCCGGCCATCCGGTCCGTCGATGTACGCCGCACGCAGATTCCACTCCGGCGGCACCTCCCAATCCAGCACACGGGTCCCGCTGGGCACCTCATGGATCGTCAGCGGCGCCACGGCATTCAGGCAGGCCAGGGTTTCCCGCACGCCATTGCCGGTGATGCTCCGGGCCAGGGGATAGAGCTCGCGAACGAGGGCCAGCAGCGTGCTGCCGTCCGGCGTCATCTCAGAAAACCTCGACCCGGGGGATCGGCACCACGAACCGGCCGCCCCAGTCGCGGACTGCACCCATCTTCGCCACGATCTCGTCCCGAAGATTCCAGGGAAGGATCAGCACATAGTCGGGACGGCGCTTGAATATTTCCTCGGGCGCCAGAATCGGAATGCGGCTGCCCGGCGTCCAGGTGCCCTGCTTGGCCGGACTGCGGTCCACCGTGAACTCCATGAAATCCGTGCCGATGCCGCAGTAATTGAGCAGGGTGTTGCCCTTGCCCGGCGCACCGTAGCCCGCCACCCGCTTGCCTTCATTGCGGGCCTTGATCAGGAAGCCGAGCAGTTCGCGTTTGGTGGCATGCACCCTGGCCTGAAACTGCTGGTAGGGCGCCAGACTGGTCAAGCCGGCGGCGACCTCCCTCGTCTTGAGCTCGCTGACGCGAGTCGTCGTTGGCCATCGGCCACTGTGGGCGGGCTGCACGTACACGCGGATCGAACCACCATGGGTGGGAAGTTCATGCACATCAAAGACCTCGAGGCCATGTCGGGCAAAGACGGCGCTGATCGTCGTGAAGGAAAAATATGAAAAGTGTTCATGATAAATTGTGTCGAACTGGTTGTGCTCCATGAGCTGCATCAGGTGCGGAAATTCGAATGTGCCGACGCCCCGGGGCTTCAGCAGCGCAGCAATCCCCGCTACGAAATCATTGAGATCCGGCACATGGGCCAGCACATTGTTGCCGGCCACCACGTCTGCCTGACCGGATTCCGCGACAATCTGCCGGGCGCGTTCCAGACCGAAGAATTCCTGGAGGGTGGGAATGCCCCGGGCCAGGGCTGCCGCTGCGGTGCTCGCCGTGGGTTCGACGCCGAGGCAGCGGATCCCCGCCGCCTTGACGTGTTGAAGCAGATAGCCGTCATTGCTGGCCAGTTCCACGACAAAGGAATCGCCGGTCAGGCCGAAGTCGCGCACCATGTGCTCGACGTAGATCCGGGCATGCTCCACCCAGGAGTCCGAATAACTGGAAAAGTAGGGGTAGTTCCGGCTGAAAATCACCTCGGGCGCCACATACTCACGCAGTTGCACCAGCCAGCACCGGTTGCAGACATGGACGTGCAGCGGGTAGAAATTCTCGCCCTGATCGAGCTCGGCCGGCCCGATCTGGGTCTGGCACAGCGGCGACATGCCAAGATCGACAAAAGTATGCTTCAGGGCTTCGCCACAGAAGCGACAGGACGCGGCACTGTCATGGGTTGACGTCGGCTTTGATGCCGGAGCTGACACTGGGCTTGCACTCATTTTCTGTCCTGCTCACTGAGACGGGGATCGCAGGCTCCGGTGTTGAAAGCTTGGCATAATACCGGCATGGCAATGGACGATATCCGACATGGTTCAACAACTCGCCATATCCCCTTTCAACCCTTTGCGTGAAATCCGCTGATGCGTGTTCTGGTTACCGGAACTGATGGCTACATCGGCTCGCTGCTTGGCCCGCTCCTGCTGCGGGCCGGTTTCGAGGTGGTTGGTCTGGATGCCGGCTTCTATCGGGAAGGTGTCCTCTACACCAATCCGATGGAACACAGCATATTCCCGGAAACCCTGGCCCGCGATCTGCGCAGTGTCACTGCCGCAGACCTCCGCGGCTTCGAGGCCATGGTGCATCTGGCCGAGCTGTCCAACGACCCGCTGGGCGAGACCAATCCAGAGGTGACTTACGAGATCAACCATCTGGGCAGTGTCGCCCTGGCCCAGGCGGCCCGTGATGCCGGTGTGGCCCGTTTCGTCTATGCCTCTTCCTGCAGTGTTTACGGGGCCGGCAGCGCCGACTTCATGACGGAAGAATCGCCGGTCAACCCGCAAACCGCCTATGCCCGCTGCAAGGTGCTCGTGGAGCGGGATGTGGGGGCGTTGGCCGCGTCGGGCTTCTCACCCACGTTCCTGCGCAATGCCACGGCCTTCGGCACTTCGCCGCGGATGCGCTTCGATATCGTCTTGAACAATCTGGCGGGGCTGGCCTGGACCACGCGACGAATCGCCATGACCAGCGATGGCACGCCATGGCGGCCACTGGTCCATGCCCTGGATATCTGTCAGGCGGTGCTGCAGGCGCTGAAGGCGCCCGTCGAGGCTGTCCACGGCCAGGTATTCAACGTCGGCGACAATACACAGAATAACCGGGTCGGCGAGATCGCCCGCATCGTCGGCTATTTTTTTCCCGGCTGCGAAGTCAGCTTGGGGCAGGAATCAGCCGACAATCGCAGCTATCGCGTGTCCTTCGACAAGATTCACCGGCATCTCCCCGCGTTCCATTGCGACTGGAACGCACGCACCGGCGCCGAACAGCTGCACAAACTGTTCGAGCGCATCACCATGCCGCGGGAAGTCTTCGAATTCAGGGCATTCACACGCCTCAAGCAAATCCGGTATCTGCTTGAAACCGGCCAGATCAACGATCGGTATTTCTGGCAACCCTGATGCGCTTTGGTGCCGGCCGGATCCCCGGCTCCTTCATCATTGATATCGACCGGCTGGAAGACGAGCGCGGCTTCTTCGCCCGCACGTGGTGCGCGCAGGAATTCCGGGAGCATGGCTTGCCCGATATCCTCAGTCAGGCCAGTATTTCCTGGAATCGCGAGCGCGGCACGTTGCGGGGCATGCATCTGCAACGGGCGCCGAGCCAGGAAGGCAAGCTCGTGCGGTGCATCCGTGGATCCATTTTTGACGCCATCGTTGACCTCCGGCCCGACTCGCCGACTTTTCTGCAGGCAGACTCCGTGGAGCTGTCGGCAACCAACCACCGGGCACTGTATATTCCACCGGGCTGCGCCCACGGCTTCCAGACCCTCGCTCCCGACACCGAGGTGCAATACCAGATGACGGATGAATACCGCGTGGAGCTCTCGAGCGGTTATCGCTGGAATGATCCCCTCTTCGTCATTGCCTGGCCGTTGGTGCCCACCGTCATGTCGGCCCGGGATCGGGAGTATCCGGATCTGCATCGCCAGGACTGTCATGTCTTCAAAACGGTGGCATGAAGCAGTTGATCCATGCATCAGCTCAGCCTCACCTCGGATCGACCCATACGCCGGCTTTTGTGCCTGGGCGCCCACTGCGACGACATCGAAATCGGCTGCGGAGCAACCCTGCTGACCCTGCTGGCAGCGGATCCCGCCATCGCGGTTGATTGGGTCGTCTTCAGCGGTGCGGGGGACCATGCCACCGGAACCCGTGAAACCGGAACCCGGGCGGCGGCCAACGCCTTCCTGGCCGGCAGCACGCAGGCACAGGTTGTCGTCCATGACTTTCGCGACGGCTACTTTCCCGATGAGTGGGCGCGCCTCAAGCAGGCATTCAGTGAATTGGCCACCCGGGTCACGCCCGACCTGCTCCTCACGCATTATCGCGGCGACCTGCATCAGGATCATCGGACGCTGGCCGAACTGACCTGGCAGACCTTTCGCAACCGGCTGATCTGGGAATACGAAATACCGAAGTTCGATGGCGATCTCGGCCGGCCCAATCTGTTCGTGCCGATCAGTGCAACAGCGGCCAGGCGCAAGACCGACATCATCCTGCGCAGTTTCCCCTCGCAGGCGGACAAGGCATGGTTCACGGCAGAAACCTTCAGCGCCCTGCTGCGACTGCGGGGCATCGAAGCCGGCTCATCGACCGGTTACGCTGAGGCCTTCCACGCCGCCAAGACGGTGGTGCAGGCGCCATGAACCCCCTCATCTCGGTGGTAACGCCGGTTTTCAATACAGGAAAATATCTCGCCGAGTGCATCGAGAGTGTCCTGGCGCAGGACTACGACAATTTCGAGTACATCATCGCGGACAACGGCAGCACCGACGAGTCGCTGGCAATCGCCCGGCACCATGCTGCACGCGATCCACGCATCCGTGTCATCCCGCACACGGAATTCCTCGACCAGGACGCGAACTACAATCGTGCCTTGAGCTACATCTCGCCCGCCTGCCGCTACGTGAAGATCGCGCAGGCCGATGACGCGCTCATGCCACAAAGCCTGACGGAGCTGGTGCGCCTGGCCGAAGCGCATCCTTCGGTGGGCATCGTGGGCTGCTGCTTCCTGACTGGCGACTCGCTGGCAGGTCACGGCCTGCCCTTCAATCGCAACTTCTTTACCGGAGCGGAAGCCTGCCGCACCCGGCTCCTGACCGGGGGCACCTACTTCGGATCACCGACCTGCCTGCTTTATCGCGCCGACATCGTTCGGGCCCGCCCGGTGTTCTTTGGTGGCAATGAATCCAATGCCGATACGATCGCCTGCTTCGAGATTCTGGCCCATGCCGATTTCGCCCGCGTGCCGCAGATCCTGTGTCGTCTCCGGCGCGGCAATCCGTCGGTCTCGGATGTACTGCACCGGAACGGGGCTGCCAGTTTCCTGAATTACGCCCTGGTGGAGCGTTTCGGCCCCTTGTTCCTCGACCCGACAGAATTCGCCCACCGGCGCAAGGTTCTCCGGAATGACTACCTTCGCCTGCTCGCCCGAGCCATACCAATGCGAAAGGGCAGTCAGTTCTGGCAGTTTCATCGCGACTTGCTGGCCACACTGGGACAATCACTGCCCAAGGCAGCGATCGGCTGGCGCTTTCTCGACTACGTCCTGCACAAGGCTCTCAATCCACGGCAGACGCTGGAGCTCATGATCCAGTCCGTCCGGACCCCGCATTCCGGGAAGCACGGCCTGGAATGACTGATCCCGGGCAAGACACCGATCGGCAACGTCCATCCCGTTGCCGCCTGTTCGCCATGGCGCCAAATGCCTGGCATGGCCAATGGATGAATCGCCAGCAGATCCTCTCCAGGCTGTCAGCCCATCACGACATTCTGTATTCAACCGGTCCCTGGACGATCTGGGATCGCGACGGCAAGGGTTTTCAGGCAGCACCGGCGGGCGGCCGATTTTCCGAATGCGATGACGTGACGCTCGATGAGTCGCCACGCTGGCTGCTCCGCTGGCCCACCGTGCCGGCCTACGATCGGCTGGGTCAGGCACTGGTCACGCGGCGCTGGCGCCGGCAGCTGGCCCGCATGGGCACTGGCCCCCTGATCGCCTACCTCTTCCACCCCGGCTTTCTGCCCTCGGCGCTGGCGCTGCGCGCCGAGCGCATCGTTTACAACCCCTATGACCTGTTCCGCAACATGCCGGGCTGGACGCCGGAACTGGCCCAACTGGAAGACCAGCTGCTCCGCATCGCTGATGCCGTGATTGCCACCTCGGAGCCCACGCGCGCAGCGCTGCAGCCCCAGTCGGCCACCGCCGTGCACTGTGTGCCGAACGGCGTCGACCGCCGGCTGTTTCTCGAGCGGGATACTGTGCCGGCAGTGGATCCTCTGGCCGACATCCCGCGCCCTCGCATCGGCTATGTCGGGTCGATCAACCGGAAGGTGGACCTGCCCCTGATCGCGTGGCTCGCCCGCCAGGAACCAGACTGGCAGTTCGTGCTGATCGGACCCCTGGGGAGTTTCGACGCCGAGACGGCCGCCGCGCTCACCGGGATCCGGCAGCTGTCCAATGTCCACTTGCTGGGCTCACGGGATCGTGCAGTACTCCCGGACCACATCCGCAGCCTCGATGTCGCGCTGATGTGTTATCGACGAGGCACCTGGATGGACTCGGCCTACCCGCTGAAGCTGCATGAGTATCTGGCGAGCGGACCACCGGTGGTGTCCACGGACCTCCCGACGATGCAACCATTTGCCAGCGTCGTTGCCACGGCCCGGAACAATGCCGAATGGCAGGCGTCGATCAGGCAGGCGCTGCGCGACGGGACGCCGGGCACCCGTGCCGAACGTCGCGCCGTGGCGGCGGCCACCACCTGGGAGCACCGGGTCGCCGACATCGGGAACATCCTGGCCGCGGTCTGCGCCACGCGCGGTGGGCGGAGACTCCGCCCATGACCGAGAACCTGAACGCCCGCGTCGCCCGTGGCATTGCGTGGATGGCCAGTGCGCGGGCCGTTGTCCGGGGCCTGGGGCTCATCAGCACGCTCGTGCTGGCCCGTCTGCTGGTTCCGGCCGACTTCGGCATCATCGCCATGGCGACTTCGGTGGCCGCCGGCCTCGAATTGCTGACGCTGTTCGGCTTCGACGTGGCCCTGATCCAGCGCAAATCACTGACGCGCGATGACTATGACACCGCCTGGACGCTCAACACCCTGATGGGCCTTGGGCTTGCCGTGCTGCTCGTCCTGACTGCAAACTTGGCCGCCGAATACTTTCACGAGCCGCGCCTCGTGGCCGTCAACATGCTGCTGGGCCTGCAGTATGCGATAAAGAATGCCGCGAACACCGGCACCGTCGACTTTCGCCGCAACCTGGATTTCCGCTGGGAGTTCATCACCCAGGTGGTGCCAAAGGTGGGTGGCTTCATCATCACCATTCCGCTGGCATTCTGGCTGCGCGATTACCGGGCCCTGATTGCCGGCATGATCCTCACCGCCGTGATGTCCTTCGCGTTGAGCTATATCGTTCACCCGCACCGGCCCCGACCCTGCCTGCGGGGCACCCGCGAATTGTTCCGCTTTTCCCGCTGGCTGCTGATCAACAACCTGCTGACGTTTTTCCGCAGCCGTGGCGCCACCTTCATCATCGGGCGCTTGATGGGCTCGACCTCGCTGGGCATTTACGGCCTCGCCTATGAAGTGGCCAACATGCCAACCACCGAAATGGTGGCGCCGATCAACCGGGTGCTGGGTCCCACCTACGTCAAGGTGCACGAGAACCATGACCTGCTGCGCAGTACCTTCACGGCCACTTTCGGCCTGATCGCCATCCTGATTCTCCCGGCCAGCGTCGGGCTCGCCGCCGTAACCGATCCGCTGGTGCGGGTGGTGCTGGGCGACAAGTGGCTGGCGACGATTCCGGTAATGGCGATCCTGGCGCTGTCGGGCGCCGGCAATCTTCTGCAGACCAACACCGGGTCGGTGCACACGGCCATCGGACAGCCGCGTTACATCACCCTGACCGGCTTGATCCATGTGGTGACGCTGCTGCCAGCCATCATCCTCGGCACGATGTGGAAAGGGCTGATCGGCGCCGCATGGGCCTA
This sequence comes from uncultured Chromatiaceae bacterium, assembly GCA_964384525.1. Lineage (GTDB taxonomy): Bacteria > Pseudomonadota > Gammaproteobacteria > Steroidobacterales > SHZI01. Next base: position 21,981 of record CAYLKO010000034.1, read on the forward strand.
CCTGCTGCACACCTGGATCATCGGCATCTGGACGACCTACGCCATCCTGTTCCGGACCACGGTCATCCGCCGGGTGGATGTCGTGCGCGCCTGCTGGCGGCCGGTCATCGCCTCGGCCGTGATGTATCTGGCCGTGTCGGGCTACCTGTGGCTCTATGCCGGGCACCACAGCTTTGCGATGTCGCTGCTGGCCCTGTTTTCGGCAACGGGGCTGGGCATCGGGGTCTACGTTGGCGCGTTGCTGTTGCTGTGGAACGCCGCCGGCCGGCCGGAAGGCAGTGAAACGGCAATCCTCCGCCGACTCCAGGGCGCCATGGCCCGCTTTCGGCGCCCACCACGGTCGCCAGCCTGAGAACCAGTCTTTGCGGCGCTGAACCAAATTGGTGTAGCGTGCCCGGCATGAAAGTCGTGCTGTTTTGCGGAGGTCTCGGCACCCGGCTGCGGGAACACTCCGATACGGTCCCAAAACCCCTGGTGAACATCGGCTATCGGCCTATCCTCTGGCACCTGATGCGCTACTACGCCCACTTCGGGCACAAGGATTTCATCCTGTGCCTTGGCTACCGGGGCGATCTGATCCGCGAGTTCTTCCTCAACTACCAGGAAACGCTGTCGAACGACTTCGTGCTGAGCGAAGGCGGCAGGCGCATTGAACTGCTCCAGAGCGACATCCAGGACTGGCGCATCACCTTCATCGATACCGGGTTGCACGCCTGCATCGGGGAGCGGCTGCTGGCCGTGCAATCGCACCTGGCGGGCGAGAAGTATTTTCTCGCCAACTACAGTGACGGCCTGTCGAATGTGAACCTGGACACCATGATCACCGACTGCGTCTCGCACAACGCCACGGCAACCTTCCTCTCCACGCGATCACAACAGAGTTTTCACGCGGTGCTGGCCGGTGACGACGGCATCGTCACGGATTTTGGCGGCAAGGCATCGGACTACTGGGTAAATGGCGGTTTCTTCGTCCTGCGCCAGGACATCTTCGAGTACATCCAGCCTGGCGAGGAACTGGTGGAGGAACCCTTCCGCCGTCTGATCGCCGAGCGCCAGCTCATGACACATCGGCACGAAGGCTTCTGGCGGTCGATGGATACGCTGAAAGACAAATTCGTGCTCGACCGCATGTATGCCCAGGGCGATGTTCCCTGGGAGATCTGGCGTTAGTTGGCGCCGTGACCAAACGCTACGCCAGAAGTCGCGCTCTGCAACCACTGGCCCATCGCCTGATCCCCGGTGGCTGCCACACCAACGCCAAAGGCGATGACCAATACCCCGAAGACGCACCGGGATTCATCGCCCGCGGGCTCGGCAGCCATGTCTGGGATGTCGATGACAACGAGTTCATCGAGTACGGCATGGGATTGCGCGCGGTCACGCTGGGCCATGCCTACCCGCCGGTGATCGCCGCTGCAGCCGCGGAAATGCGCAATGGCGTCAACTTCAACCGACCGGCGGCGATCGAACTGCGCTGTGCCGAGCAGCTGATGCGCTGCATACCGGATCAGGACTGCGTCAAGTTCACCAAGGATGGCTCGGCAGCGACCAGCGCCGCGATCAAGCTGGCCCGGGCCCATACGGGGCGAACGCTTGTCGCGATCTGTGTCGACCAGCCCTTCTTTTCCTCCGAGGACTGGTTCATCGGCACCACCGCGGTCAACGCGGGCGTGCCACAGCAGATCCAGGATCTGACCCTGGGCTTCCGCTACAACGATCTCGACAACCTGCGTGAACTCTTCCGGGCGCATCCCGGACAGATCGCCGGCATCATCCTGGAGGCCACCCGCACGGAGGAACCCTTGCCGGGCTATCTGGCTGGCGTCCAGGCGTTGTGTCGCGAGGCAGGGGCCATCCTGATCCTGGACGAGATGATCACCGGCTTCCGCTTTGCCATCGGCGGGGCCCAGTCCGTGTATGGCATCACGCCGGATCTCGCCACCTTCGGCAAGGCCATGGCCAATGGCTTCTCGCTGTCGGCATTGGTTGGTCGCCGGGAATTGATGGAGCTGGGCGGCCTGCAACACGATCGTGAACGGGTGTTCCTGCTGTCCACGACGCATGGCGCGGAAACCCATGCCATGGCCGCCGGCATTGCGACGATGCAGGAATACCTGGATCACCCGGGCATCGAAACCCTGCATGCCCGCGGCGCACGACTGCGCGGCGGCGTCGAGCGCCATATCCACGATCTGCAACTGGCCGGCAGCTTTTCCCTGTCCGGCCGCGACTGCTCGCTGCATTTAAACACGCGGGATGCCGGGGGCCAGCCGTACCCGGCGTTTCGCACGCTGTTCCTGCAGGAACTGCTCGAGCGCGGGATACTGGCGCCGTCCTTCGTGGTCAGTTATTCACACACCGAGGCCGATATCGATGCCACGGTGACCGCGGTCGGCGAGGCGCTGCAGGTCTATCGCGCCGCGCTTGCCGACGGGGTCAGCCGCCATCTCCGCGGCCGGCCGGTCAAGCCCGTCTACCGCCGCTACAACTAGCCCTCACACCGCGGCAAGTCGCCGGCTGTCGGCTGGCTTTACGCTTCCCGTCCCACGGAAATTATGTCAGGCCATCGGGCGAGGCCAAGTGCCTGCGGTGTATGCTGTTCGACACACGTGGCACGCCCCTTGCCTTAGAACTAAAGGGCGCACGTAACTTGTTGTCCCAAAAGAAAAATGTGACGCAGGTCACACTCTGGACAGAGATCAATAAGCGGAGTCTCGGCACTATGGATGGTCGGCTTGGGCGCGGCGTCGGATGTTTTCTCATTACGCTGCTGATATCGGCAGCCGCGGCAGCCACCACGCTGCCCACCGGATTCACTGAATCCGGCATCACGAGCCCACGCCCCAACGGCAGCTGGAACGAAGCCGTCGGCATGGCCTTCACCACGACCGGCCGCATGTTCGTCTGGGAACGCGGCGGCCGGGTATGGATCGTCGACAACAACAATCCGGTCTCCCAGCCTTTCCTCGATATCCACGAGGAAGTCCTCGGATGGCGCGACCACGGCATGCTGGGCTTTGCGCTGCATCCGGACTTCAACAACACGGGCTACGTGTACGTGATGTACACCGTCGACCGGAATCACCTGATGAACTGCGACTCGCCGCAGAACGGTCCGCCGACCTGCGGCGGTGGCTACATCGCCGGCGATACCTGGCTGCCCAACAGCCAATATCTCGACCCACCCACCAACAGCCGCCCGAACCCCGGTTACTTCAAGGCCACGATCGGCCGCATCGTGCGCTACCAGGCCGTCCTGCCGCCGGGCGACACCACTTACGAGCGGGCCACAACCATCGACTACAACTCGCGCCGTGTCCTGCTGGGGAACACGATGGCTGCGCTGCCGAAGTCCGGCGGCATCCCTCTGACCCATGAATCCCACGGTGTGGGCGCGCTGGTGTTCGGGCAGGACGGCACGCTGCTGGGCTCCGCCGGCGACAACGCCAGCTACTCCTCCGCCGACGCCGGCTCCGCGAGTGAAACCTACTACGCCTCGGCGCTGGCCGACGGCATCATCCAGCCCAAGGAAAACGTCGGCGCCTTCCGCGCCCAGATGGTCGACTCGCTGAACGGCAAGATCCTGCGGCTGGATCCGGAAACCGGCAACGGCGTTGCCAGCAATCCCTACTATTCGGCGGCGGCACCCCGCTCGGCGCGATCCCGGGTATGGGACGTCGGCCTGCGCAACCCGTTCCGCATGTCGATCCGTCCGGGCACCGGCAGTCACCAGCAGGGAGAGGCCAACCCCGGCGTGCTGTACATCGGTGACGTGGGCTGGACCGACTGGGAAGACCTGCATGTCAGCCGGGGTGGCGGCGAGAACTATGGCTGGCCCGTCTTCGAAGGCATGAACCGCGATCCCGTCTACGATGCCCTTAACACGCTTATCACGGATGCCCCCAACCCGCTGGCCAACGGCGGCAGCTGCCCGAACTACTTCAAGTTCGAAGATCTGGTTCAGCAGCAGACAGCCGGAACCCTCTCCTTTCCCAATCCCTGCGATACCTCGCAGCAGATTCCGGCCACGGTGGATGTATTCGAGCACTCCCGTCCCGCGCTGGACTGGGAGCACGGCGTCAATGTCGCGCGCTGGGGTTCCTTCGATGCCGCCGGCAACGCGGTGACGGTCCTCCTCGGCGACACCTACAACGGCAAAACCATCCCCGGCACACCGTTTGCCGGCAACGCTGCTGTCGGCGGCGTGTGGTACACGGGGTCGACCTACCCGGCTCCCTATCGCAATACCTACTTCGCCGCCGACTACGGCGCGAGCTGGATTCGCAATTTCATCTTCGACGCCAACGACAACCTGCAGGCCGTCAACACTTTCGCCACCGGCGCCGGTGGTGTCGTCGCGATGGCCAACGACCCGCTGTCCGGCGATCTCTACTACATCTCGTGGGCCTCGAGCCTGCGCAAGATCAGTTACCAGCCCACCCAGCCGGTCGCCCTGGCGGCCGCCACGCCGGTGTACGGCACCTCGCCGCTGGTCGTGAATTTTGCCGGCAATGGCTCGTATGACCCGCAGGGTCTGCCGCTCACCTATCTGTGGGACTTCGGCGACGGCACCACCAGCACGCAGCCCAACCCGGTCAAGACCTACACCGTGGTCAATGGGCAGATCCAGAACTTTGTCGCCAGCCTCACGGTGACGGATGCAACCCAGCTGACCGCACAGGCCTTCGTTTCGGTTTCACTGAACAACACGCCGCCGACGGTCAACATCACCTCGCCGGTGGATGGCAGCACCTATTCCGTGCAGGAGCCCACGGAAATCACCTTGAATGCGCTGATCAGTGACAACCAGACGCCAGACGCCCAGCTGTTCTGTTCGTGGCAGATCGCCATGCACCACAACAACCACGTCCACACGGAACCGGCGATCAGCAGTTGCAACTCCGCCGCCTCCCTGTCGCCGGTGGGTTGTGATGGCGAGACCTATTTCTATACCGCTGAACTGACGGTGACCGACCCGCAGGGTTTGTCGACCACTGCCGTGGTCCGGCTCAACCCGGCCTGCACAGGCACGCCAACCGACAACACCGCACCCGCGACACCCGGCAACCTGAGCGGCGCCGCAGTCAGCTCGAGCCGCATCGACCTGAGCTGGAACGGCAGCACCGATACCGGCGGGTCCGGCCTCGCCGGCTATCACCTGTATCTCAATGGCAGCAACACGCCGTTGATCACGCTGACGACGAACAGCTATGCCCACATCAGCCTGCAGCCGGAGACCACCTACAGCTACAGCGTGGCGGCCTTCGACAATGCGGGCAACGAGTCGCCGCTGTCGAATCCGCTCGAGATCACGACACCGGCCGCACCGTCGTGGTTGCATGGTGACATCGGCGCCGTGGCAGCCAACGGATCCTTCACCGACAACGGTGGCAGCCTCTCGGTCACCGGCTCCGGTGCCGACATCTGGACCACCGCCGACGAGTTCCACTATGCCTACCGCTCGCTGACCGGCGATGGCGAGATCATCGCCCGCATCGTCAGCCTGGCAGCTGCGGATCCCTGGGCCAAGGCCGGCGTGATGATGCGCGGGTCGATCGTGGCCAACTCGCCCTTTGCGCTGATGCTGATGACGCCAGGGTCGAACGGCGCCGCCTTCCAGTATCGCACCGCCACCGGCGCCGCCGCCGCGCCCAGCGGCAGCAATGACAAGGTCTCGACCCTGCCCCGCTGGCTGCGTCTGGTGCGCACCGGCAATACCTTCAGCGGTTATACGTCTGCCAACGGCACCGCGTGGACACTGCGCAACTCGCCAACCATCGTGATGACGACGACGATCACCGAGGGTCTTGCCGTCACCAGTCAACCCGAAGGAACGCTAGCCACAGGAGTCT
>CAYLKO010000035.1:0-3331 GCA_964384525.1 uncultured Chromatiaceae bacterium
TTTCCCGCCGGGATGCCGCGGGCTACGGAGTGCTCAATCTGTCACGCCGGGATGCTGCGGGCTACGGAGTACGGAAGCTGCCCACGCCACAATGCTGCAGGCCACGGAGAGCACCCACGCAGGCAACGAATCGATACTGCCCGTCCGCCTCAGGTCCCCGGATGTGTTGCGTAAACGGCAGTCTTGCCGTCCTTGCCGATGCTCAACACCTGGAAGGCAGGCGATCCCGGAACATCCATGCCGGGTGAGCCCTGCGGCATGCCTGGCGCCGTCAGGCCCAGGGCATCGGGCTGCTCCTTCAACAGCCGGCGGACATCGCTGGCGGGCACGTGGCCCTCGATGACGTACTTGCCGGCAACGGCGGTGTGACAGGACGCCAGGGCGGGTGTGATGCCGTGCTGCTGCCGGATGGCGTCGAGGTTGTCCAGGTCATGGACCTGCACCTTGAAGCCGGCAGCTTCCATGTGTTTGACCCATTTGCCGCAGCACCCGCAGGTGGGTGTTTTCCACACCTCGACCACGGGCAGGCTGTCGGCCAGGGCAAGCGGAACACCGACGGGGCTGCCCAGCAGCGCCAGCAGCATGGGCCACAATATCCGCCAACGACACCGTTTATCCGACATGGGTCTCTCCCTTCCTGCTCCGGTTGCGCACCATCGCGACTATACCCGGCATGATCGAGATGAAGATGATCATCAGGATCACGACGGAGAAATTTTCCTGGACGATGGGAACATTGGCAAAAAGATAGCCAGCCGGGACCAGCAGCAACACCCACAGCAGGCTGCCGATGACGTTGTAGGCCTGATAACGGCCGTGCGACATGCCGCCCACGCCGGCGGCAAACGGGGCCACCGTGCGGATGATCGGCACAAAGCGCGCGATGATGATGGTCTTGCCGCCATAGCGCTCGAAGTAGTCATGGGTCCGGTCCAGATACTCCTGGCGGATCAGGCGCGGAAAGCGGCGCTGCAGTTTCTCGCCGGCCAGCCGCCCGACCCAGTAATTCACGGCATTGCCGGCCACGGCGGCGACGATCAGCAGCACGCAGAGCAGCGTGAGGTCAAGGCGCCCGGATGCGGCAATGGCCCCGGCGGCAAACAGCAATGAGTCGCCTGGCAGAAACGGCAGGACGACCAGGCCGGTCTCGCAGAAGATGATCGCGAGCAGAATGCCGTAAACCCAGAGTCCGTAGTGGGTCACGAGTTCGTCCAGATGCACATTGAGGTGCAGCACGAAGTCGATGAATTGCAACAGCAGGTCCAGCATGGTGATGAGCTTAGCTGCAGACGGCCGCGGCCGCCGCGCGCAGGGTCTCGCTATTGATCGCGGCAATGTGGCGGGCCTCGCCACCGCCCGCCTTCACGGTTTTCCGGATGATGCTTTCGAGATTGGGGCGCTTGGTTGCCGGGCCTTCCTCGGCGCCGAGGCCGCCGCCAAATTCGATGTAGGTATCGACCCGGGCTGCCATGGCCGCATGCAGGCAGCCCACCCAGTTCACCGGGTTGAAGAGCTGGAAAAAGAGCCGGGTGCGGATCGCCTGGGGCTCGGCCTCGTGCAGGCCACCGGTGTAGTTCGACAGCACGCCAGTCGTTTGTGCGGCGAAATCGACGGCCTCCAGATCCTCGCGGAACAGGCGGGCGGCCTGCACCATGAAGTAGGTATGAAAGGCGCCTTCCGTGGCCAGCCGGATGGCACGCTTGCGCGGCATGCGTTCGGCCAGATCGGCGGCCAGGGCGTCGAGGTCTGCATCACGCCCACCGACGACAGTCTGTTCGGGCAGATTGCAGCTCGCGACCTGGCAGTAGTGCCGGTCTGCGAGCGGGCGCGCCGTGTCCACATCCAGAGTCAGGGCGAGCATGCCGCCTTCGCCATGCTCACCCATCAGCTCGCCCCGCCGCCGGACCAGGCGCAGGGCATCGGCAAAGCTCAACACCCCGGCTGCCACCAGGGCACTGTATTCGCCGAGGCTGTGGCCAGCCGCGAGCACCGGCTGCACCGCGCCGCCACTCAGCTCGGCAAATACCCGCAGACAGGCGATCTCGTGGGTCAGGAGGGCCGGCTGGGTATTGCGCGTGAGGCCGATTTCATCGGCCGGATCCTCGAAGGACAGGCGCTTGAGATCGAACTTCAGGATCTCGCTGGCTTCGTCATAGAGCGCGTTGGCCACCGGAAAGTCGGCGCACAGGTCGCTGCCCATGCCGCGGTACTGCGAGCCCTGGCCCGGAAAGACAAACATGATGCTGGTGTTGGACATCGATACTCCTGAAATCTTCATCAAACCATTCGGCTGCGCCGGGCAGCGATGGACAGCGCCGGATGCCAGGTGTGCTCGGTCTGCGCCCCGCGCCGGTCGAGCTGCATGATCATCGCGTCTATCAGATACGGCCGGCCATCGCGCAAGTGCCCGGTGCCGCGCTTCAGTGCCTTCGCGAGTTCGGCGGGTGTGTCCACCCGCTGCCCCTCGATGCCGAAGCTGCGGGCGAGGCCGGTGAAATCCACCAGCGGATCACCGAGATAGCACGTGACATCCTTCCACTGATCGCGGGTCGCCTGATTGCGCATCAGCGGCGAGTTGTTCTGTATCCGGTTGCGTTCGTTGTCGTAACTCCGATTATTCATCACGACAATCAGAATGGGAATGTTGTAGCGGGAGGCCGTCCACAGGGACTCCACCTGACCGAACAGCAGGGCCCCATCACCAACGAGGCAGACCACCTGCTTGTCGGGCAGTGCCGTCTTCACGCCGAGCGCCGCCCCGATGCCCCAGCCGAGCGCGAAGCCCGTGGTCTGGCCGATCAGGCGCTTGCGGCCACGATCGATATCCAGCCATTCAAACGGTGTCCGATAGTCGAGCTCCGGCACGATGATGGCATCCTCCTCCAGGGCCCGGTCGAGCTCGGCCGACACCCGCGGCCAGGACATCGGACTGGCATTCCACAACGCCTCGGCCGCGGACTTCCGGCGTGCATCGGCCTTGGCCTGCTCCTCGCGGGCGGTCGCAAGGCGCGGCCCGGCGAGTGCCTTGAGGCGTTCGGGCGTGGCCAGCCCCCGGACCGCATCACGCAAGGCGGTCAGCGTTTCCTTCAGGCCGGCCGCGATGGCGATGTCGGTGGGATATGTATTGGCGATTTCCTCGAACTCGATGCGCGCATGCACCAGGCGGGCCTGCTTCGGCGGTGGCGCGGCAAAGATGGTCGGATCGGGCATCGGCCCGCCGAGGTTGACCAGCAGATCGGTCCCGGCCAGTCCGCGCGGCGACCCCCGCCCGTAGAAACCGGCAACCAACGGATGCCGGACCGGGAAGTCGCCATACACGCAGAACCCCTGG
>CAYLKO010000035.1:3341-6277 GCA_964384525.1 uncultured Chromatiaceae bacterium
CGCGCGCTTGTTGCCGGTCAGCTCGGCATGCGCGACCAGCTCGTCGGTGGCCCCGGCGCGGGTGACTTCGGCTCCGGCACACAGCATCGGCGCCCGGGCCTCGATGAGCCAGCGGGCGGTCTGTTCGATCAGCTCCGGCTTCGGCGGAATGTTCAGCGGCACATCGAAGAGCGACTGCGGGTAGATGGTTTGTTTGACATCCTTCATGCCCATCAGATCCAGCGCCATCCGGTTGTGCACCGGGCCGCCTGGATGCGTGGCCGCCACCTTGAGCCCGCTCCGGATCATCTCGGCGATCTGGCGCTCATTGCGCAACTGCCAGCGCCACTTGGTGAAGGAGATGGTCGACTCGAGCCAGTTCTCCATCTGCTGGAAGCCGTTGCGGGCTTCGTAGGTGGTGCTGGTACTGTCGGCCAGCATCAGGATCGAGGAGCGGTCCTTCCAGGCGTTGTAGAGATTGTTCATCGTGCTGGGCACGGCCACGCCGGGCACGATCAGCACCGCTGGCTGATTGGTGGCCAGCTCGTAGCCCTGCGCCATGCTGGTTGCCTGGGACTCGGCGAGCGCCAGGATCAGCTGCGGGTCGGGCCGCAGCGTGAGGGCGTCGAAGACCGCCGACATGCCGGTGGAGGTGGTGCCGAAGAGATAGCGCACGCCGGCTGCCCGCAGCGTCTCCACCAGAACCTCGGCCCCGGTACCGGTGAATGGCACGCCTTCGGCAGCGGGCGACCGCGCGTCGGCGGCGCTCGCCACCAGCGTGTTGATGGCGGTTGAACTCAAGCCCAGTGCCGCCAGCCGGATGCCGAAATCGCGACGCGAAATCTCGCGACCCAGAAAGCCCATTAACAGCTCACGCATGACTGATTGGCTCCGCACAAAGCAGGGATGATAATCGCTTACCGCAGCATGGCCGGAATTCAGGCGAAATACCGCGTTTCATGCGGTGCGCTGCTACAACTTGCCGCACTATCGAGTCTGGAGATCAGCGTGGGTGGGTACTAGGCTCACGGCATGCCTGCGCTGCTGATCTTCCGGAGATCGTGATGAGCACATTGAAAGCCACCTTTGCCCGTCCACCCTACATCGGCCTGCTGGCCTTCGTCATCGTCTTCGTCGTCCAGGCCCTGGGCCATACGGTGATGATCGCCATGGAGAACATCTTCGGCGAAGCCTACATCTACCAATCCGCCTTTGTCCTTGGTCTGGTTGGTGCCGTGCTGTTGTTCATCGGCATGAAGCACCCGGGCGAAGTCGCCGGCACCTGGTACGGAATCTGGGCACGCCCGCTGCTCAGGACCGGCTGGATCGAGATTGCCTTTGTCTGGAACGCCAGCTACCTGCAGGTGCCCGACCTCATGGATCCCCGGGTAGCCGATGCCATCGCGACCAAGGCCGAGTACCTCGTCATGATGTCGTCGGTTGGCGTGCTGGCCTCGACGATGGCATTTTTCATGCTGAACAAGGAAACCAAGTGCAACATGTTCATCTGGTTCCAGCGCAACTTCAAACTGCGCACCGGCAAACCGAGCCGGGGACACGAGCGGAACTTTGCCGCCATCACCTGCCTGGAAACCATCTACATCATCTGGTTCTGCTATCTGGTATTGCTTTTCATCTATGACGAGAACATTCTCGGTGATCATCACCCGGTGACCTACGTGATCTTTTTTGCCAACACGGTCTGGGCCATCTACCTGTTCCAGCGGCTGATCCAGATGTGGAAAGTCACCACGGCCATCCGCTACGGCATCCCGACGGCAATCATTGCCTGGAACAGCGTGGAAATTGCCGGACGCTGGCACCTGTTCACGGAAGTCTGGGAGCATCCGGAGAGATACGGGCTCGAAATGGGCCTGATCGCGGCGGCACTGGCCGTGGCGGCGGTACTCGCCGTGAAGACCCCGGCTCATCCCAAATCAGCATTGGCGAAGTCGGAACTGGCCAAGGCCCAAGCCGGCGAGACCGCGGATTAGCAACCCGGGGCATCCAGCAAGACCCCTCACCCGGGCGCCCCACAGCGGGGCGCCCGTCGCGACCATCGGCATCTTCAGGCTGGGCCCGGGCGTCACGCGGGGCAACGCCGTCACCCTGCTCTTCGGTGCACTCTGCACCCTGTGCCTCGTCACCTTCCTCAACTTCGCCCAGCCCTACCTGTTCGCCGTCATCGGCATCCCCCCCGATGAACAGGGCTCCCTCTCGGCCCAGCTGGTCAGCGTGCAGGAGGGCATCCAGGTCCTGATCGCAGGCGCCATCGGCGCCCTCTCGGATCGCCACGGCCGACGCCTCATCTATGTCATCGGTCTGGTCGGCATGGCTGCCGGCCTTTTGCTCTACCCGCTGGCCGGATCAGCCCTTGAACTGCTGGTCTTTCGTGCTTTCTACGCCATTGGCGTAACCGCCGCCGCGGTGATGATGGTGACCTGCTTTGCCGAGTACACCGCTGAATCCACCCGCGGCCGGTGGATGGGCATGATCGGGGTGTTCAACGGTCTCGGCGTGGTGCTGATGGCCCTCGTGCTGGCCAAGATTCCCCTGTGGCTCGGCCAGCTCGGCGTGGATGACACGGCAGCGATCCGTTACACCTTCTGGATCTTCGCCGCCGGCACACTGGCTCTGGCCGCAGCCCTGTGGCGGGGGCTGCAACCCCGGCAGGAGCTGCCCGATCGGACCCAGCTGACGTTGCTGCAACAAACCCGCATCGGCCTGACCGCCGCCCGCCAGAATCCCCGGATCGGTCTTGCCTACCTGCTGGCCTTCGCCTCGCGCGGCGATCTCGTCATCATCACGACCTTCCTGTCCCTGTGGATCATCCAGGCCGGTATTCAGGCGGGGCTGTCACCGGGCGCCGCCCCGGCCAGGGCGGGCATGGTAATTGGCCTGGCCCCGGCCGGGGCGCTGGTCTAGTACTAAGAGATGGGCTGGAAAAACGACCGGAT
>CAYLKO010000035.1:6287-14173 GCA_964384525.1 uncultured Chromatiaceae bacterium
GGAAAGCCGCGTAACGTGCAATGATCGCCTCGCTGGTCTGGTCCTTCGCGATGGGCTGGATCCTCGACCGGATTCCACGCCTCACCGCCGTGTGCCTGGCCTTTGCCCTGGCGGCGATCGGCTACTCGGCACTGGGCCAGGTGGTGGACCCGCTCGGTCTGTGGATACTGCCGGCCGCGATGCTGGTCGGCATCGGCGAAGCCAGCGTCATGGTGGCGGCCGGCGTGCTGATCGGCCAGGAGGCGCCGCGGGCCAGCCGGGGCACGGTGATCGGCAGCTTCGGCCTGTGCGGGTCACTCGGCATCATGTCGCTGACCTCCGCCGGTGGCTGGGTGTACGACCACATCAGTCCGCAGTCGCCCTTCGTCATGATGGGGCTCGTGAATATCGCCGTCTTGCTGGTGGCGCTCCGGGTGAGGCAGCGCAGCCCGGCCCGGAGTGCCGACGCCAATCCCGAGGGAGTCGCGCTCGATGCTGATTAATCGCTGGTATGTCCTGTGTGAATCCGCCGCAGTCCTCGACAAGCCCGTCGCGGTTCAGGCGCTCGGCCAGCCCCTGGTGGTGTTTCGCGACAGCACGGGGGCGATCCGCGCCTTGAGCAATGTCTGCATCCATAAAGGAGGCTCGCTCTGTCATGGCGAAGTCGTCGGCGGAACGGTGCAATGCCCCTACCACGGCTGGCGCTACGACGGGGCCGGCCACTGTGTCGCCATCCCGGCGCTCCAGCCGGAGCAGCGCATTCCCAGGCGGGCCCGGGTCGATTCCTATCCCATCGTCGAGCAGTGGGGGTTGGTGTGGGCCTTTCTCGGCGATCTGCCCGAAGAAAGCCGCCCGACCCTGCCGGATTTCTTCCCGGAATACGACGCGCCCCGGGATGGAACGTGGCGTTTCGTGCATGGCACGGCGCAGTTCGACTGCAACTGGGTGCGGGCCATCGAAAACGGTGTTGACCGCAGCCATGCGGTGTTTGTCCACGAGGATTTCGGCAACCCGCAGGATCCGGTCGTCCGCGAATATCAGGTCGAGCAGCGGAACAACGTGCTGTATGCGGCGAACGTGCGGGTGCCACTCAACAAGCGCGGCACGTGGCGGGACGTGATTCCGGACGAGCGCTCCGAACGCAAGACCGAGGTGCAGATCTTCCTGCCGGCGCCGACGATCCGCATCCAGATGCACATGCAGCCGCCGATCACGCAGATCATCGTGACGGCCTATACGCCCATCGACGCATACCACACGCGGCTGCATTTCATTCATGCGCGGAATTTTTACACCGAAGAGCAGCACGACGCCGATGCGCGCCGGCGCGTGCTGCTGGTCATCGGCGAGGATGCCGCGGTGATCAACCACCTGCAGCCCGCCCGGGTGCCGCGGCTGTTGGGCGATGAGCTGTTGTTGCAGGCCGACCTGCACGGCACGCTGTTTCGCCGGCACGTCAAGGCCGCCGAAGCCGCCGGTGAGGCCATCGACCACCTCGCCATGTGCGGGGAAGATGATTGCGCGCGGGTCATTCCCTGCCCGGCCCGGCGGGCCGAACCGGGCAACTGGGTGCTGCGACCGGTCCTGATGCAGCCCGCTGCAACCAATGCCGGCGCCGTGGTCACCGGCACCAGTCCCGCAACCTGAGTCTGGCGTGCTTGTCGGCGTTGCCCGGGAACATGACCATTGTCGGTGGGCGGAAGCCTGACAAACAACAACTTGCGATGAAAAATGATGCAGGTGCAAGACCTTTGTCCGGGCCGGCATCCTGCCGCCATCCTGCCTCCATCCAGAGGTTGCCATCGCACGCCATTCCGCCCCACTGAAGTAAATGCTGCAAACGTTTGGCATATTGCCAGCTTGCGGCTATCGTTCGTCTCGCCACCGGCGACCCGCAGCTGGTCACCCGTATTTTAAGGAGTAGAACATGGCACAGTCCCGCCACGGCCTTTCGCTGGCCGTTGCCCTCTCACTCGCGTGCAGTCCGATTGTCATGCTGGCCCCCGCCACCGGCTGGTCCCAGATCCAGGAAATCATCGTCAGCACCCGCAAGCGCGAAGAGCGCCTCCAGGAGGTGCCGATTGCCATCAACACGATCAGCGCCGACGAACTGCAGCGCAAATCGCTCAACAGCGTCAGCGACATCACCAAGGGATTGTCGTCCATCGAATTCGATGAGGGCGCCTCGAAGAGCGACACGCGCATCACGATTCGTGGCCTGTCACCGACCCGGGGTCGCCAGAACGTGGCCGTCCTCGTCGATGGCATCGACGTGTCCACCGAGGCGATCAGCAACTCCGGCGGCGGCGCCCTGCTCAACACCCGGTTGCTGGACATCGAGCGGGTTGAGGTCGTCAAGGGTCCGCAGCTGGCGCTCTACGGCCGCAGCGCATTTGCCGGGGCAATCCAGTACATCACCCAGGATCCCTCCAGCGTCTTCGAGGCCAAGGTCTCGGCCGATGGCAACCCCGCCGACGACCGCTACAGTGCCTCGCTCGGCCTGTCCGGCCCCGTGTTCGGCGACAAACTGGGCCTGCGCTTCAACGCGGCGTGGTGGGATGAACCCGGCTTCTACAACAACGTGCTGACCGGCAATTCGCTGGCCGATGACGAGGGTTACGGGCTCGCGCTGACGGCCAAATCGCAGCTCACGGACAGCTTCTCCCTCAAATTCCGTGCCGAATACCAGGATCAGCAATCCGGCCCGGCCGCCACGGCCTTCATGAAATTCAATTCCGAGACGATGGTGCCGCAGAATTCGCGGATGCCCTTTACCGATCCGGCAACCGGCATTACCTACCCGGCCATGTTCCGCTGCTTCGAGAAACTCGCCAGCCGCACCTGGACCGACCAGCTCAAGGATCGCAATGACCGCCTGTATGCCCCCGACTTTACCCCGGGTGGCCCGAACCCGTCGGATCCGCACGTGCTCTACAGCAGCCCGCACTGCGAAACCGCCGTATCCGGCTTTGATGGTGGCGTGAAGAACTTCAACGAGAGGGACATTGCGCTCGCCACCAACCCCTACAACAACCAGGACTACGAGGGTATCGATCGGCAACTGATCCGTCTGTCGCTGGTCGCGGACTGGGATGTGAGCTATGGCACCATCTCCTCGCACACCGGTTACATCCATGAACGGGCCGATGAAAATGCCGACAACGGCAAGTTTGGTTTTGCCCCCAAGCCCGGCAGCTTTTCGCCGATTACCGGCTCCGATTATCTGGATGGCGGCGTGAATGCCTACATCCTGGATACCGAGAAGCTCACCACCCAGTTCAGCCAGGAACTGATGTTCCGCACCAAGTTCGATGGCCCGCTGCAGGCCACGGTCGGTGGCCTGTTCTGGAAGGAGAATGTCGGCAACGACAGCTTCTCCATGACCATCCAGGGTTCAGGCAGCCATTGCGCCTGGAGCAGCGTGACCGGCGCTACCTTTGATGATCTGGAGTTTGTGGCGCCGGGCACCGGCTGCTACGGCTACACCGAGCGGGCCGTGGCGCCGCTGATCCGCGGCGGCTTCAATTTCGCCAATGGGGACAAGTACAACGGTATCGGCAACTTCAGGGAGGCGAGCCCGGCCGATCGCAACACCGAGCATCGCTCCATCTTCGGCATGCTGGAGTACGAGATCACCGACAGCCTGAAGGCCACCTTTGAAGGCCGCTTCAACTCGGAAACGGTCCAGGTGGTCGGGCCGCAATTCCTCGACCCACAGGCTTCAGGCGGACCAGGCAGCTGGAATCCCTGCGGCTTCTTCTTCCGCCCCTGCACCGACGCCTTCATGTTCGCACCGCCCGACAGCACCTTCCCGGCCATGGCACTGGGCGGGCCGTTCTACAGCCAGGCCGCCTTTGAAAAGTACTACGATTCCTGGGATCCCAATGCCCTGGTGGATGAAGACGATCCCTCCAAGGGCCGCTACCGCGACATCATCCCGGCCGCCTGCCGCAACGCCCCCGCCACGCTGGCGCGTCTGGCCAACGTGGATGCCGGCAATCCGGATCAGTTCGATCTGTTCAATCCCTTCTGTACCGCCACGATCTCGCGGGACGACGAGTGGTTCTCGCCGAAGCTCACCGTGAGCTGGCGGGTCAATGACAGCCTCAACACCTACGCGTCGTTTGCGAAGGCCGAAAAGCCGGGTGGCTTCTCGACCTTGAGCATCGGTTCCAGCGGGCTCAATCGTGAATTGCTGGAGTTCAAGCCGGAAAAGCTCAATGTGTACGAGGTGGGCGCCAAGAGCGAGTGGCTGGACCAGACGCTGGTGGTCAACACTGCATTCTTCTTCCAGGATTACACCGACAAGCAGACGCTGGTCTCCGTGCTGAACGCGGCCGGCGACCGGTTGGTGAACAAGCTGGAAAACCTGAATGGCGCCGAGGTCTATGGCGCGGAGCTCGATGTGTCGTGGGCGCCGGCCACCCCCTTCCTCGGTGGCAACTGGCGGGTGAATGGCTCCTACACCTACCTCGATGCCCAGTATGTCGGCGCCATAGTCGAGAACACCTCGTTCACCTTCATCACTTCCGCGGGCAACTGTGCACCGAAGGTGGTGACCGGCCTGAACGGCAACCAGTCCGTGGTCTGCAACGTGAGCCTGGATGGCAAGCGGCTGGAGGATGCGCCGAAGGGCAAGTTCGTCGGCAACATCGGCTATGAACTGCCGCTCGCCGACAGCCTGCGGGCCTTCGTCGAAACCGACTTCATGTGGGTCGGCAAGCGCTACATCGAAGCGACCAATGAAGACTGGGTGGAACCGGACACCAATGTCGACCTGCGCCTCGGTCTGCGCAGCGACAATTGGGAAGTCACGGGCTATGTGTCCAACGTGTTCGACGACGACACCGTGGCCTCCGTGGGCGGCGGACCCAGTCTGTCATGCTGCTTCATTCTCGGCAGCGGCATCGACCTGGCCAACAGGGAGCCGCCGGCGGCCAACCCCGCCACGCATGAGCCGGGCAATACGGTGATCGTCGAGCTGCCGCAGATCCGTTACGCATTTGCGCCGGATCCGCGGGTCATCGGCCTGCGTGCCAGCTACCGCTTCGGCGGCGAATAAGCCGGGTTCGGCCTGATTGCGGAGCATGCGCCGGCGCACCGGCGCATGCTCCCTCTCCACCCGGGGCGCCCTACTTCGGGTTGAATCCCAGGACGACCTTCAGCTCCACGAAGTCCGCCAGGCCAAACTCCCCCCACTCCCGGCCATTGCCGGATTGCTTGAAGCCGCCGAACGGCGCGTTCAACGACATCGGGGCGCCGTTCAGATGCACCATCCCGGCACGAATCCTGCCGGCCACCTCGCGCGCATCGGCCAGATCGGTTGCCCACACATAGGCGGCGAGCCCGTAGGGTGTGTCGTTGGCGATGCGCACGGCATCGTCCACCGAATCGCAGGGAATGATGACCAGCACCGGCCCGAAGATTTCCTCGCGGGCAATGGTCATGTCGTTGCGGACGCCGGCGAAGATCGTCGGCCGGACGTACCAGCCGCGCTCGAGGCCTTGGGGCCGGCCCTCCCCGCCCGCGACCAGCGTTGCGCCTTCGGCGATGCCGGTGCGGATCAGCGTCTGGATCTTGTTGAACTGCGCCTCGCTCACCACCGGCCCGAGCCGGGTGGCCGGATCCTGCGGATCACCCACGACGATGCTGCCTGCCGCTGCACGGGCCAAGGCCACCGCCTGGTCATGCAGCGCGGCCGGCACCAGCATGCGCGTTGGCGCGTTGCACGACTGGCCGCTGTTGCTGAAACAGTCGTTGACGCCCCAGCGCACGGCCGCATCCAGGATGGCCTCATCGAGTATCAGCAGCGGCGACTTGCCACCCAGCTCCTGATGCACCCGCTTGATGGTGCGGGCGGCCGCTTCGGCCACGGCGATGCCGGCGCGCGTCGACCCGGTGAGGGAAATCATGTCCACCTCCGGGTGGGCGGCCAGCGGCTGGCCCACGCCGGGGCCATCGCCATGCACCAGATTGAAAACCCCTGGCGGCACGCCCGCTTCATGCAGGATTTCGGCGAGGATCGTGGCGGACAGCGGCGCCAGTTCGCTCGGTTTCAACACCACGGTGCAACCGGCCGCCAAAGCCGGCGCAACCTTGCAGGCGATCTGGTTCATCGGCCAGTTCCACGGCGTGATGAGGCCGCAGACACCGGCTGGCTCGCGGACCAGGCGCAGCCCCTTCCGGTCTTCCACGAACGGAAAGGAGTCGAGCAGCTTCGCCATCGTGCTGAAATGGCCGAGGCCGAGCGGCGCCTGCGCTCGTCGGGCAAAGGCCAGCGGTGCACCCATCTCGTCGGAGATCGCCCGGGCAATGTCGTCCTGGCGACGCGCATAGACGGAGATCACTTGCTCGATCAGTGCCTTGCGTTCGGCTATAGTGCTGTGCGACCAGCCTGTAAAAGCCCGACGTGCCGCACTGACCGCCTGCTCGACATCCGCGGCGCCGCCGAGTGAAACCGTGCCGATCCGCGCTTCGGTGGCCGGGTTGATCACGGCCTGCTCCACCGGAGTCCGCGGGTTCTGCCAGACTCCGTCGATATAGAATTGGCGGCAGTCATACATCAGCGTTTCCTCCAGCCATGCAGCAAAAACCCATTATCGTCGGCCCGCCCCGTGACTGAGCAGCATGGCTGAGCAGCGGGCGCCACGCATGCCTGGGGGGATGGCCGACAACGTCATTCTGACCCGCGGGCTCACGCGCCACTTTCCCATGGGCGATACGGTGATCCACGCCCTCCAGGGCCTGGATGTGACGATTCGCCGCGGCGAGTACGTGGCCATCATGGGTCCCTCGGGCTCGGGCAAGTCCACACTCATGAACATCATCGGCTGTCTTGACCGGCCGGACGGCGGCGAGTACTGGCTGAACGGCACAGCCGTGGCTTCGCTCGGCGACAGCCAGCTCGCGGTACTGCGCAATCGGGAAATCGGCTTCGTGTTCCAGACCTTCAACCTGCTGGCCCGTGCTGACGCTTTGCACAATGTGGAGCTGCCCCTGATCTATGCCGGCATCAGCCGTCGCGAGCGGATCGCGCGGGCCAGGGAGGCCCTGGTCCAGGTGGGCCTGGGAGAGCGCCTGCACCATCGTCCCTCCGAAATGTCCGGCGGCCAGCGGCAGCGCGTGGCCGTGGCGCGGGCCCTGGTCACCCGGCCGAGCCTGCTGCTGGCCGATGAGCCCACCGGCAACCTCGATTCGGCAACGGCCGAAGACATCCTGTCGCTGTTTGCCGAGCTGCACGGCCGCGGCAATACCATCGTGCTGGTCACGCACGATGCGACGATTGCGGCGCACGCCCGGCGATCCATCCGCCTGCGCGATGGCCGCATTGAATCAGACACGCTGCATGCAGCGCCGACTGCCCCGAAGGAAACCGCATGAATTGCCAAACTGCCCGGTGGCACCTGCCCGGGACGATTGTTGCCACCCTGCTCCTGGCTGCCTGCGGGCGGCCCGCCACCAACCCGGCCGACACCTACCAGACGGCGCCAGTCACGCAACGGGACATCACCGTGGCCGTGGAAGCCACGGGGCAGATCGAACCGTTCGTCACCGTGGAACTGAAGTCGAAGGCTTCCGGGCAGATCCTCGAAATGACCGGCGAGACCGGCCAGGTGGTTCAGGCCGGCACGCTCCTCGTGCAGATCGACAAGCGCATCCCGAAGAACACGCTCGACCAGGCAAGCGCGGCGCTCGAGGCGGCCAAGGCCCGGCGATCGATCGCGGAAGCCCAGCAGCGGCGGGCCATGACGCTCTTCAAGGAACGCATCATCAACGACGTGGACCTCGAACAGGCGCAGCTCGAAGCGGCCAACGCCAAGGCTGAAGTGGTGCGTTCCCAGGTCGCCGAGGAAAAAGCCCGGATCCAGCTCGACGACACGGAAGTCCGGGCCACGATCCCCGGCACG
>CAYLKO010000035.1:14183-27452 GCA_964384525.1 uncultured Chromatiaceae bacterium
GCACGATCATCCAGAAGCTGGTGGAATAGGGCCAGGTGATCTCGTCGCCGATGATGGACGGCGGCGGCGGTGCGGTACTCCTCAAGATGGCGGACCTGACCCAGGTCGAGGTGCGCACCCTGGTCGATGAGACCGACATCGGCAAGATCGCGCCGGGGCAGCCGGCGATGGTGACGGTCACGGCCTTCCCCAATCAGCCCTTCCACGGCACGGTGCAGAAGATCGAGCCCCAGGCCAATGCGGCCCAGACGGTAACCACCTTCGCGGTACGCATCGTGCTCGACAACAAAACCGGCCTGCTGCGGCCGGGCATGAATGCCGATGTGTCGATCCTCGTGGCTGAAAGCAAGGACGTGGTGGCCGTGCCCACCGGCGCCCTCAGAACGGATCGGGATATCGCGACCTCGGCATCGCTCGTTGGCCTCGACGCCGCCACCGCGCGCGACCAGCTCAAGGCCAACGCGCTGCCGGCCGCCGCGCCAGCGACCCCCTCGCCCGCCGCTGCCGATGCGCAAGCGCAGAAGTACCGCTTCAGCAACCGCTATTGGGTGTTCGTCAAGGAGGCCGGCAAGCCGGTCGCCCGGCCGGTGATCACCGGCATCACCGATCTCGACTACAGCGAGGTCCTGTCCGGCCTCAAGATGGGCGACGAGGTCTACCTGCTGCCCAGCTCCGGACTGGTGGAAACCCAGCAGCGCTTCCAGCAGCAGATGCGCAAATTCACCGGCATGCCCGGCATGGCGGGCAAGGACGACGACAAGAACGGCAGGAAGCCGGACGGCGCCGCAACACCGGCCCGGGACCCGGCCGGCAAACTGCCTGCCAAATCAGCTGACAAACCGGCTGGCACACCGGAGGACTGAACCATGCTGTTCGCCGAGATGATCCTCGTTGCCCTGCAATCGGTCCGGGCCAACCTGTTCCGGGCCTTCCTGACCATGCTCGGCATCATCATCGGCGTCGCCTCGGTGATCACCATGATCGCCATCGGCTCCGGCGCCCGCCAGGCCGTGGACCAGCAGATCGATGCGCTCGGCGCCAGCGTGCTCAGCATCCGCGCCGGCAGCTTCATGCGCATGGGCGTGGCCAGCACCGGCGCCCCGCTGACGGTGAAGGATGCCGAAGCGGTGGCGGCAGACGCGCCCTCCATCATCGGCGTCGTGCCCGAGATCAGCGGCCAGCTGCAGATCAAGCTCGGCAACCGCAACGAGAACCTGCGCGTCATCGGCGCCACCGCCAATTTCCCCACGATCCAGGGCTACACCCTCGAGCGCGGCCATTCCTTCACCCGGGCCGATGATGCGGCCCGCAAGCCCGTGGCCGTGCTGGGCGCGGCGGTGCCGGCCAAGCTGGGCACCACGGCCGCCGCCATCCTCGACCAGACGATCTACATCAAGGGTATCGCCTTCCGGGTGACGGGAGTCTTCGAGGAAAAGGGCGCGAGCGGCTTCCGCAACGTGGATGAGCAGGTGTGGATCCCGTTCTTCACCGCCCGCTACCGCGTGCTCGGCACCGAGCAGCTCGAGTCGATCAGTGCGCAGATGGCGCCGGGCACCACGGTGGAACGGGCAATCGTGGAGATCGAGCAGGTGCTGCGGCGCGAGCACCAGATCCTGCCGGGCAGGGACAATGATTTCAGCATTGCCGACCCGCGCCAGTTCTTCAACGTGCGCGAAGCCACCGCCAACATCTTCGCGATCCTGCTGGCCGGCATTGCCAGCATCAGCCTCGTGGTCGGCGGCATCGGCATCATGAACATCATGCTGGTGACCGTCACCGAGCGCACCCGGGAAATCGGCATCCGCAAGGCGCTGGGCGCCAGCCGCCGCAACATCATGCTGCAGTTCGTGGTCGAGGCCATGGTGCTCTGCATGCTCGGTGGCGCCATGGGCATCTCGCTCGGCGCCGGCATCACCACGCTGATCTCGCGCTTTGCCGGCTGGAACATGTCGATTTCCCCGACGGCGGTGGGCCTGGCCTTCGGCTTCAGTGCCGCAGTCGGCCTGTTCTTCGGCATCTGGCCGGCGCGGAAGGCAGCGCGGCTCGATCCGATCGAGGCCCTGCGCTACGAGTGAGCGCCGGCCTTGCCCGTCGGCAGGACGAGTTCGATCGCCGCAGTCAGTGCCGTCAGGTCGGCCGCCTCGATGACATAGGGTGGCATCAGGTAAACCAGCCGGCCAAACGGCCGGATCCAGACGCCGGCCGCCACCAGCCGCTGCTGGGCTGCGGCCACATCCACCGGCTCATGCAGCTCGACCACGCCGATCGCACCCAGCACCCGCACGTCGGCCACCGCCGGATGGGATCGATACCGCTCGAGCTCGCGCCGCAACTGGTCTTCGATCGCCGCCACGCGCTGCTGCCACGGGCTCGCCAGCAGGAGCTCGATGCTCCGCCCGGCCACCGCGGTGGCCAGTGGATTGGCCATGAAGGTCGGGCCATGCATGAGCAGGCCGCCATCCGCCGACAGGCCATGCGCCACCTCGGTGGTGGCGAGCGTGGCCGCGAGGCTCAGGTAGCCACCGGTCAGCGCCTTGCCGACGCACAGGATGTCCGGCGTGATGCCGGCATGCTCGCAGGCAAAGAGCTTGCCGGTGCGGCCGAAGCCGGTGGCGATTTCATCGGCGATGAGCAGGACGCCGTGCTGCCGGCATAGTTCGGCAACGCGCTCAAGGACTGCCGCCGAGTAGAACCACATGCCACCCGCGCCCTGGACGATCGGCTCCAGGATCACGGCGGCCAGTTCCTGCCGATGGCTGGTCAGCAGCTGTTCGAATTCGTCCAGACCCCCGTCAGCCAGCGGCTCACCGAAACGGCGCGCAGGTCGCGGGGCAAACAGATGCTGCGGCAACACCCGGCTGAACAGCTGGTGCATGCCATTGACCGGATCGCAGACCGCCATCGCGCCGAAGGTGTCGCCATGGTAGCCACCCCTGAAGGTGAGCAGCCGTGCCTTCTGCGACAAACCGCGGGCCTGCCAGTACTGCAGGGCCA
This sequence comes from uncultured Chromatiaceae bacterium, assembly GCA_964384525.1. Lineage (GTDB taxonomy): Bacteria > Pseudomonadota > Gammaproteobacteria > Steroidobacterales > SHZI01. The sequence continues at coordinate 17,178 of CAYLKO010000035.1, forward strand.
TCTTGATCGCGACTTCCACCGCGACCGAACCGGAATCAGAGTAGAAGACATGCTGCAGGGCTGGCGGCACGAGCTTCAGCAGCTGCCGGCCCAGCGCGATCGCCGGCTCATGGGTCAGGCCGCCGAACATGACATGCGCCATGCTCCGCAGCTGATTCTCGATCGCGGCATTCAGCGCGGGATGGTTGTAGCCGTGAATGGCGCACCACCACGATGCCATGCCGTCGATCAGCGTGCGGCCATCCTCGAGATGCAGGCGGACGCCCTCGGCAGAGGCCACCTTGAAGGCCGGCAAGGGCGTGGTCATCGAGGTGTACGGATGCCAGAGGTGGTCGCGATCGAAACTGTTCATGGCCCGAAGTATGCCTGCCACGCGGTGCGGACGATGAGCGCCGCCACCACGACGATGAAGATCCGCCGCACGCGGCCACTGCCGTGGCGCATGGCGAGCCCCACGCCCACCGCCGCGCCGGCGACGTTGGCCACCGCCATGCCGGCGCCGAGTACCCACAGGATCTCGACCCGCGTACCGAAGTACAGCAAGGCGCCCACGTTGGTCGCCACATTGAGCAGCCGCGCACTGGCGGCCGAGTGCAGGAAGTCATAGCCGTACAGGCGGACGAAGACCAGCATGAAAAAGCTGCCGGTGCCCGGGCCGAAAAAGCCGTCGTAAAAGCCGACCAGACCGAGAATGCCGGCGGCCAGCAGCCAGCGCCGGCCAGCGTGCGCGACCGGCTGATGCTGCACGCCCAGATCCTTCCGCCACAACACATAGACCAGCACCACGCCGAGCAGCACCGGCACCAGCGGCCGGAACAGCGCCGGCGGCACCTCCGTGGCCAGGCGTGCACCACCCAGGGCCGCGACGAACACCACGGGCAGGAGTGGCAGCAGGGTACGCCACGGGATGCGCACGCTGCGGGCAAAGCGGAGCACGGCGCTGCTGGTACCGAAGACGCTGGCGAACTTGTTGGTGCCGAGCAGGATCGGCGGCGCAGTCGCCGGATAAACGGAAAACAGCGCCGGCAGCTGGATCAGGCCACCGCCGCCGACCATGGCATCGACGAGGCCCGCACCGAAGGCTGCCAGCAACACCAGCAGCAGATCAAAACCCGGATCAGGCACCGGTGGAACGACCGAACAACACCGCGCCGTCCAGCCACGCGCCGGCCTGTGCCGGTGACGCCTGTCCGCCCAGCCACGGCACCGTGCCGAGGCGCGGCGCCGGCAGCCGCTCTTCCAGGGTCTGCAGGTTCTCCTCGAAGGCTGCCATGCCATCGGCCGTGCCGTTGGCCACCCAGCCGGCGAGTGGCAGGCCGCTGGCCTGGATCGCCGCGGCAGTGAGCAGGGCATGGTTCAGGCAACCCAGGCGCATGGCGACGACGAGGATCACCGGATAACCCAGCGCAACGGCCAGATCCGCCATCGTTTCCCCGGCGTTCAGCGGCACCAGCCAGCCGCCGGCACCCTCCACCAGCACGGTGTCGAACTGGCGATCCGCGGCCTGATCGACGACCTTCAAGACCGCTGCCGCCAGCTCATCCGCCTGCAACACCAGGCCGGCGCGCCGGGCCGCGATGTGCGGCGCCATCGCCGGGACGAGCGTCATCGGGTTCACCTCGGCGTAGCTGAGCGGCACCGCCGACTCCGCCCGCAGCAGGACGGCGTCTTCATTGACGAGCTGGCCATCGACCAGCTCGCAACCGGCCGACACGGGTTTCAGACCCACCGCCCGCCGGCCATGGGCGCGCGCCCTGGCCAGCAGTGCCGCGGTTACCAGCGTCTTGCCCACACCGGTGTCGGTGCCGGTGATGAAGTAACCGCGCGGCTTCATGAACGCTCCGGCAGGGCCATTCGGACCGCCACCTGCAGGGCTTCCAGCAGACGGTCGACATCAGCGGGTTCATGGGCCGCCGAGAAGGTGATGCGCAACCGCGCGGTGCCCGCCGGCACGGTCGGCGGCCGGATGGCAGGCACCAGGATGCCGCGCTCTTCCAGCACCGCACTGGCGGCCACCGCGGCTGCCGAGCCACCCACCACCAGCGGCTGGATCGGCGTCACCGAGGGCAGCAGCTTGAGTCCCAGTTGGCCGGCGCCGGCCCGGAAGCGGGCAATCAGGTCGCGCAGCCGCTCGCGCCGCCACTCTTCCACACGGGCGATCCGCAGGCTCTCGAGGGTGGCGACGGCGAGCGCCGCCGGCATCGCCGTGGTGTAGATGTAATGCCGGGCCCGCTGGATCAGGGTTTCGACCAGGGCCTCGTCGCCGGCCACGAAGGCGCCGGCCGTGCCGAAGGCCTTGCCGAGCGTACCGACCAGCACCGGCACGTGGCGGGTGCCGTATACGCCCGGGTCCACCACCCCACAGCCGCCTGCACCCTGCACGCCAAAGCCATGGGCATCGTCGATCATCAGCCAGGCGTCGTGGCGTTCGGCGGCGGCCACCAGTTCCGGCAGCGGGCAGAGATCGCCGTCCATGCTGAAGGTGCCATCGCTGACGATGAGCCGGCGACGCTTCGTATTGCCGACCGCGGCGAGCTCTGCTTCGAGGCTGCCGACATCGCCGTGTGCAAACCAGTGGAAGTCGGCGCGCGACAGCCAGCCGCCATCCAGCAGGGAGGCATGGTTCAGCCGGTCCTGGAATACATGGTCGCCGGTGCCGAGGAGCGCCTTGATCGTGCCCTGGTTGGCGGCATAGCCGCTGCCGAAGAGCAGGGCCCGGGGCCGGCCCGAGAAATCCGCCAGCGCCTCTTCCAGCGCCTGATGGGCGGCGGTGTGGCCGCTGACCAGATGAGAAGCCCCGGCGCCCACGCCCCAGCGGTCGATGCCGGCGTGAAAGGCCGCAACGACCCGCGGATCGGCGGCAAGGCCGAGGTAGTCGTTGCTGCAGAAACCGAGGAGGCGGCGGCCGTCGATGAGCGCTTCACGACCCGTGGGAGCTGCCTGCACGCGACGGCGCCGGTAGAGCCCGCGTCGGGCCAGCGCCAGCAGGGTGGTCGACAGATTATCGAAGGCGGTCACGGGAGATGGACGAGCACTCAGCGGTGCATGGCGTGGTATTCGGGATTCGGCATCAGCTCGAGTCCGGCGGCCATGCGATTCGAGTAATTGAAGAAGGCCGCCGTTTCACTGATATCGAAGACATCGGCGTCGCTGAAGCCGGCACGGTACAGCACCTGACGCAGGTCCTCGAAATTGTCCTCGGGTGCGGTTGTCAGCCGGCAGGCAAAATCCAGCATCGCGCGATGCCGGGCCGACAGCGGCGCCATCCGGTGATTCATGACCAGCATCTCCCCCAGCTGGGGGTCGCCGCTCAGCTCGCGGACTGCATGGCCATGGGCGACGAGGCAGTAGTAACACCGGTTGGTGCTGGAGACGACCACGGCAATCATCTCACGCTCCAGGGTCGACAATCCGGAATTCTCCGCCAGCATGATCTCGTTGTAGAGGCTGATGAAATTGCGCAGGCGCGCCGGCCGGAGCGCGTAGGCCCGCAGGACATTGGGCACCATGCCGAGTTTTTCCCGGCAGATCCCGAGGTATTTCCGCAGATCCGGGTCCAGGGTTTCCAGCTCCGGTACCGGCAAGCGGGAAATATGTGACGGCTGGGGCATGGCGCTACCTCGTGAAACGTGCGGGCACGGCCAGCATACCCGCGCTTCACTTCAGCGGCACTGCCCGTTAGGCTCTGCAACCATGCCCGCCCGCGCCCTCTTCCCGACTCTCGTGTACACCAGCCGCCTGCCGGCTGGCACCGCGCGCACCCTGAATCGCGAGCTGCTGAAGGAAAGCGCCCAGATCAAGGCGCATGATGCCGCCGGCCGGCGCTGGTCAGCGCGCCGCTACCCCGGCGGCTATACCTCCTATGGCTCGCTGTGCCATCTGCACAAGATGTCGTCCACCTTCGCCACGCTGGAAAGCCGGCTGCGCCGGCATGTCGCCGCCTTCGTGCGCTCCCTCGAGTTCGACATGGACGCCCGCGAACTGACCATGACGGATTGCTGGCTCAACATCATGCCGCGCGGCGTGGTGCACAGCCTGCACCTGCCTCCACCCGCCACGATCAGCGGCGCCTATTACGTGAAAACCCCGCGCGGCTGCGCCGGACTGAAATTCGAGGATCCGCGCCTCGACCGGTTCATGAGCGCACCGGCCCGCCGCGCGGATGCCAGCGAGGCGCTGCAACCCTGGGTGACGATACCGGCGGTGGCGGGCCAGGTGGTGCTGTTCGAAAGCTGGCTGCGGCATGAAGTGCCGCCGAATCCGGCCGACAACGACCGCGTGAGCGTCAGCTTCAACTACAACTGGTTCTGACGGCAGCACATCGGGAAAGTCGCCGGCAGCGCTCGCATATGGGCCGGCGAAGCAGTGCTTCAAGCCGCCATTGGCTGGCAGATCGTCCGCGCTGGCGGGCGGCGGCGGCCATGCCGGCGCTATCCGGCATCCGCTTCAAGCAACGTGAACTGCGCCCTGCCGATCAGCTTCCTGAAGTCGCGATCGAAGCTCACCAGGTGCTCGCCAAGCTGGATCGTTGCAGCGGCGATCCAGGCATCCGGTACCGCGTTTCCCTTGAGTTGCCGGTCAACACAAAGTTGGCGGAGGCGAGGCCACTCGGGACCGAGCGGCGCAAGGTGCACACCTTGGGCAGCCAGCAGGGCATCGACGAAGGCTACAGCGTCATCGACCGGTGTGGGTTCCCGGAAGATCCTGGGACTGCTGACCAATCGCAGAAAACCGGCCAGCACCATCGGCATCAGAACCAGACTGGCACCGGAAGCTGCAGATGATGCGGCGCCCTCAAGCCAGCTTCGCGCAACATCGTGGTGAGGATGATCGCTGCGCGAAGCGGCGACGAGGACATTGACGTCAGGCGTCATCGTCCAATGCCGCCAGCAGTGCCCTGTTGCTCAGCGGATCCACGCCCGCCACCAAGCCTCCGCGTCCCTTGAAAACAGGGAGGCGGAGCTTGCCACGTTGTGGTGTCTTCTCGGCTCGCAGGCGAAGCTGAAGCCCCTGCTCGATCACACGGGTCAGGCTGGTACGCTGCTGGGCGGCCAGCGCCTTGGCATCGGCAAGCAACTGGTCGTTGAGGTCGAGGGTTGTCTTCATGGCAGAATGATACAGAAATCTGTATTCTTGATGCAAGCACGGAATGACCGATCGCCGGGTGGACCGGCGGGCCGCCCGCCCCGAGGCCGCCTCAAGGTCTCGGTACGGATGCTCCCGAACCGCCGGGCGCCTTCACCACCGTCGTCGCGAGCGCGATCATCGACGCCAGGTCTGTCAGGTTTGCCGGCACCACCAGCGTGTTGCCGGCCTTGGCCAGATTGCCGAACTGCGCCACATACTCCTCGGCAACCCGCAACTGCATGGCCTCGTTGCCCCCGGGTTCACGGAGCGCCAGCGCGACCTTGCGCAGGCCTTCGGCCGTGGCCGTCGCCACCGCCAGGATGGCCTCCGCCTCGCCCTGCGCTTCGTTGATCTGCTGGCGCTGGCTCGCCTCGGATGCCTTGATGACCCGCTGCTTGTCACCCTCGGCCTCATTGATCTTCGCGTCACGTTCGCCTTCGGAGGCCAGCACGACGGCGCGCTTTTCCCGCTCGGCGCGCATCTGCTTTTCCATGGCGCTCAGGATGTCCCTGGGCGGATTGATGTTCTTGATCTCGTAGCGCAGCACCTTCACGCCCCAGGGGTCGGATGCCTTGTCGAGTTCCACGACGATGTTGGCGTTGATCGCGCCGCGCTCTTCGAAGGTGCGATCGAGGTCGATCTTGCCGATCTCGCTGCGCAGTGTGGTCTGCGCCAGCTGCATGATCGCGAAAATGTAGTCGGTGATGCCGTAGCTCGCCCGCTGCGGATCCAGCACCCGCAGATACAGCACGCCATCCACGCCCACCTGCACGTTGTCCTTGGTGATGCAGGTCTGCTCCGGGATGTCGATAGCCTGTTCCTTCAGGTTGTGCCGATAGGCGATGCGCTCGACGAACGGGATCAGGATGTGGAAGCCGGCCTGCAGGGTGCGGCTGAACTTGCCGAGGTATTCGACGACGAAGGCGCTTTGCTGGGGCACCACGGTGGCGGTTTTCGCCAGCACGATGATGACCACGATGGCAATCGCCATGGCGACCATGAATCCATTCATTGCACGTACTCCTGGTGAATCAGTTGCGGGCTTCGATCTGCAGCGTCACACCGTCCACGCCCACGATCCGCACCGGCGTTGCCGCCGGAATGGGTTGGCTGCCGACGTTCCGCGCGGTCCAGCTCGAACCCCGCAGCTCCACCCGGCAACTGTCGCCCGGAGGCAGCCCCACCGGGAGCTCGAGGTGTTCATTGAGCATGTCGTTCGGCATGTCCGGCACGGCACGTCGCAACAGGCGATAGACCCGCTTGCGGAAAAACACCATGGATACCAGCGCCAGCGCTGCAAAAATCAGCCATTGGCTCCAGTCCGGCAGGATCGGGAAGCCGAGGGCCGCGAGGCCGGTGAGCACCGCCGCGGCTCCCAGAAAGACCAGGTAAAAATCCGCCTCGATGATGAAAAGCTCGGCGCCCAGAAACAGCAGGCCCACCACCATCCAGCTCCACCACGCCATGAATATCTCCGTCAGGAATCCGTGTGGAAAACGCGGGCCATGTAGGTGGCCAGATCGTCACTGAGCTCGGCGGCAATGTCCAGCCCGATCCCGGCCAGCCTTTGGGCGAGCTGCTTCTTGAACTCGAGCTGCATCTGCCGCGCGATCTGGATCCGCTGCGCCTGGGGCGAGCCGGCGCCATGCAGTGACTCGGTCAGATAGCCAACGGCATTCCGGCCCAGCGGCATGTTTTCGATCAGACGCAGGATCTTCATCCGGTCTTCGGTCGGGATGTCCGCCCGGCCCTTGAGATACTTCCGGATCAGCGCACCTACTTCCGGATGGTTCAGATCCTGCTCGGACGGCAGGGTGACCATCAGCCCGCCGGCCAGATCCTGGGCCAGACGGCTGATTTCGTAGGGAAAGCGGGTGACGTGGTGCTTGCAGACATTGGCCAGCATGTCATCGCAGATGTACACGCCGGAGTTGAGCGGCACCGCCTGATAGCTGGAGGCAATACCCGTGGCATAGATCGTTTCGTTCAGGTGGGTCATCTCGACCAGCTTGTCCTGGATGTGCGACGCCTTGTTCACGCCATTGAATTCGGCCACGGTCGCCGCCGCGCCGATCAGCACGTCACCCACACCGGATTTGCAGACATAGCTCCGCCGGTGATAGGTGGTGAAGCGGTCGACCAGGGTGGCGGCATGCTCCACCTCGCCGTCCATGAAGAGGTACTCCCGGGGCACGAACACCTCATCGAGGATGATCATGGCCTCCTGGCCGCCATAACGCCGGTTGCCCGGATCGATCTCGCCGCCCTCCATGCTGCGCGTGTCGCAAGACTGGCGGCCGTAGAGGTAGGTGATGCCGGGCGCGTCCGCCGGGATGGCGGCCACGACCGCGTAGTCCTTGTCGGCCGGGCCCAGGCGCATGGTGGGCATCACCAGCAGCCAGTGCGAATTGATGCAGCCCGTCTGATGGGCCTTGGCGCCCTTGAGGTAAACACCCTCGGCGGTGCGGCGGCTGACATGTACGTACAGGTCCGGATCCGCCTGCTCATGCGGCGCCTTGCTCCGGTCGCCCTTGACGTCGGTCATGGCGCCGCCGATCACGAAGCCGCGGCGCTGCATGTCGGTGACAAAGCGGATGAAGCGCTGGTGGTACGTCGTGCCATGCTGTGCATCGATGTCGAAAGTCACGGAGTGCAGCGCGTTCAGTGCATCCATGCCGACACAGCGCTGAAAGCAGGTGCCGGTCAGCTGGCCGAGCCGCCGCTGCATCCGGTTCTGCAGGATCAGGTCGCCGGCATTGCCGGCCACATGCAGAAAGCGGTTGATTCGTTCGCCGGTGTAGGGTGAAATCGCCGTGCCGAGTTCCGGATTGCTGACCGCAAGATCATAGGTTTCCGCCACCGCATTGATCGACGGACGAATCATGGGATGATCCACGGGCTCGGCAACGAGTTCGCCGAACAGAAACACGCGCAGCTGCCGCCCGCGCAAACTGTCGATGTACTCGGCGCCGGTGCGGATGCCCGCAGGCGCCGCCGCCACTGGATGGGATACCGCCGCAGCTTTTGTTGGCATATATATGATCTTACTGGCCTTTTTATTGGTGCCCGCAGCCACTGGCGCCGGCACCGCAGCTACTCTAGCACTCCGGGCCGACGGCCTGCGGATGCAGCGCGGCTGCCCGGTCCGGCAACGACCCTAGCATCCTGATGCTGCGCTTCACCCTGCGCCGCCTGCTGGTGGCGATACCCACCCTGCTCATCATCATCGCCGCTGCCTTCTTCCTGATGCGCGCGGCGCCCGGCGGCCCCTTCGATGCCGAAGCCGATCTGGAACCGGAAGTACTGCAGAACATCCGCGCGGCCTATGACCTCGACAAGCCGCTGACGACGCAGTTCTTCCTGTTCATCACGCGCGCCGCCAGCGGCAATTTCGGACCCTCGCTGGTGTATCGCGACTTCAGCGTCACCGAACTGATCGCCATCGGCCTGCCGGTGAGCGTCAAGCTCGGCCTGTGGGCGATGGTGGTGGCGCTGCTCGTCGGCGGGCTCGGCGGCATATTCGCCGCCCTCCGCCAGAACACGCTGCTGGATCACGCGCTGATGGGTCTCGCGATGACCGGCATCGCCATGCCCGCCTTCGTCAGCGCACCGATCATGGCGCTGTTCTTCGGCCTGTATCTCAAGCTGTTGCCCGTGGCCGGCTGGAATGACGGCGCCCTGCCGAACATGGTGTTGCCGGTGATCGCCATCGCCCTGCCGCAGATCGCGATCATTGCCCGGCTGATGCGCGGGGGCATGCTCGAGGTCCTGCGGTCCAACTTCGTGCGCACCGCACGGTCGCGCGGCCTGCGCGAGTCGCGCATCGTGCTCCGCCATGTGCTGCCCTCCGCGATCGTGCCGCTGGTGGGTTATCTGGGACCGGCACTCGCCGGCATCATGACCGGCTCGCTGATCGTGGAAATGATCTTCAACCTGCCGGGCGTCGGGCGCTACTTCGTGCAGGGCGCACTCAACCGCGACTATCCGCTGGTGATGGGCATCGTGATCATCTATGCCAGCTTCATCATCCTGCTGAACCTGCTGTCCGACCTCGGCTACGCCGCGCTCGATCCGCGCGTGCGCCGGTCGTATCGCTGATGAACGCCGTCATCGACACCGACATCCGCCGGGAGGAGGCATCCCGCTCGCTGTGGCGGCTCGCCGCCGGCCGCTTCCGGCGCAATCGCGCCGCCATGGGCAGCATCGTGATCCTGGCGGTCATCGCCGCCACCTCGCTGCTGGTGCCGATGATCTGGCCGCACGACATCGAGGACGCATCCTGGGAAACCATCCTCACCGCCCCGACGCTGGTGGACTGGCACTGGTTCGGCACGGATGCCAATGGCCGCGATCTCTTCGTCCGCACCTTTTACGGTGGCCGGATCTCGCTCGCCATCGGCCTGCTGACCACGGTGGTGGCACTGCTGATCGGCGTGACCTACGGCGCCGTGGCCGGCTTCGTCGGCGGGCGCACCGACGGCCTGATGATGCGCTTTGTCGATGTCCTGTACTCGCTGCCGCTGATCTTCTTCATCATCATTCTGGTCACCATCTTCGGGCGCAACATCTTCCTGGTCTTCATGGCGATCGGCGCCATCGAATGGCTGACGATGTCGCGGATCGTGCGCGGACAGACGCTCACGGTGAAGACCAGGGAGTATGTCGAGTCCGCCGTTGCCATCGGCCTCTCGCGCGGCATGATCCTGCGCCGCTACATCATTCCCAATGTCCTCGGCCCGGTCATCGTCTACGTCACCCTGCTGATCCCCACCAACATCATCGTCGAAAGCTACCTCTCCTTCCTCGGCCTCGGCGTCCAGGAACCGCTCACCAGCTGGGGCCTGTTGATCTCCCAGGGCGCCAACCACCTCGACAGCGCCCCCTGGCTCATCTTCTTTCCCGCCACCTTCCTCGCCGTCACCATGTTCTGCTTCAACTTCATCGGCGACGGCCTCCGCGACGCGCTTGATCCCAGGGATCGCTGATGAGCGTGTCATCACCTGCCGTAACCGTACGAAACGCCGGGCGAGGGGGCTGGATACCCCTTTGGCGGCCTGGCGGGCGGACCCGAGGGCTCGCCCAAAGCGTATCCCGCGTCATCCCGGGCGAGGGGGTGGGATACCCCTTTGGCGGCCTGGCGGGCGGACC
>CAYLKO010000036.1:0-12502 GCA_964384525.1 uncultured Chromatiaceae bacterium
CGAAATGCCTGCCGTTGCTAGACATTGCCAGCCAGTGCCCGTCACTCCCACTCAATCGTCGCCGGCGGCTTCCCCGAAATGTCGTAGGTCACCCGCGAGATCCCCGCGACTTCATTGATGATCCGGCTGGAGACGCGATCGAGGAACTCGTACGGGAGGTGTGCCCAGCGGGCGGTCATGAAGTCGATGGTTTCGACGGCGCGAAGGGCGATGACCCAGTCGTAGCGGCGGCCGTCGCCCATGACGCCGACGGAGCGGACGGGGAGGAAGACGGCGAAGGCCTGGCTGACCTGGTCGTAGAGGCCGGCGCGGTGCAGTTCTTCGATGTAGATGTGATCGGCCTGGCGCAGGAGGTCGGCGAACTCGCGGCGGACCTCGCCGAGGATGCGGACGCCGAGGCCGGGTCCCGGAAAAGGATGGCGGTAGACCATTTCGCGCGGCAGGCCGAGCTCGACACCGATGCGGCGGACTTCGTCCTTGAAGAGTTCGCGCAGGGGCTCGACGAGTTTGAGCTTCATATTGGCGGGCAGGCCGCCGACATTGTGGTGGGACTTGATGACATGGGCCTTGCCGGTATGCGATCCGGCGGACTCGATGACATCGGGATAGATGGTGCCCTGGGCGAGCCATTTGACGTCGTCGAGTTTGGCGGCCTCTTCGTCGAAGATTTCTATAAAGAGCCGGCCAATGATCTTGCGCTTGGCTTCGGGGTCTGTAACGCCGGCGAGCGCCGCCAGATACCGGGCCTCGGCATTGACGCGAATGACCTTCACACCCAGATGCTCGGCAAACACGGCCATGACCTGGTCGCCTGCGTGCAGCCTCAACAAGCCGGTATCAACGAACACGCATATGAGCTGGTCGCCGATGGCCTCGTGCAACAGGGCCGCAACGACGGAGGAATCGACACCGCCGGACAAGCCGAGCAGCACGCGATCGCGGCCGACCTGCTCACGGACCTTGGCGATCTCCCGGGCGATGATGTTGTCGGCACGCCAAACGTCGGGGCAGCCACAGATGTCGCGGACGAAGCGCTCGAGAATCTGCTGGCCCTGCGCGGTGTGCGTGACCTCGGGATGGAACTGCAGGCCGTAGTAGCAGCGCGCGTCGTCGGCCATGCCGGCAAGTGGCGCATTGGCGGAGCTGGCGATCGCCTTGAAGCCGTCGGGCAGCCGCCGGACGCGATCGCCATGACTCATCCAGACCGGCATGTCGGCAGCGGTAGCAAGCCCGTCGAGTAGACGGTTACCAGATTCCGGCCGCACCAGCGCATGCCCGAATTCGCGATGCGACGATGTCTCCACTTCCCCACCCAACTGCGCCGCCATCGCCTGCATGCCATAGCAGATGCCGAGCACCGGCACGCCGAGCTCGAACACCACGGCAGGTATCGTCGGCGTCACGTCGCTGAAGGCCGCACCGGTAATCACCGACTCCGGCCCACCGGACAGGATCACGCCGGCTGGATCAAAACGACGGATCGCCGCATCGTCGATGTCCCACGGCAGGATTTCACTGTACACGCCGGCTTCGCGCACGCGGCGGGCGATCAGCTGGGTGTATTGCGACCCGAAGTCGAGAATCAGGACGCGCCGGGCGGCGGCGTCAGGTGTCCGTCCGGTAATTGGGCGGCTCCTTGGTCATGGTCACGTCATGCACATGGCTCTCGCGCATGCCGGAGCCGGTGATGCGCACGAAACTGGTTTTGGTGCGCCGCTCCTCGATGCTGCTGCAGCCGGTGTAGCCCATCGCGGCACGCAGGCCGCCGACCAGCTGCACCACGATCTTCGCCATGCTGCCCTTGTAGGGCACGCGGCCTTCGATGCCCTCGGGCACCAGCTTTTCCAGTTCCTCGGAAGCATCCTGGAAATAACGGTCGGACGAGCCGTGCCGCTGGCCCATCGCCGCGAGCGAACCCATGCCCCGATAGGACTTGTAGGAACGGCCCTGGTACAACTCGACTTCGCCGGGCGCTTCTTCGGTGCCGGCAAACAGGCCGCCGATCATCGTGCAATACGCGCCGGCGGCGATGGCCTTGGCGAGATCGCCGGAGTAGCGGATGCCGCCATCGGCAATCACCGGTACACCGCTGCCTTCGAGTGCGGCGGCCACATCGGCAACCGCCGTGATCTGCGGCACGCCCACACCGGCGATGATCCGCGTGGTGCAGATCGAGCCGGGGCCCACGCCGACCTTGACGCCGTCTGCACCGGCTTCGACCAACGCCCTGGCGGCTTCCGGCGTGACGATGTTGCCGCCAACCACCTGCACGTGGGGAAAAGCCTTCTTGATCGCCCGGATGCGATCGAGCACGCCTTTGGAATGCCCATGCGCGGTATCCACGATCAGCAGGTCCACACCTGCTTCGACCAGCGCCCGAACCCGCTCCGTGGTATCGGCGCCCGTCCCCACCGCCGCGCCGACACGCAACGCGCCCCGGCCATCCTTGCAGGCCCAGGGGTTGTCCTTGGCCTTCTGGAAATCCTTGGCGGTAATCAGGCCGCGCAGCTGGTGGTTTGCATCGATGACCAGCACCTTCTCGATGCGATGCTTGTGCAGCAGCGCCATCACTTCCTTCTTGTCGGCGCCCTCGCGTACGGTAACCAGCCGATCCTCCGGCGTCATCACCGACGCCACCGGGGCGTCGAGCCGGGTTTCGCAGCGCAGGTCGCGGTTGGTCACGATGCCGACGGTACGGCCCTTGTCCACCACCGGCATGCCCGAGAACTCGTGGCTGCGGGTGATATCCAGTACTTCCTGGATCGTCTGGTCCGGGCGCACGGTGATCGGGTCGTGGACGATGCCGCTTTCGTATTTCTTGACCTGCGCCACCTGCCGGGCCTGATCGGCCGGGCTCATGTTCTTGTGGATGATGCCGAGACCACCCTCCTGCGCCAGGGCGATCGCGAGACGCGCCTCGGTCACCGTATCCATGGCAGCGGACAGGATGGGAATGTTCAGCTGGATGTCGCGCGACACCTGGGTAACCAGGCTGGCGTCGCGGGGCAGGATCTCCGAGTAGGCCGGCTGGAGCAGGACATCGTCGAAGGTGAGGGCGTCGTGGGTGATCCGCATAAGACGCGTCATGGTACGCGGCGCGCCGATGGCCGTAAACTGCCGGCATGGCCTCCACACCCGGCAAACAGGTTCTGACCGTCACCCAGCTGAACCGGATGGTGCGCCAGCTGCTGGAGCAGGACCTGCCGGTGCTGTGGGTGGAGGGCGAGGTCTCCAATCTCGCACGGCCCGCGTCCGGACACCTGTATTTCTCGCTGAAAGATGATCGTGCGCAGATCAGTTGCGCGCTGTTTCGCGGCCGGGGCCGGCACACGGACGTGGCCGTGGCCAACGGCCATCAGGTGCTGGCCCGGGGTCGGGTCAGCCTGTATGAACCGCGTGGGGCCTACCAGCTGATCGTCGATCATCTGGAGCCGGCTGGTGAAGGCCTGCTCCGCCGCCGCCTCGAAGAGCTCAAGCAGCGCCTGGCAGCAGAAGGCCTGTTTGATGCAGCCCGCAAGCAGGATCTGCCGCGGCTGCCGCGTCGGATCGGCGTGGTGACCTCGCCGAGCGGCGCCGCGATCCGCGATGTGCTGCATATCCTGAAACGCCGTTTTCCGGCCATCCCGGTGATTCTCTATCCGGTGCAGGTGCAGGGCGAGCAGGCCAGATTCGACATCGTGCAGGCACTGGAAACCGCCGCCCGGCGTGCCGAATGCGATGTGTTGATCCTCGCCCGGGGCGGCGGCTCGCTGGAGGACCTGTGGGCCTTCAACGAGGAGATCGTGGCCCGCGCGATTGCCGCCTGCCCGATCCCGGTGGTCTCCGGCGTGGGCCATGAAGTGGACGTGACGATTGCCGATCTGGTGGCGGACGTCCGCGCGCCCACGCCTTCCGGTGCTGCCGAGCTGGTGGTGCCGGATGGCCACGACTGGCTGCGTCGCGTGGAAAAGCTCGACCGGCATCTCAGGTCGGCGGTGCTGCGGCAGATGACCGCACGGCTGACAGCATGGCGCACGCTGCGCGCCCGCCTCGACCGCTGTCACCCCGGCGTGTCGTTGCGCCAGCAGGCCCAGCGGCTCGACGAACTGCGGGCGAAGCTCGGGCTGGCCCTGCGCAATCGCCTGGCGATGGATCGCCTGCGGGTGGGTACTGCCGTCGCGCGGCTGCGCGGGCTGTCGCCGGCCACCCGGATCGGCATCGCCAGCACGCGCGTCGCCACTGCGCACCGCCGTCTCGGCTCGGCATTGCAGGCCCGGCTGGCTGTACCGGCACAGCGCCTCGCGGTGCTGGGCGGTCGCCTGCAGGCGATCAGCCCGCTGCGGACCCTGGAACGCGGCTATGCGCTGGTGCTGGATGAAGCAGGTGCGGTGATCCGCAGCGCATCACAGGTGCAGGCCGGCGACCAGATCAGTGCACGCGTCGCCCATGGGGAAATCAAGGCGATTGTTCGCTGATCGTTCCCGCAGGAACGACGCCACGACCGGCCGGAACCGGTCCATGTCCACGAGAAAGGAATCATGGCCCTGGATCGAGGGCAGCTCGACCAGCTCAACCTTGCGACCGGCTGCAAAATCCCTGGCCTTCAGCCCGGCCGCCAACTCCCGCTGCTGCGCAATGGGAAACAGGGTGTCGGTGGCCACACCCACCACCAGCACGCGCTCCGCACGTATCCGGGCCAGTCCGGCCGCCACCGAACCGCCATGTTCGGCCACGTCGAACAGGTCGCTGGCCCGCGACAGGTACAGATAGCAGTTGGCATCGAACTGGCCGATGAACTTGTTGGCGTGGTTCTCCAGATAGGACTCCACCTCGAAATCCGGGCCGAAGGCATCGCCGGCCGCGTATTCACCGGCAAGGTGTTCCCCGGCAATCCGCTCGCGGCCAAAGCGCTGCTCCCACTCAGGCGCCGAGCGATAGGTGACCATGCCGAGCTTGCGCGCGAGGCGCATGCCGGTGAGTGGATTGCTTTGATAGTTGCCGTCAAGCCAGGCCGGGTCGCGACGAATCATTTCCCGCTGCAGTGAACGCAGCGCAATGGAAAACGGCAGCGCCCGGGCGGCCGTCGACAGCAGCACGAGGTTCCGCGCCATGCCCGGATACCGGATCGCGAAGGCGAGCGTGGTCATGCCGCCCATCGACGGGCCAACGACGGTGTGCAGCCGGGCAATGCCCAGATGTTCCACCAGCAAGCGGCCGGCCTGCGCGACGTCTTCGAGGCTCAGCACCGGAAAGGACAATGCGTAGGGTCGGCCGGTGGCCGGATCGATCGAGGCCGGCCCCGTGGAGCCGAAACAGCTGCCGAGTGAATTGATGCAGATGACGAAGAAGCGTTGTGTGTCGATCGGCCGTGAGGGCCCGACCATCGCCTCCCACCAGCCGGACGACGGATCCTCCGCTGAAGACGTGGCATGGGCCGATGGCGACATGCCGGTGAAGATCAGGATGGAGTTGTCGCGCGCTGCGTTGAGTGCACCCCAGGTCTCGTAGGCGATGACCGGACGGTCGAGGCTGCCACCCCGGTACATGGAAAATTTCCCCGGCAGCTGTAGCAGTTTGCGTGCAGTCGTCATGATGACCGCATTATGCCGGCCAGGGCCCGCTGCCGGCCTCACCCACCTTCCATCAATTGCTTATATGGATATGGATCAGTTGTGCCGTTTGCCGCGGGTGCGTACGCGGTCGCGGCTTTTCACCTGACGCGGCGTCAGCTTGTTGCGGCGTCCGGCAAAGGGGTTCCTGCCGGTCTTCAAATCGATGCGGATCGGTGTGCCCTGCAGCCGGAAGACCTTGCGGAAACAACCCACCAGGTAACGCCGGTAATTGTCCGGCAGTGCGTCGGTCTGATTGCCGTGAATCACGATCAGCGGCGGCCGGCGGCCACCCTGATGCGCATAAGTCAGCTTGATGCGGCGGCGATTCACGACCGGCGTGGGATAAGCCTGCACGGCATCCTTCAGCGTTTTGTTCAAGGCCGGCGTGGGCAATTCCCGGACCGCAGCCTCGGCCGCCCGACGGCCGCTTGCCAGCAGGTCGTAGATCGCGGTGCCATGCAGCGCAGAGATGTAGTGGATGTCGGCAAAATCCAGAAATGGCAGGCGACGCTCCAGATCGCGACGGACCTGCGCACGCTGATCAGTCGGCAGCCGGTCCCATTTGTTGATGCCGATGGTCAGTGCCCGCCCCCGCTCCAGGGCAAGGCCGATCAGCGACACATCCTGCTCCGTGACACCTTGCCGGGCGTCGAGCAGCACCAGCACGGCATCGGCTTCTTCGAGCGCCTGCAGCGACTTGACGATGCTGAAGCGCTCGATCATTTCATCCACGCGCGACTTGCGGCGGATGCCGGCGGTGTCCCACAGCACGAAATCACGCTCGTCATGCTGGAAGGTCACCTGGATGCTGTCGCGGGTGGTGCCGGCCTCGTCGGAGGTCAGCAGGCGATCCTCACCCAGATAGCGGTTGATCAGCGTGGACTTGCCCACGTTGGGGCGGCCGATCACGGCGAGTCGTGTGCCCTTCCGCACCGGGCTGGCTGCCGACCCGGACTCCGCCCCGGCCTCCGGCTCCGGCTGGCTCTGCGGCGCCGGTAACGCCGCCGTGATGCGCTGCCCCAGGGCGGCCAGCCGGTCGCCCTGCAGCGCGGAGATGGCGATCGGCTCACCAAGACCCAGCTCGTAGAAGCCGGCGGCCAGCTGCAGCGGCTCGCGCCCCTCCGCCTTGTTGATGGCCAGCACGACCGGCTTGCCGGACTTCCGCAGCCGCTCGACGATGGCGTGATCGCCCGGCAGCGGCCCGGTGGCGGCCTCAACCAGCAGCACGACCACATCCGCCTCGGTGATGGCGTACTCGACCTGGCGTTCGATCAGGGTCTTCAGCGCCCCGCTGTCGGCACCGAGGCCGCCGGTATCGATCACGATGAAGGAGCGATCCGCCAGTGTGGCGTAGCCGTAGAGGCGGTCGCGGGTGAGGCCGGGAAAATCGGCGACCAGCGCATCACGCGTGCCGGTCAGCACATTGAACAGGGTGGATTTGCCGACGTTCGGGCGACCAACCAGCGCGAGAACGGGCAGCATGCCTGGCCGCCGCTACTTGACGATCTGCCGGAACGCCGTGAGATCACCGCCATCGGTTTGCACGTAGACCATGTCGTTGACCACGAGCGGTGGCGACGTCACCCGTTCGCCGCCGGCACGCACGCGTGCCTGCAACTCACCGGTGGTCACATTGAAAAAGTGCACATAGCCCTCGAAATCCCCGACCACCACGGAATCGTTGAAGGCCGCCGGGCCGGAAATATCCCGGTTCTTCAGCATCGGCTGTTGCCACTGTTCGGTGCCGGTTTGCCGGTTCAGGGCGGCCAGCGTGCTGTCGGAGCCGGACACGTAGACATTCTCCATGTCGACCGCGAGTCCTTCATAGCTGGGCACGTCCTGCGACCACAGCACCTGGCCGGATTCGGCTGCCACTGCGGAGAGCTGCCCCCGATAGCCGACCACATACAGGTCTTCACCGATCGCCCGCAGCGTGGAATTGACATCCGACAACCGCTCGATCTCGTTCCGGCCGGCGGGCGGATCCAGCAGCACTTCCCAGCCGGCTGTGCCGTCGGCCAGTGCGTAGGACGCCAGCCTGCCGTTGTCGAAGCCGCAATAGATGGTGTTCTTGATGACCACCGGAGCACCCGTGCCACGCACCGTCAGCCGGGGCATGACCTGCTGAACGAACCAGCGCTGCCCGCCGTCGTTCAGATCCAGTGCCGTGAGCTTGCCATCGACCGTGCGCACCAGTACCAGGCCACCGGCCAGAACCGGTGCCGCCAGGACTTCACTGGAGACATTGTGCTGCCAACGCACCTTGCCGTCGTCCGCCTCCAGGGCCACCACCTCGCCATTGCTGGATCCGACCACGACAACCGTGCCGTCGGTTGCCGGACCGCCGGACAGCTGCAGGCCGGTCTTCCGGCGCCACAGCCGTTTGCCCTTCACGGCCTCGAAGGCGGAAATCTTGCCGTCGTGAGCGGCGGCAAAGATGCGCGAGCCATCCGAGGCCGGTTGCAACGCGAGCCGCAGTGCCTCGCTGTCTGCACCGAGCCCCGCGCTCCACGCCTTGCGGATGCGCAGGGTGGGCTCGAACTTCGTCAGCTCCGCTGGCTGCACCTTGTCATCCTTGTCGCGAAACACGCTGCAGCCGGACGCGGACAGCAACGCGGCGCCGAGCAGCGCGGCGAGCAGGCAGGCACGCCACGCCGGGCGAGTGCCCGGATGCCGGGGCTCTTCCGCCGGTATCCCGCCGATGGCGGCTGAAGCGATCACTGGGCGGCTGCGCTGGCGGCGGCGCCGGGGGTCAGGGCGCCACCCAGATCATCGAGCTTGGCCTGGACATAGGTCGTGTCGATGACGGCGCCGGCATCATCGCCGTGCAGGGCCTGTTCATACTGGCTGCGCGCCTGGTCCGGCTTGCCCATCGCGAAATACACATCGCCCCGGATATCGTGAAACAGCGGAGCGTAGGCTTTGGAGTCCGGGTCCGTCAGCACGGCCAGTGCGTCCTCATACTTCTCCTGTTGATTCTGGTTGCGCGCCAGGCGTTGCCGGGCATTTAGCTTGATCTCGCTGGCCCCGCCCGCGTCCACGACTGTGCGCATCAGCTCGGCCGCCTGCTCCGGCTTGCCCTGATCCAGATACAGGCGGGCCACGGCGAGGCGGGCCAGATCGGCATAGGGCGACGAACCGTACTCGGTTGTCAGGGTGGCCAGACCAGCTTCAGCCTGGGGAAGCTGATTGGTGCGCACGGCCTGCAGAAAGCTTTCATAGGTATCCGAGGCACTCTCTGCCGTGTGGGTCCGGTAGTTCCGCCACTCGTTGACACCAAACAACAGCCCCAGCCCGAGGACGACGCCAGCCACCAGCACCAGCCCGTTCTGCTGGATCCAGTTCTTGACGCTTTCCGCTTGTTGTTCCTCTGTCAGTAAATCATTCACGACTGCTATCCATTCCCAACTGCAAATTTTTCATCAGAAAGAAGGGCGGCGATGACCGCGGCCAGCTCATCAGTCGCCACCGTGACCTGCTCCGTCGCGGCCCGCAGCGGCTTAACCGCAGCCGTGCCATTGGCAATTTCGTCTTCGCCGACGATCACGGCCACCTGCGCTCCACTGCGATCCGCCCGTTTCATCTGCGCCTTGAAGCCACCACCACCACAGTTGGTCTCCACCCGCAGTGGAGGCCTGGCATTGCGCAGCTTTTCCGCCAGCTGAAAGGCATAACGGGTGGCACCTTCGCCGGCGGCAACCACGTAGACCTCCGGTGAGTTGGATGGAACGGGGCCATCACCCAGCGCGTACAGCGCCACCAGCCGTTCGAGGCCGATGGCAAAACCGATGGCTGGCGTGGCCTCCCCGCCCAGATGCGCCACGAGGCCATCATACCTGCCGCCCGCACAGACCGCGCCCTGGCTGCCCAGCCGATCCGTCACCCATTCAAAGACCCTCCGGCCGTAGTAGTCAAGGCCGCGCACCAGCAGCGGGTTCACCGTGAAGGCAAGCCCGGCGTCGGTCAGCAGCTCCTTCAGGCCGGCAAAATGGGTGGCTGATTCGTCATCCAGGTACTGCGTCAGTTGCGGGGCGCCGGCGATCACGGCCTGCATGGCGGGTTTCTTGCTGGCGAGGATGCGCAGCGGGGTGCGGTCCAGGCGCCGCCGGCTGTCTTCATCGAGCTGATCCGGATGGCTGCGGAAGTAGGCGGCGAGATCGGTTCGATAGTCGAGACGGGATGCCGGCGTGCCGAGCGTGTTGATCTGCAGTTCGACATCGCGGATGCCCAGTTGTCGCCACGCGCGATTCAGCAGGATCAGCAGTTCGGCATCGATATCCGGACCTGCAAAGCCGATCGCTTCCACGTCGAACTGATGGAACTGCCGATACCGGCCCTTCTGCGGCTTCTCGTAGCGAAACATCGGCCCGGTGGTGTAGAACTTGTGGCGCTGGTTGCGGATCAGGCCATGTTCCATGCAGGCGCGCACGATGCCGGCGGTGGCTTCCGGACGCAGCGTGATCGACAGGCCATTGCGATCATCGAAGGTATACATTTCCTTTTCGACGATGTCGGTGACCTCGCCGATCGAGCGCTGGAACAGTTCCGTCTGCTCCACAATGGGCACACGGATCTCCTGGTAGCCGTAATCGAGCAGCAGGCCACGCAGGACCGCCTCGATGTGCTGCCAGATCGCGGTGGCCGGCGGCAACAGGTCTTCCATCCCGCGGATGGCTTGCAAGCGCTCGCTCATTCGACGGTGGCCGGTGGCAGGGCAACCGGGCCCTCAACCATGCCGGCAGCCGGAGGATTGACGGCAGGCGCGATGTCCGGCGGTGGCTGCTGGCCGATCGCCGGCCCGCTGACGGTGGGTTCGATGCCTGCGGGTTCGACAATTGCGGGCTCGGCGATCGCAGCCCCGCTGTACTCCGGATTGCTGATGGCCGGCTGACCAGGCGCGGAATCACCGGCCGGGGCAACGATCGGACCGGCACCAGAGCCCAGCGCATAGATCACCCCCATGGCGATCAATGCGAGGAGGACCGCCGCCAGAATGGCCAGTGGCCCCGGGCTGGTCGTCAAGGGCTTCTCGATCTCGCGGGCCACCTTCGGCAGCGCGTCTGCCGCGGGATCAGCCGCCCGGTAGGCCTGCAGCACCGCCTCCTCGGACAGATCCAGGAGCCGCGCATAGGCCTTGAGATGACCGCGCACGAACACGGGGGCGCCCAGCACCGCGTAGCGCTCATCTTCGAGAGCGCGAAGTATCGAGATATCCAGCTTCAGCGTATACGCCGCCTGCTCGATCGTCAGCGCGCGCGCCTTGCGCGCCGACCGCAGTCGTTCCCCGAGTCCCAGGGTCGTTTCCATCTTGCCATCTGCCATGTTGAACAGCGGGGATCCCGCTAGCTGCGGGGACGAGCCTGCTCGGCAAGCCGGCCGACTTCGACGGATTCCGGAAACTCGGCACGCAGCCGGTCGCCATAGCGGCGGGCAGCGGTATCGTTATCGAGCGCCTGTTCGATGCGCACACCGAGCAGCAGTGTGGCCGCCGTGGCCGGCGACTGCGCCAGGTAACGTTCCAGGAAGCCGCGAGCCTGCAGGGCCTTGTTCTGCTCCAGCGTGACTGCCGCCAATTGCAGCAGTGCGTCGGCAAACTGTGGATCGGTGTCGAGTGCACTGCGCAGGTATTTTTCCGACCGGGCGAGATCCACCTGCTTCGCGCAGGTGCCGGCATTGGCATTCAGCATGGCGCGATTGGCCGCCTTTTGCGACAGCGGCACGGCCAGTGCCCGATCAAAGAGCTTCAAGGCGGCTTTCGGATCCTTCTTGTAGTTGCAGGTGTATACCGCCAGGGCGTTGAGCGCACCGGGATCCGAACCATCCAGGTCGACTGCCCGCCGATAATGACGCTCGGCGCCGGCCGGATCGTCGAGGCGCTCGAACACCACGCCGAGCGCCCACTCGGCCGTCGGCAGATTGGGCTCCTGCTTCAGGGCGCGTTCGAGCTTCTCGCGCGCCGCCTGCAGTTTGTTGTCGCGCAGATAACTGATGCCGAGCTGCAGGTTGTACTGGGCGGCGTCTTCCGGCGACGCCGGCGCCTGCGGCGCCCGGGTCGAGGTGGTCACGCACGCGGCCAGAACCAGCACGGCCATGCCGAGGAGCAACGCGGACAACCTGCCGATGCGGATCAACCCGCTCACCGGACTGCCTCCCGCATCAGGCGCTTCTCACGCAGGGGCACGAGCACCCGATTGCGCACCTGCCCGGCCAGCTGGCCGCAGGCTGCGGCAATGTCATCACCACGGGTGCGACGCGTGATGGTCATGATGCCGGCCTCGAGGAGCACCTGGCGAAAAGCGGTCAAGGCCTCCGGGGTGGAGCGTTGATAACCGCTGTCCGGAAACGGATTGAAGGGAATCAGGTTCATCTTGGCGGGCCGGTTGATCAGCAGTTTCGCCAGCTGCCGGGCCTGGGGGATCGAGTCATTGACCCCGGCCAGCATCACGTATTCAAAGGTGATGCCGACGGCGTTGGTCGCTTCGGCATAGTCCCAGCAGGCATCCAGCAATTCGGCGATGGGGTGCCGCCGGTTGATCGGCACCAGCACATTGCGCAGCTCGTCATCCGGCGCGTGCAGCGACACGGCCAGGGCGGCATTGGTTTCCTGGGCGAGCTTGCGGATCTGCGGCACCAGGCCCGAGGTGCTCACGGTGACCCGTCGGCGCGACAACTGGAAGCCCAGATCATCGATGAGCACCGAACAGGCCTGGACCACGGCACGGAAATTGGCGAGCGGCTCGCCCATGCCCATGAAGACGACATTCGTTATCCGTGATCGGCCGGCCAGCAAGCCCAGCTCGCGGTTGGCCAGCACCACCTGGCCGATGATCTCGGCAGCACTCAGGTTCCGGTTGAAGCCTTGCCGGCCGGTCGCACAGAAGGAGCAATCCATCGCGCAACCGACCTGCGAG
>CAYLKO010000036.1:12512-27212 GCA_964384525.1 uncultured Chromatiaceae bacterium
CCGGGATGAACACGGTTCCGACCAACTGGCCGGCCCCGACCGCCAGGCGCCACTTGGTGGGGCCGTCGGTGGAGGTCTGTACGGTGTCGATGGCAGGCAGGCGGAAATCCGCCTGCGCTGCCAGTACATCACGCAGCCCTGCCGACAGATCGGTCATCAGCACCGGATCGAGTACGCCCCGGCCATACATCCAGCGCATCAGCTGCCGGGCCCGGAAGGGCTTTTCGCCGAGACCGGCAAACAGCTGCTCCAGTTCAGCGCGGGGCAATCCAACAGGCTGCAGTGCCGGCGAACCGTTCATCAAACCCTACCGTGTACGCGGACAGATATCGGCCTGGGCAAAAAAGAAGGCGATTTCCTGCCGGGCAGTCTCCAGCGCATCGGAACCGTGCACCACGTTTTCCTCGATGCTGGCGGCGAAATCACGACGGATGGTGTCTGGATCGGCCTTCTTCGGATCGGTGGCGCCCATGATCCTGCGGTGGGCGTCGATGGCATTCTCGCCTTCCAGCACCTGCGCAATCACGGGACCGGTGGTCATGTAGCTGACCAGGTCCTTGTAGAACGGCCGTTCGCGATGCACGGCGTAGAAGGCTTCCGCCTGTGCCTGGGTCAGGTGCAGCATGCGGGCCGCAACGATCCTGAGACCCGCTTTCTCGAAGCGGCGATAGACTTCGCCGATCAGATTTTTCTGCACGCCGTCGGGCTTGATGATGGACAAGGTACGTTCGATGGCCACGGACTACTCCTGAAGTAAAGGCTGTTAGACGGTAAAACTTTCCCCGCAACCGCACTCACCCTTGGCATTGGGATTGCGGAAGCGGAATGCTTCGTTCAGGCCCTCGCGGACAAAATCCACGATGGTGCCGTCGATGATCGCCAGCGCTTCGCGGTCCACGACCACGCGCACCCCTTCCTGCTCGAACACCACATCGTCGGTGGCGACGTGGTCGGCCATGCTGACCACATACGCGAGACCCGAACAACCGGTGCGCTTCACGCCGATGCGCACACCCGGCTGCCCGGCCATGAAGGACCGGACACGATCAAGGGCATTTTCGGTGAGGGTGATTGCCAAGCTGGGCTCCTTTGGGTGGCTCCGTCGACAATCGCCCATTGTCCCAATCTGCCAAGCACTTGCGCAAGGCATCCTGAATGATCAGCAGGCGACCCAGCTTTTCCACGGGAATTTGCAGGGCGTCGGCCAGCTGACGCGGGTCCGGATCGGCCAGCGCCGCTACCGGACCACCCTCAAGATCGGCCACCACTCGAGCGGCTGCCCGGCGGGTATCAGGACAACCGTAGACCTGCACATCCAGTTGCACGACCCGCCCAGCGGCAATTCCTGCCGTAAAAACTACCCAGGTGCCGGTATCGGCCGTACCTGCCTCGCCGCGCACCAGCACGAGCATGGGGTCATCACGATCTGACCGGGGCGGCGGCCCGGCTGCCGGTGACTGGCTCCGCAACCAGCGGACCACCTGCACGGTACGCCGTGCAGCGGTGTCGATCTCGGCGGCTGTCGTCTGCCGACCGAAGGAAAAGCGAATCGAACTGCGGGCCTGCTCGGTGGACCGTCCGAGCAGGCGCAGTACATAAGACGGATCGTCGCTCTGGCTTGAGCAGGCCGCGCCACTGGCCACTGCCAGCGGACGGTCTGCGGGCTCCGGACCCGCCGCTTGCAGTTCGGCATGCAGGCTTTCACCCTCCACGCCGGCAATGCTGATGTTGAGAATATGGCCGGTGTTCTGCTCCGCGTGGCCATTGCGCACGATACCCGGCAGGGCAGCGAGCTGCGACCAGAGCCGGTCGCGCAGGGCCGTGACATGGGCCCGGTCGGCGTCGAGGCGGCCGGCAGCCAGCCTGCAGGCCTCGCCCATGCCGATGATCTGGTGTGTCGCGAGCGTGCCGGGCCGAAGACCCCGCTCCTGCCCGCCGCCGAACATCAGCGGCTCGATGCGCCGGACCCGCTCCCGGTCGATGAACAGCGCACCCATGCCCTTCGGTCCATAGAGCTTGTGGGCCGAGAGGGACAGCAGATCGATCATCTGGCTGTGCACGTCGATAGTCACCCGCCCCGCGCTCTGCGCCGCATCGACATGCAGCCACGCCCCGTGCTGCCGGCACACGGCACCGATAGCGGCCACATCGAGCAACACCCCGGTTTCATTGTTGGCATGCATCAGCGACACCAGAACCGTGTCCGGCTGCAGCGCTGCGGCCACGGCCTCCGGCCGGATGATCCCGTCGGCGTCGGGCTTGAGCCAGGTCACCCGCCAGCCATGCGCAGCCAGATGACGACAGGTCTCCAGCACGGCCTTGTGCTCACTCAAGGCCGTCACCAGGTGCCGACCATCTGCCTGCCGGAAACGTGCGGCGCCGATGATCGCCAGGTTGTCGGCCTCTGTGGCGCCCGAGCAGAACACCAGTTCAGCCGTTTCGGGATGGATCATGGCCGCCACCTGCCCGCGTGCCGTTTCGATGGCGGCATGCGCATGCCGACCTTGCGGAAAGCCGTGCGGACCTGAACCCGTGGCCGGATTGCCGACCAGCCCGGGCTCGGTGAGCGCGGCACCCATGACCGCAGCGACCTCGGCCGCCACCGGGGTACTCGCCGCATAATCGAGGTAGACAGGCGGCGTCATGGCGCGTCAGCCGGCCTTCGGCTTGTCACCGGAACCGGGCACCAGACTGCTCAGGACCCCCCGCAGGATGTTCAGCTCGTTCTCGTCGAGGCGGGTGCGGTTGAACAGCCGGCGCATCCGGCGCATCAGGTGGCGGGGATTGGCCGGATTCAGAAATCCGCTGCCGAGCAGGACGCGCTCCAGGTGTTCGTAGAACAATTCCAGCTGGGCCGGCCCCGCCAGCGGTGCTTCGGGCGGCGGCAGCACCGGCGGCGGCACATCGCCCCGGGCCAGCTGTTGCTGGCGCAGCTCGTAGGCGATGACCTGCACGGCCTGCGACAGATTCAATGAGCTGTACTCGGGATTGGCCGGGATGTAGACGATTCCGTTGCAGAGATCCAGCTCGTCATTGGCCAGCCCCGAGCGCTCCGGGCCAAACACCATGGCCACCGCACGCGTGTCGCTGTGCGTGATGATCTCCAGCGCGGCCTCCTTCGGGTTCATCTCCGGACAGCCGATCCGCCGGTGTCGCGCACTGGCGCCGAGCACCAGCCCGCAGCCATCAACGGCTTCAGCGAGCGTGGTCACCACCCGCGCGCCGTGCAGCACGTCCTGCGCACCGGAAGCCAGCGCCCGCGAATCCCCGCACAACCATTCGGTGGGCGGATTGACCAGCACGAGCTCGTGGAAGCCCATGGTCTTCATGGCCCGCGCGGTTGAACCGATGTTGCCTGGGTGGGTTGTCTCGAAGAGTACGAAGCGGATGGGAAAGCTGGGGGTCATGCTGCAGGTCATTCCGGTGAGTGGGGCTTGTTGGCGGTGACATTGTAGGAGCTTGGCTGGCGGGACTCCTGGTCGTCTGTACAATGGCGCGCCATGCAAGCTCTGCTCAATACCGCCATTCAGGCCGCACGCCGCGCCGGGGATATTGCCGTTCGGGCACTGTCGAGGCTCGACCAGCTCGAAATCCGCGCCAAGGGCCGCAACGAGTATGTCACGCAGGTCGATCAGGCGGCGGAGCAGGCGATTCTCGACAGCATCCGCAAGCGCTACCCGGACCACGCCTTCCAGGCCGAGGAGTCCGGCCGTTCGGGCCAGGGCGAGTATGTGTGGATCATCGATCCGCTCGACGGCACTACCAATTTCATTCATGGATTCCCGACATTTTCGGTATCCATCGCCCTGCGCCGGAAAGACACCCTCGAAGTCGGCGTGGTCTACGACCCCTGCCGACAGGAGCTCTACACCGCCATGCGCGGTCGCGGCGCCCAGCTCGACGGCAAGCGCATCCGCGTCAGCGAACGCAAGGAACTGGAAGGCACGCTGATAGGCACCGGCTTCCCCTATCGCAGCAACACCCGCTGGCTCGATACCTACATGCGCATGCTGGCGGCCGTCATGGAACAGACGGCCGGCATACGCCGCCCCGGCTCCGCCGCGCTCGACCTCTGCTACGTCGCCGCTGGCCGGCTGGATGGCTTTTTCGAGTTCGGGCTGGAGCCCTGGGATACGGCGGCCGGCACCCTGATGATCCAGGAAGCGGGCGGGCTCGTGTCCAGCCTCACCGGTTCCGGCTCACATCTGGAAAGCGGCAATGTCCTGGCCGGCAACCCCAAGGTGCATGACGCCCTTCGACTGCTGCTGACGCCGCATCTGGCCAGCACCACGCCGGCATAGCCGTCGCTGGAGCACGCGGCGGGGCAAACGCCTACAGGACGGCGTCGCCCTGGTTCTTGTCCTTCACGGCCAGCTGCAGATCATGCGGGCTCGCCTTGAGCTCCAGCGCAATCGCACTCGCCACGAAGATCGAGGAATAGGTACCCACCGCGATGCCGACGATCAGCGCGGCGGAAAATCCGCGCAGGGTTTCACCACCAAACAACAGCATGGCAAACACCACGAGGCCGGTTGTCAGTGACGTCATGATCGTCCGGCTCAGCGTCTCGTTGATCGCCAGATTCATGATGTCGCGCGGGCTGCCACGGCGTACCTTGCGGAAGTTCTCCCGAATCCGGTCGAAGACCACGATGGTGTCATTCACCGAATAGCCGACGATGGCCATGATGGCGGCCAGCACGGTGAGATCGAAGGTCATGCCGGTGAGTGCGAAGAATCCCAGGATGACGATTGGGTCATGCAGTGTGGAGACAATGGCGCCGACGGCAAACTTCCACTGAAAGCGCATGCCGATGTAAGCCATGATCAGCAGCAGCGCAAACAGCATGGCAAGCGCACCCTTCTGGGCCAGCTCGTCACCCACCTGGGGACCGACGAATTCCGTACGGCGCAGCTCGGCCGTGGCATCCCCGGTTTTCAACACCCCGAGTATCTGCGCGGCAATGGCCTCACCGGCCACGCCTTCGCGCGGCAGGATGCGGATCATCACGTCGTTGGCGGTGCCGAAATTCTGTACCTGTGCATCGGGAAAACCACCGGTTTCCAGCCGCTTGCGGATGTCCGGCAGGTCCGCGGGACCCTCGTAGGCCATTTCGAGCAACACGCCGCCGGTGAAGTCGATGCCGAAATTCAGGCCGCGCACGCCGGGAATGACCAGGATCAATGACCCGATCACCAGAAAAATCGACAGCGCAAAAGCTGCCTTGTCGTGACCGAGGAAATCGAAATTGCTCTTCGAGCTGAAAAATTCCATCTGCCTATCCTCCCACCGACAGCCGCTCGACCTTGCGGTAGCCATAAGCCACGTTGACGATTGCCCGGGTCACGGTGAGTGCGGAAAACAGCGTGGTCAGGATGCCGAGGCACAACACCACGGCAAAACCCTTGATCGGACCGGTACGGATGACAAAGAGCACCACGCCGGCGATCAGCGTGGTGATGTTGCCGTCCAGAATCGCTGAAAATGCCTTGTCGTAACCGGCATGGAGCGCCGCCTGAGGCGACATGCCATTGCGCAGTTCCTCACGTATGCGCTCGCAGACGAGCACGTTGGCGTCGACTGCCATGCCGATGGTCAGCACGATGCCGGCGATGCCGGGCAGGGTGAGCGTGGCCTGGATCATCGAGAGCAGCGCAATGATCAATACCGCATTCACCAGCAAGCCGATATCGGCGATCAGGCCCATCAGCCGGTAGTAGATGATCATGAACACCGCGATGACCGCGAAACCGATCAGGAAGGCGCTCACCCCCCGATCGATGTTGTCCTGACCCAGGCTCGGCCCGATGGTGCGCTCTTCAACCTTGAAAATGGGTGCGGCAAGTGCGCCGGCCCGCAACAGCAGCGCCAGGTCACGGGCCTCGATGGTGTCGAGACCGGTGATCTGGAAATTGCTGCTGAAGACCCCGTTGATCGTGGCCACGTTGATCACTTCGCGGGTCTCGCGGGGCACTTCAACGGTCTCGCCATTGCGCTCGACCTTCTCGCGCTTCTGCTCCACGAAGACCACCGCCATGGGCTTTTTCAGATTGGCCTTCGTCGTCTCGAGCATGCTGCGGGCGCCGCGGCTGTCCAGCCGGACAAACACCGCCGCCTGGCCTTCGGAGAAGCCCTGGCTGGCGTCAACCAGCTGATCGCCGGTGACGATCATCCGGCGCTTGAGCAGTACCGGACCACCGTCCCGCATCTTGAAGAGCTCGCAGCCGAGCGGCGCCCGGCCCGTGCGCTCGGCCTCCAGTGGATTCTCGTCGGCGCAGACCAGGCGGAATTCCAGGGTTGCGGTGGCGCCGAGGATCCGCTCTGCCTGGGCCGGGTCCTGCACGCCGGGCAATTGGACCACGATGCGGTTCAAGCCCTCCCGCTGGACGATCGGCTCGGCCACGCCCAGTTCGTTGACCCGATTCCGCAGGGTCGTGGTGTTCTGCTGGATCGCGAAGTCCTGCCGGGCCTTGATCTGTGCCGGGGTCATGCGCGCAACCAGCATCGCCCCCTCGGCGACATTGCGCTCCTGGATCTCCAGATCCGGATCCGATTCCTTCAGCAATTTCTCGGCTTTTTGCACATCGGCGGCATCCGGCAGCCGGATCTGCATCTCCTGGCCAACCACGGCGACGCTGCGGCGGATGCGATTGTCCCGCAGCAGTTTGTTGAAGTCCGTGGAATAGGCATCCAGCCGCTGACGAACCGCCGTGGACACGTCGACCTCGAAGAGGAAGTGGACACCACCCCGCAGATCCAGGCCGAGCGGCACCGGCCTCAGGCCAACGGCACGCAGCCATGCCGGGGTGTTGGGCGTCAGCGTCAGGGCAACGACAAACTGGTTGCCCAGCGCCTTGCGCAATTCATCCGCCGCACGCAATTGCTGGTCGACGTTCGGAAACCGCACCATGACGCGGCCGTTCTCCTGATAGAGCGCGGTGGTCTGGGCGGCTTCCAGCGTCTGGCGCACGCGCTCGATGCCGCTGTCTTCCATCGGCCGGCCATTCGCCAGGCTGATCTGCAAGGCTGGCGTATCGCCAAACAGATTCGGCAGCGACACCAGCAGTGCGGCCACCAGCGATATGACGACCAGGGCATTCTTCCAGGCGGGAAAGCGATTCATTGAGGTAACCGAGGCTGGGAAACGAAAAGACTGCGACGCCCGTTGACGGAGGCGCGGCTCAGTTCCGGCAATTCCATTCAGGCACTCTTCATCGTGCCCTTGGGCATCACGGCGCCGATGGTGTGCCGCTGGATCTTCACCTGCACACCGCTGGCAATCTCGACCTGGACAAAGGAGTCACCGACTTCGATGACCTTGCCGAGCACCCCGCCCCCGGTCACGATTTCGTCACCGGCCACCAGCTTGGCGACCATTTCGCGATGCTCTTTCTGGCGTTTCTGCTGCGGGCGGATCAGCAGGAAATAAAACACCACGAAGATGACCACGAGGGGCAGCATCCCGAGCAGCGTGCCGCTGCCGCCTGCCGGCGCCGCCTGCGCCCACGCGTCCTGAATGAAAAAACCCATGTTTTCCCCAAAATTTACTGAGACCGGGCCGGAGGCCAAAGCCCGGAGGCCGGGGCCGGAAAAAATCGCGCGCCATTATGGCACAGAAGCCCCGCCCCGCTGCCGGGCCAGAAAGTCTGCCGCAAAACCCGCGACCGTGCCCTGTTTTATGTGGTGGCGGAGGCTCGCCATGAGCTGCAGGTAGAAGTGCAGGTTGTGGATGGTATTCAGGTGAGGCCCTAGCATCTCGCCGCACTGGTCCAGATGGCGCAGATAGGCCCGGCTGTAGTGCTGGCAGGTGTAGCAGGTACAGCCCGGCTCGATTGGCAGCGGGTCATCCCGGTAACGGGCGGTGCGGATCCGCACCACGCCATCGCCGACGAACAGCGAGCCATTGCGCGCATTGCGGGTGGGCATGACGCAGTCGAACATGTCCACCCCACGCACCACGGCCTCGACGATGTCTGCCGGGGTGCCCACGCCCATCAGGTAGCGGGGCTTGCCGGCCGGCATCTGCGGCAGGGTGTGATCCAGGATCCGCAGGCGATCCGCTTCCGGCTCACCGACGGACAGCCCGCCGATCGCCAGCCCGTCGAAGCCGATTTCACACAAGCCGGCCAGCGAGGCACTGCGCACGGCTTCATGCATGCCGCCCTGGACGATGCCGAATACCGCCGCGCCCCGGCCGGGGGCCGGACCGGCATCAAAGGCCGCCCGGCTGCGTCTTGCCCACCGCAGGGACAATTCCATGGAGGTCCGGGCCTCCACCTCCGTGGCCGGATAGGTGGTGCATTCGTCGAAAATCATCTGGATGTCGCTGCCGAGCTGGCCCTGCACCGCCATCGCGGTTTCCGGCGACAGGAACACGAGGCTGCCGTCGGTGGGCGCCCGGAACTCGACGCCGGCCTCGCTCACCTTGTTGCGCGTGCCGAGGCTCCACACCTGGAAGCCGCCCGAGTCCGTGAGGATCGGCCGCGGCCAGTGCATGAAGCCGTGCAGGCCGCCGAAGGATTCGATGATCGCACCGCCGGGGCGGAGCATCAGGTGGAAGGTATTGCCCAGAATGATCTCGGCGCCCACGCCGACCAGATCCTCCGGCGTCATGGCCTTGACGGTGCCGTAGGTGCCCACCGGCATGAACACCGGGGTCTGGACCACGCCGTGCGCCAGCGTCAGCTGCCCGCAGCGCGCCGCGCCATCGGTGGCCATGAGCTCAAACTTCATGCTGCTCTCCTGCCGGTGCCGCTGCCAGAAACATGGCATCTCCGTAGCTGAAGAACCGGTAACGCTCCCGGACGGCATGCCGGTAAGCCGCCATCACGCGATCGGTGCCCCCGAAGGCGCACACCAGCATCAGCAGCGACGATTCCGGCAGATGGAAATTGGTGAGCAGTGCATCGACGATCCGGAACCGATAACCCGGCCGGATGAAGAGGCTGGTCTCGCCCTTCAGGGGCTGCAACCCACCCGACACGCCGGCGGTTTCCAGCGCCCGCATGGCCGTGGTGCCCACCGCGATCACCCGGCCACCACGCTGCCGGCATGCCGCGACGGCCGCGCACAGCTCCGCGCTGACTTCCAGCTGCTCCGCATGGAGGCGACCGGTCTTGAGCTGATGAGGACGCAAGGGTGCAAAAGTTCCAGCGCCCACATGCAGGGTCACGGTCCGGAATTCGATGCCGCGCGCCCCGAGGGCTGCCAGCAGGGCCGCGTCGAAGTGCAGCCCGGCAGTCGGCGCGGCCACCGAACCCGGCCGGGTCGCATACACCGTCTGATAGCGATCACGGTCCCCGGCTGTATCCTCGCGCCGGATATAAGGTGGCAGGGGCACATGACCCCGTCGTTCGAGAAGCGGCATCACCGGCGTGGAAAAGCGCAGGTGGTAGAACTCGTCGCGCCGCCCGATGACCTCCGCCGTCACGTCATCATCGAAGCACAACCGGCCGCCCGGCTTCGGGCCATGACTGGCCCGCAACTGCACCAGCGCCAAGGGTTAACCGAGGGGCCGCAACAGCAGCAGTTAGAATTTTACGCCCGAGGGCTAGCGGCCGGACAGACGGGCAGGCACCACCCGTGAGTCGTTCGCGATCAGCAGGTCTCCGGGATGCAGCAGGCCCGGCAGCTCATGGATCTTCAGGTCCTGAAGGTGGTCGATCGCCGCCCCGGCATGCAGCAGACGGCTGGCCGATCGATCCGGCAGCGCCTGCTGCGCGATCAGCTCCGCCGGCAGATCGAAATCGAAGGTTGGCATCTTCATGGGCGCGCATTCTACCCACTCAAGTCGTGTAGACTCTGCGCCCGCGCCGGTGTGGCGGAATTGGTAGACGCACGGGACTCAAAATCCCGCGACCGCAAGGTTGTGTCAGTTCGAGTCTGACCACCGGCACCACCCCAGGGTTTCCTCGTATTCATCCAGCACGTCCATCGTGTCTGGCGCAGCGATTCCCGCTATTTGCTAGGTACATTCCACAAGATCGGCGCGCTGATCTGCCTGCTATATATGTCTCGTCCAAAAAAATTCTTCAGGCAGGAGACATTCGATGTATATCAATTTCTGGTACCCCATGGTTCGCAGCGAAGACTTGAGTCCCGACAAACCCGAGCGGGTCAAGGGACTTGGCCTTCACTTCGCCGTCTTCCGCGACAGCAAGGGTGTGGCCCACACGGTAAGCGACACTTGCGTGCATCGTGGTGGTTCGCTCGCTGGTCCCTGGCAGCTGACGGGACGGCCACGCATCGTCGATGACTGCATCGTCTGTCCGTACCACGGCTGGGAGTTCGGCGGCGACGGCGTGTGCAAGAACATTCCTTCGATCGGCTACGGCACCAAGCCGCCGGCCCGCGCCAAGGTCGACGCCTACCCCACCGTGGAGAAGTACGGCATCGTCTTCGCCTTCCTGGGCGACCTGCCCGAGAACGAACGTCCGCCGCTCATCGATGTCAAGGAATGGGGCGATCCGAAATGGCGCGCCAACTCGGTGCTCGTGCTCGACGTGCCCTTCCACTACGAGCGTTCCATCGACAACGGCATCGACCCGGCACACAACGAATTCGTGCATCCGACGCATGGCCTGTCGGCGATCAACCGGGATACCTACAAGGTGCGCGACCATGACGTCACCGAGGGCCCGCAGAAGCTCGGCATCGTCTTCCGGCACCGCTACGCGGCGCCCGGCCTGACCCATGAGACCTGGAAGGAGAGCAACGCCGCAACCAAGCCATCCGACATCTATGCCGGCACCGAGACCTATGGCCCTTCCGCGATGATCACCCAGATCGAGCCGTCCCCGGACAAGATGTTCCGCCAGTATTTCGTCGAGCGGCCGGTGGACGAGAACCACACGCAGATCTTCTTCGTCAACATGCGCAACTTCATGCTCGATGCCAAGAACGATGGCGCGATCCACGCCCGCAACAAGGTGATCGCCCAGCAGGACATCGAGACCTTGAGCGTGGTCTATCCGACGCGCACGCCACTCAACACCCGTGAAGTGCACATGCCGGCCGACAAGGCGGTTGTGGGTTATCGCGAGTGGCTGGCCAAGTGGACGGCCAAGGGCTGGCGGATCGACTGGGTCGAGTTCCAGAAGCGGAACAGCGAGACCGACGTCGCCTTTGCCATCCCCTCGCCGGGTCGCCGCGAAGCCGGCAACTGGGTGCTGGAGACGGTCCCCCTGATCAAGGGCAGCTGAGTCCGGAACCAAGCCTCCAATCCTTCGCCGGACTCATCCTCCACCGGTGACGGGTGCTACAACGGGCGGCCTCTCAAGGGCCGCCCGTTTTTTTTGTGCCCGCCCGTCAGGTTGATGGATAAAGGCGCTGAAACTCGGCCACCGCGCGCAGGAGGCTGTCCTCGATCGACACGCCGGCGAACCAGTTCCCAACCAGACCGAGGCGCTCCGTGCCCAGATGACGATCGATCGCCGTGATCCGGGCAGCATGGCCCGTGCGCAGGGCCGGCAGACGGTTGTGCCTGACCACATGATCGAGGACACGATCAGGGGCAACGCCCAGGACGGCGCAGGCTCGGGTCAACTGGTGTGCGGCCTCCACGCCCGTGCGGAAGTGAAAGGTTAAAGCCCGATATCGCGGATCCGGCACCACGTCGCGCGAGAGCGTCGCATAGAACGCATCGCCCTGCGCAATGATGCCGGCCAGCGGGGGCAGATGCGAAGCGCCGGCTTCGAACATCACGGCCAGGCTGTCGAAGCCGGCCATGCCGATCGAGGCACATTCCCCGGCCAACAGCGGCGCAGCCTCGTGCAACAGCCGTGCGGCAACATCGGGTGCAACCGCCAGGACCACCGTACCGGCAGTCATGCTGCTGCCGTCCGCCAGCCACAGGCGCCAGCCCTGTGCAAGGCCCTCGATGCGCCCGACCGCCATACCGGTCCGCAACACCACACCGGGCTGCTGCACCACTGCCCCGGCCACGGCATCGATCAGGCTGCCGAGACCCATCGGGCCGCTAAAGTTCTGCAGCACGGTTTTGTCCCTGGGCTTTTTCCGGAACACCGCATCGGCGGGAAACCCGGCGGCTGGCTGGCAGGTCATTGCATCGAGTGCCGGACCGACGACATGCTCGAAGTTCCAGCGACCGACGAGACCGCCAAAATACTCCTGCACGGTCATGCCTCGGGGCCGCAGCCACAGCGCACGCGGCAATGACAGCAGCAGCCGGGGAATCGACAGGGCGCCGGTGATTGTCCGGAGACGGTCATCAGCCAGCAGGCGGAACGGCAGCTCGCGTCGTGGCCGGATGCCGGTGAGTGCCCCCGTCGAACGCAGGATGTCGATCAGGGTGCCGTAGCTGTTGTAACAGGTGTGGGCGCCAAGCTCGGCCCAGAAGTCACCACCGCCATGACTGAAGCGGTGGGTGTGAATGGCGCCGCCAACTCGTGCCGAAGCCTCGATCAGCAGCGGCTGCAAGCCCCGTCGTGCCGCGAAATGGGCAAATCCCAGGCCGCTGATGCCCGCCCCGACGATGACGAGTTCGTTATCAACGCCGGGGGCCGCAGGATTAGCCGTCGGACTTGGTCCGCGTCCAGAGCTGATAGACACCCTTGTCGTTGTCGGGCAGGTTGGTGTCGAAGTAGTAGATCTGCTGCGGCGTGATGCGGATCAGGTCAAAGCGGCGCTCAGCCCGCTGCTTGGTCACGCGCACGAGATTGTATTTGTCGAGTATCTTGAAAAATCTCGGGTCGGACGAGGGAATGACTTCCGCGGTGCCCCGGATCTGCACGCTGCGCCATTCCTGGGTACCGCCCTCGGCCACCGTCCAGCCCTTGAAACGGACGGCGCTGATATTGGGATTTTCCCGGAGTTGCAGCAGTTTCTCCGTACCGACTTCGGAGACCACATAGAGAACCTTCTGATCCTTGTCGAGGACCATGTCCACCGTCGTCGCGATGGGGATGTTGTTGCGCGAGGTGGCAATCGCAAAACGTTCCCGGCCCGGCAGGAACTCCACCACCCTCGCCCAGATGTCGTCGTTGCTCAACTGGGGGAAATTGTTGATGAACTGCGAGGACGCGGTGCTCATGAAATCGTAGCTGACCGAATGACACTCGCTGCAGGTCATGCCGCGCGAGTATTTTCGATGATTCGGTGACATGACCTGGTCCGACTTGAGCGGCGGGCCATCAAAGATGATGGCCACATGGCCCAATTCGCCGGCGCCGACATTGATGCCCTGGTGGGCGGTTTTCTGGGGTTCGGTTTTGTTCTCGGCCGCAAAAGCCGCACCACCGGCACTGGCAAGCAAGAGCAGCGCCAGCGAGCTCGTGAAGGGCGTGAGCAGCGGGGAGTATCTGGACATCCGGCATTTCTCCTGGATTGTTGGCCCGTGTGGGCGAACCGTGCGGCCATTGGCCAACTTCGCCGCATTATGCTGACGCCGAATTCGGGCCGTCAATGCAGATAGGTACTATCCACAACAGGCTCGCAACACGACGTGCGGAAGGTCGCGGTGCATCGGGTACCATTTGAAGATTGCCGTGGTCAATCCATACGCAGGAGTCCGGAGTGAAGCATCCAAAACCAACACTGATCAGTCGACGAGGCGCCATCCGGAAGATCGGCACGGCCATCGGCGCGGCGAGTCTGGCATCGGGGTTCGGCCTGGCGGCGTGCAGCCCGCGGCGCAGCGATGCCGATGTCATCGTCATCGGGGCGGGTCTCGCCGGCCTGAATGCCGCCATCCTGTTGCAGGACCAGGGTCTCGACGTGCTGGTCCTGGAAGCCGGCAGACGGGTGGGTGGGCGCGTCCACACACTGGATTCCCTGGCAGGTCACCCCGAAGCCGGTGGCTCGGAGATCGGCGCAGACTATGCCCGCGTGCTCGACATGCTGCAGCGGATCGGCAAGCCGGACATGGCGAGCTGGCTCGATCAGGTGGATCCGAACACTGCCCTGCAGATCGACGGCGCCATGATTGCGCTCAAGGACTGGCCAACAGCACCGCAAAACCTGCTGCCCGCGCCCGAACACGGGACACCACCGATCGCCCTCATCAAGCGGTTCATGCCGGCCGTATCGCCTCTGGGTGACATGTCGAGCTGGCTGGATCCGCTCGTCCGGAAATTCGACATCCCGTTTGACACCTGGCTCAAACAGCAGGGCGCCAGCGATGAGGCGCTCCGCCTGATCAGCCGGCAAGTGCCGTCCGGGACCTTGAGTGGCACTTCGGCGCTGTGGATGTTGCGGGCTCAACGCGCGGAAAAATCCGCCGGCGGCATCAGCGCCCTGCGCCGGATCAAGGCCGGTGCAAGCCGGCTGCCCGAAGGCATGGCGGCGTTGTTGAAACGCGAAATTCGCTTTGACGCCGCGGCGCTCGGCATCCGTTCGACGGCGGATCAGGTGGAAGTCGAGGATCGCAACGGCAAGATGTATCGGGCGTCGTTCGCGGTGTCCACCCTGCCCATGAGCATGGCCCGCAAGATCCGCTACGAGCCTGAATTGCCCGCCATCCAGGCCGAGGCCTTTGCGAAGATTCCGCAGGGGGAAGCGACGTCGGTGTTCTTCAACGTGAAGACACCGTACTGGGATGAGGATGGCCTGCCAGCCGGTTTCTGGAGCAACACCGCGGGCTGGGTGCTCCGCTACGCCGCGGATCCGGGCTACTACCTGTGGATGTTCAGGGACGGCGCCAGCAACCAGTCATGGCGCAACCTGGATGACGCCAGCATCCTG
>CAYLKO010000037.1:0-27080 GCA_964384525.1 uncultured Chromatiaceae bacterium
CCGCCGCTCCTGACGGGCGCGTACCGACCCCTCCACCACCGGGTTGACGATCTCGAGATGGGAAGGATTGAAGGCCAGGACGACGTGCATGTTGTCGCCCGGGGTCCGCACGTCTGCGGAAAATCCCATGTGGTACTTGACGTCGCCGGAGCCCTTGACGCGCGCCGGGTCGTAGACGCCTTCGAATTCCGAAAACAGGTCCTGCGGGGCTTTGCCCAGCACATTGACCAGCACGTTGATGCGGCCCCGGTGGGCCATGCCGATCACCATTTCCTGGATGCCGGCCGTGCCGCCCTGCTGGATCAGATCATCCAGCAGCGGAATGAGACTGTCGCCACCCTCCAGTGAAAAGCGCTTCTGCCCCACATAGCGGGTATGGAGGTACCGCTCGATGCCCTCGGCTGCGGTGAGTTGCCGGAGGATGTGACGGCGCTCGTCATCACTCAACGGATTGTTGAGCATGCCGCGCTCCAGGCGTTCGCGGATCCAGATCCTCTCCCGGCCCTGCGCCAGGTGTGCGAAGTCAGCGCCGACCTTCCCGCAATAAACCGTACGCAGGGTGGCCAGAAGCTCGCGCAGAGACATCCGGACATCGGCCCGCCCCGCCAGCTTGCCCACGTAGAACACGGTGTCCATGTCGGCTTCGGAGAGGCCTGCATAGGCAAGCCGCATGACGTTCCGTTCCGGCCGCTCCTGCAAGCCGAGTGGATCAAGGTCGGCAACCTGATGGCCGCGCTGGCTGTAGATCTGGATCAGCCGGGACACACCGGCCTGTTTCTCGGTCTGCGGACCAGCCTCTTCGTCGAATGCCGCAAAGTCCGCACGCTGGAAGACGCCGGTGGCCGACAGGTTGCCCGTGTCCGGCTGACGGGCTGCCGACGCCAGCGTCACCGACTCGATCGAGTCGGCAGCCCGGATGTCGGGAGCAATCTGCTCGGCAAAAAATTGTTGCCAGCGAGCCGGGACGGCGGCCGGCTCCTTGAGCCAACTGGCGTAGAGATCTTCAACGTAGTCGGCATTACCACCAAATAGCGGTGATGCGGCGTAAATCTGGCGCAGGGTCTGACTCATGTGGGTTCCGAACCATCCGGAGGCGTCACTATAGGTATGTCCTGCCACGGATCAAGGGACTTGTGAGCCCGTGAGGGAACGTCGGCCGGAATCCGGCCTACAGGTCGTGCCAGGGACGCCAGCCTGAAGGCAGCTCCGCGATGTACAGTGCAAACAGCCACAATTCCCAAACGATCAGTGCGGCATAGCCGGCACACAACACCTGCAATACCCGGAATACCGGTATGACACCGAGAAATTGCCGGCGGGCAGCGACGCCCAGCAACACGACACTGACACAGGTTACCCCAATCTTCACGGCGAGGAAGTGCTCGACATCGTGGATGATGAGCGTACCCATCAGGGCATTCATTTCCTCGGCGCCGATGGCCAGGAGATTCAGCGTGAACAGTGCGTCCGTGCAGCACATCAGGACGATTGCCAGCACGATATAAAGCACCCGCGGCTCATGCCAGTCGAGAAAGATCCGGTCCTGATCACCTTCACGCCGGGCCGACCGCCGGCGCGGCCGGAAACTGCCATAGGTGAACGACCACATCGAGTGGCGGCGGCGCTCGGTCACGCGCCGGTCGGGAACCGCGGCAGGCGTCGCGAAGGCGGAGCGACTGGCACGTGCCATCCAGCCTCGCCACCGACTCGACAGCGGTTTGCCGCGCGACTGCTCCTTCACGAACCCATGCTCTCCCGTGGCTGTCCCGGGATCATAGAAGGCACCCCGGCCCGGGGCCGGACTCAGGTCGCAGTTATGCGGGGCCCGGGCGGGGCCGGCAGCCCGGGCGCATCACCAGGGAATCACTTCACCGTTGTAGCGCGTGAAAGTCCCGGTGCGCTCGAGGGTGAGCGCGTCGATGACCTGGCGCAATCCGGTGACACTGACCCCGACGTCAAGCACGGCGGAACTGCCGCCGAGGCGGGTTCTCACGAAACCGGGACATACCGCAGCACACACGATGTTCCGGGAGCGAAGTGCCATCGCCAGCATGGTCACGACCTTGTTCAGGGCCGCCTTGCTGGAACAGTAGGCAAAGGGCGCGTACTGACCCTCCGCATTCGACCCGGTGGTGCTGGACATGAAAACCATCTGCCGTCCCTGGCTGGCTGCCACCTGCTCGACAAAAGCCTCCGCCATCTTCGCCGGCGCCAGGGTATTGATCTCCAGCACATCCCGCCATGCAGCGTAGTTGAGGGTGCCGAAGTGCTGTTCGTGCAGGCGGCTGCGGTCCGGGTCGCGCGGACCGATGTCGCCGGCATTGTTGATCAAAAGGTCGATGGCCTGGCCGCGGTAACGGGCAGCCAGCGCTGCTATGGCGTGTTGATCGGGGTCATCCATCTGCTCCGGCTGAATCCGCCCCGGATATTGTTCGGCGACCGCGGCCAGCTCCAGGGCCGCGGCAGGATGTCGGCAGGTGGCGATCACGTGGGCGCCGTCGCGTGCGTACTGGCGGGGCAATTCCAGCCCGATGCCGCGGCTGGCGCCGGTAATCAGCACGACTTTCACGACCAGCCTCCCTTGATCAGCCACAGCGCACCCGCCAGATACAGCAGGTAGCAGAGCCCGTTCATGGCCAGATGATGAACCCGCACCCCACCATGTTGCAGGTGCCAGCGCAACCAGAGCGCCGAGGTCAGGGTGAGCAGCACGGCCAGAACGACGGGTGGCTCAGCCCGCCATGGCGTGCTGAGCAGGCCCAGCGCCGGCAGCAGCGTGCCTTGAAAGACCATCGCGCCGGTGAGGTTGCCGGCAGCCAGCGTGTCCTTGCGCCTACGGATCCAGAGAATGCTGTTGACCTTCTCCGGCAGCTCGGTCGCAATCGGAATGATCAGCAGCGACAGGATCAGGGCGGAAACTGCCAGCAGGGTGGAGAGCGTCTCGATGGCATGGATGAATGCCTTGGCGCCAGCCACCAGCAGCCCGAGGCCCAGCACCAGCTGCAGGAGCACCACAAACATGCGATTTGGCAGGCCTGTTCTGCAGAGATACATCACCCCATCGGCCGAAGTGCCGTGTCCGTCTTCCACGAGTTCATTGGAACTGCGCAGCGTCAGGACAACGTAATAGAGGTAGAGCAGGACCAGCACGATTGCCAGACCGCCGCGGATCAGCCCGCCAATGGCCCAGCTCGCTGGCACCAGCAGGCCCAGGCCCGCCAGCACGAAGGCCACCAGAAAGACATCCAGATCCCGCCGTGTGCCGGACGGTTCCGGAGCAATGGCGCCGCTCAAGCCCCGTTGACGCGAAGCTGCCACGCCCATCAGGAAGAAAGCCAGGGTGGCCAGCATGAGCGGCGCCCCGATGATCGCGCCGGTGCCGATTGCGTGGTTGACGGCAACGTCATCGGTGCCGGCCACGATGGCCAGCACCGGCACCATGGTTTCCGGCATTGCCGTGCCGACAGCGGCAAACAGCGAGCCCGTGACCCCTTCGGAGATCTTGAGACGTTGCCCCAGATGCTCCAGCGCATTGGTGAAAAACTCTGCGGCCACGAGGATGACGAGCAGGGAGCCCACAAGGAGAAGCCATATCATGGTTTGTGACGCGATCGCCTGAACTGCCGGCAGTTTACAATCAATATGTTCCTGCGTTGGCTGATGACACCGAAAACGGGGCGGATGCCGCCCCGACCCAGACATCTTGTTTGCAATATTCCGCAAGTCGACCGGCGCAGGCTCTCGTTTGCGAGGCCTGGTGCGCCATCTGCTCATCGCCGTCCTGGCAGCAGGTATTTTCCTGGCGGGTGTGACGTCCGGCCTGTTCCTGCCGCAACCCGAGCTGGCCAAACGCGCCGTCCGCGAGGTCCGGGGGCTGCACAAACAGTTCATGGCCCGGAATCTCGAGGACACACGGCGCTTTGCCTTCCAGTCCGTGGACAGTGGCCTGCATTCCCTGGAGCTCGCACGCATTCCTGTTGGCACGTTTGTCGGCGGTGGCGGGGCGCTCACGCTGGTTGGTGACTACGTGCTTTTCGCCGATCCCAGAGGCTTCCTGGGTTATCTGCGACCGGGCACAGATGGAGTCGATTACGAGATCCGGCACCTGACAACCACTGTGCCGATGAACCGGTCCGGCCTGCTGGACAGTGCGTTTGCTCGGGATCCGGAATTCAACATCAGTTACTTTCGCACCCTGGAACTGCTGCCTGTCCGGCGCGCCAGCGGCCAACTGGATCTGTATGCCAGTTTTCATCGCTATGCCGACAACTGCATGCAATTTGTCGTCAGTCGGACAACCCTCAAGGAAATGCCGGACGGCCTGCTGGTCGACAACAACTGGCACGATGTTTTCATCGCGAAGCCCTGCATCCCCAAGAAAGCGACAGGTCATCCCTTTGCCGGCCATGAATCCGGCGGGAGACTGGCGCAAATCGCTGAAAACAAACTGCTCGTGACGATTGGCGACTTCGAATTCGACGGGGTCAACGGTCCCGACCAGGCTTCGATGGGGCCCGGAACCCAACTCGGCCAGACCATCGAGATCGATCTGGATACAGGCACGGCAACGACCTTCACGAACGGCCATCGCAATCCACAGGGCCTGCTCATCGCCCGGGACGGCACGATCTGGGAAACGGAACACGGGCCGCATGGTGGTGATGAACTCAACATCCTGGTGCGCGGCCGGAACTACGGCTGGCCACAGGTCAGCTATGGGGTGAACTACGGCTTCCCGAGCCGCCCGTGGCCGGCGAACAGCCAACAGGGGCGCCATGCCGGTTACGCCAAACCGCTCTATGCATTCATGCCCTGCATCGGCATCAGCAATCTGGTCGAGATCACCGGCAATGAGTTTCCGTTGTGGGGCGGTGACCTGCTGGTGACCTCCCTCAAGGATCAGGCCATCTGGCGCCTGCGCTACGACGAGAATCACATCGTCTACAGTGAGCGGATTCCGGTTGGCGGGCGCGTGCGCGACGTTGAAAAGCTGCCATCCGGCCAGCTCATGCTGCTGACCGATGATGCAGAGCTGCTGTTGATCCGGCGCAGGGACACGGCGGCACCGGCGTCGGGCAAAGGCTTCAGGGCGGCGGTGGTCGTCAGCGGCTACGATGACTTCGATCAGGCCCTCGCCAAGGAACCACCCGTCACCGATATTCCGGAATCAGATCCGGCTTTCGGCCGCGCCGTGTTTCAGCGCCGCTGTGCCGGATGCCACACCGGCTCGCTGGGCAGCACCAGTGGCCCTCCCCTCAAGGGCGGTGGCGGCCGTGGCATCGGCTCGGCGGAGGGCTTCCCCTACTCCGATACCCTTGCCGGTGCCGGTGGAACCTGGACCCGGCAGCGCCTGCTCGATTTCCTCTCCGATCCCAAGCGCAACTTCCACGGCACCACGATGCCGGAAGTCGTACTGCCCTATCGCGTGTACAACTCGATCGTCGAATATCTGCACGAACTTGACTAGCGATCGGCAGTCCACGATGTGGACGGGAAGCCGACGGATCACCGCCAAACAGCCCGGCCCGCACTGTCATCGGGCAGAATGCCGTTGCTGCAATTCTTCAAGCAGCACCCATGCAACCCGACGCTGTCGCAGAGGTCCAGGAAAGATGACGAAGCAGAGCGATGTCAAGACGATCCACGAGTTTCTGGCGGACAACCCCGATCAGGATGTCTCGCATTTCTGGGAACGCTGCTGGGGCATCCACAGCCGGATTGCCGAACGGATCATCGCCCGTTTTGACGCCAAGCTGCACCCGATATCCGAGGGCGCCAGTTACTACACCTCGCCAGACGGCAAGATGGAAGGCGCGTTCTTCGGCTATACCGGCAAGGATCTCGATTGGTTCGTCCGCTC
Organism: uncultured Chromatiaceae bacterium; assembly: GCA_964384525.1. Classification (GTDB taxonomy): domain Bacteria; phylum Pseudomonadota; class Gammaproteobacteria; order Steroidobacterales; genus SHZI01. The sequence continues at coordinate 5,861 of CAYLKO010000037.1, forward strand.
CTGGATCGGCAACCGCAAGGCCAGCCTGATCGACATGAACATCAACGTTGCCCTGGGCCAGGGCACCCGGGTGCCCAACCTGATGATCATCTTCGGCACCATACCGAACCTGCTGTTCTACGCCGACTATGTCTCCCGCGTGGACGTCAAGGTCGACGAAGCCTATTTGAAGAAGTACTACTACGACGCCAACCAGGACTATCTCGATTTCCGTGCCAACACCGACTTTGTCTGGTCTGCCAGCCACGGCCCTGGCATCCGCGGCATGCAATCACCCGTTTGCTCCAGCTACATCACCTCACTCACGGACGAGCACATCGATATCTGCGAGGCCTATCTGCAGAAGTTCGTCGACCGCTGGTTCCGCTGGCTCGACGAAGCCGACAAGCTGCCCCTCGCCCAACGCGATGCCCAGCAACACTACGACTTCACCTACCGCGAAATGTCCAACCGCATGGTCCCGATTAATGTCATCCCGCAAAAGCTCTTCGGCATGGAAGAGGCACAGCGCATGCTCGACCGGCGGGGCGGCCTGGTGCAGATGGAGGCGGATCGGGGGAAGTGGAAGGCGGGGCGCTAGTGTGAGCGGTGCAGCAGCACGATCCGAATACGCTTTATACCAGCAATCAATCGGGTCATCGGGTCAACGCCGACGACGAGACCAGTAATCCGGTCGCTGCCGCTGGTGTGCAATGGCGACAATCGTCACTCCGGGATCCAGCCGATAGATCAGCGTATACGGATAGCGCGATGGCAGGATGTAATGACGACAACCGAACTTGCGCTCCGGCCAACGGCGAGGAGCCTTGACGACAGCCGTGACTGCCACATCCACGGCAAGCAAAAACCCACGGGCGGCGAATGGACTTCTCTCGGCATACCAGTTGCGCGCGCGTTCGGCATCCAGAATGGCTTCCGGATACCAGTGCGCTTCAGTCAAAGCCACGGAACAGGCGTTCTCGAACCTTCGACCACGGCACGGTCTCCACTGATTTGCTGTCGAGGACTGCAAGCCGACGCTTGATCTCCGCTTCCCAAGCTGCCTCTGCACCCGGGTCCGCCTCGCCCTCCAGGCTTTCAATCAACGCACCAGCCAGTTCGGCCCTGTCACTCTCCTTCAAAGAGAGTGCCTTCTTGAGGATTTCCCTGCTCGCTTCACTCATGGGCCGAGTATACCTTTGCAAGATCCAATGACGTTGCCGAATATCGCCACAAAATGACCACATTGGGTGGCCCCGCTCATGGCCGGCCAAAGCGATACAGATGTCTCGTCCCGCAATCTACTGCGCCGGCAGCTCCTCCACCATCTGCACGGCCAGCGGCGCATAGCCACCCGCGAAGTGATGATCGCCCTCCTTCTCGTGGACCTTCACCCCGGCAGGCAGGCGGGGATCGGTGCACAGGCTGTAACCGGCTTCCCCCGTGCCGTAGTAACAGACCACGGCAAGACGATTGCCGATTGCCGCGAGTGGTGGTACAGCATCGTGGTGCCGCACCTTGTTGACCTTCTCGATCAGGGTCTTCACGAAAGCCTTGAAGCGCCCCTGCGCCACCATGTAGCCCTCGAACTGGATCTCGAAGCTGACGTCGCGTTCCGGTGCCAACAGCACGACCTGCGCGATCCGTGACCGGTTCGCGGGGCTCAGCCTCTCGACCAGCATCGGCAACACATTCGCGCCGAACGAATAGCCCACCAGCCAGACACGGCGCTTGTGCCATGTGTGCAGGGACTTCGAGATCAGGGCATCGAGCTCTGCCGCGGCTGTCCTGGGCGAACGGTTGCGCCAGAAGTACTTGAACGTATTGACCCCCAGCACCGGGATGCCATGCGCAGCGAAGGCATCACCAAGCTGCTTGTCCAGGTCCGCCCAGCCACCGTCGCCCGAGTACAGGATGCCGAGCACATCGTCCCTGCCGGCGGGTGCCACAACGCCCGATGCCGGCGCGACAACGATGATGGACTGCTCGAGGCTGGGCTTCGAGTAGAAGGCCCACACCAGCGACAATGCCAGCGCACAGGCAAGGAGTCCCGCCAGCAGGCAGATCGTTGCGCGGATCGACATGCTCAGGCCATGCGCAAGCTGGCGTATTCCGGATGGCGCTCCATCCAGGCCACCGCATAACTGCACACCGGCCGTACCTTCCAGCCTTCCTGGCGGGCAAACTCCAGCGCGGTGCGCACCAGCTCGCCGGCAATACCGCGACCGGCCACGGCCGGTGGCACCTCGGTATGGACGATAGCCATGCCACCGTCGACGAGCGTGTAATCGAGTACGCAGCGGGCGCCCTGCACAGTACTCTCGAAGCGATGCATTCCAGGCCGATGCCTGATTTCAAGGTTTGCGTTCATGTTCTTTCAATCCGGGACCTGGTGACACGCGGCCCCTGTCTTTAGCTCCATTACCAGGTTGTGGATGTGGGTTGAGCCATGACTTTGCCCTTATGTTCACACACACTATCCCGCGGATTACGCTTCTGTTAGGTTCTCGTCCAACAAGAAAGTGACGTCCAAGTACCAAGCCACTCCTAACCAAAACAAACCTGACAGGGACCATATGAAGAGTATGAATTTGCAACTGCTCACGGCTGCGGCTGTGCTGCTGTCTTCCACGGCAGCGTTTGCCGTACCGGTGACACTCGTGATTGACGGCATGCGCGCCTCCAGCGGCACGCACTACAACAAGGTCAAGTCCGGATCGGCCACTTGGGATTGGGACGCCGGAACCGGCATTCTGACCCAAACCGGCTCCTTGACTTCCAAACAAGCCGTTGGTCCAAGCGCTCTCATCACGGACAACACCACCGGCATGGTGATCAACACCACCGCCAACACCACGACAGCCACGAGCTACACCTGCACGGAAGGCACGTTCCTCAGCGGTGTCGGCGCCCATGGCTGCTGGAATCTCAACCTCGGAGAGGACGGCATCCTGAGCAGCTCGGCTGCCTACAATGTTGGCGGCAACGCGAACTGCATCAATGTAACGCTTGGCGGCGATGACATCAGTGCCGGCGCGGTGCGCGGCCTGGGTACAGGTGCGGGTGGCGGCTGCGATCCGCAGACCAGCGCCTACGCCAACTGGTTTGTGCAAGTGGACAACATCGCTCTCGGTGGCACGCTGAGGCTGTGGAATGGCATCGGCGACGTGAATTGCCTCAACAACACGACGAAGAACGCGGCCTGCGCGAATCAGACCTACATGACCTTCGCCGGCACGGTTCTGGTGCCGGCGGCTGTCTGGCTCTTCGGCTCCGCCATCGGCGTGATTGGCTGTATGCGGCGGAAGGTTGCCAGCTGACTTTCCTCCGATATCAAGTACGACCAGGAAACCCGCTTCGGCGGGTTTCTTGCTTTCGGGTTCCGACGGTTGCTGCCGGTCTCCAACCCTTGATTTCATGGTACCCCGACCAAGATTCGAACTTGGGACCTTCCGCTTAGGAGGCGGACGCTCTATCCCCTGAGCTACCGGGGCACGGCGGCGGGATTCTACTTCACGGGTTTGTCGAGGAGCGGCAGGATGGCGGCTTCGAAGACGGCAGCGTCCTTGCCGCCCTGCAGGCGGGCCTGCACCTTGCCATCGCGATCCAGGACGTAGCTGGTGGGCAGGACTTCGTTCCAGGCGGGATCGATGACGCTGACCATGCTGTCCATGTCGTGCGACAGGCGCATGAGTGTGCGCAACTGCGGGAACCACTTGGTGAGGAACGGGCGCACGACGGTTTCGCGATCGGCAGGTTCGTCGAGCGATACGGGCAACAGGACGAATCCGCGGTCCTGGTATTTGGTTTCGAGCGCCAGCAGGTCCGGCAGCTCCTTGAGGCAGGGTCGGCACCACGTGGCCCAGAAATTCACGAGGACCACCTTGCCCTTGTGTTCGTCCAGCGCGGTGCGCAGTTGTTCCGGACCGGCAGTGACGATACCCGCCTTGGCCTGAGTCTCCGCCTGGGCGCCAGCCGGCAAGACCAGCGCCACCACCATCAGACATGCGTAGGCTGCGGACATGGCACCCACGCCACGTTGCATACCTTTCACCGCGCCACCTCTGCAGCTGCCTGGCTGTTTTCCGCCACTTCAGCGGTCGCCTTGGCATTGACGTGCGCGACATATACCTGCTGATCCTGCTGCCAGGCGAGCCAGGCACTGCCATCCGGGGCGACATCGAATTCCGGATAGGCTGACGTGCCAGCCGGAGAAGCCAGCTCGACCACCGGCGAGAAGCTGACGCCATGATCAGTCGAGGCCCGCAGGAAAACCCGCCGGCCCGCATCGGTTTTGCCGTGCCAGGCGACGAACACAGCGCCATCGGGTGCCGCGGCAATGGTCGGGCCATCCGACACCGCTGCGCCGGGATGCATCTCCACTGCAGGCTTGAAGGAGGCGCCGCCATCGGTGGAGCGGGAGAAATACACACCCGCCGGATCACGGCCACCGGTGTAGACCGCTGTATACACATTGTTGCCGTCTGCGGCGATCGCGGTGCGCTTCAAGGGGCAACCTTCGATCTTCCACTGACCTTCGCCTACGCGTACGACCTCACCGAAGGGAGCCGTCGGCCCTGGGGCCACCCCCACGGCGCTGTCACGGAATCCCCCGTCATAGGTATGCCGTGTTCCCAGCAGGACCCGGTCGCCCGAGGTGGCGGCAGCGAGCTGGCAACACGGGCAGACGTCGGTGGCATAAACGGCTTCGTCGTGCGCAAACGTGGCGCCACCGTCCCGGGACACGGCACGCCAGAGCGCGCCGGCGCCGTCAGTTGGCTTCATCGTGCGGGTGTCGATCCAGAAGGCTTCCACGTCATTGCCGTTGGCGATGACCGTGCCAAAGGCATGGGCCGCTGCAAATCCGCCATGGATCACGGCGCTCAGGTTGTTGGATGCCGGCGAGTTCAGCGTACGGCCTGGCTCGAAGGTGGCGCCGCCGTCCGTTGACCGGGTATAGCGGGCCACGAGCAGGGTTTGGTCGGTGCCGGGCTTTTTGTCGTTGGCAGCGTAGAACACATGCACGTTGCCGCGGGCGTCCACATCAAGTTGCGGCTTGCTGGTTGCGAATCCCCAGACGTCGCCGTCACGGCTGTTGACGCGCACCGGTGCACGCCAGGCTTCGACCACACCGTTCTTCGCCGGCCCGACACTGCGCCGGTACCAGAGCTGGTCGGAGGCCCGGGCATGCATCTGCCCGGCTGCGGCCTTGTCTGTCGGCATGGGCGGTGGTGGCGACTTCTCGACCCACAACACGTGCACAACGCCATCGGCGCCGACGGCAATGTCCGGCCCCATGGCACGACTATCAGTTGCGGTTACCGGCTGGGGAGCTTCCATTTGTACCGCGGTACCGGCCTGCACGGCGCCCGCCAGCAGCAGGCCACTTATCACACACAAAAATCGCATGGTCATCACTCCCCAATCCGGATTTGCCCGGAGTATAGCTAGCCGATCAAGCCGCTGCCTGGCGTCCCTTCGGCCAATGGCGGCACCGTGCGTACTCCATAGCGGAGCCGCAGTGTCTTGACCTTGCCATACCACGGAATACTCACGACATACAGGTTGTCATATTCCGCGTCGGCCAGATCCGGCGCGTTCTTGCTGCCCTGGAACCGGGGAATCAACTCCGGCAGAACGGCGGGTGACGTCACCACCAGGACGATTTCGCCCTTGTAGCGCTTGAGAATGTCGTTGGCCAGGCCGCGCATGTTGCCGGTATCCACTTCCTCGACCGGCAGATTCAGCATTTTTGCCAGTGGCTCGGCCGTTTCCCGCAACGCCCGGCCGGGACCAACGAGGATGGCATCCAGTCCCTGGACGACATCCACGTCCTTCAGGACCCGTGACAACTCCTCAGCGCGGATGGCGCCCGCAGGGCTCAAACCCGGATCGTCGGCAACGCCGGAGACCAGATCGGCATTGCTGACCAGAATGACGGTGGTCGTGGCCTGGGATTCGAAAAAGAACGCAAGCCCCAGCGCCAGCACCATGAAAGCGGCAACGGCACCAGCACGTCGCTGCCGTCGCCGGCGCCGTCGGGGATCCATGGCCACGATCCAGCTGCTCCTTGGGTCAGGGGGCGGAAGGTCAGAGGGCGGAAACCGGGGTCATCGCCCGGCCTGCCGACCGGCCCGAAAGTCGGCTTCGCTGATTTTCCGGATGGAAGCGCCGGGAACGCTGATCAGCGCATCCGATGCCGGGTCGATGAATTCAACGACGCCACGCGATTGCCGCTTGATGTCCTGCGTGTAATAGATGTGTCCCGAGGCTGTATCGGTCACCTCGTAGTAGCTGCCCAGGCCCAGGACGTGGGGCATCGAACAACCACCAAGCACCAGAGGCGCCAGGCACAAGAGGCCGGCCAGCAGAAAACGGGGGCTACGCATGATGGCCACATCCTCCCGACGCAAAGCGCCGCTGTACAAAAAAGCTGCTGGCGGAGAGGGAGGGATTCGAACCCCCGGAACCTTGCGGTTCAACGGTTTTCAAGACCGCCGCATTCGACCGCTCTGCCACCTCTCCGCGACAAGCCGTGGATTGTCACCAGCGGGGCAGCCACATTCAAGCATTATGCAGTGTCACACCATGGAACCTTTAGCGAAGGACGCAGGTCTGCTATGGTGCGATTTCAACCAAATTGAGAGGAGTGACTGAATGGCTGCGGATCGGGACGGGCGACAGGCTGTGGCGGTCGCAGACGGCGGGTTTTCCGGTGTCAATGCGAGTGCCCTGGCCACGAACCGGGTACTGCGCAATACCTATCTGCTGCTCTCGGCCACCCTGCTCTTCAGTGCGGCCATGGCCGGCGTTGCCATGGCCATCGACATGCCCTATCTGGGGCCGATCGTGACCCTCGTCGGCTACTTCGGCCTGCTGTTCGTGACGGTCAAGCTGCGCAATTCAGCCGCAGGGCTCGCTGCTGTCTTTGCCCTGACCGGCTTCATGGGGCTGACCCTCGGGCCGCTGCTGAGCGCCTACCTGAAGAACATGCCGAACGGCGGCGAACTCATCATGACGAGCCTCGGCATTACCGGGGCGCTGTTCCTGGGCTTGAGCGCCTACGTGATCCGCAGCCGTCGCGACATGAGCTTCATGCGCAGCTTCATCACGGTGGGCCTGATCGGCCTGCTCGGCATCATCGTGGTGGGCCTGTTCGTTGACCTGTCAGCGTTCCAGATGGCCATTTCATCGGCGATCGTGCTGCTGATGGTGGGCTGCATCCTGTATGAAACCAGCGAGATCATTCACGGCGGCCAGGACAACTACATCCTTGCCACGGTCAGCCTGTATGTCAGCCTTTACAATATCTTCCTGAATCTGCTGGCATTACTCGGCCTCGGCAGGAGCGACTGACGGGCCAACGCCAAGCCCGGTGGCCGCGGCCACAAAGGCCCACTGATCAGCGTATTCGTTGATCGTTTTCGACACGGAAGCGCCGGCGCCATGGCCGCTGCGGGTTTCGATGCGGATCAGGATCGGCGAGCTGCAGGACTGCCCGTCTGCCTGCGCGGCCTGCAGCGCCGCCGTGTACTTGTAGCTGTGCCAGGCAGCCACCCGATCATCATTGGTGTCGGCCTGCACGAGGACTGGCGGATAACAGACATCCGTCCGGATGTTGTGATACGGCGAGTAGGCCCGCAGCGCCGTGAATTGTTCCGGCACCTCGCTCAACCCATAGTCGCTGGACCACTTGCGCGCATTGAGGCTGGCCGTCTGATAGCGCAGCATGTCCATCACACCCACGGCCGGCACGGCTGCGGCAAACAGCTCCGGGCGCTGGTTCAGCACTGCGCCGACCAGCAGGCCGCCGTTGCTGCCACCCCAGATCGCCAGGTGTTCCCTTGAGGTAATGCCGTTGCCAATCAGCCACTCGGCAGCGGCGATGAAGTCATCAAAGACATTCTGCTTGTGCAGCACCGTCCCGGCCACATGCCAGTCCTCGCCGTATTCCCCGCCGCCCCGCAGATTGGCCTGGGCATACACGCCACCGGCGTCGATCCAGGCCATGCGTGAGGCCGACCAGGCCGGCAGCAGCGCCACGTTGAAACCACCGTAGCCATACAGCACGGTGGGAGTCGTGCCATCGGGATGCACATCGGATCGATGCACGATCGTCATGGGAATCTTCGTGCCATCCTTGCTCGCGTAGAACACCTGGCGGCTCTGGTAGCGCGCCTGGTCGGAGGATGGCGGCCGGCTCAGCGGCTTCAGCCCCGCGGTATCCGCATCGAGCCGGTAGACCTGACGTCGCGTGGTGAAATCGGTGTAAGCGAGGAAGCCTTCGGCATTCCCCGGTTCACCGTAGAGACCACTCACGGAGCCCTGTCCCGGCAGCTGCACAGCCGATTTCAGCTGTCCATCCAGTGCGAAGAGCTGCAGGCGCGCACCGACGTCATGGATGGTCTGGACGGCAATGCGCTTCCCGATCAGTGCGGCCGCTTCGATCGCATCGGCAGACTCGGGGATCACTTCGCGAGCCATGGCGGCTGCGTCACTGGCATCAATCGAGATGATGCGGCCGCGCGGTGCATCGGCCGTGGTCTGCAGATAGAAGATGTCGCCCACATTGCCCAGGAATTCGTAGCGGCCATCCCACGCATCCAGCAGTTTGACGATGGGACCGTGGCGGTCCGCGCCAGCGACCGGCCGTGCATCGAGCCGCTGGTAGTAGATGGCATTGCGGAGATAGCCCTCTTCAATCGTGTACACGAGGAAGCGGCCATCCGGCGGCACGGCGGCATAGGGATCGCGCGAGGCGTGATCCGTGATGGCGTAGATCTGCCGGTCGGCGGACTGGGGTGTGCCGAGACGGTGGAAATACACCGCAACCTGCTGGCGATCATCGTAGGCCGGACCGGTGCCAGTTCGGGTTGCCGGCAATCGCGGATACCGGCTGTAGTAGAACCCGCTGCCGTCATGTGCCCAGCTCACCGCGGTGAACTTGGTACCCACCAGCGTTTCCGCTGCATCCCGGCCGCTGGCGACATCGCGGATATGCCAGCTCTTCCAGTCGCTGCCGCCGTCCGACAAGGCATAGGCCAGCTGCGTCCCGTCGGGACTCAGCCGGAAGGCGCCGATCGACACGGTGCCGTCGGCACGAATGACGGCCGGATCCACCAGCATATGACCCGGCACTGCCGGATCACGGGTCACCCGCAAAACATCCTGTTCTGCCTGACCGGGATTCCACAGATACGCATAGACGCCCTGCTCGCGCTGGGGCGGACTCTGGCGCTCGTAGTCCAGCAGTGCCCGCAGGCGGTTCGCAAAGCGGTCGCGGCCGGGAAGTTTGGCGATATAGGCTGCCGTCAGGTGATTCTCGGCAGCCACCCACGCGGTAACCCGGGGATCGTCCAGCGATTCCATCCAGCGCCACGGATCGGCAACCCGGGTGCCGTGGTAATCATCGACCACGGCATCGCGTGGTGCCGATGGATAATCCGGAGGTGCAGAGGAACTCAGGGTGGCCGGCGGCAAACAGCTGGTGGTCATCAGCACCGCCACCATCGCCAGCGCCATGGCTCGCCGGAGTTGTCCCGCGCGGAACGTCGCCTGGCCCTCATGTCGCCCGCTCATTCCGCCACGGTCTACGCCGGCAGGTGATCGACGCCACCCATGTAGGGCAGCAGCACCGGCGGCACACGGATGCTGCCGTCGGCGTTCTGGTAATTCTCCATCACCGCGATCAGGGCGCGGCCGGCCGCCACGCCGGAGCCATTCAGCGTGTGCACCAGTTCAGGCTTGCCCGTTGCGGGATTGCGCCAGCGGGCCGCCATCCGGCGCGCCTGGAAGTCGGTGCAGTTGCTGCAGGAGGAGATTTCGCGAAAACGCTCCTGCCCCGGCAACCAGACCTCGAGGTCATAGGTGCGGGCCGAGGCAAAGCCCACATCGCCGGCGCAGAGCGCCATCACGCGATAGGGCAGCCCGAGCTTCTGCAGCACCGTTTCCGCATGACCGGTCAATGCTTCCAGGGCTGCCGCCGAATCCTCCGGCTTCACGATCTGCACCAGCTCGACCTTCTCGAACTGATGCTGGCGCAGCATGCCGCGCGTGTCCTTGCCGTAGGAACCGGCTTCCGAGCGAAAGCACGGCGTGTGGGCAACATAGCGGGCCGGCACGGCGGACGGCTCCAGGATATGGTCACGCACGAGGTTGGTGACCGGCACTTCGGCCGTTGGAATCAGCAGCAGGTCGGACTCACCGCCGACGGCAAAGAGATCCTCGGCAAACTTCGGCAACTGGCCCGTGCCGCGCAGGCTGTCGCGATTCACGAGGTACGGCACATAGACCTCGGTGTAGCCATGTTCAGCGGTGTGCAGGTCGAGCATGAACTGGATCAAGGCGCGATGCAGGCGCGCCAGCGGTCCGCGCAGCACTGAAAAGCGGGAGCCGGAAATCATGCCGGCGGCATCGAAGTCGAGCAGGCCACTCCCCGCCCCCAGATCCACGTGGTCACGTGGCGGGAAGGCGAAGGTGCGCGGCTCGCCCCAGCGGCGAATCTCGATGTTGGCCGCTTCATCCCGGCCCTCGGGGACCTCATCCTGCAACAGGTTCGGCAGACCGAGCTGGATCTCCTGCAGCACACCTTGCAGGGTCTCGAGCTGGCCTTCCAGATCCTGCTGCTCATCGCCGAGCTGCTTGACGGCCGCCAGCAGCGGCGCGACATCCTGGCCGGCCCCCTTCAACTTGCCGATTTCCCGCGAGCGCGTATTGCGCTCGCTGCGCAGTTCCTCGACCCGCACCTGCACCGACTTGCGCCGATCTTCCAGTGATTGAAAGGCCGCCGCATCAAAGGCAAAGCCACGGCGGCCCAGATTGGCACGCACGCCATCGAGGTCCGTGCGCAGAAGTCTGGGATCAAGCATGTTCGGATTCCGTCAGGGAGAAAGCCCGGGCAGTTTACACCGGCGGCTTTCCGGACTGCTTCTTCCGGGCTGCCAGATTGCGCGCCCGAAAGTCAGCCAGCTTCTCGGCAATGCGCTGCTCCAGCCCCCGCGGCACCGGCTCGTAATACACCGGTTGGCCCATGTCATCGGGAAAATAGCGGGCGCCGGCTGCAAAGGCGTCCGGCTCGTCGTGCGCGTAGCGGTAGCCGGCACCATGCCCCAGTTGCTTCGCGAGCGTGGTCGACGCCGGCCGGAGCGGTGCCGGTACCGGCAGGCTGCCAAAGGCCTGCACGTCGGCCTGGGCGCCAGCCCAGGCCTGGTAGACGGCGTTGCTCTTGGCCGCCGCCGCCAGAAACACCACAGCCTGCGCCAGCGCGAGTTCGCCCTCCGGCGCTCCCAGGCGTTCGTACGCCTGCCAGGCCTCCAGCGCCAGCGTCAGCGCCCTTGGATCCGCGTTGCCGATGTCCTCGGAGGCCATGCGCACGATGCGCCGGGCCACATAGGCCGGATCGCAACCGCCATCCAGCATCCGGGCGAGCCAGTACAAGGCCGCATCCGGATCCGATCCCCGCACCGCTTTGTGCAGGGCGGAGATCTGCTCGTAAAACACATCACCCTGCCGGTCGAAGCGCCGATAGCTGCCAGCCAGCACGGTGGCGATGATGTCCGGCGTCAGTTCACTGCTGGCCGAACTGGTAACCAGGCTGGCAGCCAGTTCCAGCAGGTTCAGGGCCCGCCGGGCATCGCCATCGGCGCCGCGGGCCAGTTCCAGCAGCTGCGCGTCGCTCACCTCGAGGTGCAGCTTGCCCAGACCATGCTGCTCGTCGGTCAAGGCGCGCGACAGCACCTCCATCAGATCCGCGTCCGACAGGGACTTCAGGACATAAACCCGGGCACGGGACAGCAAGGCATTGTTGAGCGCAAAGGCCGGGTTCTCGGTGGTGGCGCCGATGAAGATCAGCGTGCCGTCTTCAACGTAGGGCAGAAAGGCATCCTGTTGCGCCTTGTTGAAGCGATGCACTTCATCCAGAAAGAGCACGGTGGGTTGGTCCGCGCGTGCCTGCGCCAGCGCCACGGCCTCACGCACATCCTTCACGCCGGCCAACACGGCCGACAAGGCAATGAATTGCGCACCCACCTGTGCCGCCAGCAATCTCGCCAGGGTGGTTTTGCCCGTCCCGGGTGGACCCCAGAGACTCGCTGAATGCAGCGACCCGGCGCGCAGCCGTGCCAAGGGCTGACCGGCGCCGAGCAGGTGCCTCTGGCAAGCCACTTCCGCCACCGACTCGGGCCGCATGCGGTCGGCCAGCGGCCGCCAGCCGGCCTCGCCCGGCGGCGCACTCAGCGGTGGAGGCGGACGAGCCATGACTCCGCGACTTCGCACCAGCGTGACAGGCCGGCAGCAGCGAGGAGCCAGCCCAGCAGCAGGCCTGCCATATCGGCGACCACATCCATCGGGTCAGCCATGCGCACGACCGTCAGACCCTGCAGCAGCTCGATCAGCACGCCATAGCCCGTCAGCGCCAGAAACACCAGCGGCCACAGGCGCGGGCGGAAAAACGCCGAGAACCACACCATGAAGCACATGAAGGCGAAGGCATGCACGACCTTGTCGTTGACTTCCAGCAGCGACGTGGACGGAATCGGCGCCATGGCCGTGAACACCCCGGCCACCAGCAACACGATGCCGAGCATGAACCACATCCATCGATAACGCAGTGGTCGCACGGACGCGCCTACAGGTCGCTGTCGTCGATGACGTCCGCACCGGCCGGTGGCGTGAAGTGGAATGTATCGGCCGGCAGACTGCGATTGACCTTCACGTCGCTGAAGTCGATGCGGGTCTGCTGCCCCAGGCGGTCGTCAAGCAGAATCCGGCGAAGTTTGTTGCCGTCGAAACCGAGGGAAACGGTGGCGAAATCGGTTTCCGGCGAACGTGGCGTCAGCCGTGCCCAATCGAGGCCATCTGCCACCCAGCTCCGCTCGACCTTGAAGCGCGCCAGCACCGATTCCTTGCCGGTCAGCAGCGCCGCCGGCGTATCGCCGAGGCCGGAGGTCAGGCGGCGCACGGTCACCTGGTCAAGATCGGCCTCGTAGAGCCAGAGTTTTTCGCCATCGGCCACGATGACGCGTTTGAAGGGTGCCGAGTAATTCCACCGGAACCGGCCCGGACGCTGCATGACGACCGTGCCCGTGGAATCTTCCGTGACCTCGCCACCCGGCACCACCACCCGCTGCCTGAATCCGGCTTCGAAGGTCTGCACCGTGGCCAGGAAGCGGTCCAGCTGCGGCGCGCTTTGTTCGGCTGCCATCGATGGCATCGCGATCAGCACCACCGGCAACAGCAGGAGGGCGCAGTACCAGCGCCGGATTCCGGTCCGCCTCATCGGGTTGGTCTCAATGGTCTTCCGGTGGCGGTGGCGCCAGCACTTCGCGGGATCCGTTCGACTGCAGCTGCCCGACCAACCCCGCAGCTTCCATGGATTCCACGAGCCGCGCCGCCCGGTTGTAGCCGATCTTGAGCCGGCGCTGGATGCCGGAAACCGATGCCCGACGGGTCTCGCACACGATTCTCACGGCCTGGTCATACAGGGGATCATCTTCACCCTCCACGTCCCCGGTCTGGGTCTGCTCGCCGGAAATGCCGGGCAGGGCCATGGCCGGCCCTTCGGTGATCTCGTCCAGGTAGGCCGGCGGCCCGCTGCCCTTGAGTTGGGCCACCACACGATGCACCTCCTGATCCGACACGAAGGCGCCATGCACGCGCAGCGGCATGCCGGTACCCGGCGGCAGAAACAGCATGTCGCCATGGCCCAGCAGGCTCTCGGCGCCACTCTGATCCAGGATGGTTCGCGAATCGACCTTGGCCGATACCTGGAAGGCGATGCGCGTGGGGATGTTGGCCTTGATGAGGCCCGTAATGACGTCCACCGACGGACGCTGGGTCGCGATGATCATGTGTATGCCCGAGGCTCGCGCCTTCTGTGCCAGACGGGCGATCAACTCTTCCACCTTCTTGCCGACGATCATCATCATGTCGGCCAGCTCGTCGATGATCACGACGATGTGCGGCAGTGTGGTGAGCGTGGGCACCACGCCATCCAGGGTGGGCTTCGGGGCAAACTCGGTACCAACCAGCGGGTCGGGAATCGGCTCACCCTTGTCGAGCGCCTGCTTGACCTTGCGGTTGAAGCCGCTCAGGTTGCGCACGCCCAAAGCCGCCATCAGCCGGTAGCGCCGCTCCATCTCCGCCACGCACCAGCGCAGGGCATTGGCTGATTCCTTCATGTCGGTCACGACCGGCGCCAGCAGATGCGGTATGCCTTCATACACCGACAGCTCGAGCATCTTCGGATCGATCATGATCATGCGCACTTCATCGGCGGTGGCCTTGAAGAGCAGGCTTAAAACCATCGCATTGATGCCCACGGATTTGCCGGACCCCGTGGTGCCGGCAATCATCAGGTGCGGCATGCGCTGCAGGTCCGCAACGACCGACTTGCCGCCGATATCCTTGCCCAGCGCCAGAGTCAGCGGCGACGCCATTTCTTCATAGGCACGCGAGCGCAGGATTTCACCCAGCGTGACCATCTCGCGGGTTTCGTTGGGGATCTCGAGACCGACCGTCGGCTTGCCGGGAATGACTTCAACCACCCGGACACTGATCGCCGACAGCGAACGGGCCAGATCCTTCGACAGATTGCTGATCTGGCTGACCTTGACGCCCGGCGCCGGCGCGAGTTCGAAGCGCGTGATGATGGGGCCCGGCTGCACGGCCACCACTTCAACCTCCACGCCGAAATCCCGAAGCTTCAGCTCCACGAGGCGCGACATGGCCTCCAGTGACTCCCTGGAGTAGCCGGGTGGCTGCTCGGGCGGATCATCCAGCAGGGCCAGCGGGGGCAGTTCACCCGGGTGCGTGCTGCCTTGAAACAAGGGAACCTGGCGTTCCTTCTGGGCCCGCTGGCTCGGTGGAGGTGCGGCCAGCGCCGGCTCGATGCGCGGTGGCACCTTTTTCTCGACCTTCTTCCGCTCCTGACGGACGGCTTCCTGTCGCACGCCCTGCACCCGCCGCTGGCTATTGCGGGCCTGGATGGCCTGGAACAGCAGCCGGGCGCGATCGATGCCTGCAAAAACCTGGCGACCGACGGCGTCCATGACCGCCAGCCATGACAGGCCGGTGAACAGGGAAATGCCAGCCAGCCACAAGGCCAGCAGCAACAAGGTGGCGCCGAGCGTCCCGAGACTGCCGGCCAGGCCCCCGCCCAGCAGTTCACCAAAGGCACCACCGGCTGTCTGGGGCAGCCCATGGGCACCGAAGTGCAGCGTGGCCAGTGCGCAGCTGGTCGCCAGCGTCAGGAGAAACCCGCCGAGACGGGTGACCAGGATGCGGCGATCGACAGGGCTTGAACTCTTGCGCGCGGTAAAAACGATCCATCCGGCAAGAAAGACCATGACCGGAAACAGCAGGGATGGGGCCCCAAACAGGCTGTAGGCAACATCCGCATACCAGGCACCGACCGCGCCGATCTGGTTATTGATCGGTACGCCGCTGCCCGTGTGGCTGAAACCCGGATCCTGGGCGCTGTAACTCAACAGCGCCACGAGCATGATCAGTGCGATCGCACCCAATACCCAAAGCGCCGCTTCACGCACGACGTGAGTCAGCGGCGCCGCCAGTCTGCGGCCTTCGATTCCGACAGCTCTACCCACCGTGCTTCCCGCAACGACGACCACTCGCTGGATCGAGTGGCCCAAGTCCATTTAAAAGGAACGGCCATATTACATCGCTTGGACGCAAGCGTGAACGATCCCCTAAACTCCGCGCATGACTCTAGCATCCCATTCCCGCGTCATCATCCTTGGCTCCGGCCCGGCAGGTTACAGCGCAGCTGTGTATGCCGCACGCGCCAATCTGGATCCCCTGCTCATCACCGGCCTGGAGCCTGGTGGGCAACTCATGACCACCACCGATGTCGACAACTGGCCGGGCGGCGCCGAGGGCCTGCAGGGGCCCGCATTGATGGCCCAGCTGCGCGAGCATGTGGAACGCCTCGGCGTCAGCGGTGTCCTGGACCAGATCGTTGCCGTTGATCTGGCCACGCGTCCGTTTCAGCTCCGCGGCGAATCAGGAGCCTATAGCTGTGATGCCCTGATCATTGCCACCGGCGCATCGGCCCGCTACCTCGGCCTGCCCTCCGAACAAAGCTTCAGGGGCAAGGGCGTGTCCGCCTGCGCCACCTGTGATGGCTTCTTTTACAAGGGTCAGCGCGTCGTGGTTGTCGGTGGAGGCAACACCGCCGTTGAAGAAGCGCTTTATCTGTCCAACCTGGCCGCCCACGTCACGGTGATTCACCGCCGGGACAAGTTCCGTGCCGAAAAAATGCTGCAGGACAAGCTCCTCAGCCGGACTGGCGGGAACGGCAACATGACGGTGATCTGGAATCATGCCGTGGATGCGGTGCTGGGCAATGACACGGGCGTCACGGGCGTACAGCTGCGCTCAACCACCGATCCGACAGCAACACAAACCATCGAGGCCACGGGCCTGTTCATCGCCATCGGCCATGATCCGAACACGGCCCTGTTCAAGGAACAACTCGAGCTCGACAAAGGCTACATCCGCGTCCGCTCCGGACTGGCAGGCGGCGCCACCGCCACCAGTGTCCCGGGTGTGTTTGCCGCGGGTGACGTCGCCGACAGCATCTACCGGCAAGCCATCACCTCGGCCGGTTCAGGCTGCATGGCCGCACTGGACGCAGAGAAGTATCTGGACAGCTTGTCCACGTGAGCGGCGGCACCATGCGTCACCGTGCGTATTGAAATTGCAGGCGACCTGGCCCGGGTGCCGGCCCGGGACTGGAATGCGCTCCTCGGCGTCGAGTATCCCTTTCTGCGGCACGAATTCCTGCAGACGCTGGCGGAAACCGGCTGCACAGGCGGCCGTTCCGGCTGGGAACCACATCATCTGCTGCTGCGCGATGCCAACGGCACCCTGGTCGGCGCCCTCCCCCTGTATCGCAAGATGAGTTCCCATGGGGAATTCGTTTTCGACTGGGCCTGGGCCGATGCCTATCGCCGGGCGGGGCTCGACTACTTTCCCAAGCTGGTTTCTGCGGTGCCGTTTACACCGGCCACCAGCCCACGTCTGTTGATTGCATCCGGCCAGCCGGCGGCCAGGATTGCCACCTGCCTGATCAATGGCGCCATCGACCAGGCGCAGCAGCTGGAAGCATCCTCGGTGCACGTGCTGTTTCCCGTCGCCAGCGAGTATCCGGCCTGGATCGATGCCGGTTTCATGCCCCGCAAGGATTGCCAGTTCCACTGGCACAACCGGGGCTACGCCGACTTCGAGGCATTCCTTGCCGGGTTCACCGCTGAAAAGCGCAAGAAGGCCCGGCGTGAGCGGCGCCGGGTTGCCGAGGCCGGCATCACTTTTGAACACCTGACCGGCGCCGAGCTCGATGCGGAACGCTGGCACCGCCTGATGCCGCTGTATGCCGACACCTTCTGGCGGCGAGGTCGGGAGCCCTATCTGAACGAAGCCTTTTTCCGGCGCCTCGCCACGCCGCTGCCGGACAATCTGCTGGTGATCGTCGCCAGCCTGCGGGGAGAACCGGTGGCCACGGCCATCTGCTATCGCAGCGCGACCACATTGTATGGCCGCTACTGGGGCAGCACGGGGGCCTACCACAGCCTGCATTTCGAACCCTGTTACTACCAGGGCATCGACTACTGCATCGCCCACGGACTCACCACCTTCGAGCCCGGCACCCAGGGTGAACACAAGATCAGCCGCGGCTTTGTCCCCACGGAGACGCATTCCGCCCACTGGCGTTCCCATCCTCGGTTCGCCCGCGCGATCGACCAGTATCTGGATCGGGAGCGCGCCCACATCGACGAGTACATGGTGATGGCAGGCGACCACGTTCCGTACCGCAAGGACAAAAGCTGAGCCTTCGAGCCCACGCCATGCATTACCTCAAACCCGGCGACCCGCCCGATGCGTTTCCGGATCCGTCGACGGCGGCACTTGAGCCCAATGGCCTGCTCGCAGTCGGCGGCGATCTGGCACCGGCCCGCCTGCTGGCTGCCTATGCGCGGGGAATTTTTCCCTGGTACGAGGCCGGACAGCCGGTTCTGTGGTGGTCACCGGACCCCCGGGCCAGCATTCGGCCACACCGCCTGCATGTGTCACGCAGCCTGCAGCGCACGCTCCGGCGGAATCACTTCCGGACATCCATCGATCTGGCTTTCGATGCCGTCGTGGCCGCCTGCGCGGAAACCCGCCGGATCACCGGCACCTGGATCACCCGCGAGATGCGGATTGCCTATGGGCGCCTGCATGAGCTGGGCCACGCCCATGCCATCGAGGTCTGGCAGGGAACGGAGCTGGTTGGCGGGGTGTATGGCGTGGTGCTGGGGCAGGTCTTCTTCGGCGAGTCGATGTTCAGCGTGGCACCGGATGCCTCGAAGGTGGCGCTGGTGCAGCTCATGCACTTGGCGGACAGTCACGACTTGCGATTGATCGATTGCCAGGTTCCCAACGCCCACCTCAGCTCACTGGGCAGCGAGCTCATGCCCCGGGCAGAGTTCATGGAATGCCTCGGATTGCTGACGCCGAATCATCGATCCGGCCGGGTCTGGCGTCAGAACTCTAGACCGACATCGGAGCTCGTCACCCTGAAGATTCCTCCGGTTCCCTTGCACGACTGAACCAGTTGGACGACAATCGCGACCCGTTTGCCGGAGTCTACATGCACAAAGAAGAAGCCATAACGATGGACGGGGTCGTCACCGAGACCCAGCCAAACACGACATTCCGGGTAAAACTGGATAATGGTCATGTCGTGACCGCGCACATCTCTGGAAAGATGCGCAAGCACTATATTCGTATTTTAACGGGTGACCGCGTCACGATCGAGCTGACGCCGTACGACCTGTCGAAGGGCCGGATCACCTTCCGCGCCCGCTGATTCCTGCGCCCGCCTGATTCAGGCCGGATCCGGGATGTGCTCCAGCGACAGGGTGGCAGGCGTTGCCTCCAGCCTGATCCCGCCGGTGTCGTCGAGCAGAATGCGCACATGCCCGCCATGCACGAGCTCGCCGAACAGCAGCTTTTCGGCCAATGGCCGTTTGATCTGTTCCTGGATGACGCGCGCCATCGGCCGGGCGCCCATCTTGGGATCGTAGCCCTTGTCGGCAATCCACTGACGGGCGGCAGCCTCGAGTTCGATGGTCACGTTGTTCTTGTCGAGCTGGGCCTCCAGTTCCATGACGAGCTTGTCGACCACGCGCACGACAGCGTCCGGGCCGAGCGCATCGAACTGGATGATCGAATCCAGCCGGTTGCGGAATTCCGGGCTGAACATCCGGTTGATGATGGCCATGCCATCGGTGGTGTTGTCCTGCTCGGTGAAACCCATCGATGCCCGCCCCATCTCCTGGGCGCCGGCATTGGTCGTCATCACGAGAATCACATTGCGGAAATCGGCCTTGCGTCCGTTGTTGTCGGTCAGCGTGCCGTGATCCATGATCTGCAGCAGCAGGTTGAACAACTCCGGATGGGCCTTCTCGATCTCGTCCAGCAGCAATACGGCATGCGGGTGTTTGCTGATGGCTTCGGTCAGCAAGCCACCCTGGTCGAAGCCGACATAGCCTGGCGGCGCACCGATGAGCCTGGAAACCGTATGGCGTTCCATGTACTCCGACATGTCGAAGCGGATCAGCTCGATACCCAGGCAATGAGCCAGCTGACGGGTGACTTCCGTCTTGCCGACGCCCGTGGGGCCGGCAAAGAGAAAGGCGCCGACCGGCTTTTCGGCCTCGCGCAAGCCGGAACGAGCCATCTTGATGGCTGACGACAGCGCGCCCACCGCCTTGTCCTGACCGAATATCACGAGCTTCAGGTCGCGCTCGAGATTGCGCAGCTGATCCCGGTCGGAGGCGGAAACACTCTTGGGCGGAATGCGGGCCATCTTGGCCACGACGTTTTCGATCTGGGTCACGCCAACCTCGGTGGTCCGGGTGGCTGCGGGCTCCAGACGGGCGCTGGCGCCGGCTTCGTCGATCACGTCGATTGCCTTGTCCGGCAGCTGGCGCTCATTGATATGCCGGGCCGACAGCTCGACAGCGGCCCCGATGGCCTCGTCCGTATAGGTGACACCGTGGTGCTCTTCAAAGCGGGATTTCAGCCCGCGCAGGATTTCGACGGTCTGTGGAATCGTCGGCTCGACGATATCGATCTTCTGGAAGCGGCGCGCCAGGGCGTGATCCTTCTCGAAGACCCCGCGGTACTCGCGGTAGGTCGTCGACCCAATGCAGCGCAGCTCGCCGCTGGACAACACCGGCTTGATGAGATTGGATGCGTCCAGCACGCCACCGGAAGCAGCGCCGGCACCGATGACCGTATGAATTTCATCGATGAAGAGAATCGCGCCCGGGTCCTTCGCCAGTTCCTTGATGACCGCCTTGAAACGCTTCTCGAAATCACCGCGGTACTTGGTCCCCGCCAGCAGCGATCCCATGTCCAATGCGTAGATCGTGCAGTTGGAGAGAACTTCCGGCACCTGGCCTTCGACAATCATCCGGGCCAGGCCCTCGGCAATGGCGGTCTTGCCGACACCGGCTTCACCCACATACAACGGATTGTTCTTGCGCCGCCGGCACAGCACCTGGATGGTTCGTTCCACCTCGGCTTCCCGGCCGATCAACGGATCGATCTTGCCTTCACGGGCCCGTTTGTTCAGATTGGTGGCGTAGCTTTCCAGTGCGCTGCTGCCACCCTCGCCTTCGCCTTCCTCCGCTTCGGCCGAGGATTTTCCACCGACGGAATCATCCCGCAGCTTCGACAACCCGTGCGAGATGAAGTTGATCACATCGAGGCGGGTGACATCCTGCAGGCCGAGCAGGTAGACGGCATGTGACTGCTTCTCGCCAAAAATCGCCACGAGCACATTCTCGCCGCGGACCTCTTTCTTGCCGCTCGACTGCACATGAAACACCGCCCGCTGCAGGACCCGCTGGAAACCCAGGGTGGGAAGCACGTCCTGCTCCGCACCCTCGGCCCGCCGCGGCGTTGATTCTTCGATGAACTGCTCCAGCTCGCGCCGCAGACGGGCCAGATCCGCGCCACAACCCTTGAGGATTTCGTTGACGGTGGGGACTTCGATGATGGCCAGCAGCAGATGCTCCACGGTCATGTACTCGTGGCGCTTCGTGCGGGCCTGCTGGAAGGCCTCGTTCAGGCAATACTCGAGTTCACTGCTCAACATGGCGGTCAGGCTTCCTCAAGAGTGCAAAGCAGGGGGTGCTGATGCTGCTGCGCATAAGCCCCCACCTGGGCAACCTTC
>CAYLKO010000038.1:0-21472 GCA_964384525.1 uncultured Chromatiaceae bacterium
AAACGGCGAATGCACACAATACAGCCGAACGACCGATTCACACGGAGAAGCAGCCACCAACTGCTCCTGCAGGAAGAGCGGCAACGGGCGGTCATGCAGGCAATGGATGTACGCCCGCGGCACCATGCCAAAACGCTCCGGCGTGACGGACACGGTGTTGAACATCGTGGCGAAGGGTTCGGGTCCGAGACGGCGGCGGGCGAGGGCGACATCGGCGGCGGGGCAATCGGGATAGAACAATTCCTCCAGCCGGGCTGGGTCGATGGACTGCGACTTGTGGCCGGGCGTTCTCACGGTGGCGGTGTTCATGGGGTTGTCGGGGTCGGTGCTGCAGATCCGCACGAGTGAATCGCCATCGCGCGGCAGCAGGCCGGAGACATAGATGAGCCGCGAAACACGCTCGGGGAGCGCTTCGGCCACCGCACTGATGACCAGCCCGGCAAGGCTGTGGCCGACGAGCACCACCGGCGGGTCGCAGCTGGTCACCACTTCTTGAATGCACCGGACATAGTTGGCGAGCGTCTGGGTGTGGGGTGATTCGGGATCATCGCCATGCCCGGGCAGGTCCGGCGCGAGCACGCGATGGCCCTTTTGCTCGAGCAGCGGGAGCACATGCTGCCAGCACCAGCTGCCATGCCACGCGCCATGCACCAGAATGATTGTTGCCATTGCCAAGCCCGCACACTGCCGGGAGCAGTTAAGCTGCAATTCTCGTGGGTCTTGTTGCCGGAGGGCAAATCATGAAGCTCTATTTCAGTCCTGGCGCCTGTTCGCTGGCGTCACACATCGCCTTGTGCGAGGCGGGTTTGTCCTTTGATCTGGTGAAGGTGAATGTGCGCACGCAGGCCACCGGCGATGGCGGGGATTTCAAGACGATCAATCCCAAGGGCTATGTACCGGCGCTTCGGCTGGATGATGGCGAGGTCTTGAGCGAAGGCTCGGCCATCCTGCAATACATCGCGGATCGGAAGCCGGAGCTGGGACTGGCTCCGCCGGCCGGCACGATGCCGCATTACCGCCTGCTGGAGTGGCTGAACTTCATCACCTCCGAATTGCACAAGGGTTTCGGTCCCTTGCTGCGCCCGGGCGCAGCCGCCGACGGCAAGGCGGCAGCACGCGAGCGGCTCATCCAGCGTTTTGCCTATGTGGCCGGCCACCTGGCCAGCCGGGAGCATCTGGTGGGGGACCGCTTCACCGTGGCCGATGCTTATATGTACACGGTGCTGACCTGGACCGGGCTGGCGGGCATCGACCTGTCGACGTGGCCGGTGCTGGTTGCCTACCGCGATCGCATCCAGCAGCGGCCGGCCGTGCAGGCGGCCCGCAGTGCCGAGGGCCTGAAGACCTGAGGCGCAATCAACCCGGCGGTTGATTGGCCGCTGCCGCTCCGTCCAACCCGCACTGGTCGGTTGGGTTGAAGACGGAGTGGTGCATGGCGACAGGCGGGCAGTTGAACTCTGGTTCTGTGTCTGCCATTCCGCGTCCCGTCCCGATCGGGCCGGCTTGGCGGCGCCTGGGTTTGCATCGGGGTTTGCACCGGGGGCTGCATCGGGTTGGTGCCCATGTGGGCAGCGCCCGTTGCGCCCTGTTGCCGCTGTTCTGGTTTGCGGTCATGGCGCTGGTCGTGCTGCAGGGCAGTCGCGTCGGGCTGGTCTGGCTGTACGCCGATCGGCTGGCGGGTGCGACCCTGGTGGATGCCATCCTGCTCACGGGTCTGCGCTTTGATCTGGTGATCATCGCGTATGTCTGCATCCTGCCGATGCTGGTGCTCATCCTGGCGCCCGGCGTGGTTCTGCGCAGCCGGGCCTGGCGCTTTGCGCTCATCACCTGGCTCTGCGTGTGGCTCATGGTGCTGGTCTTCAATGAGGCGGCCACGCCGGCCTTCATGGCGGAATTCGGCGTGCGGCCGAATCAGCTCTATGTGCAAAACCTGAATACGCCGGGGCTGGTGCTGCAGTCGATCGGGGGCAACAACCGGCTGAGCCTGCGGGTGGGCGTGGCGCGGACGGCGGTTGCGGGGTTGGCGGCGGGGCGGATTCTGGGCCGGGCCGGTGAGCGCATGGTGTCACCCACCTGGGTCGCCCGCGGGCTGGTGCTGTTGCCACTGCTGGTGGTGGTTGGCTACCTGGCGCGCGGCAGCCTGGGCCATCGGCCGCTCGGCATCAGCAATGCGGCGCTGACCAATGACCAGACCGTGAACGACCTGGCGCTGAACTCCACCTACTCCGTGGCGAGCAGCATCCGCCAGCTTCTGCATGCGCAGACGTCGCTGCGGGGCTACGGGCAGATGGCGACACCGGAGATCCTGCAGCGCGTGCGTGCGGGGATGCAGTTGCCGGCCAGCGCCTTCACCAACCCGCAATTGCCGATGGAGCATGTGCTGGCGCCAACGGCAAAGTTTGCCAGCCGGCCCAATCTGGTGATCCTGCTGCAGGAAAGCCTGGGCGCGGAGTACTTCGCGAGCCTCGGTGGCTCGCCGGTGGCGCAAAAGCTGGAGCAGTGGCGGTCCCGCAGTTTGTGGTTCGACAACCTGTATGCCAGCGGCACGCGTTCGGCACGGGGCATCGAGGCGGTGGTCACCGGCTTTCTGCCGACGCGGACCAGCAGCGTGATCAAGCTGGACGGCGCCCAGCAGGATTTCTACACGCTGGCGCGCACGCTGAAAGCGCAGGGCTATCGCACCGAGTTCATCTACGGCGGCGATGCCAGCTTCGACAACATGAAGCGGTTTTTCCTGAACAACGGCTTTGATCGGGTGATCGATCAGCAGGATCTGCAGGCCACCGCGCGCTTCACCACGACCTGGGGTGTGTCCGATGAGGATCTGTATGCGCGGGTGGACCATGAGCTGAAGGAGCATTTCGCGGATGGCCGGCCCTTCTTCACGCTGGTCTTCAGCACCTCCAACCATCCGCCCTTCGATTTTCCCGACGGGCGCATCGCCCTCTACGACCAGCCGAAGCGCACGCACCAGAATGCCGCGCGCTACGCGGATTTTGCCGCCGGCCGGTTTCTGGACCAGGCCGCGCAGTCGGCCTACTGGCCGAGCACGGTGTTCACGCTGGTGGCCGATCATGCCAGCCGGTCGATCGGCGATCAGCTGGTGCCGATCTTCAGCTTTCATATTCCGGGCTTCATCACCGGCGGCCCGGTGGAGCCCCGGATCGTGACGCGCCTCGCGAGCCAGATCGACCTGCTGCCGACCGCGCTGTCGCTGATGGGGATAGAGGCCACCGTGCCGCTGCCGGGCATCGACCAGAGCCGTCTCGACCTGCATGGGCCGGGGCGGGCGATCATGCAGTTCAACGACAACGAGGCTTATCGCGTGGGCGACCAGGTGGCGGTGCTGGTGCCCCGGCAACCCATCCGCCAGTTCCGCGTTGCCGGCCAGGATCTGGTGCCGGTGCCCGTCGATCCGCAGTTTGCACGGGATGCCCTGGCCTGGTCGCTGCTGCCGATCGTCGCGTACAAGGAGGACTGGTATCGCTGAATTCGGCAGCGACAGCCTGCGTCACTTAAGATCGCGGTCATGCCCGATGACCTCCCTGCCATCTCTACGGACACGTTCAAGCCGCTGATCGACTTGAGCGCCTATGCTGCCGATGTCGTCAGCCATTATCCGGCCCTGGTCGAAGCGCTGGCGGCGAGCGGCCGGCTGCAAAAGCCGATGGATCCGGGCGAACTGGCCAGGCAGCTGACGGCATTTCTGGCGGACGGAGCCGAGGGCGGCGCCACCGCGGCGACACTCGGCGAAGAGGCGTTCCTGAAGCGCCTGCGCTGGTTCCGTCACCGGGAACTGCTGCGCATCATGTGGCGCGATCAGGTTGAGGCCGTCGACGTCACCGAATCGCTGCGGGATCTGTCGGAGCTGGCCGACGCCGCCATCAATGCCGCCCTCGAGTTTGCCCGTCACGGCCTCACGCCCCGTTATGGCGAGCCACGGACCAGCGCGGGCGAGCCCTGCGGCATCGGCATCGTCGCGATGGGCAAGCTTGGCGGTCACGAGCTGAACTTCTCCTCGGACGTGGACCTGGTCTTCGTCTACAGCGAGGCGGGGGAGACCGATGGCAGTCGCCCGGTCAGCAACGAGGAATACTTCCGCCTGCTCGCCCAGCGGGTCATCGATTATCTGAGCCGGAATACGCCGGATGGTTTCGTCTATAGAGTGGACGTGCGGCTGCGGCCCTTCGGCACGGCGGGTTCGCTGGCGGTCAGCGTGTCGGCGCTGGAAAATTATCTCGTCAAACATGGCCGCGACTGGGAACGCTACGCCTGGATCAAGGCGCGGGTGGTCAACGACTGGAGCGACAGCGAGGCCCTGTATCGCGATGTGCTGCGACCCTTCGTCTACCGCCGCTACCTGGATTACGGCGTGTTCAGTTCGCTGCGTGACATGAAGGCGCTGATCGAAGCCGAGGTGGCCCGCAAGGAGTTCCGCGACAACCTGAAGCTCGGCCCGGGCGGCATCCGGGAAATCGAATTCATCGCCCAGGCGCTGCAGCTCGTGCGTGGCGGCACCATTGCGAGCCTGCGGGAACGACAGTTGCTGAAAGCGCTGCCGGCGCTGGTTCAGGCCGGTTGCCTGCCGGCCGCTGACGCGGCGGAGCTCACGACGGCCTATCGTTATCTGCGTCTGGCCGAGAACCGGTTGCAGGCCCAGCACGATCAGCAGACCCACGATCTGCCCACGGACCCGGTGGATCGGCAGCGACTGGCGGCGGCCATGGCTGC
Source organism: uncultured Chromatiaceae bacterium (assembly GCA_964384525.1). Classification (GTDB taxonomy): domain Bacteria; phylum Pseudomonadota; class Gammaproteobacteria; order Steroidobacterales; genus SHZI01. The sequence continues at coordinate 4,732 of CAYLKO010000038.1, forward strand.
CGCAGACTGGCCCGCTTTTCTCGATGCCCTGAGCCAGCATCGCCGGGTGGTCTCGCGACACTTCCGCGACATCGTCTTTCGCGGCGCCTATCCTGCCGATGCCGGAAATCTGCCGCCGGAGCCGGACAGCGCCCAGGCCGATCTGCGCCAGGCCAGCTTGAGCCAGGTCTGGCTGGCGCAGACGCGTGCCGACGCCGATGCCGGATCAGCGCAACAGCTGCAACGTCTGGCCGCGGCCGGGTTTGCAGATCCCGAAGCCATTCTGGAGCGGATCGTGCGCTTGCATGAGGGCGGCCTGCCGGCCCGCCTGGGCCAGATGGGTCGCCAGCGGCTGGACGTGCTGGTGCCGGCCCTGCTCAAGGCGGCGTGCGGCCAGCCACATCCCGCTGATGCGCTCGATGGTCTCATTCTGGTGCTGGAAGCCATCGGCCGGCGCTCCGCCTACTTTGCCTTGCTGAACGAAAATCCCCAGGCGTTGCAGCGACTGGTGAGCATCTGCGGATCCAGCCAGTTCCTCGCCCGGCTGGTGGCGGCCCATCCCCTGCTGATGGACGAGCTGCTCGATCCACGCATCTTCGAGCAGGCGCCATCCCGCGAAGAACTGGTTGCAGACCTCGAGGCGCGCCTGGCCGCCGTGCCGGCGGATGACGCCGGCGGCGGCCTCGAGGGGCGGCTGGAGGCGCTGCGCAACTTCCAGCAGGCAGCCATCTTCCGGGTGGCAGTGGTCGATCTGTCCGGTGTGCTGCCGCTGATGAAAGTCAGCGACCGCCTCACTGATGTTGCCGAACTCGTGCTGGGCGCGGCGCTGGCGCTGGCCTGGGATGAACTGGCGGGGCGCCACGGCGTGCCTTGCTGCCTGGTTGACGGCCAGGCGCGACCGGCGCGCTTTGCCATCGTGGCATACGGCAAGCTCGGCGGGCTGGAGCTCGGCTACGGTTCCGATCTCGATCTCGTGTTCGTCAACGACTCGCAGGGCGAGCAGGAGCAGACCGACGGCGCGCAGGCGATCGACAACTCGATGTTCTTCGCGAGGCTCACCCGCCGGATCATCAGCATCCTCACGATGCACACGACCTCCGGCAAGTTGTACGAAGTGGACATCCGGCTGCGCCCCAGCGGTGAGTCCGGGCTGCTGGTGTCGAGCCTTGCCGCGCTGGACATCTACCAGCGGGACAACGCCTGGACCTGGGAGCATCAGGCGCTGTTGCGCAGCCGGGCGGTGGCCGGCGATGCGGAGGTCAAGGCCGGTTTTGAACAGCTGCGCGTGCAGGCGCTTACCCACTATGTGCGCGAGGAAAGCCTGGCGGCGGATGTCGTGGCCATGCGCCAGCGCATGCGCGACGAGTTGTCCAGCGGAACGCCCGACCTGATGGATCTGAAGCAGGATCCCGGGGGCATTACCGACATCGAATTCCTGGTGCAGTATCTGGTGCTGCGCAACGCGCGGCGCATTCCCGCCCTGGTGCGGTGGTCGGACAACATCCGCCAGCTGGAATCGCTGGCCGATCACGGCATCCTGACGCCGGAAGCCGCCGCCGAACTGGCCGATGCCTACCGCGATTACCGCAAGCGCATGCACCATTTGAATCTGGCTGGGGCGCCTGGTCTTTTGCCCCATGCCGAACTGGCCGCTCTCAAGGCCACGGTGACCCGCCACTGGGAGGCGGTGTTCTATACTCACGGGCCCGCAGCTGCCGAATAGATGCCATGGTTCCCCGCCCCAAAGCCGACGTCCCGCTCATTCAGCCGAATGCCGAAAATCACTACCACGTGACCCGCGCCGACCTGCCCTTGTCCTGCCCCATGCCCGGCATGTACCTGTGGAATTCCCACCCGAAGGTCTACCTGTCACTCGTAGGCTGCGGTCGGGTCTAGTGTCCTTACTGTAGCGCCACCTATACCCTGACGGACCCGCGCTGACGGTCCGGCTGGTGAAGATCTGGCGGTGAACGGTCCGCTCACCCACCTCAATCTCGCCCGGGGCTTTCGTGGCGGGGAACGGCAAACGGAATTGTTGATGCGGGGACTCGCAGGGCTGGGTTTTGCCCAGCGCCTCGTGACCCGGCGCGAGGCGGCGCTTGCCGAACGCTGCAGGGATATTCCCGGGCTCGAGATCATCGAGGCGGGTCTGGGCGTGGTCGGCGCCGGCAATGCCTTGCGTGGCGCCGGGCTGGTGCACAGCCATGAAGGTCGCGGGGTGCAGGCCGCGTGGCTGCATCGCCGTTTCGGCGGCTGCCCTTATGTGATTACCCGGCGCGTGCAGAAGGGGCCGCGGCTGTCGTGGCTGAACCGCCGCATGTACCGCTCGGCGGCTGCGGTGGTGGCGATCTCGGCGGCGATTTGCCGGTCGCTGGCCCGGCTCGATGCCCGGCTGCCGGTCACCGTGATTCCGAGCGCCAGCAGCGGGCTGCCGGCCCGGCCGGGCAACGTGGAGCGCTTGCGCGCCAGCTTTGGCGGCACATTCGTTGTCGGCCACGTTGGTGCGCTGGATGATTCCCACAAGGGCCAGTTGCAGATCATCCGGCTTGCGCGCGCCTGGCAGGCGACGCGCCCCGGGGTGTGCTTCGTGCTGGTGGGTGCGGGGCGCGATGAAGCGTCACTGCGCGAGGCTGCGCGGGGGCTTGAAAACGTGCTGTTTGCGGGCGAGGTGACCAACGTGGCCGATTATCTGGCCGCCTTCGACCTCTTTGTCTACCCTTCCCGGCATGAGGGGCTCGGATCCATCCTGCTGGATGCGCTGGACGCGGGTTTGCCGGTGGTGGCCACGGCGGTTGGCGGCATTCCGGAAGTGATCACGGATGGCGACAACGGGCGGCTGGTGGCGCCGGATGATGCGGATGCATTCGAGGCCGGCGTGGCCGCCTTCGTGGATGACGCCGGACTCCGGTCGCGGGTGTCGGCCGCCAATCAGCTGCGTGCCCGGCAGTTTTCCGCGGCGGCGATGACCAGCCGCTACGAACGCCTGTACCGGGAACTGGCGGCCCGGCCGGGCGTCGCACTTCATCTTCCGCCGAGGTTCGAGCAATGATCATCGTCACTGGCGGCGCCGGCTTCATCGGCAGCAATCTCGTGCGGGCACTGAATGGTGCGGGCCACACGGACATCCTGGTGGTCGACGATCTGCGCGACGCGCACAAGATCCTGAATCTGAGTGATTGCCGCATAGCCGGCTATCTCGACATGCATGACTTCATGACGCGCATGGTGGCCGGCGAGGAGTTTGCCCGGAAGGTCGAGGTGATCTTCCATCAGGGCGCCTGCACGGACACGACCGAGTGGAACGGCCTCCTGATGATGCGCAGCAATTACGACTTTTCGCGTCATCTGCTGCGCTATTCAACCGAGCGGCGGGTGCCGCTGGTGTATGCCTCGTCAGCGTCGGTTTATGGTGCGGGACGGGAATTTCGCGTGAGCGAGGAGTGCGAACGACCGATCAATGTCTACGCCTTCTCCAAGCTCATGTTCGATCGCCACGTGCGGCAGATGACCGCCGGCTTTCGCTCGCCGGTGATCGGCTTTCGCTATTTCAACGTGTATGGGCCGGGCGAGGCGCACAAGGGCGGGATGGCGAGCGTCATCCATCATTTCCGCGAGCAGCTGAAAACAGGTGACGAGATCCGCCTGTTCAGCGGCTGTGATGGCTATGGCGATGGTGAGCAGGTGCGTGACTTCATCCACGTGGATGACATCGTGGCGGCCAACCTCTGGGCGTGGGAGGCGGGCGGCAGGTCGGGGATCTTCAACCTGGGCACTGGCGACGCACGCACCTTCAACGACGTCGCCAGGGCGGTTCTTGCCTGGCATGGGCGGGGGCGTGTGGCCTACATCCCGTTTCCGGAGAGCCTGGCCGGGAGCTATCAGAGTTATACCCGGGCGGATCTCACCGGCCTGCGGGCGGCCGGCTATGCCAATCCCTTCATCCCGATCGAGGTGGGCGTGCCGCGTTATCTGGACGCGCTGTAAGTGGGATCGGGTACATGAGCGGCGTGCTCGTCATCGGCCCGGCCTGGGTTGGCGACATGGTCATGGCGCAGTCGCTGTTTGCGCTGTTGCATGAGCAGGCGCCCGATGTGCCCATCGACGTGGTCGGGCCGCCGTGGTCCGTGCCGCTGGTGGCGCGGATGCCGGAAGTGCGCCGCGGGATTCCGCTGGCGGTGAGCCACGGCGAGTGGGCCTTCGGCAAGCGACGCGCGCTGGGTCGCGCGTTGCGCAGCGAGCACTATGCCCGGGCGATCGTTTTGCCGCGGTCCTTCAAGTCGGCGGTGGTGCCATGGGCGGCGGGGATTCCCGTGCGTACCGGCTTTGCGGGCGAGGGGCGGCGGGTGTTGCTCACCGATGCGCGTCATCTGGACCGCGGGCGGCTGAACCAGACGGTGAAGCGGCTGCTCGCGCTCGGCGTGCCGCCCGACGCCCCGCTGCCGCCAGCGGCGTTTCCGGTACTGCGCGTGGATGCGGCCAATCGTGGGCAACTGATCGAACGCTTTGGTCTTGCGGGAAAGCCGGCCATTGCGTTGATGCCCGGTGCGGCCTTCGGGCCCGCCAAGCAATGGCCGGTGGAATACTTCCGGATGCTGACGATGCTGCTGCAGGAGGCTGGCTACGCTGTCTGGGTGCTGGGGTCGGCCGCCGAGCAGTCGCTGGGAGCCGGGATTTGCGCCGGCTCGGCCGCCGTGAATCTCTGCGGGCAGACGCGCCTCGAGGATACCGTCGACCTGTTGTCAGCCGCCCGGGTTGCCGTCACCAATGATTCGGGGTTGATGCATGTCGCGGCCGCCGCGGGGACCCACGTGGTTGCGCTCTATGGCAGCAGCTCGCCCGAGTTCACGCCGCCGCTGACTGCGCGCCGGACCATCCTCTATCTCGGCCTCGAATGCAGTCCCTGCTTCCAGCGTACCTGTCCGCTCGGGCACCTCAACTGCCTCCGCGAAATCTCGCCCGCCATCGTCGCCGCCGCCGTCCGGACCCTCATCGAAGGATGAGGTCGAGGCGGGCGATGACGTCGGGGACGAGGATGAGATCCATCGCGCCGGGATCGCGGACGCGTTCACCCCAGCGGAGTGCGGCAACCGGCTTGCCGAATTCCCGCATCACGGCCTCCGGATAGCGGTTCACCACCAGATCCTGGCTGAAATACGGGCCGGTGCGCAGCGGGTTCGACGTGGCGTACAGGCCGATCACGGGGGTGCCGGCCGCGGTGGCCATGTGGACCGGCCCGGAGTCCGGACAGATCAACAGATCAGCGGCCTCGATGATCGCAAACAACTCCTTGAGCTGCGTGCGGCCGATCAGATTGACGAGCGAAGCGCTCGCGCCGATGGCCGCTTCGATATCAGCACCATAACGGCGTTCCACCTCGCTCGGTCCGCCGGTCAGCACCACCCGGGCACCGCGGACCTCGAGCAGATGCCGGATCAACTCGATGTAGTTGCCGACACTCCAGTTCCGGTAATTGCGAAAGCGTGCGCTGGTGCAGGGGCTGATGACGCAGAGCGGTCGGGATCCCGAGGCCAGCTCCGCGGCCACCAGGCGATCGCCCGCCGACAAGGCAAAATCCCAGCGCATGAGCCGTTGCCGGATGCCCAGATGCCCGGCGAAACCGAACAAGCCATCCATCACGTGCTGGCCGGGTGCCGCCGCGATCCTTTCGTTGGTGAACAGCCACTGATGATCGCGCGCCCGCGCGCGATCAAAGCCCAGCCGGACATCGGCCCGCACGACGCGACTGACCAGATTGGCGCGCATCGACGCGTGCATGTGAAGCAGCAGCGGAAAGCGCCGCCCGGACAACTCCCGCCGGATGCGCTTGAGGCTTGCCCACGGGTCGCGCTTGTCGAAGGTGATAAACTCGATGCCGGATGCGCCGTCGAGCAAACCGAGTTCCGTGCGGCCGATGATCCACGTGATCGGAGTTCCGGGCCAGGCTGCCTGCAGGGTGCGCACGACCGGCAGCGTGTGACAGCAGTCGCCGATTGCCGACAGGCGGATCAGGCACAGCGCATCGGGCGCCGGTGGCACGGGGGCAACGATCGGTTCGGCAGACTGCAGTTGATCGCTCACTGACGCTTCATCCACGGATACACCGACCAGCAGACGTCATCACCGGACAACATCCACCTTGGCGAGCAGCATCGTGAGACAGGACGGGATCGGCATCCTGTATGAGGATACCGTGCTTCGGCAGCCGGAGCCCGCCCTCTTCGCCGCCACAAGCTGGCCGGCCGCGCCGGTTGCCCCGGGCGATGCCGGCGGTCGCGGCGCCACGCGATTCATCGAGCACGCCGGACAGCAGTGGGTGCTGCGTCATTATTATCGTGGTGGCGCCATCGGCCGGATCCTGGATGACGAATTCCTGTGGCTGGGCGAGTCGCGCACCCGCTGTTTCCGCGAATGGCAACTGCTGGCGCATCTGCAGGGTCTCGGCCTGCCGGCGCCGGCGCCGGTCGCCGCCCACTACCGCCGCAGCCCTCTTGGTTATTACACCGCCGATCTGATCACCGCCCGCATTCCGGATGTGGAATCGCTGTCCCGCCGGCTTGAGCGCGCCCCACTTCCTGCCGCGGTGTGGGCTGCGGTGGGCCGGTGCATCGCCATCTTTCATCAGGCCGGGATTTATCACGCCGACCTGAATGCCCACAACGTGCAGATCGATACGTCCGACCGGATTTTCCTGCTCGATTTCGATCGCGGTCGCGTGCGTCGGGACCGTCGCCACTGGCGTGCCGCCAATCTGGCGCGGTTGCACCGCTCGCTCGCCAAGATCAGCACGCCGAAGCCCGATGCATCGGCGGCGATCACCTTCAGTGACCGGGAATGGCGGTGGCTGCTGGCGGGTTACGCGTCGGCCGGCGGATCAGCCGCCCGCGCGTAGGGCTCCGGCAGCGGCGGTGGTCGTCCCTTGAAGCGCCGGTGGATCCAGAAATATTGCTCCGGCGCCTTGCGGATATGGGCTTCCAGGAGCGTGTTGACCCGCTGCGCATCTTCCTCCGGGCTGGCTCCCGGAAAACCGGTGAGGGGCGGCAGAACCTCCAGCGTATAGCGCCCCCAGCGCGCGCCGTCACCAGTGCCGTCACCAGTGCCATCACCAGCACCGTTACCGGGGCCACCATCGCGCAAGCGCAGCGGCATGAGCGGCAGCACCACGGCATTGCCCAGGCGCACGATCTCGCTCAGTGCCGTGGTGGTCATCGCCGGCTCGCCAAAGAACGGCAGCAGCGCACTCATCGCCCGCCGATGGCTCTGGTCCGGTGCATACCACACCGGCACGCCGTCACGCAGCGTCCGGATCATGCGCCGCATGCTCTGTTTGGGAATCAGGAAGCTCGCCGAGCGGCCGCGGATCCGGCGCAGGAGTGCATCGATGAACGGATTCTTGCTGGGTCTATAGAGCGCCGCCAGCACGGGATGACGCAGTTTGAGCGCCCGGCCCGTCAGCTCCTGCGAGGCGAAATGCCCGGCCAGCAGCACGACGCCGTGGCCGGCAGCCACCGCCGCCTGCAGATGCTCCGCACCCTTGAGTTCCACATGGCGTTCGATCCAGGCGTCGCTCGCCCACCAGGCCAGGCCCATTTCCATCACCGTCATGCCCAGCGACTCGAAATGCAGGCGCAGCAGCTTCTGTCGTTCCGCGGCTGACTGCCCGGGAAAGCACAGGGCCAGATTGATCGCTGCAATCCGCCGCCGGTCAGGCAGGGCCCGGTACAGGATGCGCCCCAGACCCCGGCCGAGCTTGAGTTGCCCCCGCACCGGCAACCACGATGCCAGCCTGAGCATTCCCATGCCGAGCCAGATCGGCCAGTAGCGCGGTTGCCAGAAGCCGGTCAGGGGTTGTTCAGCCACCTTCTGCATTGCATTCAGTTCCGACGGGCTCCCCCCTTGAAACCCGAAGGCAATAGTCCCATAGAATGCCGACTGACCGCCCTTCTGGAGAGTTTTGTGAAGCGTATCTTCTTGTTCCTGGCGACCAATATCGCGGTGCTCGCCGTGCTGTCGGTGACCATGCGGCTGCTTGGCGTCGACATGTACCTGGCGAGCACGGGCCAGGATCTCAAAAGCCTGCTGATCTTCTCCGCGGTGCTGGGTTTTGCGGGCTCGCTGATTTCGCTCGCCATGTCGAAATGGATCGCCAAGCGCACCACCGGCGCACGGGTCATCACCCAGCCAGCCAACGCCGACGAGTCCTGGCTGGTGGCGACGGTGCAGCGTCTGGCCAATCAGGCCGGCATCGGCATGCCCGAGGTGGCGATCTATGACGCGCCGGACGTCAATGCCTTTGCCACCGGCGCCCGCCGGGATGCGGCTTTGGTGGCCGTGAGCACCGGTCTGCTGCGCAACATGGAGCGGCATGAGGTCGAAGCCGTGCTGGGCCACGAGATATCCCACGTCGCCAACGGTGACATGGTCACGCTCACGCTGATCCAGGGGGTGCTGAACACCTTCGTGATTTTCCTGTCCCGGATCATCGGCCGGATCGTCGATCAGGTGGTTTTCCGGAGCGAGCGGGGCAACGGCCCCGGCTTCTTCATCACGGTCATCGTTGCCCAGATCCTGCTCGGCATCCTCGCCAGCATGATCGTGGCGTGGTTCTCCCGACAGCGGGAATTCCGTGCCGATGCCGGTGGCGCCAAGCTGGCCGGTCGATCGAACATGGTGGCAGCCCTGCAACGCCTGCAGCAGGCGCATACACCCCCGGTATTGCCGGACGCGATGAAAGCCTTCGGCATTTCCGGCGGCATGAGCCGGTTTGGCCGCCTGTTCATGACGCACCCGCCGCTGCCGGAGCGCATCGCCGCCCTGAAGAGCGCCGAGCTTCGTTAGAGCCGGCTACTCGGGGCGTTCGTCGAGTTCGGTGCCGGCCGTGCTGCCGTTGGGGTCACGCGCCGGCGGCGGCTCCAGCGTGGTGTGCAGCGAGCCGTGGTTGTCGGCATCGCCTTCGATGCCCAGATGGAAGGTGGCGAAGCCCGGCATCACGACCTGATTCAGCGCCATGCCCACGACCCGGCCACGGACCGGCGCATAGATCAGGAACTGCTCATTGCTGATGGGGTCGGTGACGGTCCCCAGAATATCGCCCGTCGACACGAGCTGGCCCAGGCGGACCAGCGAAAACAGGATCCCGCCGTAGTCGGAGCGCACCCAGGTGGAACGGTAGTAAACGGGGCGGGGCGCCTTCAGCACGTTTACCCGGTTGACGATCTGCATGGCGTCGAGCAACCAGACGATCGCCGCCGTGCCTTCCCGGACCTGCGCCGATTGCAGTCGGCCGGGCTCACCGGCTTCCAGCGTCACGGCAGGAATGCCGGCGTCGGTGGTCGCCCGTCGCAGGGTGCCGGGTGTGCCGGCACTGTGCAGCACCATCAGCGCACCGATGCCGTTCGTGAAGTTGCGCACCGCCGGATTGCGCAGGTCAGCGCGGAGCTGTGGCACGTTGGTGCGGCTCAGCGAGCCCGTGTGGATGTCCACGAGGCCATCGCAGTGCCGGATGATGCCGTCAAAGAGGGAGGCCGCAATCCGCGAAGCGGAGCTGCCCGTGGGGTTGCCCGGAAAGTAGCGGTTGAGATCGCGCCGATCCGGCAGGTAGCGCGAGCCGCGACGGAAACCCTGCAGGTTGACGATGGGGATGCCGACCACGGCCCCCTTGACGCGCCGCGGATCCAGATCCTGCATCACGCGCCGGATGATCTCGATGCCGTTCAGCTCGTCACCATGCACGGCGCCGGTGAGGCACAGCGTGGGACCATGGCCGACGCCGTTGACCACCAGGACCGGCGAGTCGCCCGAGGTGTCATCGAAGGATTGTCCGGAGGACCAGACCAGGCGCCGGCTGGTTCCCGGCGGAATGGTCTCGCCCAGCAGGTGCAGCACGCCCTGCTCGTCCGCAGCGGATGGCAGGGCCGGCGGCGGTCCCTCAGCGCGGTTCTGCCCTGCTGCCTGTTGATCGCGACCCCGATCCGGCACCGGCGGCTGGCCTGCCGGTTTCGCGCCCGGCAACCCGGTCGGCGTCACGGGTGGTGCATCACCGCTGCAGCCCGCGAACCCGATGGTTGCAAGAAGAATGAATAGTTTGAGGGGTCTCACAGTCGGCAAGATCAAGGAAAGCAGGGCGGGATTCCGTGAAACGGTAGCAGGTTTCTCCGGCCTGCAGTAGCGTCGACGCCGTTCCTCATCGCGATGTGCAATGCGTTCGTGATGCTCGACCGGTTTGGCCGGCGCCCGGGTTGGCTGTGCAGAGCATCCTCGGTTATTGTGAAATCCGTGGCAGTCTCCGCGCCTGCCGACCGGTAACGTGAGACGGCGCCATCAGCCAGCGCATCCAGCAAGAAAACATGAGCAGCAATTTGTACAACCCGGTATCCCGAAATGCCCCGCGTCAGGCCCGAGCCCTGATGGTCGCGCTGGTCGTGGTCCTGGTGCTGACCCTGGCCGGCGCCATGAACGGGCCGCTGGCCCCGATCGGCACGGCGGCGGCCGCGGATGCGGTGCCGCGCCCGGCCGGACTGGAGCCGGATATCGCCTTCTGGCGCCAGATCTTCGCGGAAGTCTCCACCACCGAGGCGCTGGTCCACGATGATCGGTACCTGAATATCGTCTACGCGAAGATCGATTTCTCCGATGCCGCGACGGATGGCGCCAGACAGCGCCGTCTGGACACCGCGAAGGCGCACTACATCGCCATCCTGAAACGCCTGGCCAACGGCGATCGCGGCAATCTGGATGCAGATGAACGTCGCGTCCTGGCGCTGTGGGCCGGTCGCTCCAATCCGGCGGCGCTGCGGGCTGCAGCCAACCGGGTGCGGGTCCAGCAGGGCCTGTCGGACCGCTATCGCGAGGGGCTGATCCGCTCCGGTCGCTGGGAGGAACACATCCGGGAGAGCCTGCGGCAGTACGGCGTACCCGAGGAGCTGGCGGCCCTGCCGCATGTGGAGTCATCCTTCAATCCCGAGGCCCGGTCCTATGCCGGCGCCGCCGGCCTCTGGCAGTTCACCGCTGGAACAGCCCGGCGGTTCATGCGGATCGATGGCGCGGTTGATGAACGTCGCGATCCCTATCGCTCCAGCGAGGCGGCCGCCCAGCTGCTCAAGGCAAATTACGGTGAGCTGGATTCCTGGCCGCTGGCAATTACGGCCTACAATCATGGCACCGGTGGCATCCGCCGGGCGATGCGGGCACTGGGCACGGACAAGATCGAAACCATCATCCGCAACTACGACGGTCCGGCCTTTGGCTTCGCATCACGGAATTTCTATGTGTCCTTCCTGGCGGCCGAAGAAGTGGAGCGCACGGCCGAGAAGTATTTTGGTCCGGTGCAGCGGGAAGCGCCTGAACAGCTCACGGTGATCACGGTGCCCGCCTATCTGAGCGCCAGGGCCGTGGAGCAGGCTTTCGGCATCTCCCGGGCAACCTTGCAGGACTACAACCCGGCGTTGTTGCCGACGGTCTGGGCCGGCAAGAAGTACATCCCGCGCGGGCTCATCCTGCACCTGCCGGAGTCGGTATCGGGTGCCGACGCGACGGCGCGGCTCGCAGCCATTCCGGCAGCCCAGGTGCGCACTGCCCAAGTGCGGGATACCGCACCGCGGACGCCCCGCGAGCGCAAAGGCGAAACCGTCTCCGGTATCGCGGCCCGCTACGGCACGTCCGCAGCCACGGTGGCGCGCCTGAACGGCTTGTCGAAGAGAAATCTGATCCGGGTGGGGCAGGTGCTGAAGCTGCCGGGCAGCCAGGCCGGCTCATCTGCCCCGGCCACGTCGAAGAGCGTCAAAAGCACCTATGTCGTGCGCCGCGGCGACAGCCTGTCGGTCATTGCCCGACGGACCGGTGTGCCGCAGCAGCGACTGCTGGCGCTGAATGACCTGAACAATGCCAACTGGCTCTATCCCGGCCAGCGTCTCCGGCTGACGGCATCCTCCGAGGGCGGTTGATGCGCGCTCACCGAACAGTCGATGTCGATCTGCCCCTGCTGGTGGTGCTGGCGCTGGCGCTTTTGTCCGGCCTGTCGCCGACTGCCGGTGCCGCGACCATGGAGATGGCCGATCAGGTGATTGTCCACAAGGCCGAGCGCAAACTGGTCCTGATGCGCGGTGACGAAATCCTGCGCACCTTCAAGGTGGCGCTGGGCCTGTCGCCCACGGGGGCCAAGCAGCGCGAAGGTGATTTCCGCACGCCGGAAGGCAACTACCGGGTGTCCGGGCGTCGCGCCAACAGCGATTACTTTCTGGCGATCCAGGTGTCCTACCCCGGTCCCGCCGATTTGCAGCGGGCTGCGGCAGCCGGCGTTTCACCAGGAGGCCAGATCATGATTCATGGCCAGCCGAACCGGCCGAGCAAGCCCCTCGACTACTACGAGAGCCGCGACTGGACCAATGGGTGCATTGCGGTGTCCAACGCCGACATGGTGGATATCTGGCTCATGACGCCCGACAACACCCCGATCCAGATCCTGCCGTGACCCGTCATCCAGGCGAAACAAGCGCCCGTCGCCAGGCGGCGGATGCCGGCAGCCCGGCCACCAACTTGGCCACCAATCCGGCCACCAACCCGGCCACCAGCCGGGAGCCAGCCCGTTCGCTGATCGAGGTCATGCCGGAGGGCTCGCTGGAGGTTTTGTCCCAGCATGAAGTCAACCGGTTGCGGAGTACCGGCCAGGGCGGACAGCACGAGCTGCTGCGGCGCTGTGCGCTGGCCGTCCTCAACTCCGGGAGCACCACCGACGACACCCGGGAGGTTCTCGAGCAGTTCCGCAGTTTCGAGATCGACATCGTCCAGCAGGATCGGGGCATCAAGCTGGCCCTCGTCGATGCGCCGCCGAATGCCTTCGTCGACGGCGAGATGATCCGGGGGATCCGGGAACTGCTGTTTTCCGTGCTTCGCGACGTCATCTACATCAACAGCGAATTCGCCGTCCGCGGCCAGTTCGATCTGGAGTCGAGTCACGGCATCAGCAATGCGGTGTTTCATGTGCTGCGCAACGCCGGTGCGCTGAAGATCGGTACCGATCCCAACCTCGTGGTCTGCTGGGGCGGCCATTCGATTGGTCGTGAAGAATACGATTACAGCAAGGAAGTGGGCTATCAGCTGGGCTTGCGCAAATTGAACGTGTGCACCGGCTGCGGCGCCGGCGCCATGAAAGGCCCGATGAAAGGGGCCACCATCGGCCATGCGAAGCAGCGCATCCGCAACGGCCGCTACATCGGCCTGACCGAGCCGGGCATCATTGCCGCGGAGTCGCCCAATCCGATCGTCAACGAGCTCGTGATCATGCCCGACATGGAGAAGCGCCTCGAAGCCTTCGTCCGGGTGGCGCATGCGATCATCATTTTTCCCGGCGGGGTGGGCACGGCCGAGGAAATTCTGTTTCTGCTCGGCATCCTGCTGCATCCGGACAATGCGGATATTCCGCTGCCGCTGATTCTCACCGGGCCGGAATCGAGCCGGGCCTATCTCGAACAGGTCGATGCCTTCATCCTCGGCACCCTGGGGCCTGAGGCCCGGCAAAAATACCGGATCATCATCGGCGACCCGCCGGCCGTGGCCAGCTGGGCCAGGCACAGCGTGCGCCACGTGCGGGACTATCGGCACCAGAACAGCGATGCCTACTATTACAACTGGCGTTTGCACATCGACAACGTGTTCCAGCGGCCCTTCCTGGCCACCCATGAGTCGATGGCAAAACTCGAAATCAGGCGCGATCTGCCGCCGGCGGAACTCGCCGCCAACCTGCGCCGGGCGTTCTCGGGCATCGTCAGTGGCAATGTCCGCGAGGAAGGCCTGCGGGCCATCGAAGAGCATGGTCCGTTCGAGATTCACGGGGATCGGGAAATACTGGCGCAACTGGATGATCTTTTGTGTGCCTTTGTCCAGCAGAACCGGATGAAGCTTCCCGGACGCAAATACGAGCCGTGCTATCGCGTGGTGGTCTGAGTTTCAGGATTCCGGAAGTGCGGGCGCGGTCTCGTTCGGCGCGGGCTTCTGTCGAATCGCATTACACATTGCCGTCAGCCTGGGCAACGCTGCTCGATGGCGGCCATTTGCCTGTGATCCAGTTCCTTCCGATGGCGGAGGTCGCTCCCTAGAGTTGCTCCACGCTGGTGAAGTGGGGACAACGACGATGACAGACAACAGAAATCAGCCAGACTTCCCCAACCGTCCGGCGGGCAACGAGAACAAGAACGGAGCAGAGCGTGCAGGACCCCATCTCGTTGGCCAGGATGGCCGGGACGTGAGTGGCTGGGATGCGTATCGCCGCTGGTTGAGTCGCGTGCAGTTGCCGGACAAGCGGCGGACGGCAATGGATCCCGCCTTGTATACCTGGAAGGGTTATCGGAACTGGGCCGAGAAGGTCCGCCGGGATTGGACCCCTGAAGAGAAGTAAGACCACAGTTGAGCCGGCGCAGACCGGATACTGGAGTTTCTGATGTTTCCATCGGATGAAGAAACGGACCGTGCCCTGATCCGCAATGAAGAGACCTTGCGGCGTCGGGACTGGATCGCCTGTGCCCTGGCCGCCGTTCGCGGCCGGCTGACGGCCGATGAGCCGGATGCAGACCGGGTGGACCCGCCCGAGGCCAGCGCCGCGACCGGCGTTCTCGCGGCAGCCAGCCCGGATCTGCCATCGCCGGTGGGCAGCCGCAAACCGGTCCGCCCGCGCCTTTACGTCGTGCGCAGCACGGGTCACCGCTAGATCCCCACCGGCTCCGGCGCTGGCATCACGGATGCCAGCCCTTGAAAATCGGGAAAATGGCCGCATTGATGCCATTCCCCGTTCAGTGGTAATTGAGCCCATGACTGTTGCGACTCGCGAAACCCACGGCTTTCAGGCCGAGGTGCAGAAGCTCCTGCACCTGATGATCCACTCCCTGTACAGCAACCGCGAGATCTTCCTGCGGGAACTGATCTCCAACGCCTCCGATGCGGCCGATCGCCTGCGCTTCGCGGCGCTGGCCGACCCGGCGCTGCTCGAACCCGATCCGGAGCTTAAGTTGCGGGTGGAGTTCGATGCGGCAGCGAAGACCGTGACCGTCGAAGACAACGGCATCGGCATGACCCGTGAAGAGGTCGTGCGCCAGCTGGGCACGATCGCCCGCTCCGGGACCGGGGATTTCCTGAATCAGCTCAGTGGTGAGCAGCGCAAGGATGCCAACCTGATCGGCCAGTTCGGTGTGGGCTTCTATTCGGCGTTCATCGTGGCTGACCGCGTGGTTGTCGAGACGCGTCGGGCGGGTGCTCCCGCCTCGGAGGGCGTGCGCTGGGAGTCGGATGGTCAGGGAGAGTTCAGCGTCGAGCCGCTGGAGCGTGCGGCGCGGGGCACACGGGTGACCCTGCATCTGCGCGAAGACGCTGCCGAATTTGCCGAGGAATTCCGCCTGAAGGCCCTGATCCGCAAGTATTCCGATCACATTGCCTTTCCGGTCCTGATGGCGGCTCATTCGCCAGAGGGGGAGGCGGCAGAGGCGAAGGACGAGCCGGCCAACGAGGGCAAGGCTTTGTGGACCCGACCCCGCGCCGAGGTGAGCGACGAGGAGTATCAGGCGTTCTATCGGCACATTGCCCACGATTTCCAGGAGCCGCTCACCTGGAGCCACAACCGGGTCGAGGGCAAGCGTGAATACACGAGCCTGCTCTATGTGCCGGCCCGCGCGCCCTGGGACCTGTGGAACCGGACCGGTTCCCGCGGCTTGAAGCTCTACGTAAAGCGCGTGTTAATCATGGACGACGCCGAACAGTTTCTGCCGCTGTATCTGCGCTTTGTCCGCGGCGTCGTCGATTCCGGCGATCTGTCCCTCAACGTTTCCCGGGAACTCCTGCAGCAGGATGCCGTCGTGGCGTCGATGAAATCGGCGTTGACCAAGCGGGTGCTGGAAATGCTCGAGCGCCTGGCGAAGGACCATCCCGACAGCTATGCAACCTTCTGGCAGGAGTTCGGCCGTGTTCTGAAGGAGGGTCCGGCCGAGGACCATGGCAACCGCGAAAAGATTGCCGGGCTGCTGCGCTTTTCCACCACGCACACGGATAACGCCACGCCGGACCAGTCGCTGGCGGACTACATCGGTCGCCTGAAGGACGACAACAAGACGATCTGGTATCTGACGGCCGACGGCTTCAATGCGGCCCGTTCCAGCCCCCATCTCGAAGTGTTCCGGCAGAAGGGCATCGAAGTGCTGTTGCTCACCGATCCGATCGACGAGTGGCTGATCGGCCATCTGGGTGAGTTCGACGGCCACCCGTTCCGCGACGTCAAGCGCGGCGAGCTGGAACTCGATGGCGCTGATGCTGAAGAGAAGATTGCCGACAAACCGGATGAGGGCGTACACCAAGCGCTGCTCGAGCGCCTGCAGGCAGCCCTCGGCGATCAGGTGCAGGCAGTCCGCGCCACGAGCCGGCTGAGCCAATCCGCCGCCTGCCTCGTCATCGGCGAGCAGGAGATGGGTGCCCAGATGCGCAAGCTCATGCAGGCCACCGGCCAGGCCGTCCCGGATGCTGCACCGATACTGGAGATCAATCCCGACCATCCACTGCTCCAGCGTCTGGCCACCGAAACCGACGACGACCGCTACGCCGATCTCGCCCGCCTGATCCTCGATCAAGCCCGCCTCGCCGAGGGCGGCCAGCTCGACGACCCCGGCGCCTTTGTGCAGCGGATGAACCGCGTCCTGCTCGGCTGATCTGGCACAGCGTCGGAAACAGCAGCAGGGAGGCAGGCGGGGGCCACCGAGGGGGGGCCACAGGGAGCCCCGCCCGGGCCCCC
>CAYLKO010000038.1:21482-25840 GCA_964384525.1 uncultured Chromatiaceae bacterium
CCAATGACCCCATCAAAACACCGGCCCGCCCCCCGCGAAGCCCTGACGCTGGTCGGCCCCGCCTGCCCCATCGAAGCCCTGCTCGACACGCCCCCCGAGCCGCACGTGCCGGCCGTGGCGGTCGTCTGTCATCCCCATCCGCAGTACCAGGGCACCATGCTGAATAAAGTGGTGTACACGCTGAGCCGGGCACTGAACGGCCTGCAGATCCCGGCGTTGCGCTTCAATTTCCGGGGCGTGGGCGCGAGTGGCGGCGCCTATGCCGATGGCGTGGGTGAAATCGATGATGCCCTGGCAGTCGCCGCATGGGCCACACGCCGCTACCCGGATGCCGAACTGTGGCTGGCCGGGTTCTCCTTCGGTGCCGCGGTCGCGATCCAGGCGGCCCGCGCGAGTGCCTGCCGGCAGCTCATCACGGTCGCACCACCCGTGACCCGGATGCCGGCCTTGTCGGCCGATGAGGCGCCGGCCTGCCCGTGGGTGTTGATCCAGGGGATGGCCGATGAGGTGGTGGCCGCCGACGATGTCACGGCCTGGGTGCACACGCTGGCCGCACCGCCGACGCTCGTGCTGCTGCCTGAAGCCGACCACTTCTTTCACGGCCGGTTGACCCTGCTGCGGGACACCGTGGTGGCGCACGTGATGCCGCCGGTACGCCACTGATGCTGGACCGGCTCCGCGATTTTCTGGAGTCCGTGGCTGTGCCGGCCGGCACCCGCAACGGCCCGACCGACACGGCGGCGCTGGTCCGGGTCGCGGTGGCGGCGCTGCTCATCGAAATCGCCCGCGCCGACTTCGATGAGCAAGGCACGGAGCAGGCGGCGATCACGGGCCTGCTCGCCCGGTATTTCGACATGGACGAGGCGGCAGCCGCGGCGCTGCTGGCCGAAGCCGGAACCGCCGTCGATGATGCCGTTTCACTGCGGCAGTTCACCGCGCCCCTGCACGCCGAGTTGTCCTGCACGGACAAACTGAAGATCGTCGGAATGCTGTGGGACGTCGCGCTCGAAGACCGCCGCCTCGACAAATACGAGGACTACATGATCAGCAAGATCGCCGAACTGCTCTACGTGAAGCGCGGCGATGTCGTTCGGCTGCGCTACGAGGCGGGACTCAGGAGAAATCCCGCTGGAACTTGACGGATAGCCGCCTGGTCTCGTTGACGGGCGTGGCGTCGATCGTGAAAGTCAGGGTTTCGTTGGTGGCGATGGGGACGTCCCCGATATAGTAGATGGCATCGCCTTCACGCAGTTCCCGTATCACCAGATCCTTCAACTGGCCATTGAGGTTCACCGCTGCCGCGGTGACATTCCCCGCCACCGGAACCCCCGGTGTGCCCTCCACCTTGTGGATGATCGACACGTTGAGTAGCACCCGGTTGGGGCTGCGGATGATGTTGTAGTTCCGGGCGATATCCGGTGTCAGCTGGTCGGTGCGCAGTGCATTGAAGTGCAGGGCATAGTCACCGAAGTCACGGGAATTGGCCGTGGCGGCCTCCGGCGCCGGTCCGCTGCCGCCGGTATTCGATGGTGTGTTCCGGTCACAGCCCGTGAGCAGGCTGCCGAACAGCAGGCCGCCCGAGAGCAACGTGATCCACAGCAGGCGGGAAACTCGGTTTGCGTGATTCATGGCGCGATGACATCCCCGGGCTGGAAGCTTGGCAGACTATAAACCCTGCAACGGCCTCAGAACACCGGGCCGCGCAATGGCAGACAGATGACCCCGGCGAGGACGCGATCGAAGGGCAGCAGCATGGCGAGCGCCTGCAGGCCGATCAGCGCAAACAACGGCGACAGGTCGATGCCGGCAATGGGCGGGATCAGCCGACGGAATGGCGCCAGCACGGGTTCGACGATGGCGTTTATCAGGGCCGTGGCCGGGTTGTAGTTGCCGCGACTCACCCAGCTCAGGATCACGTGGATGATGATCGCCCACGTGAACACATTGAAGCCCAGTTGCACGACGCTCAGGCCCGCCCGCGCCAGGATCTGCCAGACGGCAGGTTGGTCGATGCAGGCGATGCGCAGCAGGATGGCCGTGCCGATGACCTGCAAACCGACCAGGGCGACCACGGTTGCGGTGTCGATCCGGCCGGCGGGTGGCAGGATCCGGCGCAGTGGGATCACCAGCGGGCTTGTGATGCGCAGGATGAACTGGACGATCGGATTGCGCCGATCCACTGCGGCCCACTGGATCAGCAGCCTCATCACGAAGGTCAGAACGTAGAGATCGAACAGCGTTCGCAGGATGAATATCAGTGCACTCTGCATGGGTCCGGCTACTCCTGGGAATGCCCAAGTTCAACAGATCGGTCGCGTGCGGCTGCCAGGGCGGTGCGCACGATGGTGTCGAGACGGGCCGTCTCGAAGACCTGCAACGCCGCCGCCGTGGTGCCACCCGGAGAGGTTACCGCAGCACGCAGCTGGGCGGGATCCGCCTGCTGTTCGATGACCACGCGGGCCGCGCCCAGCGCCGTTTCCCGGGTCAGGGCCGCCGCCACCTCGTGCGACAGGCCAAGCTCCACCGCCACCTGTTCGATGAGTTCCATCAGGAAGTAGAAGTAGGCGGGGCCACTGCCCGACACGGCAGTCACCGCATCCATTTGTGATTCATCAGCCAGCCATAGGGCCCGGCCCGTGGCAGCAGCCACGTACATGGCGCGCTCCCGCTCCCGCGGACCCACGGCCGCGGAAGCCGTGAGGCCGGAGATCCCGGCGCCGATGGTGGCGGGTTGATTGGGCATCACCCGCACGATGGCGGCGCCGGCGCCGAACCAGCCGAGCAGCGATGCCAACCTGACCCCGGCGGCCACCGACAGGATCAGTTGTCCCGGATGCCGTGGCTCGCCGGCGAGCGCCCGTGCCACCACGGACATCAGCTGTGGCTTGACCGCCAGCACCAGCACGTCGGCCAGGGCGCTGACCTTGTGGTTGTCGCCGTGGATATTGATCGCCGAATGAATCATGGCGACCTGTTCGAGCTGGGCCGGGTCGGGATCGGCGACATGCAGTCGATGAGCCGGATGGCCCGCCCGCAAAAGCCCGCGCACCAGGGCCCGCGACATGTTGCCGCCGCCGATCAGGCCGATCACCAGATTCTCGAAGTCCATCATTTGCTCCGGGGTCCGGACAATGCCGTGCTGCCTGTGTCGATTCGGGCACGAATTCCAGCCGGATGATCCGTGATTCCCATCACGACCGTGCCGGGGGCCCGGCTGTACTATGTTTACCGCCGGATCTGGTTATGCAAACCACGGGCACCGGCTGGGGATGTAAATGGCTGTCGATATCGCGCAACTGTTGGCCTTTGCTGTCAAGAGCAAGGCATCTGACCTGCACTTGTCTGCGGGTGTGCCGCCGATGATCCGGGTGGACGGCGACGTCAAGCGCGTCAACATGCCGGCACTGGCGCACAAGGATGTTCATAGCATGATCTATGACATCATGAACGACAAGCAGCGCAAGGACTTCGAGGAATTCCTCGAGACCGACTTCTCCTTCGAAATTCCCAAGCTCGCCCGTTTCCGCGTCAACGCCTACAACCAGATGCGGGGTGCCGGCGCGGTTTTCCGCACGATTCCCTCGATCATCCAGACGCTCGATGATCTGCGGGCCCCGGCCATCTTCCGGGACATCTCGATGTACCCGCGGGGCATCGTGCTGGTCACCGGACCCACGGGCTCGGGCAAATCCACCACGCTCGCGGCCATGGTCGACTACATCAACGACAACAAACCCGACCATATCCTGACCATCGAAGATCCCATCGAATTCGTGCATGAAAGCAAGCGGTCGCTGATCAACCAGCGCGAAGTCCACAAGGACACGCTGGGCTTCAGCGAGGCCCTGCGGTCTGCACTGCGTGAAGATCCGGACGTCATCCTGGTGGGCGAGATGCGTGACCTGGAAACGATCCGGCTGGCCCTGACCGCCGCCGAAACCGGCCATCTGGTGTTCGGCACCCTGCACACGAGTTCGGCAGCCAAGACCATGGACCGCATCATCGACGTCTTCCCGGCCCAGGAAAAGGAAATGGTGCGGGCGATGTTGTCGGAGTCACTGCGGGCGGTCATCTCGCAGGCGCTGATGAAGCGGGTGGGTGGTGGCCGCGTGGCGGCCCATGAAATCATGATCGGCACACCCGCCATCCGCAACCTGATCCGTGAAGGCAAGGTGGCCCAGATGTATTCCGCCATCCAGACGGGCGTGAAGGAGGGCATGCAGACCCTGGATCAATGCCTGCACGAGCTTCTGTCCAAGGGCGTGATCACCCGGGAAGCGGCCCGGTTCAAGGCCCAGAACAAGGACACCTTCTAGTACTGCGATGGGGGCCCCGGGCCTCCGGGAGATGACGCAATG
>CAYLKO010000039.1:0-25706 GCA_964384525.1 uncultured Chromatiaceae bacterium
GCACGCAGGCCATGTAGTTGAGGCCCATCAGCTGGTTGAAACTGAAATCGTCGCCGCTGAAGACCGCGTCGATCTCGGCCAGCAGCCGCGCTTCCACGTCCGGGTGCCGGCTCAGCAGATACCAGGCCCAGTTCAGCGTGCCGGCCGAGGTTTCGTGGCCGGCGATGATCAGCGTGTTGATCTCGTACAGCAGATAATTATAAGTCATGGCGCTGCCGGTTTTTCACCGCGCGTCGAGCAGCATCGACAGGAAATCGAAGGGTCGTGCGCCCGTGGTGCGGCGTTTGGCAATGATGCGCAGGATGTGCGACGCCAGATTGCGAAAGCGCACGGCCGTCTGCAGATCGCGGGTTGGATCTTCGGCCAGAAAGGCAAAGGGATTGTGGCCTGTCTCGACCATGAGCTGATCGAAATCGCTGCTCAGGATGCAGCGCAGGATCACCTCGAGGCCCAACTGGCTCATCGCGGTGGTCACGTCGAGCGCATCACCGCGGGCAGCCAGCGGCGCCCACTGGTTGCGCAGCGCGAGGTTGATGTCCCGGATCGGTTCGGCCAGCCGCGTGACGTTCGCCCGGCTGAAGGCCGGCTGCATCATGGTGCGCTGGCGCCGCCACTCTTCGCCATTGCTCACGATGATGCCGTTGCCGAGCAGCATCTTCACCCGCTCGAAGCCGACACCCTTGTTGTAGTTCTCGTGGTTGGTCAGCAGGATGTGCTTGATGTACTCGGGCCGGCTGATCACGAAACTCGGATCGTGACGGTCATCGGATTCCACGCGCAGCACGTCGCCGTACTCCGGTATCCAGCGTGCCAGGGCATCGAAGGTGGCCCGATCCGGGCCGAGCGTTTGCCTGGTTGCGGGTCCGGGCGCGCGGCGCAGCAGCGAGTGGTCCGGATTTGAATCGTTTTCACGCTTGTGCATGGCCGGGTATTCTAGCAACCGTGAGTGAGCAACCCTACGCAGCCAGCCAGCGCGCCAAACGCATCCGGCCCACCGGCCTCGCCAGATCATCGAAACGGGTGATGTCCACCGGGCGACGCATCTGGTATGCCGGCATCATCACCCTGGTGCGGGCTTTTCTGTGGCTGCTCTCCGCCACCTGCCGGAGGTTGCCGGTCCGTGGTGCCGAACATCTGGACCAGCTGCAGGCCAGGGGCTCGCCCGCGATCCTGTCGTACTGGCATCAGATGCAGATTTTCGGGGGCGGCTACCTGCTGTCGCGCGCCAAAGCCGGGCTGCCGGTCACCTTTCTGACCAGCCCGTCCGTCAGCGGCGAAGTTCCGGCAGCCATCATCCGGCGCTGGGGTGCGGGTGTGCTGCGCGGCTCCTCGAAACGCGGCGCCGGCCAGGCGCTCAAGGAGATGTACGAAGTCCTGGTCAGGCAGAAGACCTGCCTCGTCGTGACGCCGGATGGCCCCACCGGCCCGCTCCACGAATTCAAACCCGGCACCATCATGCTGGCGAGGATGGCCAAGGCCCCGATCGTTCTGGTCGCCTATGCGGCCCGACCCTGCATCCGCTGGAACAGCTGGGACCGTTTCATCGTGCCGCTGCCCTTTTCCCGCGTCGCCATCGCCATCGACGAGCCGTTCCTGATTCCCCCCGGCGTCGGCACCGACGACCACGGCATCCTGCGCGCGGAACTCGAAGCGCGCATGGCGCGGCTCGTGGCGGTTGTCGAAGCCGCTGTCGGCAACGAGGTCCCGCCGCCGACAACGTGACCGCTCCGACCCACGATGCAGCGTGGCGGGCCGGGCAGGGCTGGTACGGGTCTCGAAGCCCAGCCGGGCAGGAAGCCCGGCGCCGGCTGAGCGAAGAGAACGAAGGCCATGGATGGCCGCAGTGAACGCCCCGCACCAGCCCTGCCCGGACCGCCACGCGGGCTACTGAGTTGATCCCGGCCGACCAGTCGCTTCAGACCTGCTCGAGCTCAACCAGCGTCCCGCAGAAATCCTTCGGGTGCAGGAACAGCACCGGCCTGCCGTGCGCCCCGATGCGCGGCTCGCCATCGCCGAGAACCCGGGCACCCGCGGCCTTGAGCCGATCGCGTGCGGCAAGGATATCGCTCACTTCGTAGCAGACATGGTGCATGCCGCCGCCCGGATTGCCGGCCAGGAACTTCGCGATCGGCGAGGCGTTGCCCAGCGGATGCAGCAGCTCGATTTTGGTATTGGGCAGGTTCACGAAAACGGTGGTCACGCCATGTTCCGGCAGATCCACTGGCGACGACACGTCGGCGCCGAGCAGATCCCGGTAGATGGCGGTCGCGGCGGCAAGGTCCGGGACCACGATGGCAACGTGATTCAGTTTTCCGATCATGGCTTGTTCCAGAATTCCTCGACAAGTTGGCTGGCGGCCACGCGGGGCGGAATCCGGCCGGAAGAGACGGCTGCCTCGAGGCCCGCCAGTCGCAGCCGCACGGCAGGGTCGGCCCGCAGTCGGGCCATCATGCTTTCGGCCACCTCGTTCCACAACCACCGCCGGGCCTGCAGGGCGCGATTGACGGCGAGATCGCCGCTGGCGGTCATCAATCCGCGGAATTCGCTGATCGATGCCCAGACCTTGTCGATCCCCTGGTCTTCGAGTGCGGAGCAGGTGGTCACCGGCACCGTCCAGTGCGCCGATCGGGGACGCAGCAGGCGCAAGGCGTTGCGGTAGTCGGCCGCCGCCCGGTCGGCAGCCGGTTTTCGCTCGCCATCGGCCTTGTTGACGACGATCAGGTCGGCCAGCTCGACGATGCCGCGCTTGATGCCCTGCAGCTCGTCGCCGCCACCGGGCAGCAGCAGCAGCAGGAAGAAATCAGCCATGTCGGCGACGGCAGTTTCCGACTGGCCCACGCCAACGGTCTCGATGATCACGACATCGAAGCCGGCGGCTTCCACCAGCAGCAGCGTGTCGCGGGTGTGACGGGTCACGCCGCCCAGCGTGCTGCCGGCCGGGGAGGGGCGGATGAATGCTTCCAGGCGCCGCGACAGGGTTTCCATCCGGGTCTTGTCGCCGAGGATCGAGCCACCGGTCAGGGCCGATGAAGGATCCACGGCGAGCACCGCCACCTTGTGCCCGCGATCGATCACCAGGTTGCCGAGACGCTCGATGAAGGTCGACTTGCCGACGCCCGGCACACCCGAGATGCCAACCCGGATGCTGTTGCCGGCCAGCGGCGCCAGCAGTTCCAGCAGCTGGTTGGCCGGCGCCTGGTCATCCGCATGGCTGGACTCGATGAGCGTGATGGCCCGGCCCAGCGCCCGTCGATCACCGGCCTTGAGGTCGCGGGCGAGCTGGTCGATGGACTGCTTGCCGTGCGCAGGCACCACGCCGCTCAACCAAACTCGATGATGGGCTGGTCCACGACCAGACTCTGGCCCTGTTCCGCCAGGACCTTCAGGATCCGGACATCCCCCGTGGCACGCAGGCTGTTCTCCATTTTCATCGCCTCGACCACGGCGATTTCCTCGCCGGCCTTCAGCTCCTGGCCGACGGTCACTGCCAGGCGAACCAGCAGGCCGGGCATCGGCGACAGCAGGAACTTCGACAGATCGGGCGGGATCTTGGCCAGCATGTGACGGTTCAATTCCGCCGCGCGGGGCGCACACACCAGCACATCGAGCTGGGTGCCGCGGTGCGTGAGGCGGTAGTGGATGCCGATGCGATCCAGCTGGAAGCAGGCAGCATGGCCATCCACCTCGGCAAGAATCAGGGCATCGCCGAACTTCCATGTCAGGCTGACCCGATGACTGCGTTGTCCGAGGTGCACATCCCAGCCGCCCGCCACCGGGACCACCGTGACGGGATGGTGCACGTCGCCGATGATGACGACAAAATCGTTGCCCACATGCCGTTCATGGCTGGGCAGCTGGCCGGACTGGCGTGCGGCCCGGTCCATGAACCGCCGGTGCAGGGCTGCGGCAACCACGATCGGCAGTCCGGGATCGGCCTGGGGCACGTCGGCGGCGTTGAAGCCGTCGGGGTATTCATCGGCGATGAAATTCGTGTTGATGCGGCCCTCCCTGAAGCGCGGGTGGGTAACCAGCGCGTTCAGGAAGGCGATGTTGTGGGAGACACCGCGGATGTAATAGGCGTCCAGTGCGGCGGCCATGCGCTCGATGGCCTGATCGCGGTCATGCCCGCTGGTGATCAGCTTGGCGATCATCGGGTCGTAGTACATCGACACCTCGCTGCCTTCCTCGACGCCGGTGTCGATGCGGACGGATGCCGAGGCCGGCGGCGGCTGGCAGCGCACCAGACGGCCGATGGAGGGCAGAAAATTGCGGAAGGGATCCTCGGCATAGACGCGGGCCTCCAGCGCCCAGCCGTGGATCTTCACGTCCTTCTGCTTGAGCGGCAGCGGTGCACCGGCTGCCACCCGGATCATGAGTTCGACCAGATCCAGGCCGGTGATGCTCTCGGTTACCGGATGCTCGACCTGCAACCGGGTGTTCATCTCGAGGAAATAGAAATTGCGATCCTTGTCGACGATGAACTCCACCGTGCCGGCGGACTCGTAGTCCACGGCCCTGGCCAGCGCCACGGCCTGCTCGCCCATGGCCTTGCGGGTTTTGGCATCGAGGAAGGGCGAGGGGGCTTCCTCCAGAACCTTCTGGTGGCGCCGCTGGATCGAACATTCGCGTTCATTCAGATACAGCGTGTTGCCGTGTGCGTCCGCCAGCACCTGGATCTCGATGTGGCGCGGCTCCTCGATGTACTTTTCGGCAAAGACGCGGCCGTCACCGAAGCTGGTCACGGCTTCGTTCGTGGCCCGTTCGAAGCCGTCGCGGCATTCGTCGTCGGTGTACACCACGCGCATGCCCTTGCCGCCGCCACCGGCACTGGCTTTCAGCATCACCGGGTAGCCGATGTCGCGTGCGATCTGCACGGCGTGGTCCGGCCCCTCGATGACATTGGTGTAGCCCGGCACCGTGCTGACGCCGGCAGCCTTCGCCAGCTTCTTCGATTCGATCTTGTCGCCCATCGCATGGATGGCATGCGGCTTTGGCCCGATGAACACCAGGCCGGCTTTGGCCAGGGCTTCGGCAAAGGCCGGCTTCTCCGAGAGAAAACCGTAGCCGGGATGAACTGCCTCGGCGCCGGTTGCCTGGCAGGCCGCGATGATCGCGTCGATCAGCAGATAGCTTTGTGCAGACGGTGGCGGGCCCAGATGGACCGCCTCATCGGCCAGCCGCACATGCATGGCGTTGCGGTCAGCATCCGAGTAGACGGCGACCGTGGCGATGCCCATGGCGCGGGCCGAGCGGATGATGCGACAGGCGATTTCGCCGCGATTGGCGATCAGGATTTTCTTGAACATGCGGAAATGGCGTCCTAAAGCGGGATATTGCCGTGCTTGCGCCACGGGTTCGTGAGTTGTTTGTCACGGAGCATGGCCAGCGACCGGCAGACCCTGGCGCGGGTCTGTCGCGGCATGATCACGTCGTCGATGTAACCGCGACTGCCGGCGATGAAGGGGTTGGCAAACTTCTGCCGGTATTCCTCGGTACGGGCCGCGATGGCGGCCGGGTCCCCGAGATCCTTGCGAAAGATGATTTCCACGGCGCCCTTCGGCCCCATCACGGCGATCTCGGCGCTGGGCCAGGCGAGATTGACATCGCCCCGCAGATGCTTGGACGCCATCACGTCATAGGCGCCACCGTAGGCCTTGCGGGTGATCAGGGTCACCTTGGGCACGGTTGCTTCGGCGTAGGCATACAGAAGCTTCGCGCCGTGGGTGATGATGCCGCCATATTCCTGCGCCGTGCCGGGCATGAAACCCGGGACATCGACCAGGGTGATGATCGGGATGTTGAAGGCATCGCAGTAGCGGACAAAGCGTGCCCCCTTGCGCGAGGAATTGATGTCCAGGCAGCCCGCCAGCACCGTCGGCTGGTTGGCAACCACGCCAACGGTCGTGCCTTCCATGCGGATGAAACCGATCACGATGTTCCGGGCGTAGTCGGGCTGGATCTCGAAAAAATCGCCCTCGTCGGCGATCTTGGTGATGAGTTCCTTGATGTCGTAGGGCTTGGCCGGGTCATCCGGAACCAGGGTGTCCAGCGATGCCTCCTCCCGGAACGGGGAATCCTCGCAGGGCCAGATCGGCGGCTTCTGGCGGTTGCTGGCCGGCAGGAAATTGAAGAAGCGGCGGGTGGTCAGCAGCGCCTCCACATCGTTTTCCAGGGCCAGATCCGACACGCCGGACTTCGTGCTGTGCGTCACCGCGCCACCCAGCTGTTCTGCGGTGACTTCCTCGTGCGTGACGGTCTTCACGACATCCGGACCCGTGACGAACATGTAGGCGCTGTCTTTCACCATGAAGACAAAATCGGTGATGGCGGGTGAGTACACCGCACCACCGGCACATGGACCCATGATCAGGGAAATCTGCGGCACGACGCCGGAAGCCAGCATGTTGCGCTGGAAGACTTCGGCATAGCCGCCCAGCGAGGCGACACCCTCCTGGATGCGGGCCCCGCCGGAATCGTTGAGGCCGATCAGCGGCGCGCCAACCTTCATCGCGTGGTCCATGACCTTGCAGATCTTTTCTGCATGGGCTTCCGACAGCGATCCGCCGAAGACCGTGAAGTCCTGGCTGAAGACGAACACGAGCCGGCCGTTGATGGTGCCGTACCCCGTGATGACGCCATCGCCGGTTATCTTCTGGTCGGCCATGCCGAAGTCGGTGCAGCGGTGTTCGACGAACATGTCCCATTCTTCGAAGCTGCCGTCGTCGAGCAGGATGTCGAGGCGCTCGCGGGCGGTCAGCTTGCCTTTGGCATGTTGCACGTCGATGCGCTTCTGGCCGCCGGCCACCAGTGCCGCCGCGTGCTTTTTCTCGAGTTGCTGGAGGATGTCCTGCATGCTTCAGACCTTCTTTGTCTTGTGGTGGCGGCTTTTGATCAGCCGCAATACATCACCGGCAGCCAGTGGAATGTTCGTGCCGGGACCAAAAATGGCTGCCACACCGGCGGCCTTCAGCTGTGCATGGTCCTGCGGGGGAATGACCCCGCCACAGACGACCAGCACATCGCCGGCGCCGTGGGCGCGCAGCGCTTCGATGAGTTGCGGCACCAGTGTCTTGTGTCCGGCGGCCTGGGAGGAGACGCCAACCACATGCACGTCGTTCTCCACGGCGTGGCGTGCGGCTTCTTCCGGCGTCTGAAACAGCGGCCCGATGTCCACATCAAACCCCAGATCCGCAAAGGCCGTGGCGATGACCTTGGCGCCACGATCGTGGCCATCCTGGCCCAGTTTGGCGACCAGGATCCGCGGGCGGCGGCCTTCATGGCTGGCAAAGTCGGCCACATCCGCCTGGATCTGCGCGAAACCGGCGTCGCCGGCATAGGCGGAACCGTAGACGCCGCTGATGGAGTGGATGATGGCGCGATGCCGTCCGTAGACATCTTCCAGCGCCGCGTAGATTTCCCCGACGGTGGCCCGCGCCCGGGCGGCATCCACCGCCAGGGCGAGCAGATTCGATTCGCTGTCGTTGCGGGTGGCGGCAGCCGTCAGTGCCTTGAGCGCGGCCTGGCACGTGGCTTCATCCCGCGCCGCATTCACGGCGTTCAAGCGGCGCACCTGTGAATCGCGCACCGCGGAGTTGTCGATATCCAGCACATCGATGACAGGCTCGTCCCCGCGCTCATACTTGTTGACTCCCACGATGACTTCCTCACCCCGATCGATGCGCGCCTGGCGCAGTGCCGCCGACTGCTCGATGCGGAGCTTCGGCATGCCGGACTCCACGGCCCTGGTCATGCCGCCCAGCTCCTCGACCTCATGGATGAGCTTGCGGGCCTCGGCCGCCAGCGATGCCGTCAGGCTCTCCACATAATAGGAGCCGGCCAGGGGATCCACCACGCGGGTGATGCCCGTTTCCTCCTGCAGCACGAGTTGGGTATTGCGGGCGATGTGGGCGGAGAAGGGGGTGGGCAGGGCGAGGGCCTCATCGAAGGAGTTGGTGTGCAATGACTGGGTGCCACCGAGGACGGCAGCCAATGCCTCGATCGTGGTGCGCACGATGTTGTTGTAGGGGTCGCGGCTTGTCAGGCTGACGCCGGAGGTCTGGCAGTGGGTGCGCAGCATCAGTGACTGGGGACGTTCGGGGGCGAACAGCTGCTGCATGAGTTCCGCCCACAGGAGACGCGCCGCCCGAAGTTTGGCCACCTCCATGAACAGGTTCATGCCGATCCCGAAGAAGAATGACAACCGCGGTGCGAATTCGTCCACCTTGAGACCGCTGGCCAGGGCCGCACGCACATATTCGATGCCGTCTGCCAGCGTGTAGCCCAGTTCCTGCACGCAGGTCGCGCCGGCTTCCTGCATGTGGTAGCCGGAAATGGAAATCGGGTTGAAGCGCGGCATGTGCCGCGCCGTGTAGCCGATGATGTCCGCCACGATGCGCATCGAGGGGCCCGGCGGATAGATGTAGGTGTTCCGGACCATGAACTCCTTCAGGATGTCGTTCTGCAGGGTGCCGTTCAGTTCGGCAGGATCCACCCCCTGTTCTTCGGCCGCCACGATGAACATCGCCATCACCGGCAGCACCGCGCCGTTCATCGTCATCGACACCGACATGCGATCCAGCGGAATTCCCGAGAACAGGATCTTCATGTCTTCCACGGAATCGATGGCGACCCCGGCCTTGCCCACATCGCCCACGACCCGGGGATGGTCCGAGTCATAACCCCGGTGCGTGGGCAGGTCGAAGGCCACCGACAGACCGGTCTGGCCGCCCGCCAGGTTCTGCCGATAAAAAGCGTTGGATTCCTCGGCGGTGGAAAAGCCGGCGTACTGCCGCACGGTCCAGGGCCGGCCGGCGTACATCGTGGCGCGGGGGCCGCGCACAAAGGGGGTGAAGCCCGGCAGGCTGTCGAGATGGCTGATCCCGACGAGATCGTCAGCCGTATACAGGGGCTTGACCGCGATGCCCTCCGGAGTCTGCCAGACCAGTCCCGAGGTATCCGGTGATTTCAGTTCGCGGGCGGCGAGTTTTTCCCACGCATCGGTCGGTCGTGATGTGCTGCCTGGCCGTTGCTTGTCAGCTGTGCTCTTGTCTGTCATTCGGTTCTTCAATGTCCCTGCGGTTGGCCAGGATGCGTCGGGCTTCGTCCACATGAAGCTGCTCGATCATGCCTTGCTCATGGACGATGCCACCCGGGCTGTCTGCACCCCGGGCCTCCCAGGCGGCAATCAATCCGGCAGCGCGCTCCGCCTCGGCAGCCGAGACGCCGAAGATTTCGTTGCTGACGTCGACCTGGTCCGGATGTATCAGTGTTTTTCCGTCGAAGCCGAACTGCCGGCCCTGTTGGCACTCTGCCCGGAAGCCATCGGCATCTGCGAGGCGCATGTAAACCCCGTCGAGTATATCAAGGCCCGCCGCGCGGGCGGCCACCACGCAGTGGGCCAGAATCGGCGCCAGCGCCGTGCGACCGGGGTCCTCGGGCAAACGCAGTGCCTTGCCGAGATCGGCAAGACCCATCACCAGGGCGGCAAGTCGCGGCGAGCTCTGCGCAATCGGGTCGGCATCGAGGATGGCTCGCGGTGTTTCCAGCATGCACCAGAGGGCCATGCCTGCAGAGTCGGAGTCATCATCGAGCCGGGCGGCCACTGCCTGCACTTCGCGGGCCGCGCTGATCTTGGGCAGCAGGATTGCGCTGGCGCCGGATCGGCCAGCCGCCTGCAAGTCGGCCTCGCCCCAGGGGGTTTCGAGGCCGTTGATCCGGATGACAACCTCGCGGGAACCGAACTGACCGGCTGCGACGGCCATCATGACGGCCGCGCGCGCCGAGGTTTTGGCGGCCGGGAAGACGGCATCTTCCAGATCCAGAATCAGGGTGTCGGCGGGGAGGGTGGCTGCCTTGGCCAGGGCACGGGCATTGCTGCCGGGGACATATAAAACGGAACGACGTGGCTTGAATGCATTGCGCATGGCGCGGCAAGAATACCTGAGCCTGGCGTGTCGACGGCACCTGTGGGTCCTCTGCATCCGGGCGGCACGGCACCGGGCAGGCGCAGATCGGGCGCATTATGTCCAGTCGTTTTCCATGCGGGAACAGCAACTTGCACGACCCTTTCCGGGTCATTCGGGCAATTGCTTTAATGCCCTGCGAGGTCTACATTGCCACCAACAGACGCTGTGTCCGGCCTGCGCCGGGTCAGCAAGAAAAAATCGCCACTACATCAAAACACACGAGCGGGGGAGTTCAGTGATGCGCGGGGAATGGAAGCAGGCTGGTTCCGGATCTGTCGTGGGCCCGGGTTTTTTGCTGATGGCAGCGGTGTTGTTCACCGCGCCTGCCAACGCCGCGCTTGTGACCTTGTGCGGGCCGAACATCTGCTACGAGTACGACAACAATCCCGGCGTGAATGCCGGCATCACGCTGTTCCAGAGTCCATCCCTGCTGGGCGGCAGTGACACCCTCGAATTCACGCCAACTGCCTTCAACGCCACCTCGGCCAATGGCACCAGCCCTGCCGGTGGCATGGCCACGACCCAGGCAATCTTCCAGTTTTCAAAAATCTATGCGATCAGCGGCGCCGAAATCGGCGCCATGAGCCTGACCGAAAGCGGTGACTACCGCATCATCAACGGGGGCACCGTCAGCGCCTCGGTGCGCATTCAGGTGGTCGATAAAACCAATGAAGGGGTTGGTCCCTTTCCGGAAGTGCTGACGGACATCCAGAACTTCAATACCTCCACTCCCACCGGCTTTACCCCACAGAACTGGTCCCTGCTCAGCACGTGGAATCCGGCGGCCCAGATGATCGACCCGGCCAAGGTGATCGATCTGCAGATCCAGAACACGCTGGATGCCTTCACCTACGCGGTGGGTCAACAGGCGTTCATTGCCAAGAAACTCACGCTGGTAACCACGGTGGTTCCCGTACCCGGTGCGGCCCTGCTGCTGGGCTCGGCCCTGGGTGTTTTCGGCTGGGCGCGCCGCCGTGCCCCGTCACGATCCCAGATCTGAAAAAATACTGCAGAGATTTGCCAGTCACGGATTGCAGCGGGCGGTTCCATCGATCGTTCGGAGAATGAGAATAATATGCACTCAATAATCAGGAATCTGGCGTTTGCCACGGTCGGGCTGATGATGTCTGCCACGTTCGGGTCGATGCAGGTTGCCAAGGCAGCCATGGTCAGCCTCTGCGGGCCCACGGTCTGCTACGAGTACAACGATGACGTTGGCAGCAATCCCGGCATCGCCGCCTTCGGCTCACCGTATCTGCTGGCTGGCAGTGACATTCTGGAGTTCACGCCGACCAACTTCGGTCTCATCTCCACCGGCGGCACGGCGGAAACGATGATGGCCACCTTTCAGTTCGATCGGGTGTATGCCACCAATGGCGGTGAGATCACCTCGCTGTCGGTCACTGACACCGGCGACTACCGGATCCTGAATGGCGGGTCGGTATCCGATGCCTTGCGGCTGACGGCCGTTGACCAGGTCAATGATGACAGCCTGCCGGGCTTCCCCGAGTCGGTCACGAATTTGCAGGTATTCAGTACGGCAGCACCGACGTCCGGCTTCAGCTTCGTCAATTGGGCGCTCACCAGCACCATCAATCCGGCGGCCACCTTCAATGACTTTGCCGGTGTGGTGGACCTGCAGATTCACAATGTTCTGGATGCGGTGACCCATGCGGCCGGCCAGCAGGCGATCATTGCCAAGAAGCTTGTGTTGACCACCAGCGTTGCCGTGGTTCCGGTGCCTGCCGCCGCGTGGCTGTTCGGCTCCGCCATCGGATTGCTGGGCTGGGTTCGGCGCCACCGGGCATAGCCACTGGCGCCGGGTATTTTCCGCCGCTTATCCGTGCGATAGCGCGCCCGGCCCCCCGGTGGCGGGGTTTGGCTTGTCCGCCCGGATGCCCCATGCCCTGGACGCCTGCACCAGTTCACTGTCACTGACTTCACCCTGCGCGGCCAGGGCGGCGAGCGCGCCCCAGGCAATGAACTCGGCGCTGACTTCAAACCAGGTGCGCAGATCCGGGCGCGCCTCGCTCAGGCCGAAACCATCGGTGCCGAGGACGACGTAGGGCCCGGGGATCCAGCGGGAAATGCTCAATGGCAGCGACTTCATGTAGTCGCTCGCTGCAACAAACACCCCCTGTTCATGGGCCAGCGCCTGCTGGATCCATGGCTGGACCGCAGAACTTTCATCAGCCTTGTCTGATCCGGCCGCCAGCAGTCGGGCCCGTTCGATCTGCAAGGCTTCACGGCACAGCTCGTTGTAACTGGTGACGCTCCAGATGTCGGCAGAGACATCAAGGTCCGCCAGCAGCAGTTGGGCGCGGAGTACCTCGGTCATGATGGCGCCACTGCCAAACAGGTGCGCCTTGCGCTTCGGGTTCGTGGCCGGTGGCGTTGTGCGAAAGCGATACAGGCCGCGGATGATGCCTTCGGCCGGGGCCTCACCCATCGGCGGCATCGCATAGTTCTCGTTGTGTATCGTCAGGTAGTAGAAGATGTGCTCCTGCTCTTCGTACATCCGCCGGATGCCCTCGCGGATGATCACCGCCAGCTCGAAGGCAAACGCCGGGTCGTAACTCAGGAGGCTCGGCACCGTGTTGGCAACCACCTGGGAGTGGCCATCCTGATGCTGCAGGCCTTCGCCATTCAGTGTCGTGCGGCCGGATGTGCCGCCGAGGAGAAAGCCGCGGCACATCATGTCGCCACAGCTCCAGATCAGGTCGCCGACCCGCTGGAAACCGAAAATGGAATAGAACACGTAGAACGGAATGGTCGGCACGCCGTGAATGGCATAGGCCGTGCCGGCCGCGAGAAAGGACGCCATCGCGCCCGCTTCGCAGATGCCTTCCTGGAGGATCTGGCCATCGGTGGCTTCGCGGTAGGGCATCAGCGTGCTGCTGTCCACGGGCCGGTATTTCTGCCCTTCTGAAGAATAGATGCCCGCCTTGCGGAACAGCGCTTCCATGCCGAAGGTACGGGCTTCATCCGGCACGATCGGCACGATGTATCGACCAAGCTCCGGATGATCGATAAGTTTGGACAGCATGCGGACGAAGGCCATGGTGGTGGACAAGGTCCGATCCCCGGAGCCGTTCAGTTGCTCCTGGAACAGACTCAAGGCCGGCGCTTCCAGCGACGGGCAGGCCACCTTGCGCTCCGGCCAGCTGCCGCCCAGGGCGCTGCGGTGTTCCATCAGATAGCGGATTTCCCGGCTGTCATCCGCCGGTCTGTAGAATTCGGCGCGGGCTGCCGCTTCATCCGACAGGGGAATGCCGAGTCGCCGGGCGGTTTCCACGCGCTCCTCGATATTGAGGTTCTTTTTCTGGTGCACGACATTGGAGCCTTCGTAGCCCTGCATGCCGTAGCCCTTGATCGTCTTGATCAGAATGGCGGTCGGCCGGCCGTCACCGCGCATGGCGCGATCAAAGGCTGCGAATATCTTGCGCCGATCATGCCCGCCGCGGCGGATGCCACGGATCTCCTCATCCGACAGGATCTTCATGATGTCGGCGAGGCGTTCATCCGAGCCATTCCAGTGGGCGCGCACTTCGGGACCACTGGAGACCGAATACATCTGGTAGTCGCCATCGACGGCCCGCTCCATCCGCGCCTGCAGGACGCCGTCGTGATCGATGGCGAACAGGGTGTCCCATTCACCACTCCAGATCACCTTGATGACGTTCCAGCTGGCGCCCCGGAAGTTGCGCTCCAGTTCCTGGATGATCTTGCCGTTGCCGCGCACCGGCCCATCGAGCCGTTGCAGGTTGCAGTTGACCACGAGGATCAGGTTGTCGAGTTGTTCGCGGGCGGCGATGTTGATCGTGCCGAGGACCTCGGGTTCGTCCGCTTCACCGTCACCGATGAAGTTCCAGACCTTGCCGCCGTTCCGCGGTTTCAGGCCGCGGTTCTCCAGGTACTTGGCAAAGCGTGCCTGATAGATGCAGCTCGGCGTGGAGAGGCCCATCGAGGCGCACGGCGATGGCCAGAAATCCGGCATGTTGTGCGGATGCGGGTAGGACGAGAGCCCACCTTCGGGCTTGAGTTCACGGCGGAAATTCGTCAGCTGGGCATCGGACAGGCGGCCTTCCAGGTAGGCGCGGGCATAGATGCCGGGGGAGCTGTGGGCCTGGATGCTGATCAGGTCACCGCCATAGTCCGGGCCCTTGTTGCGGAAGAAGTGATGGAGCCCGACTTCGAGCATCGTGGCGCTCGAGGCGTAGGTTCCGATATGGCCACCGACGCCTGCACCACTGTCGTAACCGCGAAGCACCATGGCCATCGCGTTCCAGCGGTTGATGTTCTCGATGCCCCGCTCGATGCCGATGTCACCCGGGTAGGCGGGCTGCTGCTCCAGCGGAATGGTGTTGCGGTAGGGTGTGTTGAGCGTCGCATCCTCGACGATGACGTGGGCATCCGTCAGATAGTCGCGCACCGCGCGGAACAGGGTCTTGGCACGTTCCGGACCTTCCGTGCGCAATACGGACTCGATGGAGTCGATCCACTCGCTGAGTTCCTCGTCGATCCGTTCCAGATCCGATCGTCGCACTGCCATGGCAATCTGCTCCTGCGTGACCAGCCCCGGTGGCAGATCACCCGTTGATCGAAGGATAACCGCAAATGCCGCGTGCTTCCGCCACGACTGTGGCGATGGCCGCGATCGGGCTCATCTGCCTTCGGCTACACCCGGGGCAAGCACGGTGTTCCGCGCCTCGCGATCAGGCAGCGTCGCAGGGTAATCACGGTTCCAGTGCAATCCCCGGCTTTCCTGGCGCGCCTGGGCGCAGAGGATGGTGAGTTCGGCAACGAGCGCCAGATTGCGCAACTCGATCAGATCATTGGTGACCCGGAAATTGCCGTAGAACTCGGCAATTTCCCCGCGCAGCAGGTCCACCCGATGGCGGGCCCGTGCCAGGCGCTTGTTGGTGCGGACGATGCCGACATAATTCCACATGAAGCGCCGCAGTTCCGCCCAGTTGTGGGACACGATCACCTGTTCGTCGGGATCCGTCACGCGGCTTTCGTCCCACGCAGCGAGTTGGCTCACGGCCGGCGGGGCGCTGCCCAGCAGAGCGAGGATGCTGCGGGCTGCTGCCGCGCCAAACACCATGCACTCCAGCAGTGAATTGCTGGCCAGCCGGTTCGCGCCATGCAGGCCGGTCCAGGTGCATTCGCCCACGGCATAGAGGCTCGGCAGGTCGGTGGCTGCATCCAGATCGGTGACCACGCCGCCGCAGCTGTAGTGGGCCGCCGGCACCACCGGAATCGGATCCCGTGTCATGTCGATGCCGAACTTCAACAACTGCTGGGCGATGTTGGGGAAGTGCCGGAGTATCTCGGCCGCGGGCTTGTGGCTGATGTCGAGGTAGACGCAGTCGTAGCCGCCGCGCTTCATCTCGGCATCGATGGCCCGGGCAACGATATCGCGGGGTGCCAGCTCGGCACGCGGATCGTGCTCATCCATGAAGCGGGTACCATCCGGCAGTCGCAGCACGCCGCCTTCACCGCGAATGGCCTCCGACATCAGCTCGGAGCGGGCCAGCGGGTGAAAGAGGCAAGTCGGGTGGAACTGCACGAATTCCATGTTGGCCACGCGGCAGCCAGCCCGCCAGGCCATGGCGATGCCGTCGCCGGTGGAGGTGTCGGGATTGGTGGTGTACAGGTAGACCTTCGATGCACCCCCGGTGGCGAGGACCGTGGCCCGGGCGGAGATGGTTTCAACGAGGCCGCTGCTGCGGTTCAGGGCATAGACTCCGACGCAGCGATTTGCCCCCGGAATCTTCTGCTTGTGACTCGTGATCAGATCAATGGCAATGCGGTCATCGAGGATCCGGATGCGGGGGTGGGCGCTGCCCCTGGCTTCCAGGCTCTTGATCACGGCACGGCCGGTCGCATCGTCGGCATGCACCACCCGCCGGTGGGAATGGCCGCCTTCCCGCGTCAGGTGCAGCGTCCCCGCTTCAGCCTGATCACTGTCGGCACACGTGAACTCAACTCCCTGTGCCTGCAGCCAGCGGATGGCATCGGGCGCATCCCGGGTAACCACCTCGACGGCAGCGGGGTGGGACAGGCCGGCACCCGCCACCAGTGTGTCTGCGGCATGCTGTTCCGGAGAATCACCGGCAGCGATGGCCGCGGCAATGCCACCCTGCGCCCAGGCGCTGGAGCTCTCGGTTGATGGCCGTTTGCGCAGCAGGCCCACGAAAACGCCCGCATCTGCCAGCCGCAGCGCCACCGAAAAACCGCCCAGCCCACCACCCAGGACGAGTACGTCGAACTCCGCGGAGGGGGTCATTCAACAGGCCGTGAGGCAGTGTCAGTGACGGGCGCCGCCGCGACCAACCGCCAGCATGCGTTCGAGCGCCTGACGAGCCCGCAGGCCGACGTCTTCCGGCACCTCGATCTGCGGCTGCAGACTCTCCAGCGCACCCAGGATTTTCGGCAGCGTGATCCGCTGCATGTGGGGACACAAATTGCAGGGTTGTATGAATTTCACTTCAGGAAACTCCACGGCAACATTACTCGCCATGGAGCATTCGGTGATCATGGCCACCGTATCCGGCCTGGCCTCGCCGACGTGCGCGATCATGGCCGAGGTCGAGCCCACGTAGTCGGCCTCTGCCAGGACATCCGGCGGGCACTCGGGGTGTGCCATCACGTGGATCCCCGGGTGCATCTCGCGAAACTCCCGCAGCTCGGAACCCGAAAACCGCTCGTGAACTTCGCAGGCGCCGTCCCAGAGAATCAGCTTCACCTTCGTTCGCGTCGCCACATATTTGCCGAGAAACTGATCGGGAATGAAGATCACCTGATCCGTCCCCAGCGATTCAACGACCTGAACCGCATTGGCCGATGTACAGCACACATCCGATTCCGCCTTGACCTCTGCCGAGGTGTTCACGTAGGTAACCACCGGCACGCCCGGATGCTGCTGGCGCAGGCGGCGGACGTCGGCGGCGGTAATCGATGAGGCGAGCGAGCAGCCGGCCTCGGCATCCGGCAGGAGCACGGTTTTTTCCGGGCTGAGAATCTTGGCGGTCTCGGCCATGAAATGGACCCCGCACATGACGATCGTTCTGGCTTCCGTCCGTTCGCCAAACTGTGCCAGGCCCAGGGAATCGCCGCTGAAATCGGCAACGCCATGAAAGATCTCCGGGCGCATGTAGTTGTGCACCAGAATGATCGCCTCACGCTCGGCCTTCAGCCGGTTGATCGCCGAAATCAGTGCTGCATGCACCGGCCATTCGACCTCGGGTATGACGTGGCGAACCCGCTCGTACAGGTGGCTGGTTTCCTGCTCGACGGCTGGCGTGAATTCAAGATTGTGGCTGGCTGTGGTCATCATGCCGGTAGTATAGGACAGCTCGGCGCCCTCACCGTTTTTGCGAGCACGGTCACGCTCAGGGTCTGTAAAAACCATCACACTTTCAGCGGTTTAACGGGTGTGACGGAACTTCGTGGCGGACGAGCGCACGACCAGCGACAAGGGACAGATCCGCAGTGACTATACCGCGCTGCTGCGCGCGCTGTTGCCAGGCCTGCGTGGCATCCGTTGCCATGGTCGGGATCGCAGCCTTCTGTGGAGCGAAGAACCGCATCCGCCAATCCCCCTGAATGACGCCTGCCATGCGGCACTCGATGTCATCCGCGAAGATGACGCAGCGGCCCCCGCCCGCATCGACCTGGCTGATGCCGTAGCCTACCTCCTGCCTCTGCGCAACGAAAAAGCCCAGGCACTCGGTGTGCTGGTCCTTCTGGTGGCGGCCGATCAGGCCCAGCTCCCGGCCAGTGACTGCGCGACGGCACTCCAACCCGCCACCCGCACGCTGGAGCGTGAATTGAGCCTGCGGGTGCGGCTTGTGGAGGGCTATCGGAAGCTGGGTGTGCAGGCCGCCGAGGAACGCCTGCTGCATGAGGTTGAAAGAACCGTCGCAGACGCGGCAGATTGTGAACCCACGCTGCGCAGGATTCTGGCTCTGTGCCGGAAGCTCCTGCAGCTGCGCACGGCCGCGATCCTGATCCCCGAGAAGAACATCCTCGTGGTGGAGGGCCAGGCGATGTCCCGCGCCGACCTGGAAGCTTTCGCGCGGTCGGCAGTCGCCGGCCCCGTCCCGGAGAATCAGTCGTACTGCGCGGCCGTGATCCGCGGAGCGGACGAGTCGCCGGCCGGCATTCTGGTGCTGGATGGCTGGCAAGGTCCGGAATTCAGCGGGCGGCGCCGGTCACGCGTTGGCCGCTTCGTGGCCGCCCACATGGCCACGGTTCTGGACCGGACCTACGACAGCCTGACCGGCCTGACGGCCTGGTCGGCCTTCGAAAAACAACTCACGCTCAGCGTGGCCGCCAACGCCGATGGTGATGAGCCGCCGAAGACGCTGATGTACTTCGACATCGATCGCCTGGACGTCGCCAACGACACCCTCGGCCGGGAGATCGGCGATCGGGTGCTGGCGAGCTTTGCCACGGTGCTGCGCGATGAGTTGCCCGGGCACCTGATCGCCCGCGTCGGTGGTGACCGTGTCGCCGCCCTGTTGACCGAGGGTGATCTCGATGCCGGGTATGCACTGGGTGAGCGGATTGCGGCCCGCTTCCGGCTGCTGGAATTCGGCCAGGGCGAGCGCAGCTATCGGGCTGCGGTCAGCATTGGCATCGGCACCATTGCCGATGAGGATGCGCTGCGCTCCGAGCGGGGGCCACTGTCGACGGCAATGGTGGCCTGCGACGCAGCCAAGGACCGTGGCCGCGGCCGGGTGGAAGTGTATGAGCCGGCAGATGTGTCGATCATTCAGCGCTTCGATGACATCCACCTCGTCGGCTACATCCGCAATGCCATTGAACTTGGCCGGCTGGCCCTGCTGGGCCAACCCATCTTTCCGGTCAAGGCCGGGACCGATCGCCCTGCATACTATGAAGTGCTGGTCCGCTTGCTCGACAGCGACGACAGCCACATCTCGCCCAACGAATTCCTGTCCGCCGCCGAGCGCTACCAGCTGATGGAGGAGCTGGATCGCTGGGTGGTCGCCAATACGCTGACCATGCTGGGCCGTAGCGCCGTGGCCCTCGGCGTTGCGGGCACGCGGTTTGCCATCAATCTGTCGGGCCAGAGCCTGGGCAGTGAGGCCTTTCTGCCGTTTGTGCAGGAGCAGCTGGCGCGCAGTCGTGTGCCGCCCTCGCAGATCTGTTTCGAAATCACCGAGACGGTGGCGATGGCGAATCTGCAACGTGCCCAGAACTTCATGCACACGCTGCGGCGAACCGGCTGCCGGTTCTCGATTGATGACTTTGGTACCGGCCTGAGTTCATTTGCCTATCTGAAGTTGTTCCCGGTCGACACCCTGAAAATCGACGGCAGCTTCGTGCGCGATCTGCCGACCAATGCCGTGTCGCAATCCGTGGTGGCGGCGATCGCGGAAGTGGCGCGGGTCATGGAGCTGGAGACAGTCGCCGAATTTGTCCAGGATCAGGCCACACTCGATCTGCTCAGCCGCCTCGGGATCAGCTGGGCCCAGGGTTATCTGTTGGGCGAGCCCCGGCTCCTCGCTGAGCTGCCCATCCTGGCGGCGGATCAGCCTGTCGGCCGGGTGGTCCAGCCGGCACTGTCGTCCAACCGTGGGCCATACGCCGCACGGCGCGGGCGTGTCCGCCTGATCGACTGACGTCTTCACGCCGGCAGCAGTACCGGTTCGGTGGTACGCACGGCCACGATCCGCTGCCGAACCGCCGGCCGGGGATGCGGTGTCATGCCGTGTTCGTAAGCCACCACCTGCAACTCGCTGCCCAGGGCGTGCAGCAGTTCGCCGGCGGCAAGCAGGAAGTCGGGATTGCGGGGCCGGCCGAAGCGCTCGTTGCCAACGGCAAAGGTGTCGATGATGAGCACGCCCTGCGGGCTCAATGTCGAGGGCAGGCGGGGCAGGTGCGGTCGATGCAGGTAGTTGGTGATCACGATGCCCGCCATGCTGCCGGCCGCGAAGGGCCAGTCACCGGTTTCCAGGTCGATCTGGCGGATGTCGAAAGCGGACCGTCCCTGAA
Organism: uncultured Chromatiaceae bacterium; assembly: GCA_964384525.1. Lineage (GTDB taxonomy): Bacteria > Pseudomonadota > Gammaproteobacteria > Steroidobacterales > SHZI01. The sequence continues at coordinate 19,992 of CAYLKO010000039.1, forward strand.
GATCCGCAACTGCGCTGATGTCCACATCGACCGCCACCACGCGGTGTCCGTGGTCAGCGAAGAACCGGGCATGGCGGCCAGTGCCACAGGCCAGATCCAGGACCTGCCCCCCGGGTGGAACCAGTGCCGCGTAGCGCCGGACCCACGGCGAGGGCGCCGACAGCGGCGGAGTGGGGTGATCAAGGCCCGGTGAATTCATGCAGGTATACTCACTGAATGTTCGACTTGCCGGGTAGTCCTGTACTGGACAAGGCTCAACTGCTCGGGGCCTGCGTGCGCTTGTCGCTCAAGGTGGATGCCATGCGACTGGCCGCCGAAATCGCGGCGTTGGGACCGGCAGTGTGGGGCTCCACGGCAGGTCGTGTCGGTGTACACCGGGCCGCCGAGGCCTTGTTCCTGCGTGGCCATGCACCAGCCGAAGGGCCGCTGCCCGTCGAAGACCGGCCGGTGCTTGCGGAATTGCCCCATGTCCGCGAGGTGCTGGCGCTGCTCCGTGCTCCGCCGCAGCGCTGCCTGCTGGCACGGCTGCCCGCCGGGCAGATCGTTGCGCCACATATCGATCGTGCCCTGTACTTCGACAAGACCCTGCGCATCCATGTGCCGATCACGACGCACGAGAACGTCTACATGTGGTGTGCTGGCCAGAGTTACCGGATGGCCGCCGGCGAGGTCTGGGTCTTGAACAACAGCGCCACGCACGGTGTCTGGAATGCCGCTCCGGAGCGGGCGCGTACGCATCTCATCTGCGATGTTCTGCCGCCCCCGGCGCTGCTCGCACTGGTGGCCGGCGGTGACCGCTCCCTGGGGCAACAGCTGCCGGAGGTGGAGGGTCGTCTGACTGGTTTGCCGGCATGATCACCACCAGCCACCTGGTCTTCCTGCATCTGCACAAGTCAGGCGGCAGCTTCGTCAATCACTGCCTGAAGCGTCATTTTCCGGAGGCCCGGGAAATCGGTTATCACCTGCCACGGGCACTGATCCCGCCGTCCTGCGCCGGCCTGCCGGTGGTGGGCCTGGTGCGGAATCCGTGGAGCTATTACGTGTCGTGGTACAGCTTTCAGCGACAGCGACCGCAGCCCAATGCGCTGTTCCGCGCGGTCAGCGACGAGGGCCGGCTGGATTTCCATCATGCGATCCACAACCTGCTGGATCTCGGGCAGAACGCGCCGCTGCTCGCCCGTGCCGTGCAAGGCCTGCCGCGCGACTACGGCACACGGGGCCTCAATCTCCCCGGCTTTGTCCTCGCCCGCATAGGCGGCAGCACCACGGGCTTTTATTCCTTTCTTTACGATTACATGTACCATCCCGCGGCCACGAACGATGGCTCCCGGGGAACACTGCAGGTCGGACGCATGGAGGAATTGCCGGGGCAGCTGCTCGAGCTCTTCACGGCAGCCGGGCAACCCGTCAGTGCGGCCTGCCGCGCCGAGATCCTGGGCTCACCAGCCCGCAACACCACAACGCATGGACCCTACGTGGACTACTACAACCAGGCACTGCGTGATCACGTCGCGGAGCGCGATGCTGCGGTGATCGCACGGCATGGCTATACCTTCGAGGACTGAGTCGCCAGCGTCTGCAGTCGATGCCAGGTGGCGCCGACACCCGGCAGCACCCGTTCGATGCGATCGGCATGCTTGAGCCACTTGTCCGGTGCGGGCGGTGTCCGGGTGTGACGCGACCAGGGTAGTGGCTGCGCCAGTCGGGCGGCGAGGCCTGCATCCGCAGCCAGACCCAGAAACCGGCAGAGCCGCTCCAGGGTGGTTGCCGTGGATGCCAGCAACTCATCGTAGCGAACCACGGTCCATTGCTGACGGGGTAGGGCCGCCAGATCGTCGCAGATGTAGCGATTGGCGGTGTCCCATTGCCAGGTGGCGATTTCCTCGACCGGCCGGCCGCGTTGCAATGGCCATTGGGGTGGCAGCAGCATCGACCACGGGCCATCCCAGCCGGGCAGCTGAGGATAGGTGATGAATCCGCCGGACTCCCAGGCCTCGATCATGCTGCTGATGTTCTCGCGCGGATCTCGCCACAGATAAATGAATCTGGCATCGGGGAACAGGGCGTGGAAGAAGGGAATCCGCAGGGCGTTCTTTGGGGTCTTTTCGAGAAAGTGCCGCAGCCGGTTGTGATCCTCATCCGGCCCATCCGTCACCGGTCGACCGGCTGAGTCCTGCAGACCGCCGAGGATATTCCGGCAGAGCGCTACCGCGATGTCGGCGTTCAGGTCGGCAGCCGTCAGCCGATTCGAGTCGATGCCCGGTGCGCCTGGCTTCAAGCCTGGCTGGCTCTCGATCAGCCAGTGGGCTTCACCACCAAGCGTGACGAGGGAGCCATGCGTGGCCAGCGTTTCAAAGAGCAGCGTGCTGCCGGAGCGGGGCGCTGCGACGATGAATACCGGGGCCTGCAGCAAGGGGCTCGCGTGGGCTGGTCGTGCCGGCCACTGTGGCGCTACGGGGCCCGGTGTCGGTGTTGCCGTTTGCGTGCGCACGGTTGCCGGCGGGGGCCCGGTCAGCAGGTGTTGCAGCACGCGGGCCTCAAGCACCCGATGTGCCTCGACGCCATTGGTGCGCATGATCAGACCGCCACCGAGCTCAAGCGAGCCCCGGCGCAGTGCCTCGACGGCACTTCTGAAATCCGCCAGGCCATCACCACCGAGGCCGTGCAAGGCGCACAACTGCCGCCAGTCCTGGCAGAAGGCCTCGAGCAGCAGGCGATAGCGTGCCACCGCCTGCTGTTCCGGTTCGTGCCCCGCCGTGCTGCCGGAACCAACCGTGACAAGTTCGGCACCCAGATCGCGCAACAGCCAGTCGACTTCCGCAGCAGGTATCACCGCCAGGGCCACACCGCGTTCGGTCATCGGCCGGGCATCGGCCAGCGGGTCGTAGCGATGCTGATGCCATTGGTCTGGCGGCAGGTGATCGTGGGCAGCGAGGCGCCAGAACGGGGCGCTGCCGGAGGTATCAGCAACCAGGTGAATGCGCTCCTGCGCCGTGGGGTTGTCGACGCGGTGCAGGCGCCAGTTGTCGAACACCCAGGCTTCGCCCGCCGCCATGTGCACCTGTTCGTTGTCACAGTGAAAACGGACTTCGGGGAGGGTCAGGATCGGGATATGCACGCGCACCCGCGTGAACCAGTGGTAGTTGATGCCGGCATGTTCCGGCACGCCGACCCGTGGCGCCAACTGCAGCAGTCGCGACCGGCTCCACACGACGCCGAAGCGCGCGAGCACCTGGCGCAGATAGGGTGCGGCCAGCAGGTGGGGCGTGGGCAGCATGTGGCCGAGCACTGCGTCATTTTCGCCGCCATCGACACTGATGAGGCGAAGCGAGCTGTTGCCCTCGATGGCGTTGGGATGGGGCGCCCAGGCGTCCGCCGGCAGCGCACGGACCTCCGCGAGCAGTTGCCCGGCATCGAAGTGCACCGGCAGACGATAGAAGGGGCGGGGCAGTTTCATCGCCTCAGGCGCCTTCCATCGCCGTGCGAAACTCGCCGATGGCATGCACGACCTTGGCCACCGCTGCACGCTCCACCGCAGTCAGATGGGGATTCCACAGATCGAAGATCAGCACGACACGCGTGGCATCGCTGCGGTTCCACGCCTCGTGTTCATAGGTGTCGTCAAAGACCACGGCGCGGCCTTCCTGCCAGACGTGCTCGATTCCGCCGCCCTGCAACGCACAATCCATCGGGACGATGCGCGGCAGCTGGCCGACGACCCGCGTATTGGTTACGCCCCGCTGCGCGAGCAGGTGGGTGCCGGCCGTGAACACCGAGAACAGGACTTCAGGCCCGTGTGCCTCCACCCGGCAGAGTGGCAACTGATCCAGCGCTGCGCTGCTGACCGGGCAGGCCGCACAATTGTCCTCGCGCCGTTCGCCATGGCGGTAGAAGTAGTAGCCCGTCCAGCCGGGTGCTCCACGGTGGCCGCGCAGGTTCTGGGCCGCGACTTCGGCTGAGCCGAACACGACTTCATTGTTGCCTTCATTCCCGGTCAGCAAGGCCTGCAGCTCGGCCTGGATGGCGGCGGTCTGCCCTTCGATGGCCGCAAGCCCGGGAAAGAGATCGCGCTCGAAATATGGGGTGGTCGGCAGGCCGGGTAAGTACAGGAAGGTGGGTTGTTGCCGGGCATCGGGATACACCGGTGCTTCTTCCTGCAGGTAGATGCGCAGCATTTGTTCAACCCGGCTCAAACCGCTGCGGCCGAACTCGGCTACGAGTGGTTCCAGCAGCCTGAAGTACAGGGCACGGCTGCCGTCCCGTACGACTTGCGCGGCATGGGCGACTAGCGGCGCGAGCGCGGGTGGTGTGGTGGTTGGGTCCAGCCATCTGCCCCGCCGCTGCATGTCGCCCATGACACGGGAATACTGGACGAGGGCCGCGTGGGTCTCGCCGAGCTTCTCGAGGACGGCGGCAAGGTGCAGGCGGGCGGCCGGCAATTCGGCATTCAGCGCGGCTGCTCGCTGATAGCCCTGGCGAGCCTGCTCCAGATCGCCGATCAGCTCTTCGGCACGGCCCAGGTGATGGTGGCTGGCGGCATGGTCCGGAGCCACTGAAACGGCACGTTTCAACAGATCACGGGCCCGGTGGAAGTGGCCCAGCCGGATGGCGGCGAGCGCCACGATGTTGAGTGCCTGCAGGTCGAACGGCGATTCGTTCAGCACGCGTGTGAAGGCCTGCTCCGCCTCCTCGATGCGGCCGGCACGCAGCAACCACTGGGCTTCCTGGGTGAGATCGGTCAACGGATCATCCTGCAAGGCCGACGGCGGTGGGTTCATGCCTGTTGAGTCTATGATAGCAGCGTGAATCTCCAGCACTTCATCCGGTACTACGACGCGGATCTGGCCCCCGACCTCTGTGCGCGGATGATCGAATCCTTCAACGGCCTGTCGCGATTCCACCAGCTGAATGGCCGGACCGAACGGGCAGGGCTCGAAGAGTCCGCCTGGACCGAGATCAATGTCACGCAGCTGTCGGAACCGAGCCTGCAGGGCTTCTTTCGCCACCGGATCACGCTGGGTCTGCAGCGCTACAACGCCGACATCGGCCTTGCTCCCATCGCCGTGCCCGATTCACCCCGCACGGCGGACCTGATCCTCAAGCGCTATCAACCCGGCGGCGACGAAGGTTTCCAGACCCACTTCGATTCGATCAACGAGGTGGCAAACCGGTATCTGGTGTTCCTCTGGTATCTGAATGATGTCAGCGATGGTGGCGAAACCGGGTTTCCCCAGCTCGATGTGCAGGTTGCGGCACGCACCGGCCGGCTGGTGATCTTCCCGCCGTACTGGATGTTTCAGCATGCGGGCCTGGCGCCGCGGTCATCGGCGAAGTACATCCTCTCCACGTACCTGCTTTTTTGACGGCGCTCAGCGCGCGTAATTCCAGCGCTCCAGATACGGTGCGAGCGTTTCGATGGCCGTGCCGAAGTGCGCGGCATAAGGCCGCCAGCGGCCCACCGCCCGCTGATTGACCGGCTCGATCACCTGCGCATAGCTCGGCGTGCTGATGAAGCCCCGGGCGAGGGCATGTTCTGCGGGCCTGGCCTGCGCCGGGTGCCAGGCCAGGCCGAGAAAGGCGGTAATCCCGCGTACCTGATCCTCGAAGTTGCGCACGAAATCTTCATAGCGAACTTCATGCACTGCCGGCTTCAGCAGCCGGGCCTGCTCGAACCAGAAATCGAAAGAGCGGCGGTCGCACCACGCGAGCGTTGGA
>CAYLKO010000040.1:0-16509 GCA_964384525.1 uncultured Chromatiaceae bacterium
CAGCATTGTATCCATTTCCCAGCGTTAATGCAGCATGCCGGTCTCGATGTTGTCTAGCGTGATGGGGTCAATCTTCTTGCGCGTAAACGGCCGGGGGCGGGTTTCTATGATCTTGGCTGGCATTTTGAGTTGCTCCTGAATTCTGTAACGGGCTGACCGGGTATGCCGCGCGTCAGGCCGGCGTGATGAGAATGTTGCCCCAGTCGTCGATCGTGCCGACGTGGTCCGGGAGAATCAGCGTGGTGGAATCCATTTCCAGGATGATCGCCGGGCCCTTGATCACGTTGCCGGATTTCAGCTTCGACCGGTCATAGAGCTTCGCGTTCTGGTCCTTGTCGTCAACGTAAATGCTCAGCTTGGCGGTCACCGCCTCCGATGCATCCGCACTGCCCTTTTCAACCTTGGCGGCACGGACGTTGGTGGGCTTGCCCTGGGCCACGGCGCGCAGATTCACCAGTTCCTTGTCCAGTGGCAGCGCGAACGTGAACAGTTGCCGGTGCATTTCGTCGAAGCGCTCGCCGATGATGTCCAGACCCTGCTTTTCGAATTCATCGATCTCGAAATCAACGGTCAGCAGCAAAGCCTGGCCGTTGTAACGAATGTCGACCTGGTAACTCACGGACTGGTCCGCCTTGGGAATGCCTTCCCGATCCAGCGCCTTGGATGCCGTGTCGGCCAGCGTACGGAAGACCTTGGAAACTTCCTTCTGGGTGGTTTCGCTGAAACGGCGGATGAAGGTCCGTGCCGCTTCATCCCGGACGCGCGTGGTGGCATCGCCATAGGCGCAGAGCACGCCCGGCCCCGGTGGAATGATGACGGGCCATGAATTGAGCAGCTTGCCGATCGCGTTGGCGTGCAGGGGGCCTGCGCCGCCGAAGCCGACCACCGAGAAGTCGCGGGGATCGAAGCCCTTTTCGACGGACACCAGCCGCAATGCGCCGTAGATGTTTTCGTTGACGATGTCGACGACGCCGGAAGCCGCCTGCTTGATGCTCAGCTTGAGTGGCGTCGCGATCGACTCCATGGCCTTCTCGGCCAGATCACGCCGGATCTTCATGTCGCCGCCAAGGCGAACCTCGCCACTCGGCAGATAGCCAAGCACGAGATTGGCATCGGTCACCGTGGGCAGGGTTCCGCCCCGGTCATAGCCGGCCGGTCCCGGGTCTGCACCTGCGCTCTCCGGTCCCACGCGCAGTGCCTTGGTCAGCTCCGGCACCTTGGCAATGGAGCCGCCGCCGGCACCGACCGTGCGGACGTCCAATGAGGAGGCACGCACCGTGACATCGCCCACCGTGGTTTCGCGACGCAACTGGGGCTTGGCATCCTGGACGAGGCAGACGTCAGTGGACGTTCCGCCCATGTCGAAAGTCAGCAGATTTCTGAAGCCGGCCTGCTTGCACACCCAGACGGCGCCGGACACGCCACCCGCCGGGCCGCTCATCAGCAGATTGACCGGGAAGTCGGCCGCGGCATGGGCCGAGGCCAGACCACCATCCGAGCGGAGGATGCGCAACTTGGCGCCCTTCATGGTCTTTTGCAGCTGGCGACCCAGGCTGCGGACATAGCTTTCCACCTTCGGCCGTACATAGGAGTTCGCCACGGTCGTGATGGTGCGTTCGTATTCCTGCATCTCGGGCACGATTTCCGAAGACAGGGAAATCGGAATGCCCGGCATGACCTCCGCGGCGATGCGACCGACCTGCTTCTCGTGGGCGTCATTCGCGAAGGAATTGATCAGGGAAATGGTCAGCGCCTCGATGCCCTTCTTGCCGAGCGCCTTGAGATCGCGGCGCAATTTTGCCTCATCGAGCTTGCGGACGACGTCGCCCTTGGCGCCGACGCGTTCATCGGCTTCGATGGTCAGCGCCAGGGGGGCAATGGGCAGGCTTTTGTTGTAGATGACCCAGCCGCCGAGACCGCCGGGAACAAAGGACCGGGCGATCTGCAGCACCTGACGATAGCCCTTGGTGGTGACCAGCCCGACCTTGGCGCCGGTGCCGGTGAGCACCGTGTTGGTTGCCACCGTCGTGCCGTGCATGAAGTGCGTGATGTCCTTGGGATCCACGCCGGCATTTCTGCAGACCTTTTCGATGCCATTCAGGACACCGATGGATGAATCCTGCGGCGTGCTGGGCACCTTGGCCGTGAACGCGTCGCCATTCTGCTCGTTGACGAGCAGGAGATCAGTGAACGTACCGCCAACGTCAACCCCAAGTCGGTAACTCATAAAGGCCTCTCAGATTTTTCAGTGCATATACGCGACAACCGCAACCTGATCGGCCACGGCTGCCAATTTGTGGATCTACTCAGCCCGTGGCGCGGGAACGATTGACCTCGGCGATCTGCGGGAAGATACCCGCTTTTGGCAGCATGGCTGGCGTGCCCCTGCCCAATTGCTCGGCCAGCCAGCGGCTGGTATCGATGATCTTTTCCAGGGATACGCCGGTCTCCACGCCGGAGCGATCCAGCATGTACAGGAGATCGTCGGTCGGAATATTGCCGGTGGCTGCCGGCGCGAAGGGGCAACCACCGATGCCGCCGATGCTGGCATCCAGGGAGTCCACGCCGATGTCCAGGGCCGCCTGCGCATTGGCGATGCCGGTGTTGCGGGTGTTGTGGAAGTGGCAGCGAATGGGCACCCCGGGAACGCGGGCGCGCACGGCGCCCAGCAAGTCGCGAACCTGCGATGGCACTGCCACCCCGATGCTGTCGGCGATGCCCAACTCGACCGGATCGCCTTCCATGACCTGATCAACCAGGGCGAGAACCCTCTGCAGCGGAATCTCGCCTTCAAAGGGACAACCGAAGGCGGAAGAAATCATGACGTTGGCGCGAATCCCCGCAGCCCTGGCTGCCCGGGCAATCTCCACCCACGCCTTGACGGATTCTGCCGTGGGTACGCCCTGGTTGCGCTGGTTGTAGGTGTCGCTGGCCACGACGGCCATGCCGATTTCACCGATGCCGGTGGCCTGCGCCCGCTCGAAGCCCTTGCGATTCAGCACGAGGCCGATGTACGTGACGCCCTTGTCCTGCGGCAGACCACGAATGACGTCTTCGGCATCGGCCATTTGCGGCACGCGCTTTGGATGCACGAAGCTCGTGACCTCCATGCGGCGAATGCCGGCATCGATGGCGCGACGAATGAATTCGATCTTGGTCGCGGTGGACAGCACTTCGGGCTCGCTCTGGAGTCCGTCGCGCGGGCCGACCTCGATAATGGCAACGTGGCGTGCTGACTGGCTCATGGCCTTACAGTAACGTGGAAAATCGTTATTCTATACGGCGCGGTCAGCGTTACAAAATTGCGCTGAAGGAACTGCCGCAGGGCAAACTCGATTCTGCGGCAGGACACGGCGCAAGCGCCACCACTTTGCACATCAGAGACAGGATTTCGGCATGGCAAATGAGCACACTTCAGTGAAGGCCACCCCCTCCGGTTCAACAGCAGGCCAGACAACCGGCCAGACGGCCGGGCCGCTCGCCGGGCTGCGGGTGATCGAGATGGGCACACTGCTGGCGGGGCCATTCTGTGGCCAGCTGATGGGTGATTTCGGCGCGGAAGTGATCAAGCTGGAGCCACCTGGCCAGGGCGATCCGATGCGGGAATGGGGCCGGGAGAAGGCGCATGGCATGTCGCTCTGGTGGCCGGTGGTCGCCCGCAACAAGAAGTCGGTGACCCTGAACCTGCGCGAGGCCGAAGGCCAGGCGATCGCCAGGGACCTCATCGCCAAAGCCGACTTTGTCCTGGAAAATTTCCGTCCCGGCACGCTGGAACGCTGGAATCTGTCCTTCGCTGAACTGCAGAAGATCAATCCGCGCCTCATCATGATCCGCGTCTCCGGCTTCGGCCAGACCGGCCCCTACTCCAGGCGCGCCGGCTTCGGCGCCGTGGGCGCGGCCATGGGCGGCCTGCGCTATGTCTGCGGTGATCCGTCGACGCCACCCAGCCGGATGGGTATCAGCATCGGCGACTCGCTGGCTGCCACCTTTGCCTGCGTGGGGGCCCTGTCGGCGCTATACCACCGCGAACGCACCGGCCAGGGCCAGGTGGTGGATTCCGCCATTTATGAAGCCATCCTCAACATGATGGAGTCCCTGGTCACGGAGTACGACAAGACCGGCTACATCCGGGAGCGGACCGGCGCGATCCTGCCGAACGTGGCGCCGTCGAACGTCTACCCCACCCGTGACGGCGGGATGATCCTCATCGCCGCCAACCAGGACACGGTGTTCGGCCGGCTGGCCGAGGCCATGGGTCAACCGGAACTGGCAAAGGATGAACGCTACGCCACGCACACGGCGCGGGGCGCCCGCCAGAAGGAACTGGATGACCTGATCTCCGACTGGACGCGGACCATCGATGCCGCCGAGGTGGAAAAGCTGATGGACGAGTTCGGCATTCCCTCCGGCAAGATCTATCGGACACCGGAAATGCTGGAGGACGCCCACTTCCGGGCGCGCGAGGCCATCGTCACCACGATGCATCCGAAGTTCGGCGAACTGCGCATGCAGAATGTGGCCCCGAAGCTGTCCGCGACGCCGGGCAGCATCCGCTCCCCTGCCCCTGAGCTTGGCGAGCATTCCGAGGAGATCTATCGCAGCCTCCTGAATTTCGATGCGGCACGCATCGCCGATCTGCGCACCCGGGGGATCATCTGAGCCCGCCGGCAAACCGGCTGGGGCCCATTGCCTGCGTGACCATCCGCACGCCGTCACTGGCAGTTGCCGAGTCCCTTTACAGCCGCTACCTGCACTATCGGGTCATCAGCCGCGAGGCCGTGACCCCGGCGCAGGCCCGGTGCTGGCAGCTGCCGGATCTGGCGGGTACCCCGGCCTTGCTGATGGCGCCGGAGGCACCGGCCAACGACCAGCCGGACTTCACCCTGCGCTTCATCGAGCTGCCACTGGAGGCCGGATTCCGGGCCTTCACGCGCCACGGCTGGCAGGCCGTGGAACTCATCGTCCGTCACGTTGACACGCTTTACGCCGAGCTGCGTGACTCGCCCTTCGAGATCGTTGCGCCGCCCATGGATCTGTCCTTCTGTACGGACATCCGTGCCATGCAGATCCGCGGACCGGGTGGCGAGATCGTCTATCTCACCGAGGTCAAACGGCCTGTGCCGGGTCTGGATACGCCGCCTGTGCGCTGCGCCGTCGACCGCAGCTTCATCGTGATCGTCGGCGGCCCGTCGATGTCGGCCATCCAGGGATTCTTCAAGACCCATTTCGGCATGCCCGAGGCGCCGGTGGTCGAGTCCCGCGTCCAGACCATGGCGCTGGAGTTCGGCTTGTCGCGTGAGCATCGGTTTCCGATTGCGGCGCTGCCGTTGCTGGGCCGGTGCTACATCGAAGCCGATGAAATGCCGGCTGAGGCACAGCCGCTGCCGGCCGTTCTCGAAGAGCTGCCCAGCGGCGTTGCCATGGTGTCATTTCTGGAGGCGCCCGCAGCGGGCATCCTGCCCGGCACCGTGCGCTGTGAACGTGGCGCCGCCGGGGAGCTTGTGGAGCTTATCGCTTCCTGAGCAGCGTCAGGCCGTCACCGATCGGCAACATCGACAGGTCAAAGCGCTGATCCGCCTTCAGGGTGGCATTCAGGGTCCGCAGGGCCACGGTATCGCGTTCGGTATCGGCCGGGTCGGCCACCGAGCCACCCCAGAGCACGTTGTCGATGGCCAGCAATCCGCCCGGGCGCACGAGATGAAAGCCCTGCTCCACGTAGTCGGCGTAGCCGGTCTTGTCGGCATCGATGAACATGAAATCAAAAGAGGCGTCGTGGCCCTCACGGCGCAGTTGCCGCAGGGATTCACCGGCAAGGCCCAGCCGCAATTGGATTTTGTCTGCAACCCCGGCTTCAGCCCAGAAACGCCGGGCAATGGCCGTCCACTCTGCGCTGCTGTCCAGCGCCACCACCGTGCCATCCGCGGGCAGGGCCAGGGCACAGGCCAGTGCGCTGTAGCCGGTAAACGTACCGACTTCCAGGCAGCGGCGGGCGCCGAGCAGCTTGACGAGCAGCGCCATGAACTGGCCCTGTTCCGGCGAGATCTGCATGTTGGCAGCGGCCAGCTTGCCGGTTTCAGTGCGCAGTCGGGTCAGGATCGCCGGCTCGCGCAGCGAAGCATCCAGAAGATACGCATGCACCCGATCATCGAGATTCAAGGTGCGACTGGACATGCTGCTTCAGCCCGTGATGGAGAACGGCAGGGCGAGGTCGGAGCCCAGACTGAGCACGACGGAACTTCCGGCCGGCAACTCGATTTCAGGAATGCCGGCTGACACGCCCACGACATCTCCCGGCCGGAATGCATAGCGTTCGGCGAGGCGGGTCAGGAGGCGCGCGGCGGCGGCGGGATTGGCGATGGCCGGTGGGGCCACTGCAGCCAGTGACCGGCCATTGACCTTGAGGGCGGGGGTCCAGTCATTGGTCACCTCGTCCAGCGTCACCAGTGCCGGGCCAAGCACGCAGGCGCCGGGAAATTGTCTGGCTGCGGTGTCGCTGCCGTGATCCGGTCCGCTTGCCGACGTTCGTGCCGATGGTTCGAAGGGCCGTGTGCCGAGATCGGCTATCAGGGTCAGTGCGGTCAGGGCGCGCAGTGCTTCGGCTTCACTGCAGCGGAACAGGGGGCGACCCAGCGTGAGGCCGAGCATGCCGAGCAGGTGGAGCGGCCGCTCCGTACCGTCCGGCAACCCCACCCCGGCATCGGGGCCCACGGCCGAATTCGGATTCTTGATGTAGATGCCGCGTTGCTGGGCGGACGCATCGGGCAACATCAACAGCAGTCCGGGACGGCGGATCGGCGGCAGCAGGCGGGTGCCAGCACCCGGCAACAGGCGGCGCGCACTGCGCCAGGCGCCGCGCTGTGATTCCGACGCGTCGGCGTATTCGGCCAGGAGTCGGGCGACATGCGCCTGCCCCTCGGCGCCCTGGGCAAGAATGCTGACAACCGATTGCGGGCGCCATTGGGCGGCTGCCAGCCCGGTCGGCGAGGCTGCCAGATCCAGGATCTCCCCGGATGACAGCAACAACCCGGGACGGCCGCCCACTTCCCGACTGTCCAGAGTGACCAGACGCATCGCAGCCTAGGACTCGTTCGGCGCCACGAAGACCTCGATGCCATCCAGCTCCGGGGTCAGTTCGATCTGGCACGAGAGCCGGCTGTTGGGGCGTCGATCGATGGCGGTGTCCAGCATGGCGTCTTCCATATCCTCCATGGGCGTCAACCGGGCCAGCCAGTCTTCGGCCACATAGGTGTGGCAGGTGGCGCAGGCACAGGCGCCGCCGCACTCGGCCACGATGCCGGCAACGCCATGATCCAGCGCGCCCTCCATGACGGTATTGCCGCTGGCAATCTGCACCTCGATGCGTTGACCATTGATATCGTGATAGATGACGCGAGGCATGGGGTTCCCTGGTTTCAATTGCAGCGGGAGCAGCCCCCGGCCCGCAGCCAGAATACCATGCCGGCCGGGCTGTCGCGATTGACAAGGCGGTATCGTTCCCTGACCATTACCGGCCATGCAAATGATGTCAGTCGGCATGCAGAACGCGGCCCGCCATCCGGTAGCAACCTGAAGCACGGGCGTCTGCACGGCTGATTTTCCCACGAGTCACCGAGACCCCGCATCTGCATGGTGACGGGGTCTTTTTTTTGTTGCGATCAGTTTTGTTGCCATCAGTTTGGCGTTGAATTCAGTCAGGAGACAAAGACAAATGCGTATCTACTCCGAAAAGGACGTGAACCCGGGCGCGCTCGCAGGCAAGCGCATCGCCGTACTCGGCTATGGCAGTCAGGGACGGGCGCACGCCCTCAATCTTCGGGATAGCGGTCACGACGTGGTGGTCGGCTTGCGGCCCAATGGTCCGACGGCAAAAAAGGCCGTGGCTGACGGCCTCAAGGTCGTGAAGCCCGCCGACGCCGTGGCCGGCGCCGATCTCATCGCATTCCTGTTGCCGGATCTGGCCCAGCCGGCCCTGTACCGGGAAATCGAGGCCGGCATTCGTCAGGGCGCCACGCTGCTGTTTGCCCACGGCTTCAACATCCACTATGGAGAGATCAAGCCACGCGCCGATCTCGATGTGGTGCTGATCGCCCCGAAGGGCCCCGGCGATCTCGTGCGTCGGCAGTACGAGCAGGGCAAGGGTGTCCCCTGCCTGGTCGCCGTTGCCCAGGACAAGACCGGCAAGGCGAAGGAGATCGCCCTCGCCTATGCCCATGGCATCGGTGGCTCACGGGGTGGTGTCCTCGAAACGACCTTTGCCGAAGAGACTGAAACCGATCTCTTTGGCGAGCAGGCCGTGCTGTGCGGTGGCGCCACCGAACTCGTGCTGGCCGGCTACGACACCCTCGTGGCTGCCGGCTATCAACCCGAGGTGGCCTACTTCGAGTGCATGCACGAGCTGAAACTGATCGTTGATCTGCTGCACGAAGGTGGCATCAGCAAGATGCACCAGTTCATCAGTGATACGGCAAAGTACGGCGATCTCACCCGCGGTCCGCGGATCGTCGACGATCATGTGCGTGCCGAGATGAAGAAGGTCCTCGATGAAATCCGTGACGGCACCTTTGCCCGCCAGTGGATCAAGGAAAGCGCTTCCGGTGGCGCCGAATACAAGCGGCTGATGGCCAAGGACATGAGCCACCCGATCGAAAAGGTCGGTGCGGATCTGCGCGGGCGGATGTCCTGGCTGAATCAGTAACGGATGGCGCAACGGCAAACGGGGTGTACCCCGATGCTGCAGGAAGGATGAGCAATGGCTATCAAAGAGACTGAATGGATCTGGCACAACGGCCAGCTCGTCCCCTGGAAATCCGCAACAGTCCATGTGCTGAGCCATGCGTTGCACTATGGGTCGTCGGTGTTCGAAGGCGTGCGCGCCTATGCAACGCCCAAAGGCCCGCAGATCTTCCGCCTCAAGGCGCATACCCGGCGGCTGCAGGATTCCGCCAGGATCCACCGCATCGTCATTCCCTGGTCGGCTGACCAGATCAATGCCGCCTGCCGGGAAGTGGGTGCGCGCAACGGGCTGAAGAGCGCCTACATCCGTCCACTGGTGTATCGGGGTTACGGTGAAATCGGCGTGGTGCCGAAGCCGGAACATCCCGTGGAGCTGGCGATTGCCGCGTGGGAATGGGGTGCCTACCTCGGTCCCGAGGCGCTGGAAAACGGCGTGGATGTTTGTGTGTCGTCGTGGCAGCGCGTGGCGCCAAACACCATTCCGGCGCTGGCCAAGGCCGGCGGCAATTATCTGTCCAGCACGCTGGTCGGATCCGAGGCGCGTGACCGCGGCTTTGCCGAAGGCATCGCCCTGGCCACCGATGGCACGGTCAGCGAGGGTGCCGGCGAGAACCTGTTTCTGGTGCGCGATGGCGTGCTCATCACGCCACCCGCCACGGCATCCATTCTCCTCGGCATCACGCGGGACAGCATCATGGTGCTGGCTCGCGACATGGGCATCGAGGTTCGCGAGCAGGTTCTGCCCCGCGAGATGATGTACATCGCCGACGAGATGTTTCTGACCGGTACGGCAGCCGAGATCACGCCCGTGCGGTCGGTTGATCGACTGGCTGTCGGCAGCGGCTCGCGCGGCCCGGTTACCAAAGCCCTGCAGGAAGCATTTTTTGGTCTTTTCAATGGCAAAACCGCAGATCGCTGGGGATGGCTGGAACCGGTATGAGCGCTAAATCCCTTTTTGAAAAAGTCTGGGAAGACCACATCGTGGTCCCCGAATCGGCCGATGCGCCGGCGGTGCTGTATATCGATCTGCACCTGACGCACGAGGTCACGACGCCGGAAGCCTTCAGCGTGCTGCGCAACCGCGGCCTGCGCGTGCGCCGGCCGGATCTCACGCTGGCAACGCTCGACCACTCGACACCAACCGTGCCGATCCACTCGCTCGATGATCTCGACAAGGTATCCGAGCCGGCCGCTGCGGCCCAGATCCGCCTGATGATCGAAAACTGTCAGGAATACGACATCGAGCTGCTCGGCTTCGACAGCGACAAGCGTGGCATCGTCCACATCATCGGTCCGGAACTCGGCATCACCCAGCCCGGGAAGACGATCGTCTGCGGTGACAGCCACACCAGCACGCATGGCGCCTTCGGAGCCCTGGGCTTTGGCATCGGCACGACCGAGGTCGGGCAGGTGCTGGCCACGCAGTGCCTGCTGCAGCGCCGGCCGAAGACGCTGGCGGTCAATGTGGAAGGCGACTTGCAGCCGGGAGTAACGGCCAAGGACATCATCCTCGCCGTGATCGGCAAGATCGGCGTCAATGGCGGCACGGGCCATGTCATCGAGTATCGCGGCAGTACCATTCGCAGCCTCGACATGGAGCAGCGCATGACCATCTGCAACATGTCGATCGAAGCCGGCGCCCGGGCCGGCATGATCGCGCCCGACGACACGACCTTCGCCTACCTGAAGAATCGTCCGATGGCGCCGTCCGGCGCCGACTGGGATGCCGCTGTGGCCCGCTGGCGCCGGTTGCCTTCCGATCCGGATGCGGTGTTTGATCGGGAAGTCTCCATCGACGCCAGCACGCTCACCCCGATGGTCACCTTCGGCACGAATCCCGGCATGGTCGTGCCGATCGGCGACTCCGTCCCGGCCTCGGGTGATGCCAGTTTCCAGAAGGCGCTCGGCTACATGGGCGTCACCGGCAACAAGCCGATGCTCGGCATGCCTGTCGATGTGGTCTTCATCGGCAGCTGCACCAATGCCCGCCTGTCGGACCTGCGGCAGGCTGCGCACCTCATGCGCGGCAGGAAGGTTGCAAGCTCGGTGCGCATGCTGGTTGTTCCCGGTTCCGAGCAGGTCAAGCGGGCGGCCGAAGCCGAAGGGCTGGACAAGGTATTCCTGGCGGCCGGTGCCGAATGGCGTGAAGCCGGCTGTTCGATGTGTCTGGGCATGAACGGCGACATCGTCGGTCCTGGCCAGCTGTGCGTCAGCACCAGCAACCGGAATTTCGAAGGTCGGCAGGGCGCTGGCGCCCGCACCGTGCTGGCCAGTCCGCTGACTGCTGCCGCGTCCGCCATTGCCGGCAAGGTGGTCGATCCCCGGCCCCTCCTCGATCGCTGAGTAGAATCCGCATGCAAAAGATTTCCACCATCACCTCACGCACCGTCGTCATGCCGCAGGCGGACGTCGATACGGACCAGATCGTTCCCGCACGGTTTCTGACCACAACCACCCGCGAAGGGCTCGGCAATGCGTTGTTTGCCGATTGGCGCTATGACGCCAGGGGGCAGCTGAAGCCGGACTTCGTGCTGAACCGGCCGGAAGCCAAAGGGTGCGGCATCCTGGTGGCCGGCAACAATTTTGGCTGCGGATCCTCGCGGGAACACGCGCCATGGGCCCTGGTCGACTATGGCATCCAGGCCGTCATCAGCACCCAGATCGCCGATATCTTCAAGGGCAATTCCCTGAAGAACGGGCTGGTGCCGGTGATCGTCGATGCCGCAACCCATGGCTGGCTGGTCGAGCATCCGGGTGTCGAGGTCACGATCGATGTTGCGGCCAGCGAACTCAAGCTGCCGGATGGCCGTGTCGTCCGCTTTCCGATCGATGCATTTTCCCGATACTGCCTGTTGAATGGCGTGGACCAGCTGGGCTATCTGCTCGAGCAGGACAAGGCCATCACCCGTTTCGAGAATGCCCGCCCGTGGCAGCCCTGATCGGGGTATTGGCCGGTGATGGCATCGGCCCGGAAGTCACGGCCGAGGCTGTCCGCATCCTGCGCGCTGCGGGCGAGCGACACGGCCATCAGTTCCGCTTTCGCGATGGGCTGATCGGCGGTTGCGCCATCGATGCGAGTGGATCGGCCTTCCCGCCCGTCACCGCAGCGCTCTGTGCCGAAGCCGATGCCGTGCTGCTGGGTGCGGTCGGGCATCCCCGCTGGAATGATCCCGAGGCGCCCATCCGCCCGGAACAGGGCCTGCTCGCCTTGCGCGCCGCCATGGGCGTGTTTGCCAATCTGCGCCCGGTTGCGACTCATCCGGCGCTGTACGAGAGTTCGCCGCTGAAGCCCGAGCGCCTGCATGGCGTGGATATCCTCGTGGTGCGCGAGCTGACCGGTGGCATCTATTTTGGCCGCCGGGAGCGGACGGCCGATCATGCCTCGGATGTGTGCACCTATACCCGCGGCGAAATCGAGCGCCTGCTCCGCCTCGGCGGCCAGCTCGCGATGACCCGCCGCCGCCGGATCGCCTCGGTGGACAAGGCCAACGTGCTCGACACCTCCAGGCTGTGGCGCTCGATCGCGTCCGAGCTCTACGCCCGCGAGTTTCCCGAAATCCGCCTCGAGCATGTGCTGGTCGATGCGGCGGCGATGCATCTCCTGTCGCGGGCCGCTGATTTCGACGTCATCGTGACGGAGAACATGTTCGGCGACATCCTGACCGACGAAGCCTCGATGCTGACGGGCTCGCTCGGCATGCTGCCCTCCGCGTCCCTGGGCACGGGATCACGTGGCCTGTATGAGCCCATCCATGGCTCTGCACCGGACATCGCCGGACAGGACAAGGCCAACCCCTGCGGCACGATCCTGAGCGCCGCCCTGCTGCTCCGTCACTCGCTGGGCATGGAAAAAGCGGCGCAGGAAATCGAAGCGGCAGTGTTTGCCGCCATCGAGGCCGGTTACAGAACCGCCGACATCGCCCTCGGGACCGGCACTGCAGTCGGCACCCGCGCCATGGGCGACGCGATTCTCGCCCGCCTCTGAAAAAGCACCGGCCCGGCTTGCAAAGACGCGTCTTCCTGTATTAATGTACTAGCACATTAATACATTGATCCAGCCATGAAAGAACACCGCATACTCAATGCCCGGCACGAGGCCGCGGCGGAGCAGGCCCTCTACCGCGCCATCGTCAGCCTGAAGGACGTGGCCGAAGTCCGGGCCTTTCTGGTGGATTTATGCACGCCCGCGGAGTTGCAGG
This sequence comes from uncultured Chromatiaceae bacterium, assembly GCA_964384525.1. Taxonomy (GTDB): domain Bacteria; phylum Pseudomonadota; class Gammaproteobacteria; order Steroidobacterales; genus SHZI01. The sequence continues at coordinate 12,933 of CAYLKO010000040.1, forward strand.
CGCTGAAGGATCGCTGGCTGGTGGCCGAACTGTTGGACCGTGGCCTGCCCTATAGGCAGATCCACGAACGAACCGGGGTCAGCGTGACCACCATCGGGCGTGTGGCCCGTTATCTGAACAGCGGCGCCGGAGGCTACAGCAAGGCCCTCGAGCGTCGCAGAAAGCCGGGATCCGATGACCGCTGACCAAACCACCGCCAAGCAGGCAAGAATCAAGATTGCCATCCAGAAATCCGGCCGGCTGACCGAACAGTCGCTGGATCTGTTGCAGCGCTGCGGCCTGAAATACACCCGTGGCCCGGACCAGTTGATCGCCTACGGCGAAAACATGCCCGTGGATGTGCTGCTGGTGCGCGATGACGATATCCCGGGCCTGGTGCGCGATGACGTCTGCGATCTTGGCATTGCGGGCTTCAACATCGTCGAGGAAAGGCGCCTGCATTTCCTCGAGGCAAGCAGCAGCGAACCGTTCCGGATCGTGCGGGCTCTGGATTACGGACACTGCCGGCTGGCGTTTGCCTACCCGGACGGCAGTCCCCTGCACGCGGCGAGTGACCTCGCCGGCCGCCGGATTGCCACGAGCTATCCCGCCATCGTCAGGGATTACCTGCGGCGTCACGGCATCGATGCCGCAGTCGTCGAATTTTCCGGGGCCGTGGAAATTGCCCCGAGCCTCGGCCGGGCGGATGCGATCTGCGACCTCGTCTCCAGCGGCGCCACCCTGCTCGCCAACAAGCTGCGGGAGGGCGAAACCATACTGGAAAGCCGCGCCGTGCTGCTGCAGACGCCGGTGCAGGTGCCAGCCGAAAAGGCGGACTGGATCAACCGGCTCCTGCAGCGCGTGGAAGGCGTGATCCAGGTGCGCGAGAGCAAGTACATCATGATGCATGCGCCCAAATCGGCGCTGGCCCAGATCGCCGCGCTGTTGCCGGGATCCGAAGCACCCACCGTATTGCCGCTGGACGGTCGTGATGACCGCGTGGCCGTCCACGTGGTTTGCCAGGAAAATGTTTTCTGGGAAACCCTCGAAAGCCTGAAGGCAGCTGGCGCGTCTTCCGTGCTGGTGGTTCCAGTCGAGAAAATGCTGGCCTGAGGGCCTGCAGGTCACGGGTACGCCAATGACGGGCATGCGCATTTCCGAATGGTCCAGTCTGGACACCACGGCACGACGGCAGTTGCTGGCGCGGCCGGCGGTGCGGGCGGCAACCGACATGGACCGTCGGGTGCGCGACATCATTGCCACCGTTCGCGAGGAAGGCGATGCCGCCCTGCTGCGCTTCGCCCGCGAACTGGACAAGGCGGAGCTTCTCGAGCTGCGGGTGAGCGCAGCGGAAGTTGCCACCGCCGAAGCGGAGTTGCCGGCCGAGGCCAAGGCCGCCATCGCCGAGGCGATCCGGAATGTCAGACGCTTTCATGAGGCCCAGCTGACGCCGCCGATCCGGGTGGAAACCGCCGCCGGGGTGATCTGCGAGCGGGTCAGCCGGCCACTCACCGCCGTCGGCCTCTATGTGCCTGCCGGCAGTGCGCCCCTGCCCTCCACCGCCATCATGCTTGGCGTGCCCTCGCTCATTGCCGCCTGCCCGGTACGGATCCTCTGCACGCCCCCCCGCCCCGATGGCCGCGCCGATGCGGCCGTGATCCATGCAGCGCGTGCCTGCGGCATCACGGAGATTTTCAAGGTGGGCGGTGCCCAGGCGATTGCCGCCATGGCTTACGGCACGGCCTCGATCCCGCAGGTGGCAAAGATCTTCGGCCCGGGCAATGCCTGGGTCACGGCGGCGAAGACGCTGGTAGCCGCAGATCCCGCGGGTGCGGCCCTCGATATGCCGGCCGGCCCGTCGGAGGTCATGGTGGTGGCGGATCAGCTCGCCGATCCGCGCTTTGCCGCTTTGGATCTGCTCTCGCAGGCCGAGCATGGGCCTGATTCCCATGTTGTTCTGGTCACGACTGCAGCCGATCTGATCCCGCGCGTGCAGGCGGAAATCGAGAAGGCCCTGCCGACCTTGCCACGCCGGTCGATCATCGGGCAGGCGCTCCGCCACAGTGTCGCCGTGCTGGTCACCGACATCGACGAAGCCATGGCCGTTGCCAACGAGTACGCGCCGGAGCATCTGATCCTGCAGGTGGCTGACCCGCGGGCTGCCGCCGCCCTGGTCACGACGGCCGGCTCGGTTTTTCTCGGCCGGTGGACGCCCGAGGCGGTTGGCGACTATTGCAGTGGCACCAACCATGTACTGCCGACCTATGGCTATGCCCGGGCCTACAGCGGCCTGTCGGTCACGGATTTTCAGCGGCGCATGACCCTGCAGGAAGTCAGCCTGTCCGGCCTGCGCGGCCTGGCGCCTACGGTCCGCACGCTGGCCGGCCTGGAGGGCCTGGACGCGCATGCCCGTGCCGTCACCATCCGCCTCGAAGCAGCCGACACCCGGCCATGAACCAGCCCATCGAGAACAGCATGGCGATGTCCGGGGAGGCGGTGATCTCGCTGCTGCGTCCGGAGATCCTGCATCTCAACCCATATCGGCCGGCCGATTACGTGGACGGCTTCGTCCGCCTCAATGCCAACGAGCTGCCATGGCGGCCACCCGGCGACGACACGCGCGACGGGCTCAATCGTTATCCGGATCCCCGGCCCGCCGAACTGACGGCGCGCCTGACCGCGCACTACGGCGTCAGGTCCGGTCAGTTGCTGGTGACGCGCGGCTCCAGCGAAGCGATCGATCTGCTGCTCCGGGCCTTCTGCCGGGCCGGGCGCGACAGCATCGTGATCTGCCCGCCCACCTTCGGCATGTATGAGTTCTATGCGCAGATCCAGGGAGCCCGGATCCGGCGCCTGTCCTTGCAGCGGGACTGCGGCTACGCCTATCCCGCAGACGAGGTGCTCGCCACCTGGGAGCCGGACTGCAAACTCGCTTTTGTCTGCTCGCCGAACAATCCAACAGGCAACAGCGTGCCGACCGCCACGATCGATGCCTTGTGCAGTGGCCTGCAAGGCCGCGGCGTCGTGATTCTCGATGCGGCCTACCAGGAGTTTGCCGGCGATGATCCCCTGCAGGAGCTCCTCACCCGTCATGAGAACCTGATTGTTCTGCGCACGCTCTCGAAAGCACTGGGCCTCGCCGGAGTCCGCTGCGGGGTGTTGATTGGGCAGTCGCCCGTTGTCGAGTTGCTGGGCAGGGCTTTGCCCCAGTACTGCTTCCCGACCACGGGCCAGGAGGCGGTATTGCGCTCGCTGACCCCCGAGGTGCTCGAGGCCTTTGCCCGCTACCGTGACCAGATCGTGACGGAACGGCAGCGCCTGCTGACTGCCCTGGCGACGGCGCCGGGCATCGCCCGCGTCTGGCCCAGCCAGGCCAACTTCATCCTGGTCGAGACCACTGGCACGCCCACGGTGGTGGAACGCGCACGGCAGGCCGGCATCCTGCTGCGGGACTTCAGCTGGGATCCCTTGCTGCCATCCTGCGTCCGCATCACCGTCGGCTCGCCAGCCGAGACCGACCAACTGCTGGAGGCTTTGAATTCCTGATGGCCGCAATGCGAAAAATAGCCTTTCTCGATCGCGACGGCACGCTCATCCT
>CAYLKO010000040.1:16519-24523 GCA_964384525.1 uncultured Chromatiaceae bacterium
TTCGTGGCGAGCCGCCGCCTGCGCGGGCTTTATGAGCCCGCCGATCAGCAGGTGGACCGGCTCGACAAGGTGGCACTCGTGCCCGGAGTCATCCCGGCCCTGCTGCTGCTCAAGGAAGCCGGCTATGAGTTCGTCATGGTGACCAATCAGGATGGCCTCGGCACCAGTTCCTTCCCGGAAGCCGACTTCCGCCGGGTCCAGGATTTTCTGCTGGAGCTGTTTGCCTCGCAGGGCATCACTTTCAGTGAGGTGTTCGTCTGCCCGCACAAGCCGGCAGATGGTTGCCAGTGCCGCAAGCCGCGCACCGGCCTGCTCAAGACGTTCCTGCGCTCGACCAGCCTCGATCGCGAGCGGAGCTTCGTGGCAGGTGACCGGCCCAGCGATCTCGAGCTGGCGCAGAACCTCGGCCTCGAGGGGGTGCTGAGCGATCCGGCGGCCCCGGGCCATTGGAGCCGTGTGGTCCACCAGATCCTGGATCACCCTCGAATCGCCACGGTGCGCCGGGAAACCCGGGAAACCCGCATCGTTGCCACCGTCGATCTGGATACCGCTGCGCCGGTGAGCATCCACACCGGCCTCGGCTTCTTCGATCACATGCTGGAGCAGATCGCGAAGCATGGCGGGTTTTCGCTGCAGCTCGAGTGCGCCGGTGACCTGCATGTCGATGAGCACCACACCGTCGAGGACGTGGCGCTGGCGCTCGGCGAGGCCCTGCGCACCGCACTGGGCGACAAGCGGGGCATCAGCCGCTTCGGCTTCCAGTTGCCAATGGATGAAGCCGAGGCACGGATCAGCCTCGACCTGTCCGGCCGTGCCTATCTGGTTTTCGAGGCGGAATTTCCGCGAGCCGAAGTGGGCCAGTTGCCGACAGAATTGATTCCGCACTTTTTCCGGTCGATCACCGACGCGCTGCGCGCCAATCTGCATATCGCCGTGCGCGGGGAAAATACCCATCACATGGTCGAGGCGTGCTTCAAGGGATTTGGGAGAACACTTCGGCAGGCCATTGTGAAAGAAGGATATTCTCTGCCCAGCACCAAGGGTAGCTTGTGACCGCAGCCAGCCCGAACGTCGCCATCATCGATGGTGGCGGCGCCAACCTCGCCTCGCTGCAGTTCGCGCTTCAGCGATTGGGCGCCCGCAGTGAAGTCACGGCGGACCCGGCCACGATCCGGCGGGCCTCGCACGTGATCCTGCCGGGCGTGGGCGCCGCTCGCGCCGCAATGGATCGGCTGCACGCCACCGGACTCGCCACCGTCGTGCCGGAATTGACACAGCCCCTGCTCGGCATCTGTCTCGGCATGCAGTTGTTGTTTGCACGCTCGGAAGAAGACGACTGCGAATGCCTGGGTGCCATACCGGGCGTGGTCCGGCGTTTCCAGTCGATGCCGGGGCGGCCGGTGCCGCACATGGGCTGGAATCAGGTCGCCAGAATTGCCGACAGCCGGTTGCTTGCCGACCTGCCCGACCACAGCCATTTCTATTTCATCCACAGCTATGCCGCCGCCGTCGGTCCCACGACCGTTGGCCAGACCGAGTACGGCTGGCCCTTTGCCGCGATGCTGGAGTCCGGAAACTTTCTTGCCACCCAGTTCCATCCGGAACGCTCGGGGGCTGCCGGTGCAACCGTGCTGCGCAACTTCCTGGGGTACTGCTGAGCATGGATGTCATCCCGGCCATCGATTTGCTGGATCGGCAGTGCGTGCGGCTCTTCCAGGGGGATTTCGCCAAGGTCACCGTTTACTCCGAAGACCCCGTCACGCTCGCCCGCCGCTATCGTGATGCGGGCCTGGCGCAGCTGCATGTCGTCGACCTGGATGGCGCGAAAACGGGCAGCCCGCGCAATCTGGACCTGATCCAGGAACTCACGCGGCTCGATGGCCTGTCCGTGCAGGCCGGGGGCGGCCTGCGCCATCTGGATCGCGCTCTCGCGCTGCGGGCAGCCGGCGTCGAGCGCGTGGTCATCGGCTCCGTGGCGGCCGAAACCCCGGACGTCGCGCTCGCCTGGCTCGATCAGCTGGGTGCCGATCATCTGGTGCTGGCCTTTGATGTCCGCGTACCACTTCAGGGTGATCCCGTGGTGCTCACCCGCGGCTGGGTGCAGGACAGTACCCACAGTCTCTGGCATTTGCTGGAACGCTTCATCGCCCGTGGCGCCCGCCATTTCCTGTGTACCGACATCGCCCAGGACGGCACGCTGGCCGGTCCCAATCTGGCCCTCTATCGCGAGTGCGCCACGCGCCATCCCGAAGCGGCGGTGATTGCCTCGGGCGGTGTCGGCTCGCTGGCCGACCTGCAACAACTGGCGGCCACCGGCATTGCTGCGGTCGTCACCGGCAAGGCCTTGCTCGATGGCCGGCTGACACTCGAGGAGATCGAGTCATTCTCGCGCGCCGCATAATTCCCTGCCTGGACGTCCGCGACGGGCAGGTCGTCAAGGGCGTGCAATTCCGTGATCACGAAATCGTCGGGGGGATCATTGAGCTGGCCACCCGCTATCGGGATGCCGGCGCCGATGAGCTCGTGTTCTACGACATCACCGCCAGTCCCGAGGGGCGCTCGGTGGACCGGAGCTGGGTCAATCGCGTGGCCGCAGTTCTGGACATTCCCTTCTGCGTTGCCGGCGGCATCCGCAGCGTGGCAGATGCCGAAGAAGTTCTGCGTCACGGTGCCGACAAGATTTCGGTGAACAGTCCGGCACTGGCCAATCCCTCGCTGATCACCGCACTGGCCACTCGCTTTGGATCGCAGTGCGTGGTGGTGGGCATCGACAGTCGTGCCGAGGATGGCCTCTATCGGGTCTACCGGAACACCGGTGATCCGGCCAAAACCGCCTTCGCCGGCCTGACCACCGCGGAGTGGGTACGGCAGGCCCAGGATCTCGGCGCGGGTGAGATCGTCCTCAACTGCATGAATCAGGATGGCGTGCGGCGCGGCTACGATATTGCCCAGTTGCAGGCGATACGGGCACTGTGTTCGGTGCCCCTCATTGCCTCGGGCGGGGCCGGCTCGGTCGGGCATTTCATCGAGGTCTTCGCTGAAGCCGCCGTTGATGGCGCGCTCGCTGCCAGCGTTTTTCACAAGGGCCTGATCAACATCCCTGAACTGAAAGCCGCCCTGCGCCAGGCGGGAATCGAGGTGAGAGCATGACCAACGACGTGGACTTCCTGCACACCCTGGAGCAAATCATCGCCGACCGTCGCACGGCCACCGTCGAGAGCAGCTACACGGCTGCCCTGCTCGCAGCCGGTCCGCGGCGCATTGCCCAGAAGGTCGGCGAGGAAGGCGTGGAGCTCGCGCTTGCGGGCGGCGGCCATGATCGCGGGGAGATCGTCGCCGAAGCGGCCGATCTGGTTTATCACCTGCTGGTCTTGCTGGCGGTGAATGATCTAAGCCTGCGTGACGTGGTCAGCGAACTCGAACGGCGCCATCGCGGCTGACGCCCCTGACAACGTACTCGGGCACGTACTTAGGCACGCACTCTGCCACACACTCCGGCTCACGCCGGATCGTCGATCACCACTTCATCGGCCGGCTCCCGCAGGTTGTAGCGGGAGCTCATCACATGACCATAGGCGCCGGCGTTGCCGATCGCCAGCACATCGCCCTCGGTGCACGGTGGCAGCAAGCGGTCGGCGCCCAGCCGGTCGCCGGTTTCGCAGATGGGGCCCACAACCGTGACGATGCCGGATGGTGCTTCGCCCCAGCGGCTCAGGTTGGCGATTTCATGGAAGGCGCCATACAACGCCGGGCGAATCAGGCTGTTCATGCCGGTGCTGACCCCGACGTACTGCATCTGGCCCTTGCCCTTGGTCTGGGTCACGGTGGCCAGCAGGACACCGGCATCGGCCACCAGGTAGCGCCCCGGCTCCAGCCAGATCTCGAGATCCGCAGCCTGGCCGCCGTCACGCCCCGGTAGCGCCGAACGCAGCTCCGCGATGCTGGCATCCATGGCCCTGAGATCCAGCGGCGGCTGACTGGAGGTTTCCGGCACGCCAAGGCCACCACCCAGATCGAGAAAGCGCAGCGCGGGGAAGTGCGGCGCAACGGCCAGCAGATCGCGGCCGACTTCCTGCCAGTTGTCCGGTGTGAGGATGCCGCTGCCCACATGCGCGTGCAGCCCGACCACGGTGGCTCCGCAGGCCGCCAGAAGCTCCCGCGCCTCTTCCAGTTCAAACAGGGGAATGCCGAACTTCGACTGGATGCCGGCCGTCTTCACATGCTTGTGGTGGCCGTGACCATGCCCCGTATCGATCCGCAGAAACAATTCCCTGTTATGGAACAACTCCGGCCAGTGACGCAGCGGATGCAGATTATCGAGAGTCAACCACACACCGCGGTCGATGCCGAAGGCATAGTCGGCCCGTGGCGCGAAATTGGGCGTGTAGAGAATGCGCTGCCGGTCTAGATCCGGAAACAGGTTCAGCACGAGCTCGATTTCAGCCGGCGACACACATTCAAAATTCAAGCCTTCCGCATGAATGGCCGCCAGTACCGGAGCGGAATTATTGGCTTTGACCGCATAAAGCAGCCGATTGACCGATTGCAGGCCCTTCAGGCGACGGGCAGCTGCGCGAACCGTCGGCAGGTTATAGACATAGGCGGAACCCTTGCTGCCGGCGATGGCGATGAGTTCGGCCCGACGCTGCACCCACCACGGCTCCTCACGCACCACGGGTTGTGCCCGGACGCCCTGCAGTTCCTCCCAGGTTTCGCCAAACACCTCGTCACCGGGTCCCGGGTGCACGAGGGTGGCATGCAGCTGCTGGATGAGCCGGGCCGCCTGATCTTCCTCAACCACGAAGGACAGATTGAGGTCGGTTGCCGATTGGCTCACCAGGTGAATCCTGTGTTCCTGGAAGACTTCCAGGGCAGGCCCGATTTCGTGCAGCGCGGCCCGGATTTTCTGGCCGACCAGGCTGACCACGCCCAGGCCCTGCAGAATGGTGACCCGGCACAATTTGGCGAGATGCGACTCCAGCTCTGCAAGCAGATGACTGTCCAGCGAGTTGGTGCCGGGGTCAAGCGTCACAGTGACGTTGCTTTCCGATGTGGAGATCAGGTCGATCGACAACCCCAGGTCGGAGAAACAGCTGAATGCATCGGCGAGAAAGCCGACCTCACGCCACATGCCGAGGGTTTCCATGGAAATCAACGTGATGCGACTACGTCCAAGAATTGCCTTGACACGTGGTGCATCGCTGCCGGTCCGTGCGGTCACCAGGGTGCCGGGGGCCTCCGGCTGGGTCGTGCACAGCACCTTCAAGGGAATGCCGTGGCGCCGACAGGGACTGATGCAGCGGGGATGCAGCACGGAACCGCCGGTCGACGCGATTTCCTGTGCTTCGGTATAGCTCAGGTTGCGCAGCAGGCGGGCGCCGGGAACCACCTTCGGATTGGCGCTGAACATGCCGGGCACGTCGGTCCAGATCTCGAGGGCGGTGGCCTGCAGTTTGGCCGCGAAATAGGCGCCGGAGGTATCCGAGCCGCCGCGCCCCAGCAGCACGCCTTCGCCACGGCTGTTGCTGGCAATGAATCCCTGGGTCAGCAACACACCGTCAACGGCAGCGAGGCGTGCCTGCAGAGCCGGATCGGCGGCGAAGTCGCAGGTGGCCGACAACCAGGCGCTGCGCTCATTCATGCCGGTCATGGTCTGCGACTGCAGCAGCTCCCGGGCATCGAGCCAGGTGGTGGGCACGCCTTGAACGTTGAGGTAGGCGGCGCCAAGGCGCGTGGCCATCAGTTCGCCCATGGTCATCACCCGGGCCTGGATCCGCGGGCTGACTTCGGCGATCAGGTAAATGCCGGCCAGCAACTGCTCCAGTTCCTGGAAATACGGCTCGAGAATCCCGGAGCCGTCGACACCCAGCGCCGCAGCAAGATCGAAGTGCAGCTTGCGTAGACCCTCCAGCGAGGGTCGGGACTCCCTGGCCACCGTCGCGCGCAGCATGGCTTCGAGACTGTTGGACACCGTGGCGACCGCGGAATGCACGACCACGGGCCGCAGTCCTGCCGCCTGATGCTGCTGCACCAGTTGTCGAACAGTGGCCCAGCGTTCGGCCGTGGCCACACTCGTGCCACCGAACTTCAGAACGATCCAGTTGCCAGCCATGTGATGTGAGCTACGTGAGTGTGGTGGTCACGGCCCCCAGGGAGGCACAGCTGACCAGTCGGGCATATTTGCGCAGCGTGCCTGGCGGCACCACCTTGTCTGGCGCAGTCCAGGCTTGCCGGCGTGATGCAAGCTCCTCTGCCGTCAGCGCGACATCGATGCGCCGTGCTTCGGCATCGATGGTGATGCGATCGCCATCCTGAAGCAGTGCAATCGGCCCACCGACCGCGGCCTCGGGCGTCACATGGCCGACGACAAAGCCGTGGCTGCCGCCGGAAAAGCGGCCATCGGTGATCAGGGCCACCTTGTCGCCCAGTCCCTTGCCCATGATCGCGGCGGTCGGGCTCAGCATTTCCCGCATGCCCGGCCCGCCGACGGGGCCTTCGTAGCGGATCACCACCACATCCCCCGCCACGACCGTGCCATTCATGATGGCGGCCTGGGCCAGCTCTTCCGAGCCGAACACCCGCGCCGTGCCCTCGAAGCGCAGGCCTTCCTTGCCGCTGATCTTGGCCACGGATCCATCAGGGGAAATATTCCCATACAGGACAACGAGGTGGCTGTCCTTCTTCAAGGGATCACTCAGGGAGTGGATGATTTTCTGCCCCGCCGGATAGTCACCCACCGAGGCCAGATTTTCGGCCAGGGTCCGACCGCTCACGGTGAGGCAATCACCGTGCAGCAGACCGCCGTCGAGCAACTGCTTCATCAGCGGCTGGATGCCACCGATGGCCACCAGCTCCGACATCGCGTAGTAGCCGCTGGGGCGCAGGTCGGCGAGCACCGGTGTGCGCTTGCCCAGGCGGGTGAAGTCATCCAGGCTCAACGGAATGCCGGCTTCATGGGCAATGGCCAGCAGGTGCAGAACGGCATTGGTGGAGCCACCGACCGCGATCACCACGGTGATGGCATTTTCAAAAGCTTCGCGTGACAGGATGTCCGACGGCCGGATGCCCCGGCGCACCAGTTCAACGACGGCAGCGCCGGCCTGGCGGGCGTCGTCGCGCTTGTGATCGGACACGGCGTCCTGCCCGGAGCTGTTGGGCAGGCTCAAACCCAGGGCCTCGATCGCCGAGGCCATGGTGTTGGCCGTGTACATGCCGCCGCAGGAGCCCGGCCCGGGAATGGCGGTGCGCTCCACTTCGAACAGCTGGGCTTCGCTCATGCTGCCACTGGCAACGGCGCCCACCGCTTCAAACACCGAGACGATATCGCGCCGATGGGCGCCCGGCCGGATCGTGCCGCCATAAACGAACACCGACGGCCGGTTCAGGCGGGCCATGGCCATGGCACAGCCCGGCATGTTCTTGTCGCAGCCGCCGATGGCGACGAAGCCGTCGAAGCCCTCCGCAGCGACCACGGTTTCGATCGAATCGGCGATCACCTCGCGGGACACCAGCGAGTAGCGCATCCCCGGGGTGCCCATCGAGATGCCGTCGGACACCGTGATCGTGTTGAAGAGCACGGCCTTGCCACCGGCCTCGTCGGCACCGCTGATCGCGGCCCGCGCCAGCACATCGATGTGCATATTGCAGGGTGTGACCATGCTGTAGGTCGAGGCGACGCCGATCTGGCTCTTGCGGAAATCCGCCTCGCTGAAGCCAACTGCCCGCAACATTGCCCGGCTGGGCGCCTGATTGACCCCATCGACCACGATGCTGGAATAGCGCCGTTCGCTGTCGCCGGCCGCGCCGTTGCCTGAACCCTTCTTCGTCGTACTCATGATTTGCCTGCCAGATAGCCGGGAGCGCCGGTCTGGCGGCCCGAGAGGGCCGCAAGTTTAGCACCGGTGGCGCGGCTGCTGGTGACCTGGATCGGTCAGGAGACCTGGTTTCGGGTTGCGAGGACTTTTCCGGGATTCATGATGCCGAGCGGATCGAGCGCCTGCTTGA
>CAYLKO010000041.1:0-24416 GCA_964384525.1 uncultured Chromatiaceae bacterium
GCAACCCGGACCGGGACATGTCAGCGATGCCGAGCTGCTCGCGGTGGGGCTGGGCCGTGGCGTCGCCGGCGTGTCAGCCCTCGATCTGGCCCGGCAACTGCTGTATCGCTTTGGCGGCATGCGGGGGGTGCTCAATGCGCCGCCATCCGCGCTGGAGGCCCTGCACGGACTGGGGCCGGGCAAATCCTCGGTGCTGACCGCCGTCCGCGAGTGCTGCTGCCGTTACATGGGTGAAAAGCTCATGACCGGGCGGGCGATCACCTCTCCGGCCGACAGTCAGGATTTCCTGATCGCGCGGCTGCGGGACCGGCCGCACGAGGTGTTCTGCTGCGTGTTTCTCGACAATCGCCATCGGGTGCTGGCCTTCGAGGAGCTGTTTCGCGGCACTATTGACAGCACCACCGTCTATCCTCGCGAGGTTTGGCGCCAGGCTCTGCTGCGCAATGCCGCCGCGTTGATCCTGGCGCACAACCACCCTTCCGGGGTGCCGGAGCCGAGCGAGGCCGACCGCCTGATCACCCGCCGGATCCGTGATGCCCTGGATCTGGTGGATGTCCGGTTGCTGGATCACTTCGTGATCGGCGACGGCGATTGCGTGTCCCTGGCCAGCCGGGGCTTGCTGTAGGGCCGCCCCGGCTGGTATAAAGTGCGGCCCCGGGCTTCCCGGCGGCTCAATTGAAGTTACTGGTCAAGTTACTGGCCCAACAGAGGTTTGTTTATGTCCCGGGTTTGTCAGGTTACCGGCAAGCGGCCGACTTACGGCAATACGGTCTCGCACGCCAACAATCGCCGGCGGCGGCGTTTCCTGCCCAATCTGCATCCCCACCGGTTCTGGCTGGAGGCCGAGAAGCGCTTTGTCACGCTGCGGGTTTCCACCCGGGGCTTGCGCACGATCGACAAGCTGGGCATCGAAAAGGTATTGGCTGATCTGGCGCTTGCCGGCCGGTCGACCCAAGCTTAGCAACCCAAAGCTTAGCAACCCAAGGTTAGCAACATGGCCAAGAGCATTCGCGACAAGATCAAACTGGTGTCCACTGCCGACACCGGTCACTACTACACCACCACCAAGAACAAGCGCACCCATCCGGAAAAGATGGAAGTGAACAAGTACGATCCGGTGGTGCGCAAGCACGTGATCTACAAGGAAGCCAAGATCAAATAGTGCTGCGGAAGCCTGCCGTTTCCGGCCTGCAACCGGGACGATGATTTCCGCCATGAAAAAACCCGCCTTTCGGCGGGTTTTTTTGTGTGGGCGACCTGGCCTCCGGCGTTTCCGCCAGAGCGCTACATCGCCAGAGCCACGGGCCCCGGCAGATAGCCGCGCAGCCGGGCGGAAAATTCCTGCAGCGCTTCGATGCCGCTGGCTTCGGCCCGGGCGCACCACTCGCGCAGATTGCGCACCAGCGCCTCATTGCTCAGGTTGGCCTCTTCCCAGATGGCCATCAGCTGCTGCCGGTACTCATGCACGGTGCGCAGCACCGGATTGCTGTCGAGCAAATGCGCCAGCCGGTCACGAGCCGATGCATCCAGCAATTGCGGACGACGAATGAGCAGCCGCGGCGAGAACTGCCGGGTGCTGGCATTGGCTTCCGCCTCGCGGCGGAACACCGGCACGGTGACCTTGGCAGCATAGTCGCGCAGCACATGCATCCGGTTGACCAGCACGGCCTTGAGCGTTTCGACGTCGACCTGGCGGGGGGCGGCGGCGATCTGCGGCTCCGGCGCCACGCGACGGACCTTGCACAGGCCGAAGGCCTTGAAGATCGTGATGTACATCCAGCCGATGTCGAACTCCCAGGGACGGATCGAGAACTTGGCGGAGGACGGGAAGGCGTGATGGTTGTTGTGCAGTTCCTCGCCGCCGATGAAAAAGGCTATCGGATAGAGGTTGGTCGCCGCATCGTCGGATTCGAAATTGCGATAACCACGGGCATGGCCCAGCCCGTTGATGATGCCGGCGGAGAAAATCGGCATGGCGGCCATCTGGAAGGCAAAGATGGTGATGCCGATCACGCCGAACAGCAGCACATCCAGCACGAGCAGGCTGTAGATGCCGGCCACGCCGTAGCGCAGATAGACATTGCGCTCGATCCAGTCATCGGGGGTGCCGCGACTGTACTTGGCCACAACTTCCGGGTTGCGGGCATCGACGCGATACAGCTCGGCGCCTTCCAGCAGCACCTTCTTCAAACCAAAGACCACGGGACTGTGGGGATCGCCGGGCTTTTCACAGAGCGCATGGTGCTTGCGATGGACGGCCACCCATTCGCGGGTCACCATGCCGGAGGTCAGCCACATCCAGAAGCGGAAGAAATGACGAAGGGCAGGATGCAGATCGAGCGCTCGGTGCGCCTGGTCACGATGCAGATACAGCGTGGTCGCCATCATCGAGATCTGCAGCATGATCAGCGTGGCAATCACCTTGCCCCAGCCGCTCAGGCCCAGAATGCCGTTCTGCAACAGTTCAAGAAAGTTCATGCTTACCTCGACAGGTTGAACGCTGGATCGAATGCCAGCCAGACACTATAGACACGAGTACCGGTGAATGAAATGCATTCAGCTTGCAGCAATTTCAAGGGTGTGCTGCCCCGATGTGTGGCGTGCCCGCCTCAATCGGCCCTGTTCACCCTAGCTCGAGCCGTGGCCACAGGTCCCCGGATTGGGTCCCACTGTGGAAAATTTCCCTACGGGTCGGTGGCCGGTGCCTGAATTACCCGAGGTCGAAACGACCAGACGCGGCCTCGCGCCATGGCTGGAGGGGCGGCGACTGGCGCGGATCATCACCCGGGTGCCGGCCCTGCGCTGGCCGATTCCGGCGGAGTTCACGCAGCAGCTGACGGGTGCAGACGTCACGACCCTGGAGCGACGGGCCAAATGGCTGCTGCTTCGCACGCGGTGCGGTACAGGGCACGGTCATGGTACGGGCCTGCTGCATCTGGGCATGACGGGCAGCTTCATGGTGCTGCGCGATCCGCGGCCACCCGGTCGTCACGATCATCTGGATCTGATCACCGACGCCGGCGTCATCGTGCGCTTCAACGACCCGCGACGCTTTGGTGCGGCCTTGTGGACGGGTGACGACCCGGCCCTGCATCCCTTGCTGGCGCCGCTGGGTCCGGAACCGCTGGGCGACGGCTTCAACGGCGCGTATCTGCACGCTCGCTGCCAGCGACGCGACGTGGCCATCAAACCGCTGATCATGAATGCCCACATCGTGGTTGGAGTGGGCAACATTTACGCCAGTGAGGCCCTGTTCCGGGCCGGCATTCATCCGGCCCGGGCCGCCGGGCGGATTTCGCGGCCGCGCATCGACGCCCTGGCAGGCGCCATCCGCGAGGTGCTGGCCGAGGCGATCCGGGCCGGCGGCACCACCTTGCGGGATTTTCACCATGGCGATGGCCAACCCGGCTATTTCAGCCAACAGCTCCGCGTGTACGACCGCGCCGGGCTGCCCTGCATGGTGTGCGGGACGGCCATCCGGAAAACGATTCTGGGTCAGCGGTCCAGCTATTACTGCCCGCAGTGTCAGCGCTAGCCGGGCATCAGTAGACCAGCACGTCGCCGCCGCCGCGCGGATCGGACGCCGCTTCGACCCGGCCGCTGGCCCGATCCCAGGTGACGACCTGCATGTTGCCGTAATCGCGTGAACTCACCGCCAGCTTGTGGCCGCGTGCGGTCAGCCCGGCAATCTCGTCGGCGGTGAAGGCGCCGTTTTCATAGGTGACCACATCGGGGAAGTACTGGTGGTGATAGCGCCTCTGCGCCACCATCTGCCGGGCATCGGCGCCGTTGTGCCAGGCCATGGCCGCCAGCATCACCATGCTGATGATCCGGCTGCCGCCCGGCGTGCCGAGAATGGCGACGCCACGGTCACTCTCCAGAAACGTCGGCGACATGCTCGACAGCATGCGTTTGCCGGGTGCTATTGAATTCGCCTCGGTGCCGATCAGGCCATAGCCATTGGATATGCCGGTCTTTATCGCGAAATCATCCATCTCGTTGTTCAGGATCACGCCGGTACCGGGTGGCACGAAGGTCGAGCCGAACCAGGTGTTGATGCTGAGCGTGCCGGCGACGCGGTTGCCGGCCTTGTCGAGCACCGAGAAATGGGTGGTGTTCGTGCCGCCGGCCGCCACCGGCAGAATGCCCGGCAGTTGCGTGCTGGGCGTGGCCCGGTCGAGCCGGATCGAGGTGCGTTGGCCGGCGGCGTAATCGGGGCCAAGGAGTCGCGCCAGCGGCATCGTGACAAACGCCGGATCACCCAGGTAGATGGCCCGGTCGCGGTAGGCGCGGCGCATGGCTTCGATCGTCAGATGGGCGCGATCGGTTGGCGACAGGCTGGGCAGCTCGTAGCCATCCAGGATGTTGAAGATGTCGGCCAGGGCAACGCCGCCGGCCGACGGCGGTGGCGCCGAGACGATCGTCATGCCACGAAAGGTGGTACGAATCGGCTCGCGCGCAATCACCCGGTAACGCTCTAGATCGGCAAGGCTCCAGATCCCGCCGGCAGCCTGCACGCCGTCGACCAGCTGCTGGGCGATCGGGCCCTTGTAGAAGCCGTCGTGACCGTCAGCCGCGAGGCGGCGCAGCGTCCGCGCCAGATCCGGCTGACGGACGACATCGCCAACCGCCAGTGCCTGGCCCTCGGGCAGGAAAACGGCGGCAAAGGCCGGCGACTGCCGGGCCGTGCCGGCGCGAAAGCGCAGGCCGAGTTCCATGCTGCGGGTGACCGGCACACCCTCTTCGGCGTAGCGAATGGCCGGCGCCAGTGATTTGGCCAATGGCAGGCGACCATGGTGCCTGGCCAGATAGGCAAGTCCCGCAGGCTCGCCGGGAATGCCGGCAGCCAGCGGCCCATTCAGCGTCGCCCCCGGAATGGGCTGGCCCTGGGCATCCAGGTACATGTCGTGGGTGGCCTTGCCCGGCGCGACTTCACGCGCATCGATGAAAGTCTGACGACCATTCCTTGCCTCATGCAGCAGCCAGAAAGCCCCGCCGCCCAGGCCCGAGGCAAAGGGCTCGACAACGGCCAGCGCGGCGCTGATGGCCACGGCGGCATCGAAGGCATTGCCCCCGGACGCCAGAATCTCCTCCCCGGCCCGGGTCGCCAGCGGATGGGCCGAGGCGATGCCGGCCATGCTTTTCGTGCCGGCAGCGGGCGCCTCTGCCGCCATTGCCGGCAGCATCCCGCCAAGGACCAGAAGCCCCACCGCTAGCAGGCGCGACACGGTGAACGGCAGGCCGACGATGCTCAAGATGCGGGCCCGGTGGATTTCTGCAGGGCGCTGCGCTTTTCGGCCAGCGCAGCGGCCACCACCGGCGGAACGAACGGAGCGATATCGCCGCCCAGGATGCCGATCTCCCGGACAAAGGTCGACGACACGAAGATGTGTTCCTCGGCAGGCGTGAGAAAGATCGTTTCGACTTCCGAGCGCAGATGCCGGTTCATGGTCGCCAGCTGGAATTCATATTCGAAATCCGACACGGCCCGCAGACCCCGGATGATGACCTTCAGCCCCTGCTCACGCACGTAATCCACGGTCAGGCCGCTGTAACCGTCGACGGTGATGTTCGGGATGTCCGCGAGCGCCGTGCGCGCCATCCGGATGCGTTCTTCCAGCGTGAACATGGGCACCTTGTTCGGGCTGGCCGCCACCGCGATGACCACGCGATCGAACAGCCGGGCGGCCCGGTACACCAGATCCAGATGACCGTTGGTAATGGGATCGAAGGTCCCCGGGTACATGGCGCCGATACCCATGATCACGAACTCCTGATGGTGGCAAGCCCGTAGCGCACGTCGCCCGCCTCGGCTTCCCGATGCCACTGCCAGGTCTCCGGCAGCGCGGGGAAGGCATGATTGCGGGCCGTTTCCAGGTACACAAAGCCCCGCGGGGCCAGCCAGCCGCGGGCCAGCAGTGTACACAACTCGGCCAGGGGTCCGGTTGCGTACGGCGGGTCGAGAAAAACGATATCGAAGCTGTCGGGCGCCGGGCTCTCGAGCCAGCGCCGGACATCCACCTTGTGCACGGCATGCCTGGCGTTGTCCTGCCCGCCCAGGGTCTGCAGTGCGGTCTCGATGGCCCTGGCGGCCTCGGCATTGCGCTCCACGAACCAGCAGCTGGCCGCACCGCGGGACAGCGCCTCGAGACCGAGGACGCCGGTACCGGCATAGAGATCCAGACACCGTGCACCGGCAACTGCCGGCACCAGCCAGTTGAACAGCGTTTCCCGCACGCGATCCGGTGTCGGCCGCAGGTCGGCGCTGTCGACGATGCTGACCCGTCGGCCCCGCCAGCGGCCGCCGATGATGCGGACGCTGCCGCGCGGGCTGCGGTGATCTCGTCGGGGTTGTCTGCGCGGCATGCGCAAAGTTTAGCTAACATGGCGGCATGCCAGCGGATGCAAAAGTCGGGGCCCGTTCCCGCCCGGGCTTTTTTGCCCGCCTCAAGGAGCGTTTGCTCGGGTCGGATGACAGCAGCCCTGCCACGACCGATGGCGCCAGCGCCCCCGATAACCAGGCTGCTCCCGCGCCGGCAATTGCGCCAGATACCACACCGCCGCCGATGCCAACCAGGCCGCCCCGCTCCCGGCTCGGCAACGCGCTCGATTGGCTGGCGGGTCGCCGCTTCGACGAACAGACCGCGGAAGACATGGAGATGCAGTTGCTGGCGGCCGATGTCAGCCTGACCACGGCCACGGACATCATCCAGCGCGTGCGGAAGAAAGCCGGGGGCCGGACCGTCGCCACGGTCGACGAAGCACGCCGCGTGCTGCAGACCGCGCTCACCGAGATCCTGGAACCGCGGGCGCAACCGCTCATCATCCCCGACGGCATCCGGCCGTTCGTGATCCTGATGGTCGGCGTGAACGGTGCCGGGAAGACCACGACGATCGGCAAGCTGGCCAGGCGATTCAAGGACTCCGGCCTGAAAGTGATGCTGGCCGCCGGCGATACCTATAGGGCAGCCGCCATCGAGCAGCTCCAGGTATGGGGGCAGCGCAACGATGTCCCGGTGATTGCCCAGCAGATCGGCGCCGATCCCGCCGCGGTGATCTTTGATGCGTTTGCAGCGGCGCAGGCCCGCCACTGTGATGTGCTGCTGGCCGACACTGCCGGGCGGCTGCAGAACAAGGCCCATCTGATGCAGGAATTGCAGAAGATCGTGCGCGTGATCCGTCGGCTGGATCCAACGGCGCCGCACGAAACGATGATCGTGCTGGATGCGAGCCTCGGGCAGAACGCCATCGCCCAGGCCCGCCAGTTCCATGCCGCCATCGGCCTGACCGGCATCACCATGACCAAGCTGGATGCCGGCGGCAAAGGCGGCGTACTGCTGACGCTGGCCGGCGAGTTGCCCGTGCCGGTGCGCTTCATCGGCATCGGCGAGCAGGCGGAAGACATGGATGTATTCGATGCGCATGAGTTTGCCGCAGCGCTGGTTGGTGGCGGCGCATGATTCACTTCGAGCGGGTCAGCAAACGCTATGCGGGTGCCCGGGACGCGCTGAAGAGTGTCACGTTGACCGTCGCCGAAGGTGAGCTTGCGTTCCTGACCGGTCGCTCCGGCGCGGGCAAGAGCACCGTGCTGAAGCTCATCGGCCTCATCGAGCATGCCACGCGCGGCACGGTCACGGTGGGCGGCCACGATCTCGGCAAGCTGAAGAACCGCGCCATTCCGGCCCATCGCCGGCAGATCGGCATGGTCTTCCAGGACAACAAGCTGCTGGCCGATCGCAGCACCTACGAGAACGTTGCCCTGCCCCTGATCATCGCCGGCACCGGCGTGCGGGAAATCGGCCGACGGGTGCGCGCCGCCCTCGACCAGGTGGGCTTGCTGGATCGCGAGCGCTATCCGCCTAAAACCCTGTCGGCCGGCGAGCAACAACGGGTGGGCATCGCCCGCGCCATCGTCACCCGTCCCGCCGTGGTCATCGCCGACGAACCAACAGGCAACCTGGACCCTGATCTGGCGCTCGAAGTCATGACCCTGTTCAAGCGGCTCAACGCTGCCGGCACCACGATGCTGATCGCCAGTCATGACCTGGATCTCGTCGAGCATCTGGGTGGCCGGCAGATTCATCTGGTCGACGGCCAGGTGGGCGAAGACGCGGAGGCAATGCGGCCTTGAAGGCTCGAGCATGAATCCGGCCCAATGGTTCACGCGCCACGCCCAGAGCGCCATCGGCTCGCTGGGCACGCTGTCGCGCAGCCCGGTGGCCACGGCGCTGACAGTGCTGGTGATCGGCGTGGCACTGTCGCTGCCGGCACTGCTCGGCGTGCTGGTCGATTCCGGTCGCGCACTCGCCGGCAGCTGGGCTGAAGTCCGGGATTTCTCGGTGTATCTCACGCCGGGCGCACCGCGCTCGCGGGCCGATGCGCTGGCCGACGACCTCCGGCGGCGCAACGGTGTGGAGGCCGTGCGGGTGATCTCCGCCGATGCCGCGGTGGCCGAACTCGGCAGGGATCCCGGCTTTGCCGGAGCGCTGGCGGCTCTGCCGGCCAATCCACTGCCTCACACGCTCGTGGTCCGGCCCGCGGCGGGCCTGGACCGCCCGGGACTTGAAGCCCTGAGCGCCAGTGTGCGCGACGCACCGGATGTCGATCTGGTGAAACTCGACCTGCAATGGGTGGAGCGGCTCAACGGCGTGCTGGATCTCGTGCGGCGCCTCGGCTTGATCGTGGGTGGATTGCTCATTGCCACGGTGATCATCGTGGTCGGCAACACCATCCGGCTCGATATCCAGAATCGATCGGCGGAGATCGAAGTGGCGAAGCTGCTGGGCGCCACCGATGCCTTCGTGCGTCGGCCATTTTTGTATCTGGGCTTCTGGTATGGCGCCTTCGGCGGCCTCGTGGCTGTGGTCATTCTGCTCATCGCGCTGTGGGCGCTGGGCGGATCGGTCACCCACCTGGCCGGGCTGTATGGCAGCAGTTTCGAATTGGGCAGCATCCGGCTGGCCAGCCTGCTGGCCGTACTGGGCGGCGGCGTGCTGGCCGGGCTTGGTGGGGCGTGGATGGCGGTGTCCCGCCACCTGAGTGCCATTCAGCCGCAGGTGGGCTGAGACCGACCCGGCAAGGGAACCCAAGGCCGGTTTAGCACTCCAACCCGGTGAGTGCTAAAGTTGGCTCAGGAGGATCCCTATGACTGCAGCAATCGCCCTACGCCCCGAATCGCCTTCGGCTGCCCGGACGCTGGCTCTGGCCGGTCCTTTGGCTGGTCCCTTGGCCGGCCCCATCGGCAGCCTCGAGGCCTATATCAGCGCCGTGGGCCAGGTGCCCGTGCTGAGCCAGGCCGACGAAATCGAGCTGGCCCGCCGCCTCCGGGACCACGATGATCTGGAGGCCGCCCGCGAGCTCGTGCTGTCCCAGTTGCGTTTCGTCGTCCACATTGCCCGCGGCTATCTTGGCTATGGCCTGCCGCTCGGCGATCTGGTGCAGGAAGGCAATGTGGGCCTGATGAAGGCCGTCAAGCGCTTCGACCCGGAAATGGGTGTGCGCCTCGTGTCCTTTGCGGTTCACTGGATCCGGGCCGAGATCCATGAATACGTGCTGCGCAACTGGCGGCTGGTGAAAGTGGCCACCACCAAGGCGCAGCGCAAGCTGTTCTTCAATCTGCGCCGGGCGAAAAGCCATCTGGGCTGGTTGTCGGGCGCCGAGCGGGAACTGATTGCCAGGGACCTGGGCGTCACCGTCCGCGACGTCGGCGAGATGGAGGAACGCCTGGCCGGCCAGGATGTGAGCTTCGATCCCGCCCCGGAAACCGATGACGAAGCCACCTATTCGCCGGCGCTGTACCTCACGGCGGCAGGCAGCGATCCGGCCGATGCGCTGGAGGCCGATGACTGGCGCGAGCACGGTGCCGACCGCCTGCACGACGCCCTGGACGAGCTCGATCCACGCAGCCGGGAAATTCTCGAAGCACGCTGGCTCAGCGACAAGAAGACCACGCTGCAGGTGCTGGCGAAGCGCCACGGCGTTTCCGCCGAGCGCATTCGCCAGATTGAACAGAATGCCCTGAAGACCCTGCGGGCGGCCGTCTGAATTGCCCGCGACTACTGCGTGATGGGCTGCAGCGTGATTTCAACCCGCCGGTTCTGGGCGCGGCCCGCCGGCGTGTCATTGCTCGCGATCGGCCGGGAAGACCCGTAGCCAACCGTGATCAGCCGCTGCTGGTTGACGCCCTGCGCAGCCAGATAGCTGCTCACGCTGCCAGCCCGCCGCTGTGACAGCTGCATGTTGAAATCGGCAGCACCCGTGCTGTCGGCATGCCCGGCCACATCAACCACCGTCTTGTCGAACTCCTTCAGCACGATCGCAACCGAATTCAGGACATCGTAGAAACCGGCGTTGATGTCCGCGCTGTTGGTCTGGAAGGTCACGTTGCCCGGCATGTTGAGAATGATCTGGTCACCGTTCCGGGTGACGCTGACGCCGCTGCCCTGCAACTGGGCCCGCAGTTTCGATTCCTGGCGATCCATGTAGTTGCCGACCGCACCGCCGGCCAGGCCACCGGCCGCACCCAGCTGTATCGCCCGGCGCTTGCGCTCACTGGAGCTGTCGCCGGAAATCAGCCCGATGATGGCGCCGACACCGGCGCCGGCGGCAGCGCCCTTGGTGGTTTTGCTGACCTGCTTTTCGCCGGAATACGGATCGTAGGTCATGCATCCGGCCACCAGCGCGGTGATGACCGTGACGAGGGCCGTGGATCGCAGGAACTTGCTGTTGAACATTCGTGGCTCCCTGGATAGTCGGTTAAGGATAATCAGTTGAAGTGCAAACCGGATTGTCTCAAGACTTGCCGCCATGTGCTGAACAGAGTATGAATTCCCGGGTGAGCACTACAGCAACCGGGCTGTTGGCGGAATATTCGGCTGATCATCGGCATCCATTCAATCGGTAGATGCACAGTATTTGCGTGCCGCTGATCGTCGTCGCCGTGATCGGCTTGCTGGCCTCAATCCCGATTCCCGGCGTGCCGCCGGACTCTCCGCCATGGCTCAATTTCGGCACCGCCGCGTTGCTTGGTCTCGTCGTGTATTACCTGCTGCTGGCGCCACGACTCGGTGTCGGCATGGTGATTGCCGCACCACTGGTTGCAGCCCTGGTGGCCGCTGCCACCTGGCTGCCGGTACCGCTGTGGCAGAGCTCCGCACTGCTCTTTGTCATCGGCTGGATCGGCCAGTTCGTCGGCCACTACGCGGAAGGACGCCGCCCGTCGTTTTTCCGGGATCTGCGCTTTCTGCTCATCGGTCCCTTGTGGGTGCTGGCCAAGTTCTACGCCGTCCTCCGCATCCGCGTTTGAGTTGAGCCACGATCCCTACAGCCACCGGGCAATCCGTGCGATTGCCCTGCCCATGATGCTGTCGTCGGTATCGGTGCCGCTGGTCGGGCTGGTTGGCACCGGTGTGCTGGGCCACCTGGACGACAAGGTGTATCTGGCCGCCGTGGCTGCCGCGATCCAGGTTTTCAATGTGCTCTTCATCGGCTGCAACTTCCTGCGCATGGGCACCACCGGCATCACGGCGCAGGTACATGGATCGGTGACGGGATCGGTGGAGCGCACGCCGGGCGACTGCATGGCCCTGCGCCAGGCGCTGGGCAAAGCAGCCCTGCTGGCCCTGCTGATCGGCGCGTTGATCATCATCCTGCAGGGTCCGATCGGGCGCCTTGCCTTTGCCATCATCGGCGCCGGGCCCGAAGTCAGCCGTCATGGCCAGCAGTACTTCGACATCCGGGTATGGAGCGCACCGGCCACGCTGTTCAACTACGTGGCGCTCGGATGGTTGCTCGGCATGCAGAACGCCCGCGGGCCCCTGGCGATCACGCTGGTCATCAATCTGTGCAACGTGGTTCTGGACTTGTGGTTCGTGCTTGGCCTCGGGTTCAAGGTGCGTGGGGTCGCAACAGCCGCCCTGCTGGCGGAACTGGCCGGCACGGCCATGGCGGTGTGGCTGGTCCGCCGGGAATTGCGTCACTACCCCAGCAGCTGGTCCGGCGCACGCCTGCTGGATCTCGCGTCGTACCGGAATTTGCTGACGATCAATGGCAACCTTTTTGCCCGGACCCTGGCGTTGATGTTCACCTTCGTGTTCATGACGGCCCAGAGCGCCCGCATGGGCACGGTCATCCTGGCCGCCAATGCCCTGCTGCTCAACTTCCTGTGGCTGACGTCCTACGCCCTGGATGGCATTGCCAATGCGGCGGAAGCACTGGTGGGCAAGGCGGTGGGCGCCCGCGACCATGCCGGCATGTTGCGTGCCGTGCGGCGCACGCTCGGCTGGTCACTGGTCTTCGGCTGTGCATTCACCGCTGTTTTCTGGGTGGCCGGACCCACCATCGTGCGGCTGCTCACCAGCCTGCCGGATGTGCAGGCTGCGGCCGGCGAATACCTGCCCTGGCTTGTGGTGTTGCCGATGATCGCGGTGTGGAGTTTTTTCTACGACGGCGTCTATGTCGGCGCGACGCTCAGTCGGGAGATGCGCGTCGTGATGAGCTCGGCGGCGTTTCTCGTGTTTGTTCCCGTATGGTATCTGACACGGAGCATGGGCAATCACGGCCTCTGGCTGGCTTTTTCAGTCTTCATGATCGTGCGCGGACTCGCCATGCACCTCTGGTTCAACCGCTTGAAGGAACATCTGGCTGATGTACAAACGTCCTGATCCCTGGCAGACGCTGTCGACCCACGTGGAATTCGACAACCCCTGGTTCACGGTCACGACTCACGACACCATCGCGCCGGATGGCAGCCGGCCCCGTTACGGCAAGATCAGCTTCAAGAACCGTGCCGTGGCCATCATTGCCCTCGACGCCGAACAACACACGTGGCTGGTTGGTCAATGGCGCTTTCCACTGGACCGGTACTCGTGGGAACTGCCCATGGGCGGCGCCCCGCGCGATGAACGCCTTGAAGAGGCCGCCGCACGCGAACTGCATGAAGAGACCGGCCTGGTTGCCGGCCGGCTGCAATGGATCATGCAGGTGCATCCTTCGAACTCGATCACCGACGAGGAAGGCCATGTCTTTCTTGCGGAGGATCTGACTTGCGGGCAGCCGGCATTCGACGCCACCGAACAACTGGAGATCCGCCGCCTGCCATTGACCGAGGCACTGGACATGGTGTCAGCCGGCATCATCACGGACGCCATCAGCGCGGCGGGCCTGCTCAGGCTGGCACGAACGCTTGGCCTGTAGGGTTAGAATGCCGGCATGGCACCTTCCGCAAAACCCGATACCAAGGCCGGCAGCCGGCGCCCCCGCGTGGTGGCTTTTGCCGGGCGCGCCCTGGGCAAGCAACCCATCGTTGGCGTGGTCATGGGCTCTGCTTCGGACTGGCCCACGCTGAAAGCCGCCGTGCAGGTTCTCCGGGATTTTGGCGTGCCCTTCGAGAAGCGCGTGGTCTCGGCACACCGCACGCCTGATCTGATGTTTGCATACGCCGAACAGGCCCGTGATCGCGGCCTCAAGCTGATCATCGCTGGCGCCGGCGGTGCGGCGCATCTGCCCGGCATGCTGGCGGCCAAGACCACGCTCCCGGTGCTCGGCGTACCGGTGCAGTCGAAGGTGCTCGCCGGTCAGGACTCGCTGCTGTCGATCGTGCAGATGCCAAGGGGCGTGCCGGTGGCGACCTTTGCCATCGGCGAGGCCGGGGCGGCCAATGCGGCACTGTTCGCGATCGCCGTGCTGGCGGGCGAATTCCCGGCCCTTGCCGATCTGCTCGCCGACTTCCGCCGGCGACAGGCCAAAACCGTCATGGCGATGAAGCTGCCCGACTAGATGCCTGCCACCGTGTCGGCCGTGTCCTCAACCGGTCAGTCCGGCGCCCCGATCCTGCCGCCCGCCACCCTGGGCTTGCTGGGTGGCGGACAGCTCGGGCGCTACTTCGTCATGGCCGCGCATGAGCTGGGGTTCAAGGTGTGGGTGCTGGACCCCGATGCCGACAGCCCCGCAGGCCGGCTGGCAGACCGGCATCTGGCTGCCGCCTATGATGACGCCACGGCGCTCGAGGCCCTGACGACCCATTGCGCCGCCGTCACCACCGAGTTCGAGAATGTGCCGGCAAGGGTGCTGGAGAAAATCGCGCAATCCATACCCGTACATCCGTCGGCTGCGGCCGTGGCAACCTGCCAGGACCGGATAGCCGAGAAGCAATTCCTGGCTGACCACAAGCTGCCGCACGGCCCTTGCGCAGTGATTCGCAGCGCAGCCGACCTGGCCGGGGTGCCGGACCAGCTGTTCCCCGGCATCCTCAAGGTGGCCCGTTTCGGTTACGACGGCAAAGGCCAGGCGACGGTCAGCGGGCGGGAAGTGGCGGCAGAGGCCTGGCACCGGCTGGGTGGCGAAGCCTGCGTGCTGGAAGCCCGGCTGTCGCTCGATTGCGAAGTCTCGGTGATACTGGCCCGGGATGCAGGCGGCCACACCGCCTGTTTTCCGCTGGCCGAGAACCATCACCGGAACGGGATTCTCGATGTCTCGGTGGTTCCGGCCCGCATCAGCCCGGAGCTGGCGGCAGCGGCCGGGGACTGTGCGATTCGCATTGCGACCGCCCTCGACTATGTCGGTACACTGGGGGTGGAGTTCTTCATCTCCGGGGGCAGGTTGTACGTTAACGAGATGGCGCCCAGGCCTCACAACAGCGGCCACTACACGCTCGATGCCTGTACCGGCAGCCAGTATGAGCAGCAGGTGCGGGCGCTGTGCGGCCTGCCGTTGGCCAGCCCGATATTGACAATGCCGGCAGTCATGGTGAATCTGCTCGGGGAATTGTGGGCCGACGGCGAGCCCCGGTGGCTCGAGCTGCTGGATCGTCCCGGCCTGCGCCTGCATCTGTATGGCAAGCACAAAGCCCGGCCGGGCCGGAAGATGGGCCACTTCACGGTATTGAATCCGGATCCCGCACAGGCTCTGGCGGTCGCCATGGCGGCGCGCACGGCCATCGGCATGGGCACATCCTGAAACCTGCGGGGAATTCGTCTGATGAAGTTGTCCTCCCTCCTCCAGCTGCTGCTCGCGGTCCCGCTCTGTGTCACGGCGGCAGCAGCCATGAACACCGCGCTGGCCGACGGCGAACCTGATCTGCGGATCGTGGCGACCAACGTCCAGTCCGATGCCGGCAAGCTGTATGTCTGGGTCTACGACCGGAAGGACGACTGGCTGAGCGACCGCTACCGCACGCAGAAGGTGGTCACCATCGCCGGCAACCGGGTCGGCGACCGGGTATCCGTCGAGCTGCTGCTGCCCGCCGGCGAGTACGCGCTCTCGATCTTCCAGGACGTCGATGATGACGGCAAGCTCAAGCGGAATTTCATCGGCATACCGAAGGAACCCGCGGGCCTGTCCAACAATGCCCGCCCCCGCTTCGGACCACCGAAGTACCAGGATGCCGTGTTCACGGTGACACCCGGCACCCTGGTCGAGCAGAAGATTGCCCTGCAATGAGCAGCGCTCCCCCCGCCGCCGGCCCCACCGCCGCCGTGACTGATCCGGATATCCAGCGCGTACTCGATTTCTGGTTCCAGCCGGATACCCGGGACCAGCCCACCGTCGACAGCCGCATGGACCGCTGGTTCACGGCCGACGCGGTGACTGATGCGGTGATCCGCACCGAGTTTGCCGGCCTGGTGGACCGGGCTTCCAAAGGCCAGCTCGACAACTGGGTTGCCACCCCCCAGGGCCGGCTGGCGTTGATCGTGCTGCTCGACCAGTTCCGCCGGAACATCCACAGGGGCACGCCCAAGGCCTTCTCCCGTGATCCCCAGGCGCTGAAATTCTGTGTCGAAGGCGCCATGAAGGGTGACTACAAAACCCTGGACCCTTTCCAGCAGGCCTTCTATTTCATGCCCCTGCAACATGCCGAATCGCTGAAGATCCAGCAACGCTCGGTGAAGATCTACGAGGGCATGGTCTCCGGCGTTTCCGCCACGCTGAAGGCCACCTTCGCCACCTTTGCGCAGTTCGCCGAACTGCATCACGACATCATTGAATCCTTCGGACGGTTTCCTCACCGGAACAGGATACTGGGCCGGGTCAATACGCCGGAAGAAACGGAATACCTGGGCGCCGGAGCGCCATCATTCGGCCAATAGGGGGTTCTCATGCATTTCAAGCCGCCACGACGTGTCGCCATCCTGGCCAGCCGGCGCATCCCTTTCTGCAGGGCCCACACCAATTACGTGCATGCCTCCAACCAGGACATGATGACTGCCACGCTGCAGGCCCTGGTCGATGCCTGCAAGCTCGGCGGCCAGCGCATTGGTGACGTGGCGCTCGGCGCCGTGATGAAACACTCGCGCGACTGGAATCTGGCACGGGAATGCGTCCTCGGCACCACGCTCGCGCCGGAGACTCCGGCCTTCGATCTGCAGCGGGCCTGCGGCACCAGCCTGGAAGCCGCGATCCTCCTCGGCAACAAGATCGCCCTGGGGCAGATCGACGCCGGCATTGCCGGTGGCACGGATACCATCAGCGATGTGCCCATCGTCTATCCGGATGCATATGCAGCCCTGCTCCTCGAAAGTTCACGAGGCCGCAGCTTCGGCGCACGCGTGAAACCATGGCTGGGGTTGCGGCCGTCGATGTTCAAGCCCGTCGCACCGGGCGTCACCGAACCGCGGACCGGGCTCAGCATGGGCCAGAGCACCGAGCTCACTGCGAAGCAGTGGCACATCAGCCGGACCGATCAGGACCAGCTGGCGCTGGAGAGTCACCGAAAGGCGGCACAGGCCTATGACGAAGGCTTCTATGCGGATCTGATCGTGCCCTTCAAGGGGGCCACGGAAGACAACAACATCCGCAGGGACTCCTCATTGGAACGCCTGGGCAAATTGAAGCCGGTGTTCGATCGCGGCGCCAACGGCACGATGACAGCCGGCAACAGCACCCCGCTGACCGACGGCGCCGCAGCGCTACTGCTGGCGAGCGAGGAGTGGGCCGCCGCCCATGACCTGCCCGTGCTGGCCTACCTGCGCTACGGCAAGGTGGCCGCCGTGGATTTCGTGAAGACCGAAGGGCTGCTGATGGCGCCGGCCTACGCGGTATCGGCGATGCTCGGCGATGCAAACCTCCACCTGCAGGACTTCGACTTCTACGAGATCCACGAAGCCTTTGCGGCCCAGACACTCGCCACGCTCAAGGCCTGGGAATCCCCGGAATTCTGCCGCGAGAAGCTGGGCCGGGCCGCATCGCTCGGCCCGATCGACCGCACGAAGATGAACACGAAGGGCGGGAGCATCGCGATCGGCCATCCCTTTGCGGCGACAGGCGCCCGGATCGTCGGCACCATGGCGAAACTGCTGGCGCAGAAGGGGTCCGGCCGCGGGCTGATCTCGATCTGCACCGCCGGCGGCATGGGCGTGACCGCCATCGTTGAACGCTGACCCATGGTGCCATTCGACCAGTACCTCGCCGCCGCAAACGCATTTCTCTGGCAGAACGCCGTTCTTTTCATCATCCTGCTGACTGGCATCGTTTTCACGATCTGGTCACGCTTTTCCCAGTTCCGGGCGCTGACCCATGGCGTGCAGGTGATTCGCGGCAAGTACGACAACACCTCGGATCCCGGTGCGCTGACCCACTTTCAGGCCCTGTCGGCCGCCCTGTCCGCCACGGTGGGGTTGGGCAACATAGGCGGTGTGGCGCTGGCCATCAGCCTCGGCGGACCGGGCGCCGTCTTCTGGATGTGGGTGGTGGGCTTCTTCGGCATGGCCCTGAAAACCACGGAAGTCACGCTGGCCATGCTGTACCGGAACACGGCAGACCCGGCCAACCCGCACGGTGGCACGATGTGGGTGATCAGCAAGGCACTCGCCGAGCGCTCCGCCAGCCTCGGCCTGCTCGGCAAGGCCATCGGCGGCCTGTTCTGCATCACCTTGCTGGTCATGGTGATCACCGGCGGCAACATGTTCCAGGCATGGAACGTCGGCAACATCACCGAAAACTACTTCGGCGTGCCCAGCGTGGTCAGTGGCGTGATCATGGCCGTGCTCGTGGGGCTGGTGATCGTTGGTGGCATCCGGCGCATCGGCGCCGTTGCCGGCCGGCTGGTGCCCTTCATGGTGTTGCTCTACCTGTGTGGTGCACTGTATGTGCTCGGCGTCCACGCCGCCGATATCCCGGCCATGTTTGCCCTGATCTTCCGATCCGCCTTCACGCCGACTGAAGCCAGCGGCGCCTTCATCGGCGGCACGATGGGCTATGCCTTCATGTACGGCATGAAACGCGCCATCTTTTCCAACGAGGCAGGCCAGGGAACATCACCCATCGCGCATTCCGCGGCGCGCACCAATGAACCGGTCCGCGAAGGCATCGTGGCCGGACTGGAACCGTTCCTGGACACCATCGTGGTGTGCACGCTGACGGCACTGGTCATCATCGTGACCGGCACCTGGAACCGGCCACCGGAGGCCATGCTGCCGGCTGCCGTCCAGCCGGTCATGGTCAGCGAGGGACTGTGGACCCTGCCCGAGCTGGCCGCACCGGCGCGCACGAACGCGGCCTGGCAGGGCGGAGAGAACGTGTTTGCCGTACTGCGTGGCGATCACAATGCGAAAAGCGGCAACGATCTGCACCGCCTGACTGGAACCGTCGCGATGACCAACACGGGCCCCTTGCTCCACTGGGACACGATGCCAAGCCGCCTGCCGCCGGAACTCAAGGACGACGGGATCTTCGTGGTGTATGTCGGCGCGACGCTGCCCGCCGAGGCTTTAGACTCGGTCCTGACGGGCCAAGGTAGCTGGGTGGTGACGCTCGCCTGCTGGCTGTTTGCCGTGTCGACCATGATCAGCTACAGCTACTATGCCGAGCAGGGCGTGGTCTTCCTCGGCGGTGCGCGCTGGCTCATGCCGCTCAAGATCCTGTACTGCGCGCTGGCGATCGTGGCGACGCTGGGCTTCCTCGACACCGACGCGCAGCTGGACAACCTGAGCGGCCTGGGCACGGGCCTGATGCTGTTCGTGAACATCCCCGTGATGTGGTTTCTCGGCGGGAAGGCGATGAGCGCCTATCGGGATTACATCCGGCGCCTGGATGCCGGCGAGATGCGCCCGAACTCATGAGCCGCAACTTCTTCGGCGATAGCGAGCGCTGCGGTCAAGCCCGGCGATTCAATGCCGTATAGATTCGTGAGCCGTGGCACGCCGTGCTGTTCTTCGTGCTGGATCATGAAGTCAGCCGCCGGCTGACCTGGCCCACCGAGCTTCGGGCGGATGCCCGTGTAACCCGGCACAAGTCGCGACTCGTCCAGAGCCGGGAAATAGCGGCGGATGGCGGTTGCAAAGTCCGATCGACGCGCGTCATCGAAGTGGTAGTCGATGTCGTCCAGCCACTGGACGTCCGGCCCGAAACGGGCCGCGCCCGCCTGATCCAGCGTGACATGCACCCCAAGACCACCGGCCGCCGCGATCGGATAGACGAGTCGATTGAATGGCGACCGGCCCGTCAATGAATAGTAATGGCCGCGGGCCAGATATCGTGCAGGGATGGTGGCCGCCGGCAGGGCATCGATGACCGCCGCCACGGCCTGGGCATGCAGGCCGGCGGCATTGATCAGATGGCGGGCATGAATGGCGGGTCGGGCCGCATCATCGATGGTGATGGCAAAACCGCCGTGCTGGTGACTGACCCGCGTCACCCGGCTGTTGAATACGACCTGGCCGTCATTCGCCTCCAGATCACCCTGCAGCGCCAGCATGAACTCATGGCTGTCGATGATGCCGGTGGATGGCGAGAGCAGCGCACCGGCACAGCGGATCTCCGGCTCCAGCACGGCGGCTTCGGCCGGCCCGACCCGGCGCAGATCATCCACGCCATTGGCGCCGGCCTGTTCGAGATAGCCATCCAGCACCGGCAGCTCGGCCTCGGTGGCCGCAACGATCAGCTTGCCGATGCGTCGGTGACGGATACCATGCGACTCGCAGTAGGCATACAGTTGCTGCCGGCCCGCCACGCAAAGCCGCGCCTTCAACGATCCGGTCGGGTAGTAAATGCCGGCGTGAATGACTTCCGAGTTGCGGCTGCTGGTTTCAGTGCCGATTGCGCGGGCAGCTTCGATCAGCACGACACCCTGCCCACGTTCCGCCAATGCCCGGGCAATCGCCAGCCCCACAACACCGGCGCCCACCACCGCCGCGTCAATGTGCTCCGTGGTCATGCCCCATCCTGGTGGCCGATGGCGGAATGGAATCTAGTTTTTGACGTAGGTGCCCGGCGCGTCTTCGAGCACCGGCAGGTTCCGGTCACCGGGGTGGCGGGCCGCGACCATCTCACCGGACTGGAATGACAACCACGCGTCCCAGTCCGGCCACCAGCTGCCCGCGTGCTCGGTGGCGCCGCGCAACCAGGCATCAACCTCCCAGGGCTCGTCGGCATTCAGCCAGTACTGATACTTGTTGGTATCCGGCGGATTGATCACACCGGCAATATGCCCGGAGCCTGCCAGCACGAAGCGCACCGGACCAGAAAAGTTGTGGCGCGCCTTGAAGACCGACCGGAACGGCGCGATGTGATCTTCCTTGCAGGACTGCAGATAGACCGGCACCGTGACTTTCGTCAGGTCGACCGGGACACCGACCAGCGTCATGGCGCCAGGCTTTACCAGGTTGTTGTACAGGTACATCTGGCGCAGGTAGTAGAGATGCATCTTGCGGGGCATCCGCGTGGCATCCGCATTCCAGTGCAACAGATCGAAGGGCCGGGCTTCCTTGCCCAGCAGATAGTTGTTGACGAAGAACGACCAGATCAGGTCATTGGCCCGCAGCATGTTGAAGGTGGTGAACATGGCCTGACCGTCCAGGTAACCCTTCTCGGCCATCATCTGATCGAGGTTGTCGAGCTGCTGCTCATCGATGAACACGGCCAGATCGCCCGGCTCGGAAAAATCCACCTGCGCGGCGAGCATCGTGGCCGTCTTGAACCGCGGATCATCGATGCCGGCCAGATAACCCAGGGCCACTCCGAGCAGCGTGCCACCGAGGCAGTAGCCGACTCCATGCACCTGATGCTCTCCGGTGGCGGCCTCCACCGCATCGAGGGCGGCAATCACGCCCTCGGTGAGATAGTTCTCGAACTCCTTCCCCGCCAGCGACTCGTCCGGGTTGACCCATGACACGACGAACACCGTGTAGCCCTGGTTGACCATCCAGCGCACCAGGGATTTTTCTGCCGTCAGATCGAGGATGTAGTACTTGTTGATCCAGGCCGGCACCATCAGGATCGGCGTGCGATGCACCTGCTCCGTGGCAGGCATGAACTGGAGGAGTTCGATCAGGTCATTGCGGAACACCACCTTGCCGGGCGTGGTCGCGAGATTGCGCCCCAGCTCGAAGGCGTCGGGGTCGCTCATGGTCATGCGCAACTGGCCATCGCCACGCGCCATGTCGCGCTGGAAGTTGGCGAAGCCCTTGCGCAGGTTCTCGCCCTGGGTTGCCAGGGTTGTCCGCAGCACCTCCGGATTGGTCCAGGCAAAATTGCTCGGCGAAAAAGCGTCGGCGAACTGGCGCGTGTAGAAATCCACCTTGTGGGCTGTTTGCGGGTCGAGCCCGGCCACCGTCGACATCGTGTCCACGAGCCAGCGCGAGGTGATCAGGTAGGACTGCTTCAGATAATCGAACAACGGGTTCTCGTTCCATTCGGCATCCCGGAAACGGCGATCGCCCCGCTCGGGCTCGGCAACCCGCTCCACTGTTGCCGCGCCTGCACGACCAGCGGCCATCGACGCCGACATCTGCTGCCACAGCAGCATGTGCTGCTGCCACAACTGCAGATTGGCCTGCACCAGCTTGCCGGGATCCATGCCGAGACGTTGCACCGCCTCGGTCATGGCCGGGGAGATGTTGAGCGGATCGGGATTCGGCGGTTCCTTGAAGCCGAAGGCTGCACGTTCGGTGGGTGTTTTTATCAACTCCATGAACATGGCCTGGGCCTTGCTGGTGAGCTCGGTCAGCTCATGCGCCAGCTCGGCCGGATTGGTGGGCTGCGGATCCGATGGTGAAGTGCTGGCAGACACGGGCGTCTCTCAGTCCCTGGGGGGTTCGTCTTTGCCGGAGGCACCCTTGGGCGTCATGGCATCGAGGAAGGATTTCTGGAGCTGCGTCCAGGTATCCATGTTCTTCTGTGCCAGATTCTGCATCGTGCCGAAGGGTGCAGCCAGACCCATGGTCTTCTGGATCTGGTCCTGGAGCACCTTCTGCTGATTCATGAAGATCTCGACACTGCGCTCCAGATAGCCACCCATCAGTTCCTGCAATGGATTGCCATAGAAGCGGATGATGTGCTTCAGCATGTCCGCCGACAGGATGGGGCGCCCGCCCTGCTCCTGCTCGGAGATCACCTGCAGCAGGATGCTCCGCGTGATGTCCTGCCCCGTGGTGTCATCGATCACGACCACATCCTCGCCACCGGCAACGAGTTGTCGAATGCCGTCCAGGGTGACGTGACGGCTGGCTGCCGTGTCGTAAAGCCGTCGATTGGCGTACTTCTTGATGGTTCTTGGCATGACCGATCCCTCTACCGGCAACCTGCGGACCTGTGCTCCGGATGGCTCCTGCGCTGCAAGAATAGTACGCCATGAAACTCGTTCGGGCGTGTGAAGTAGGCACTATCCCTCAGGTGCCCGCATCGTGCGCATGACGGCGCCGTCGGTCCAGCTCAAGAAAAAAGGGCGGCACCGATGGTTACCGCCCCTTCAAGGGTTGGCCAATTGGCCGAAGGCAGGGCGTTCAGGCGGCCTTTGCCTTGGCAGCCGGCGTGTTCTGCACGGCAGCCCGGGTCGCTTCCTGGGCCTTGGCCTGGAAGCTGGTGACGATCTCCACATACTCCTGTGAGCGACGCACGATCTGCTCGCCGAAGCTCCGGGTCGTTTCGATCTGCCGGCTGAAGTATTCGTTGTAATCCGCAGCCTTGGCGGGCAGGCGGGCCTGCTCGACGGCGAAGTTGAGGTAGTCGCCGATCACGGCATAGTGCTGCCGGGAAAGCCGCTCGAAGGCTTCGGCGGCCACGCCATTGGCGGCCCGTACCGGCTCCAGCGCTTCCTTCTGGAAGCCGACAAAGCTTGAAAATGCATCGTTCTGGGTAGTCATGATGAGATTCTCCACAAGGGGTCGGAATGGCCCGATCCAGTGAGTGCATCATAGCGTCATGACTTGTGCACTGCAAGAGCGCGATGAAAAAATGTGCAAACTATTGAATACAAATAGCAATAGGCATGTATTCAATGGCTATTAAAAGCCCTGCTTGTGCGTCGCAAATGAAGGTGTGGCCCCGGTTGCATCAGGTCACGACGCCAGCCAGGGCGGACCACAGGAGAACCGGCAGCAGGGCAAAGATCACCAGGGTCGACACCAGAATCGCCCCGGCGATGTCGTCGGGATGACGGTCGTACCGGGCCGCCAGCAGATAGCAGAACACGGCCACCGGCATCGAGCTCTGCAGCAGGACCACACCCCGCGTGATGCCCTGCAGATCGAAAGCCGCGATGATCGCCAGCGCGACCAGCAAACCCGGCACCAGGCGGGTGACGGCAATGCCGATGGCCACCTTGAGACGACGGATCTTGATGCTGCCCAATGAATGACCCATTGCCAGCATCATCAGGGGTATGGCCATTCCACCCAGCAGACTCACGGTGTTGGCCAGCCACAGGGGTAGGGCGGTGCCGGTGGCCAGCAGGCCCAGCCCGAGCACAGCCGCATAGATGACCGGCGTGGTGAGCAGGGTCCGCAACACGGGTTGCCGACCCTGGAACAGGGGCGCCAGACAGAATTGTGCCACCGAGCTGACCAGGTAGAAGCCGATCGCCAGCCCCAGCCCCTTCTGCCCAAAGGCGAAGAGACACAGCGGCAGGCCGAGGTTGCCGGTGTTGCCAAAGGCAACCGCCGGCAGGTAACTGCGCAGGGGCTGGCGCAACAATCGCAACACAACCACACCCACGCAGCTCGTGCAGATGAGCGCCAGCACGGCATAGCCCATCATGTGCACAAACAGCCCCGCGTCTGCATGCAGTTGCGCCGTCCCGTTCAGCACCAGGCAGGGGACACCGATGTTCATGACCACCGCCGTGAGAAAGTCCCGCTGAAAGGGCACGCGAAACCAGGCCCAGCCGGCGCCCAGAAGCGTGATCAGGAAGACGGGCGCGAGGATGGGCAGGATCTGGCCGTACATGCGTCGGCTATGCTAGCGGAAGCCTGGCCGGGCACGATCCGGCGCTGGCTCCAGCCTGGAGCTGTCAATACACTGCATTCATCATGGAGACTCAGTAGTGACCAGTAAAGCCATCAAAATCAAGGCATTGGATGGGCACGAACTGGATGGCCATCTGGCTGCCCCAGCAGCCCCACCACAAGTGGGCCTGCTGGTTCTGCAGGAGATCTTCGGCGTCAACGCGCATATCCGGAAGGTGACCGAGGACTACGCGGCACGCG
>CAYLKO010000042.1:0-23656 GCA_964384525.1 uncultured Chromatiaceae bacterium
GCTGGGCATGGCGGCGGGGTTCAAGCACATCCCTGCCTATTTTCCGGCGTCGGTCGGCGCCGGGGGCGGGCTGGTCGGCATGGTGGGCGGCCTCGGCGGATTCTTTCTCCCGGTGATCTTTGGTGTTATTAATGAGGTGACCAACATCTGGACAACGGCCTTCATGGCCTTGTTCGGTGTGGTCTCCATCTGCCTGATGTGGATGCACATCTCGGTAATCCAGATAGCGCAGCGTTACGACGCCAGTGGAGCAGACATGGAAATCGAACGTTCAGGAGGCTCTTCATGAGTCAGTTTCTCGACCAGCTCATGTTCTTCCGGCGGGAGAAGGCTTCATTCGCGGGTGACCATGGCGTCACGACCAACCAGAGCCGCCGCTGGGAGGATGCCTACCGGCAGCGCTGGCAGCACGACAAGATCGTGCGCTCGACGCACGGCGTGAACTGCACGGGCTCCTGTTCCTGGAAGATCTATGTCAAGAACGGGCTGGTCACCTGGGAAACCCAGCAAACCGACTATCCCCGCACGCGCCCTGGCATGCCCAACCATGAACCGCGCGGTTGTGCCCGTGGCGCCAGTTTTTCCTGGTACATCTACAGCGCCAACCGGGTGAAATACCCGATGATCCGCCGCCGCCTGATCGAGCTGTGGCGTGCGGCCCGGGGCGAGCATGCAGATCCGGTGGCGGCATGGCGTGCGATCCAGGAAGACCCGGCCAAGGTCAAAAGCTACCAGCAGCGTCGCGGTCTTGGTGGCTTCGTGCGGGCGCGGTGGGAGGAAGTCAACGAGATCATCGCGGCTGCCAACGTGTACACCGTGGAGCAGTGGGGGCCGGATCGCGTGGTCGGCTTTTCACCTATACCGGCGATGTCGATGGTGTCCTATGCGGCGGGCACGCGGTATCTGTCGCTCATCGGCGGCACCTGTCTCAGCTTTTACGACTGGTATTGCGACCTGCCGCCGGCCAGCCCCCAGACCTGGGGCGAGCAGACCGACGTGCCGGAATCGGCCGACTGGTTCAATTCCACCTTCCTGATGCTGTGGGGCTCCAACGTGCCGCAGACGCGCACGCCGGACGCCCACTTCATGACCGAGGCGCGTTACAAGGGCGCCAAGGTGGTCACGGTATCACCGGATTATTCCGAGGCGTCCAAGTTCGGCGACATCTGGCTCCACCCGAAACAGGGCAGCGATTCGGCCATGGCCATGGCCATGGGACATGTCATCTTCAAGGAATGGCATGTGGAGGGTCGCAGCGATTACTTCGACGACTACGTGCGCCGCTACACCGACCTGCCCAATCTGGTGCTGCTCGAAAAGACCACCGACGGCGTGCTCGCGCCGGGCCGCTACCTGCGCGCGGCTGATCTGACGAACCAGGCAAGCCAGGCAAACAATCCCGAGTGGAAGACGCTGGCATTCGACGAAACCACCGGTCGCCTGGTCGTCCCGCATGGGTCGATCGGCTTCCGCTGGGGTGAGCAGGAAAAGCGCTGGAACCTGGAAGCCCGCAGCGCCGACGGCGCCGACACCAAGCTCGCCCTGACGCAGATCGGCCATGTCGACGGCACGGCCGATGTGGGCTTCCCCTACTTCGGTGGTGGCGGCAATGCGTTCTGGGCCCAGACTCGGCACAACCCGGTGCAGATTCGCAAGGTGCCGGTGCGGCGCGTCACCCTGGCGAGCGGTGAGTCGGTGCTGGTGGCCTCGGTTTTCGACCTGATGGCGGCGAATTACGGCATCGACCGGGCACTCGGCGGCGACAATGTCGCTGCGAGCTATGACGACGACATTCCGTACACCCCGGCCTGGCAGGAGCGCATCACCGGTGTGCCACGGGACCAGGTCATCACGGTGGCGCGCCAGTTTGCCGAGAATGCCCACAAGACCCATGGCAAGTCGATGATCGTCATCGGCGCCGGCATGAATCACTGGTATCACATGGACATGGGCTACCGCGGTGTCATCAAGATGCTGATGATGTGCGGCTGTGTCGGTGTGTCCGGTGGTGGCTGGGCGCATTATGTGGGCCAGGAAAAGCTGCGGCCCCAGACAGGCTGGCTGCCACTGGCCTTCGCCCTCGATTGGCATCGGCCGTCACGGCAGATGAATGGCACCTCGTTTTTCTACAGTCACACCGGCCAGTGGCGTTACGAGAAGATGGATATCAGCGACATCCTGTCGCCGCTAGCTGATGCCTCGCAGTGGGGCGGGGCGATGATCGACTACAACGTGCGGGCCGAACGCATGGGTTGGCTGCCATCCTCGCCCCAGTTCAATCGCAGCCCGCTCGATATCGGCCGCGACGCGGCGGCAGCGGGCATGCCGGTTGCCGACCACGTCGTCAAGGAGCTGAAGAGCGGCAAGCTGGCCTTTGCCTGCGAAGACCCGGACAACCCCGTGAACTTCCCGCGCAACCTGTTCATCTGGCGATCCAATCTGCTCGGTTCCTCCGGCAAGGGACACGAGTATTTCCTGCGGCACCTCCTCGGCACCGAGAACGGCGTGCAGGGCAAGGATCTGGGTGACGAAGTGGATCGGCATCCGAAGGAAGTACGCTGGCGCGACCCGGTGCACGGCAAGCTGGATCTGCTGGTGACGCTCGATTTCCGCATGTCCACAACCTGCATGTATTCCGACATCGTCCTGCCCACGGCAACCTGGTACGAGAAGGACGACCTGAACACCTCCGACATGCATCCGTTCATCCACCCGTTGACCGCGGCCGTGGATCCGGTCTGGGAGTCGCGCTCGGATTTCGAAATCTACAAGGGGATAGCCAAACGCTTTTCAGAGCTCGCGGTGGGCCATCTGGGCTCGGAAACCGATGTGGTCACCGTACCCCTGTTGCACGACACGCCCGCCGAGCTGGGGCAGGCTATCGATATCGCCGACTGGAAGCGTGGCGAGTGCGAGGCGATTCCCGGCAAGACGATGCCGTCGATCGTTGCCGTCCAGCGGGATTACCCGGCCACGTACGACAAATTCATATCGCTCGGCACCCTGATGGACGAGCTCGGCAATGGCGGCAAGGGCATGCATTGGGAGACGCAGGCCGAGGTTGAAGCGCTCGGCAATCTCAACGGCCGGCATCGGGGCACCCGCGTCAGCGGTGGTCGGCCGAAGATCGAGACGGCGAGGCATGCCAGCGAAACCATCCTCATGCTGGCGCCGGAGACCAATGGCCGGGTGGCGGTCAAGGCGTGGGAGTCGCTGTCGAAGGTAACCGGCCGTGAACATGCCCACCTCGTGGAGGGGCACGCGGCCGAGAAGATCCGCTTTGCAGACCTCATTGCCCAGCCGCGCAAGATCTACAGTTCACCGATCTGGTCGGGCATCGAATCATCCAGCATTTCCTACAACGCTGGCTGGACCAACGTCAACGAACTGATTCCGTGGCGCACCCTGACCGGGCGGCAGCAGTTCTACCAGGATCACCCGTGGATGCGCGCCTTCGGTGAGCAGTTGTGCGTTTACAAACCACCCGTGGATCTCAAGACGATCGAGCCGATCAAGGGCAAGCGCGGCAACGGCCATCCGGAGATCGTGCTGAATTTCATCACGCCGCACCAGAAGTGGGGCATCCACAGCACCTATACCGACAATCTGTTGATGCTGACCTTGTCACGTGGTGGACCGATCGTGTGGATTTCGGAGGTTGATGCGGCGAAGGCGCAGATCAAGGACAACGACTGGATCGAAGCCTACAACATCAATGGTGCACTTACGGCCCGGGCGGTGGTCAGCCAGCGCGTGCCCGAAGGCATGTCGATGATGTATCACGCCCAGGAAAAGATCGTGAATACACCCGGCTCCGAAATCACCGGCAATCGCGGCGGCATACACAACTCGGTGACCCGTGCCGTCCTGAAGCCGACCCACATGATCGGCGGCTATGCGCAACTGAGTTACGGATTCAACTATTACGGCACCGTGGGTTCCAACCGGGACGAGTTCATCATCATCCGCAAGATGGACAAGGTCGACTGGATGGACGATGGCGATGTTGCCGATGCAATGCAGGCAGGGAAAGTGGCGCGATGAAGATCCGGGCACAGATCGGCAAAGTCCTGAACCTGGACAAGTGCATTGGCTGCCACACCTGTTCAGTCACCTGCAAGAATGTCTGGACCTCGCGTGAAGGCATGCACTACGCGTGGTTCAACAACGTGGAAACCAAGCCCGGCATCGGTTATCCCAAGGAATGGGAGAGCCAGGATCGCTGGAATGGCGGCTGGGTGCGCGACGGCAGGGGCCGGCTCAAGCCCAGGATAGGCGGGCGCTGGCGCGTGCTGGCGAACATCTTTGCCAATCCCGACATGCCGTCGATCGATGATTACTACGAACCCTGGGATTACGACTACCAGCACATGCAGGCGGCGCCTGACGCCCCAACCATGCCAACCGCACGGCCGCGCTCGGTGATCTCGGGCAAGCGCATGGAAAAGATCGAGTGGGGCCCGAACTGGGAGGAAATTCTCGGCAGCGAATTTTCGAAGCGCTCCAAAGACTACAATTTTGAAGGCGTGCAGAAGGAGATCTACGGGCAGTTCGAGAACACCTTCATGATGTATCTGCCGCGCCTGTGCGAGCACTGCCTGAATCCGACCTGTGTCGCCGCGTGTCCGTCCGGCGCCATTTACAAGCGCGAAGAAGACGGCATCGTGCTGATAGACCAGGACAAGTGCCGCGGCTGGCGCATGTGCGTTTCCGGCTGTCCGTACAAGAAGATCTATTACAACTGGAAGTCCGGCAAGTCGGAGAAGTGCACCTTCTGTTATCCGCGCATCGAGGTGGGCCTGCCCACGGTCTGCTCGGAAACCTGCGTGGGGCGGATCCGCTATCTGGGTGTCATGCTGTATGACGCCGACCGGATCCACGAAGCAGCCAACACGCCGCATGAGCGCGATCTTTACGAGGCGCAGCTCGACATCTTTCTCGATCCGCACGACCCGGCCATCATCGCCGAAGCGCGCAAACAGGGTATTCCGGAAGATTGGCTGGTGGCGGCAAGGGCCTCGCCCGTCTACAAGATGGCGGTGGACTGGAAGATTGCCTTCCCGCTGCACCCCGAGTACCGCACCCTGCCGATGGTCTGGTATTGCCCGCCGCTCTCGCCCATCCAGTCGGCGGCAGAGGCTGGCAGGATCGGCTTCAACGGCGAGCTGCCGGATGTTGGGGCACTCCGGATTCCGGTGCGTTATCTCGCCAACCTGCTGACTGCCGGTGAGGAGAAGCCGGTGGTGCGTGGTCTCGAACGCATGCTGGCCATGCGGGCCTTCATGCGCAGCCGGCATGTGGACGGCGAAGAGCGCGTGGAGATCCTCGAGCGGGTCGGCATGACCGTGGAGATGGTCGAGGACATGTATCGCTACATGGCCATTGCGGATTACGAGGACCGCTTTGTCATTCCCACCAACAAGCGCGAGAACGCCAACGCCATCTACGACGGCTACAGCGAGCGCGGCGGCTGCGGCTTCACCTTTGGCAGCGGTTGCGACTACACCGGCCAGTCGAATGCCGACGTGTTCGGCGGCAAGTCGAACAGCCGACGCAAGTTCTTCCCGATCCGGGTTGAAGTGGCCAGTGAAAGCCTGGAATCCAGGGAGCCGGAGAACACCGCATGGAGGCGTTGATGGAAGAGTCGCGCACATTGCGCGTACTGGCGCGATTGATGGCTTATCCGGAGCAGCCGCTGCTCGATGCGATGCCCGGGATGGTTGCCGTCCTGCGGGCGGAAGCATGGTTTCCCCGGGCGCTGATGGATCAGCTGGAGAAGTTGATGCGCAGCCATGCCAGCCATCCCATTACCAAGGTCCAGGAGGAGTACGTCGCGCTGTTTGATCGTGGACGTGCCTTGTCCCTGCACCTGTTCGAGCATGTCCATGGCGAGTCGCGGGACCGGGGCCAGGCCATGGTGGATCTCCTCGAACTGTATCGCCTGGGTGGCCTGGAACTCGATGCCCGCGAACTGCCCGACTACCTGCCATTGATGCTCGAGTATCTGTCGACCCGGCCCCGTGCCGAAGCGACCGAGCTGCTTGGAGACGCAATGGGCGTGATCGTTCTGCTCGGCGCCCGCCTTGCCGAACGGCATTCGGACTATGCCGTGCTTTTTCACGCACTCGAGGCAGTGGTGGGCAGTCCGCCGGAAGCCACAGCACTGAAGCGGCAGGCAGCCACGGAGGGCCCTGACGAAACGATCGAAAAAATGGACGACATCTGGCAGGAAGAGCAGGTCCGCTTCATGGACAACAAGAACCCAGCCTCGGCCCGCATCCAGCCGTCACCTGGCAATCAAAGCCCGGGCAATCAAAGGTAGGACGCCATGGAATATTTCATCAATCAGTTCATGTTCGGCGTCTATCCATACATTGCCGGCACGGTTTTCATTTTCGGTTCCCTGCTGCGCTTCGAGCGGGGCCAATACACGTGGCGCGCCATGTCGAGCCAGATCCTGACGCCACGATCCGCAGCTTTCCGCCATGCGAGCGTGGCCTTTCATGTGGGTATCCTGCTGCTCTTTTTCGGTCACCTGTTCGGCCTGCTTACCCCCAGCTGGATCTACGAAGGACTGGGGCTGACCGCACCGGCAAAACAGCTGGCGGCCATGATTGCGGGTGGGGTGTTTGGCCTGCTGTGCCTGTTCGGCATCACCTACCTGCTGTGGCGGCGGCTCTTTGTACCGGCGGTGCGGGCCAACAGCGCCGCCATGGATACCTTCATCATCTGTCTCATCTGGCTCCAGCTGGTAACCGGGCTGGTCACGATTGTCGTATCAACGGGCCATCTGGATGGCCACACCATGCAACTGCTGGCGCACTGGGCCCAGCATATCGTGACCTTCCGGTCCGGGGCGCATGACTACGTGCAGGGAGTGAGCTGGGTTTACAAAACCCACATCTTTCTCGGCATGATCATGTTCACTTCGTTTCCGTTCAGCCGCCTGGTGCATGTCTGGAGCTGGCCCTGGGCGTATACGCGGCGCCATTACCAGATTGTCCGGCAGCATTGATCCGGGAACCGGACATGGCGGCAGCCCCGCGTCCCGGCATCCGGATCGATGACCGGGTGATCAGCGCCGAGGAAATTGATCGGGAGGCCCAGTACCATCCCGCAGGCAGTCTGAACGATGCCCGGCAGCGTGCGGCACAAGCCCTGGCAATCCGCGAATTGCTGCTGGCAGAGGCGGCCCGCCTCGGGATTGCCGCCAGTGGCGACGGCGAGGAGGGGCAGGACGAAGCACGGATACGCATCCTCATCGAGCGGAACGTGGCTGTGCCGATGCCGACCGAAGCAAATTGTCAGCGCTACTACCAATCCAATCTCGAACGGATGCGCACGGCGGACCAGCATGAGGTCTCGCACATCCTGATCCCGGCGCCACCGGACGATGCCGAAATCCGGGCCGAGGCACGCCACGCTGCGATGGAGTTGTCGGCCCTGCTGCACAAGGAGCCTCACAGGTTCCTCGAGCTGGCGCGGGAACGGTCCAGCTGCCCGTCACGCGAGGAAGGCGGGCATCTGGGCCTGATCGGGCGGGGGCAGACTGCACCCGAATTCGAAAAAGCCCTGTCGCGGCTGCCGGTGGGCAGCGTTCCGGAATACGCCATTGAAACCCGCTATGGGTTTCATGTCGTGCTGATTCATGCCCGATTGTCCGGGCAGCCGCTGAGCTTTGCCGCCACCCGCGACACGATCGCTGATTATCTGCACGAACATGCCCGCCGTGATGCCATCAGGCAGTACATACGCGTGCTGGCGACCGAACACGCCATCGAAGGCATTGACCTCGATGCGGCCACGAGCCCGCTGGTGCAGTAATCCGGCCGGGCAGAACCAAAAACGGGCAGAACCAAAAAAAAGAGCCCGCAGGCTGTGCCATTGGCACCGGCCGGGGCTCTTTGGAACCCGGATCCATAGGGGGGGGAATTG
Organism: uncultured Chromatiaceae bacterium; assembly: GCA_964384525.1. GTDB lineage: Bacteria > Pseudomonadota > Gammaproteobacteria > Steroidobacterales > SHZI01. Next base: position 7,936 of record CAYLKO010000042.1, read on the forward strand.
GATCCGGGCACACGTCAAGGCCTGTCGACTTCCGGGACCATGAACAGGAGGTATGCTCATGGGACGGGGTAGGCACTTGATACCGCTACTTTGCATGTGTCGTGCCAAGGTAGGGGCCATTGAAAAACAATGGCTTGCGTCAAACCGGACTCACGGAATACCGTAAGTACCGAAATACCGGGAATGGAAGCCACGGAAATCCGTGTACCATTCCTGAATGAGCCAGGCTGAAGTCTACCGGACGATCTTCCGACGCATCCCCGTGGTGGCGGCCCTGCTGGATGCCGAGGGTTGCTTCGTGGATGTCAGCGATGCCTGGGTCAGCCGGACGGGCCATACCTTGCAGGCCTTGCGGGGGCGGGGCCCCGAGGACATTGCGACGGAGGCCGCCGCCGGCCGTATCCGCGATGACCTGCGCCCGCGCCTGCGCCGCGCCGGTCGTATCGAAAATGCCCCTGTCGAGATCGTGACTCCCACGGGCCTGGTGCTCGAGTTGCTGGCTACCAGCCTGGTTGAATACGACCACGATGGCCGCTATCTGTATTCGCTGTCGGTGTTCACGGAGCTGTCGGATCGGGCCCGGCTGGAACGCCGGTACCGCGATCTCTACCAGTCCACACCCGCCATGCTGCATACCATCGATGGTGACGGCCGCTTGACCGATATCAGCGACCACTGGTTGCAGACCCTGGGCTATGCCCGCAATGAGGTGCTGGGTCGCTCGATACTGGATTTCATGAGCGAGGCCTCCCGCCAGCCGCTGGTGGGCCGGTTGACCGAGATCATCAACCGCGGTGACATCGAAAACGTGCCGCTGGAAATGGTCACCCGCAGTGGTGAAGTTCGTGACGTGCAGATGTCGTCACGCAACGAGCGGGATGCCCGGAACACCGTGATCCGGTCCTTTGTTGCCAGCACCGATGTCACCGAACGCAATCGCGCCGAAGCGCGCCTGCTGGAAGCCTACGCCGAGATTGCCCGTCTGAAAGAGGAGCTGGAGCGGGAGCGCGACTACCTGCGCGAAGAGGTGCGGGTGTCGATGAACTTCGGCCGGATTGTCGGCGACAGCCCGGCCCTGCACGGGATGCTTGCCAGGATCGAGGCCGTGGCCTATAGCCCGTCGAGCGTGCTGATCGTCGGCGAAAGCGGCACGGGCAAGGAACTGGTGGCGCATGCGATTCATTCCCGCAGCACCCGGTCGGATGGTCCGCTGGTCAAGGTGAACTGTGCATCGATCCCCGACGAGCTGTTCGAAAGTGAGTTCTTCGGCCACGTGCGCGGCGCATTCACGGGCGCCCATCGCGATCGGGTGGGCCGCTTTCAGCTCGCCGATGGTGGAACGATCTTTCTCGATGAAGTCGGCGAAATCCCGCTGGCGCTGCAGGGCAAGCTGTTGCGGGTGTTGCAGGAACGCGAGTTCGAGCGCGTCGGTGATGATGCGACGCGTGTCGTGGATGTGCGGGTCATTGCGGCCACCAACAAGGACCTGGAAAAGGCCGTCGAGGCCGGTTCATTCCGGGAAGATCTCTACTATCGGCTCAGCGTCTTTCCGGTGCACGTGCCGCCGCTGCGGCGCCGGGCGGCAGACGTCGTGCAGCTGGCCGTGCATTTCCTGGCCCAGGTCAGCCGGGAGTTTGGCCGGCCCTGCCCGTCGATTACCCAGGCCCAGGTGGAGGCCTTGCAACGCTACGACTGGCCGGGAAACATCCGTGAGCTTAAAAACGTGATCGAGCGGGCGGTCATCCTTTCCACCGGCGACACCTTGCGGCTCGACCTGCCGCAGATTGCCACCCGGCCAGCCGCCAGCACAGGGCCTCCGGGTGACCCGACGCCGGATACCGGCAGCGTCGCCAACAGTGGGGCCGGCACCAGTGGAGCTGGCACCAGTGGCGCCGCCACCAGCATCGTCCTGACCGAGGTCCAGATGCGTGAGCGGCAGCGGAGCAATCTCCTTGCGGCGCTGGAGGCTGCCGGCTGGCGCATTTCCGGCAAGGGCGGGGCGGCAGAAATGCTCGGCATCCGGCCCTCGACACTCGCCGACCGTATGAAAAGCCTGAAGATCGCGCGACCAGCCCAGTCCGTATAATCAGGCCATGGCCAACCTCATCACGCTGAGTCGCCTCCTGCTGCTCATCGTCGTGATTGTCATCGTCTACCAGCCCATCGGCCTGCTGCACCTGTTCAATGTTCCGCTGTTGATCCTGGTCTTCGTGACCGACGGGCTCGACGGCTACGTTGCCCGCCGGCGCCACGAGACCAGCCAGTTCGGCGCCATGTTCGACATTGCCGGTGACCGCATCGTCGAGCTCAGCATGTGGGTGGTGCTGGCCCATGTGCATCTCGTGCCGGTCTGGGTGCCTTTGGTCTTTGTCGTTCGCGGCACCATCGTGGATGCCATTCGGGCCAGCCAGACCACTGGGCGCCACGAAAGTCCCTTTGACTTCATGAGCACACCGGTGGGCCAATGGCTGGTGGCCGGGCGCTTCATGCGGGCCCTGTATGCCGTGGTCAAGGCAACCACCTTCTGCTGGCTTTTGCTCCTGCAGCCGCTGCCGGTTCTCGCACCGGATCTCTGGCAGCAGGTTGGCGAAGTCGCAACGCTGATCGGCAGGCTGCTGGTGCTTGTGGCTGTTCTGCTGTGCGTGGTGCGCGGGCTTCCCGTGATCGTGGAGTTCGTTTACAGCGAACGCCGGTCGATACTCGGTCGCCTCATGCGTTCTGACGTGGCCGAGCGCTGAGGTCCGGCTTGGCTCTGGCCGTTTTCGACATAGACGGCACGCTGGTCAGGGGGCTCGGTACCGAGAGCCGGCTGTTTGCCGGTCTGTTCCGCAGCGGCTTTATCCGCACGCCGCAGTTGCTGGCGTTCCTGGCTTTTGGCCGGCGCCATGCTGCCGAGTATGGCAGGCATACCATGAAGAAGAACAAGGCCTACCTGAGCGGCCTGGAATGTACCGCGGTCGAGCAATGGACGTTGGCGTGGGTGCAACGCGTTGCACCGACATGGTGGTATGAGCCGGCAGTGCGGCGGCTGCAACAACATCAGGCAGCCGGCGACCGCATCGTGTTGCTGTCCGGCACGCCACAGTTCCTGGCCGAAGGCATTGCGTCGGTGCTGGCTGCTGGCCGGAATCCTCCGCAGGTGATCGGCACCCGGATTGCCGCCGCCGATGGCCACTATCTGCCTGCACCGCCGATCGTCCATCCATTTCTTGAAACGAAGCGGCAAATCGTCGAGGACCTCTGTGCCGAACAGGGCATGCCGTTGGTGGAAGTGCATGCCTATGCGGATTCAGCGTATGACATGGCGTTGCTGCAGGTGGTCGGCCATCCGGTGGCCGTGCGTCCCGACACGGTTCTACGGCATGCAGCGCAAACAGCCGGTTGGGAAATTCTGGGCAAGCGCTGACGCGTGACTGCGGATCCGGCACAATCACGCCGGCCCCTCACGGGCCCAACGATCATCAGGATACGCAAAGTCATCGGGAGCGCTGTGCTGCACATATTCAGGCGGAGACCGGCCACGGGCTTCCTGTTGGCTGGTTTGATCTTGCTGGCAGCCGGCTGGTCCGCACCTGCTGCGAGGCAGGCGGTCAAACTCACGGAGCTGCCCGATTCAGTGGTGAAAATCCTGGCCCGGCACAAGATCCCGGAGACTTCCGTGAGCGCCTATGTGGCCCAGGTGGGTGCCACCGCGCCGCTGCTCACCGTCAATGCCGACATGCCGCGCAATCCCGCCTCGGTCATCAAGCTGGTCACCACCTATTCCGCTCTGGAAGCACTCGGCCCGGCTTATCAGTGGCGTACCGAGGCCTATCTGGATGGCCGCCTGGATGGTGGCGAGCTCAAGGGTGATCTGCTGCTCAAGGGTTACGGCGATCCCTATCTGGTGACCGAGCGGCTGTGGCTTCTGGAGCGGGAATTGCGCAAACATGGGTTGCGCAACATCGATGGTGATCTCGTCATCGATGACAGCTGGTTTGCCCGGGAGGAACTCGACCCCGGGGCTTTCGACGGACAGCCGTACCGCGCCTACAACGCCCTGCCCAACGCCTTGCTGGTGAACTTCCAGGCCGTGAATTTCACCTTCAGGCCGGACGAAGCGCGCGGGCGGGTACAGATCATGACCGATCCCGCGCTTGATAATCTGGAAGTCCGCAACCAGATGCGGCTCATCCGTGGCGGGTGCGGCTCCAGCAAAAGCGGCATCAGCATGGTGGTGGGCAGCGACCCGGCCCACCCGCGGGTGACTTTTTCCGGCGCCTTGGCGAGCAACTGCCCGGAGTACCAGTTGTTGCGGTCCGTGCTGGATGGGCCCAGCTATGCCTACGGTGCGTTTCGCGGCCTGTGGGAGGAGCAGGGCGGGCGCCTGAGCGGTGGTCTCCGCCACGGCCAGGTGCCGCCTGGCAAGAAACCGGTGGTGACCTTCCTGTCGCCACCGCTTGCCGAAGTCATCCGGCCGGTCAACAAGTTCAGCAACAACGTGATGAGCCGCCAGATCTTCCTGACGATGGGTGCGGAGATGTTTGGCCCGCCGGGGACGATAGACAAGGGCCAGCGGGCCACGGTGGCCACCCTGGCCAGACAGGGCCTGAATTTTCCGGAGCTCGAGCTCGGCAACGGGGCCGGCCTCGCCCGGGAGACGCGCATCTCGGCCGAGAGCCTCGGCAAGCTGCTGCTCGCGGCCCGCAAAAGCCGTTTCAGCGCTGAATTCAAGGCGTCCATGTCGCTGGCCGGCCTCGACGGCACCACCCGCCGCCGGTTCCAGCAGGATTCGACGGCCGGTGAAATGCATCTGAAAACCGGCACCTTGAACAGTGTCACCTCGATTGCCGGCTATGTCCGCAGTGAATCCGGGCCGGAATATGTGGTGGTGCTGGTGGTGAATGGGGCCCGGGCCACCTGGGGTGGCGGTCAGGAAGCCCAGAACGCCCTCCTCGCCTGGGTCCATCAGCGCTAGAATGGCCCCGAAGTCCCTGCGCTCCGTCACCGCCATCCCTTACATCCGAGAGTCACGATGAAACTAGTCACCGCCATCATCAAACCGTTCCGCCTGGACGACGTCCGCAATGCCCTCGCGGAGGTCGGCGTCAACGGCATGACGGTGACCGAGGTCAAGGGCTTTGGCCGCCAGCGGGGTCATACGGAGCTCTATCGTGGCGCCGAGTACGTCGTGGATTTTCTGCCGAAGTCCAAGGTGGAAGTGGCGGTGAGCGATGATCTGGTCGAGCGGGTGATCGAAGCGATCAGCAATGCCGCGCGCACCGGCAAGGTGGGCGATGGCAAGATCTTCGTCACCGACCTGCATCAGTCCCTGCGGATCCGCACCGGCGAAACCGGCGACAACGCGCTATAGCGCTTCCACCAGCGGCTGGCCAGCAGCACGGTCAGCACGGCGATATAGATCAGCGGCTCGCGTACGTCTTTTTTCACCAGCCAGTAGTAGTGCCAGCAGCCGAGCACGGCGATGGCGTACACCAGTTTGTGCAGCTTGAGCCAGCGACTGCCCAGACGCCGGCGCCAGCCGGCGGTTGAAGTCACTGCCAGCGGCATCATCAGCAGGAAGGCCAGGAAGCCGATCGTGATGAACGGCCGCCTGGTGATGTCCTCGATGATGCCCGGCAGATCCAGCGAGCGGTCGAGGAAAAAGTATGTAAGGAAGTGCAGGAGCAGATAGGCAAAGCTCCACAAGCCCAGCATCCGCCGGAATTGCACCGGCCAGGGCTTTTTCAGGATCCAGCGGAGTGGCGTCATCGCCAGCGTCACGAGCAGCAGCCGCAGGCCCCAGGTCCCGAGTACATCGCGGATTACCAGCTGCGGATTGGGACCCAGGCGCAGCCCGCCGATTTCAAGGAGCTGCAGCAGCAGGTAAACAAGGGGTAGGGCGCAGGCCAGGTGCGCAGCGATGCGAACGGTTGTGCGCCAGGGCCCGCGAATCAGAAATTCCGCCTGAGATCCAGACCTTGATACAGCGATGCAACCTGTTCGGCGTAGCCGTTGAACGGCAGGGTGGGCTGGCGGCCCTTGAACAGGCTGCCAAGCCCCGACGCCACGCGCCGTTCCGACGCCTGGCTCCAGCGGGGATGATCCACGGCCGGGTTCACGTTGGCGTAGAAGCCGTACTCACTGGGCGCCGACTGGTTCCAGGTGGTTTGTGGCTGTGTTTCCGTGAAGTGGATGCCGACGATGGACTTGATGCCCTTGAAGCCGTATTTCCACGGCACGATCAGCCGCAGCGGCGCACCGTTCTGGTTGGGTAGCTCAACGCCATAGACGCCGACCACCAGCAGCGTCAACGGATGCATGGCCTCGGCGATGGTCAGGCCTTCTGCATAGGGCCAGTCGAGCAGCGGATATTTCTGGCCGGGCATTTCCCATGGCCGCATGACCGTCTCGAAGGCCACGTACTTTGCCTTGGATGTCGGCTTGAAGCGCTTCAGCACGTCACCCAGCGGGATGCCGACCCACGGCACCACCATCGACCAGGCCTCGACGCAGCGATGCCGGTAGATGCGGTCTTCAAACGTGTGGGGTTTCAGGAAGCTGTCGAGATCCATGCTGCCGGTTTTTTCCGCTTCACCGCTGATGGCAACCGTCCACGGTTTCGGGTGAAACTTTGCGGCATTCATGGCCGGATCGGCTTTGCCGCTGCCGAACTCGTAGAAATTGTTGTAGGACGTGATTTCCTCGAAGGTGTTGGGTGCTTCGGTGGTGCTGAGCGGGCTTTGGCGGATGCCGCGGAAGCGGCGGTACTGCGCGGGAATGATGTTGTCAGTGGCGGCGGCTGACACCAGGCTGCTGGCGCCCAGCACGCCGGCAGCACGCAGCACGCCACGACGACTCAGGGAATGGTTGAAGTAGTGCCGTTCCGCCGTGATCTCGGATGACTTGATGTCAGTGGTTTTGCTGATGATCGGTCTCCTCAGCGTGGCTTGCCGCGGTACACCCCGTTGAGATCCCAGTCGTGGTCCACGTATCGGATGTCAAAGCCATCCTGCGCGAGGAGAGCGGCTGCTGCCGGATCGCTGACGTAGCGGGCGAGATATTTCTGCACCGAGCCGGCGGCCTGGCTGAAATCTGTCTGGTACCAGTCGAAGATGCTGGAAACAAAGGCAATCCTGCGGGCAACATCGTAGCGGTTTCGCGTGCTGTCGTTGGCGAAGTCGCGGGTGGCGGCCTCGAGCCTGGCATCCAGCTCCGCGGCAGACCAGGCATGGCTTGCAAGGCGGGGGCACGACAGGGAGGCGCAAACGATGGCAAAGTGCACACGGGGTTCACCGAGTGGCTGCAACTGGTCTTTTTCGAGTCGGTCGAGGGTGAATTCGTTCCCCAGCAGTTGGTATTGCTGACGCTTGAAGTAGCGATGGCGGCCGAAGGCGGTTGCCGGGGAATGGCCGTTCAGGATGCCCTGGATCGCCAGCGCGTTGTAGGCATTGATCAGAAAGGCCAGTTGGGTGTTGCGGTCTTCCAGATCATCCGGGCGGGCGTGGGTGAGCCCCGACACATAGCGTGTGAAGGCCGGATCAGCCCGGATGCCATCGTAGTCGACGAAACCATGGCGGACATTGCGCAGCAATACCGCATCGAGATCCGCCGTGGCGGGCAGGGCGGCCGGCAGCGACAGGCTGGCGAGACAAAGCAGCAGCAGGGAAAGTGCACGGTACGGCATGCGGTATTCCAGGCCCGATCGGTGATGGCGATCCGCAAGGCTAGCTGGTTACAGCCGTGCCGTCACGGGTGGCGCCTGTTGGGCCGGTGGGTTCTGCCGGCGTTCCTCGGCCTGACCGTCGCTGCCTGCGCCACGACGCCCCGCGCTCCGGCTGGCAGTTGCCTGCAGCGAACCGTCGATGCGCTGGACCTGAACGGCCTGCCCGACAGCCGCAAGCACTGTGTCGCCAGCGCCGCCATCGCGGAACACTGCGGGCCCGGCACCGCGTGGCTGGCCGGCTATGCCAAGGAGATCGCCGATCTGCTGGGCCCGGGCGCTTTCGAGCGTGCGGATCTGCGGGCGGATCGGGCGGGGCGGGCGTGTGCCGCTGCCGCCACGCAGGGAGGTGAATCACGGACAATGGATCGACCGGCACTTGAACATTGTTGTGAGGCTGCCGGCTATTAGTTGTGGATGGAAGGTCAATCACGATGTTTGCGCAGAAGAAGTCACTCACCATGCCGACAGCATCTGAGGCCTTGCCCGGCCGTGCGACACCGATGCCGGTATCCGGGCAGCACTTCGTCAACGGCCACTCCCTGGCGCCGCCTTTCCCGGATGGCATGCGGCAGGCGCTCTTTGGCCTGGGTTGCTTCTGGGGGGCTGAACGCAAGTTCTGGGAGTTGCCTGGTGTCCATGCAACAGCTGCCGGCTACGCGGCGGGGTTCACGCCGAATCCCACCTATGAAGAGGTCTGCACCGGCAGAACCGGCCACACTGAAGTGGTGCTCGTGATCCACGACCCGGCAAGGATCAGCTACGGACAACTGCTGAAAACCTTCTGGGAATCACACAACCCCACCGAGGGCATGCGCCAGGGCAATGATGTGGGCACGCAGTACCGCTCGGGCATCTACTGGTTCGATGAGCAGCAGCGGGCACTGGCGGAGAAATCCAGGGGCGTCTTTGCGGCACGCCTCAAGGAGGCCGGCTTCGCGTCGGTGACCACCGAGATCCTGCAGGCACCGACGATCAACTAAGCCGAGGACAACCACCAGCAGTAACTGGCGAAGAACCCGGCAGGCTACTGTGGCCTGGGCGGCACCGGCGTGACCTGCGCGCTTTAAGGTGGCGATGGCAAAACTGTGACCAGCCACCCCGCCCGGACCCCGGGGGCTGCATAACATGGCGACAGTGCCCGCCGGCCGGATGCCGGCCGCAAGGGACGTCCCGTGCTCCTTAAACGACTGAAGATCGCCACCGCCAATCTCGAGCGCGGCATGTACGTGGCACAGCTGGATCGACCCTGGCTGGAGACTCCGTTTCTGTTCCAGGGCTTCGAGATCCGGGACGACAACGACCTCCGGCAGTTGCGCCATTACTGCCAGCACGTCTATGTCGATGCCACGCGCGGCACCGTGTCGAAGGACGCTGTCCTGATCGCACGGGCCCGTGAAGGGCAATATGCCCGGTCGCTGGCCGCGCCCGAAGACCGGCTGCAGCACCCACCTCCGCGCAGTCTGCAGCGGCGCCTGTTTGATGCCGTTGCGCACCTCGATCGCAGCGGGCGTCTAGCCGCGTACTTTCAGACCCGGCACTACCGGAATCTGGTTGCCACGCGTATCGAAGCACCGCGGGCACAGCTGGCCTACGACGCCGCCGCACTGGTTGTGGATGATGCGCTGGAGCAGTTTCAGCAGGGCAGGCCGCTGGATGCGCCGCGGCTGAAATCGGTGGCGGATCCATTGATCGACAGCATTCTGCGCAATCACGACGCCATGGCCTGGCTGGTGTGTCTGCGCAAGCGCGAACCGGGTGGTACCCAGCGCTCGCTGGGCAGTGCGGTCTGGGCCGTGATTCTCGGGCGTCATCTGGGCTTCGACCGGGCAGGCCTGCAGACCCTCGCGCTGGGCGGCATGCTGCTGGATCTCGGCAATGCCAAAATTCCGCATCATGTCCTGACCAAGACCACGCCGCTGGATGATGTGGAGCGTGCCATCGTGCGCAAGCATGTGGCCCTGGGCCTCGGCCTCGTCAAGGCCACGTCCGGCCTCAATGCCAATGTCATTGCGATGATCCAGCATCATCACGAACGGCATGATGGCTCGGGTTATCCGGCGGGACTTGCCGGTACGGATGTGCCGGTTTTCGGCCGGATTGCCGGCCTGGTCGATTGCTTTGACGCCATGACGACCAAGCGCCCGTATGCTCCGGCCCAGTCAGCCTACGATGCGGTCAGGGAGCTGAACGGTCTGTCCGGCATCACCTTTCAGCGCGAACTGGTCGAGCACTTCGTGCAGGCTGTCGGCATGTTTCCCACCGGGTCATTGGTGGAGCTCAACACGGGCGAGGTTGGTCTGGTGATCGAGCAGAATCGGGTGCGACGCCTGCGACCGAAGCTCGTGCTGCTGCTGGATGCCGGCAAGCGGCCGGTGAGCCGTCAGGCGGTCCTCGACCTGAAGGCCAAGCCTGCTGGCGCCGGTGAAGAGGATGCGTGCTGGATATTGCGCGGCCTTGAGCCCGGTGCCTTTGGCCTCGATCCCAGGGATTATTTCAGTCCCGCCGGCTGATTACCTCGATACGCCCGCGCGGGCCGAAGAACCACGAGCCGAGCCAGCTCACCAGGCTCACGATGATGGCGCCCCAGAAGGCCGACCAGAATCCCGCCACATGAAATCCGGGCAGCATCCAGGCGGTCAGCGCCAGCATGCCGGCATTGATGACCAGCAGGAAGAGTCCCAGGGTGACGATGGTGATCGGCAGGGTCAGGATCAGGGCCAGCGGCCTCACCACTGCATTGATCACCCCCAGCAGGATGGCGGTGATGATCAGCCACGCGGCACTGTCGAACCCCAGACCGCTGATCAGCGCGGAAGCCAGCCACAAGCCAAGTGCCGCCAGCATTGCCCTGATTAGAAAACGATCCATCGGCAATACCTCAGTCGGCGGGCATTCAAGACTAGCGGATTGCGTTGGCTGGAGCCAACCCGCCGGGGGCGTCCAGCGTCGCAGGCTGCGTCAACGGCAGCTTGAGCGTGACGAGCAGGCCCGGCTTGTTGTCGCTGAGTTCCAGCGTGCCGCCGTGATGGTGGGCAATCGCATTGACCAGCGCCAGTCCAAGCCCGCTGCCCGGCATGCCGGTCACGCTGGCGCAACGATAAAAGCGGTCCAATACCTTGTCGCGCTCATCCGGCGCGATGCCGGGCCCGCGGTCGGCCACGGAAATGCCGATCTGGTCATTCAGGCGACGCGCTTCCAGCACCACGACCGTGCCGGGCTCGCTGTACTTGATCGCGTTGTCGAGCAGATTGCACAGGGCCTGGAACAACAGGTCCCGGTCGCCGCGGACGGTGCCGCCCCCGCCACCAAACTGAACGGAGATTTCCCGTTCCTCGCCCACCGCCTGATACAACTCCCACGCATCGCCGAGCAGGGTGCGCAGGTCCACATCGGTCCAGGCCTGCTCGTGGGTGCCGGACTCGATGCGGGCGATCCGCAACAGCGCCCTGAAGGTTGTCAGCAGCTGGTCGGCGTCGCTCATGGCGGCGCCCAGATCGTCGCGGAGGTCGTCAGCCAGTTCCGGTCGCGCGGCGAGCCTTTCGAGTCGGCTGCGGAGCCGGGTGAGGGGCGTTCGCAGGTCATGGGCAATGTTGTCGGCCACGGAGCGCACGCCATCCATGAGGGAGTCGATCCGGTCCAGCATGGCATTCAGGTTGCCGGAGAGCTGGTCGAACTCGTCATTGACGCCGCGTACCGGCATGCGTCGTTGCAATCGGCCCGCCATGATCTCGCGACTGGCCCGGTTGATGGCCTCGATGCGGCGCATGACGCTGTAGCTCATGAGGAAGCCGCCCAGCAAGGCCAGCGCGAGGCCGCCGCCGAGAGCCCAGCGAAAGGTCGTGTTGATCAGGCTGCGGGTGGCATCCAGATGGCCCTGATCCTGGGCAACCAGCAGACGCCGGTTGGCCAGCAGCGAGACGGCACGCCCGCGGAGTCGCGTCCTCGTCCCCAGCCCGTCGATGCGCACGAGGTTTTACCTCCCGGTTCTGTCCGGCGGCTCGTTCGGCCAGGACTGCAGATTGCCTGCCAGGCGCGCACCATCCTGGTCGATGAGCAGGTAGTAGGCTGAAGGGCCGATATTGCTGGCCATGCGTTGCTGGATGGTGCGTGCGAGGCCGGGGAGGCCGCGTTGACCGTATTCGGTGACGAGGCTCCGGACTTCCTCATTGAGGAGCGCATCGGTCTGGTCTTCCAGGTAGCCGACGGTCACCCACCACACGACTCCGATCAGGACCAGGGCCGACGCGCCGAAGATCCCCATGTACCACCAGGCGAGCTGGAAGGTGGAGGTCCTGATCAGCCTAAGCGGATTCACTCAGCTTGTACCCGGCCCCGCGAACCGTGTGGATCAGGGATGGCTCGAAACCCTTGTCGATTTTTCGACGCAGCCGGCTGATGTGCACGTCGATCACGTTGGTTTGGGGATCGAAGTGATAGTCCCAGACGTTTTCGAGGAGCATCGTCCGGGTTACGACCTGATCACGATTGCGCATCAGGTATTCGAGCAGGCGGAATTCACGGGGCTGCAGGTTGACGGTTTGACCTGCCCGGCGCACTTCCCGGCTGAGCAGGTTGATGTGCAGGTCGGCAACCTGGAATTCAGTGGGCTCATCATTGCCCTCGCGTGCCGGGCGGCGCGTGATGGCCTCCAGCCGGGCCATGAGTTCGGCAAACGCAAAGGGCTTGCCGATGTAGTCGTCGGCGCCGGCCCGCAAGCCCTTGACCTTGTCGTCGACCTCGCCGAGGGCGCTCAGGATCAGCGCTGGTGTCAGGTTGTCGGAGGCCCGCAGGGTGCGAAGAATGGTCAAGCCGTCGATCCCGGGCAGCATCCGGTCCACGATCAGTGCATCGTAGTTTCCGGTGGTGGCCAGGTAGAGGCCATCCTTGCCGTCGGTCGCGTGATCGACCGTATGGCCGGCCTCCCGGAGACCACCCAGGATAAAGCCGGCAACGCCAGCATCGTCTTCAATCACCAGAATGCGCATGGGTGGATGATAGCCGGGCTGCAAAGAAAACGGGTCGGGAGCTTGCACTCCGCGACCCGTCAAAGCACTCGTCGTGATCCTGCCTTCGCGAAACTGGCCGGGGGGAACGGCCTGATCTCGTTCGTCAGTGGGGGTACTTTAGGCCGTGGCAGGTGTCCTGCCCGTGGCGGAAAACTTAAGCATTGTTAACCTACAGGCGCCTGGCGCCGAAGGCCAGAAACCGCACCAATGAGGCCTGGGACCGGATACCGGTCTTGTCGAAAACATGACCCAGATGGGTTTTGGCGGTATTGCGGCTGATGGCGAGGTGGACAGCGGCCTCGGACAGGCTGCGCCCACCGAAGAGTGCATGGCACATCCGGATCTCGGCGTGCGTCAGCCCGTAGGTATCCCGGAGAATCGTCGCCAATGTCTTGTCGTTGTCCTGCCAGCGATGATGGATCATCGCCATGGCGGCACGGCCGGCCGGCAGGTCATCGATGTTGTTCGGGAGTGGCAGTGGGCTGATGACCACTTTGTATGGCTGGTGTTTGCTGAACCGGTTGACAAGGATTGTCGATGGTGGCGACAAGCCAGCTCCCGCCGGCGAGAGGGCGCCGGACAGCGCCGCGTCCAGTTGCGCCTGCGCTTCGCCATCTGTCGTGTGCAGACGGCCATTGCAGACACTCAACCCGTCGTCTTCGGCAAACACTTCAGCCGCCCGGTGATTGAAGGCTGCGACAGAACCCTGATGGTCGAATATCACGACACCATCCGGTGCGGTATCCAGCACCGCGGCGACCAGCACTCTGCCCTCGTGAACGGCAGCCACCTCCCGGTGGAGGCTCAAGCAGCGTTGCAGGTGTGGCAGCAGCGTGCGAATCAGGGTTTTGTCCGCCTCGGCAAACAACGGCTCGTGGCCGGTTCGACCCAGGGTGAGATAGGCGGAGACGCCGTTGCCCGCAGTTATGCACCCCGACAGGAAGTGTTCCAGGGACCAGGGCGCGCACATGGTTGAATACTCAATGCACAGATGCCGGGCTTCCCGGGTGGTGATCTCGTCGCTTGCATACACGGCCCCTGGCGATGAGGCGCGCAGGGCAGTGCAATAGCAGTTGTCATCACCCCGATCGGGGTCGATTGACAGCAGATCGTTGAACTCGTCGCCGATGCCGCCACTGACGATGAATGAGCGATGGTGATCGACGTGATCCAGATAACTGATGATGGCCACGCGGGAGCCGCTGCCTGCCGCCAGTTCTTCAGCAAAAGTCCGCCATGTCGCCGGACAAAAACCTGCTTCGTAGCCCAGGCCGATCAGCCGGGGCAGATTGCCGGCATCGAGCTGCAGCGTTGTTGCACCCACCCGGTTCCCCCTGATCGGGTCGTGCGCCGCCGGCGTTTGATTCTGGTTGCCTGTGCGGTGGTGTTTCGGCCCGTGTCAGATAGTCGGCCTGCCTGCAAAACCTGTCAATCGGGAGCTGGAGCCGGTTGGTACTCAGGCAGCCAGATCCGCGGCAATGCCCAACGATCGCAGAAGCTGGTGTTGCGGCATGGAGACAGCGTCAGCCCGCAGGGCCCGCAGGATGTCGCCACGACGTGCCGGTTGCCACAGAACCGGCCCGGCTGGCAGGCTCCGACCCGCACTGTCGCTCACCAGGGCCACCCATGGCCGTGTTGGCGCATCGGCTTGCTGCCATCTGACCACACCCAGCCTGCCATCCAGGGTCTGCAGCCAGGAACCGGTTGGATGGAGTCCCATCGTCCGCAGGAAGCTGCGGACGATGGCGGCATCAAACTTTCGGCCGCACAAACCGTTGACCACGCGCATGGCATGGTGTGGCGCCATGGCGCGGGCGTAGCGCCGGTTCTGCAGCATCGCGTCGTAGGTGTCGATGATGCCGGCGAGGCGGGCCGGCAGGGGCAGCTGCGTGCCATGCAGGCCGCGTGGATAGCCGCTGCCGTCCAGCCGTTCGTGATGCCCCAGTACGGCATCTTCCACTGACTCCGGGATGGCTGGAATCGCACGCACCAGATGTGCCCCACGCTGTACGTGGCGTTCCACGAAATTGCGTTCATGGCGGGTCAAGGGCTGAATCTTGGCGAGGATGGCCACCGGCACCGAGACCTTGCCGATGTCCAGCAGCAGCCCGCCAAGCGCCAACTCATCGATCGTGCTGCGGCCGAAGCCCAGGGTCTGGCCCACCAGAGCCATGAGTACCGCCGATCCCAGGGCGCGGCGATACAGAAATGCAACACGCAGTTCCGTGGCGATCAGCCACGGTATCGTGTCGGCATCGGCGCGCAGGCTGGCGACCACGGCGGCCAGTGCGGTTTCGAGCTGCTGCAGCGGCAGCTCGCGCGACTGTCGCAGTGCCTGCACCACCCCGGCAAAGGCCTGTCCCAGATCATGCAGTTCCTGCCGCTGACGGGTTACCGGCGAAACGGCGCTGGTTGATGGAGGCGCAGCCATGCCGGACTGCAAACGGACGCAGTCCACCGGGGTGGGCTGTTCGGGCGGGACATTGGCCATCTTTTTGTTCTTTTGCCGGCACCGTCAATGTAGCAGCAGGTGCAGTCTCGAAGTGTGACCAGCCTCACGCGGCTGGTGGGCCTCATTATGGCAATGGCGTCCCGATGGATTGCAAATAGGTGGCGATCGCCTCCCGGTCGTCGTCCGTGAGCTGGCTGGAACAGGGTGAGCTCATCCGTCGACCAGCGACCGATGCCGGGCTGCGGGTTTTGCGTGATGTCCGGCACCTTGTCCCCATCGGGGCCAGCGGGGTTGCCAGTGAGTTCAGCCCGCTGATCGACGGCGCCGAACAGGTTGCGGGGACTGTGACACTCGCTGCAGTGGCCCAGGTGACGAACCAGATAAGCGCCCCGATTCCAGCTTGTGCTGTGGCTGCTGTCCGGCACGAAACGCTGCGGGCGGAAGTTCAGCAGGTTCCACCCGTACATCACGCTGCGAAAGGACAGATACCTGGGCAGATCATGAGGCGGCGTGGGTTGGCGTACGGGCGCCAGGCTGCGCAGATTGGCGGCAATGGCG
>CAYLKO010000043.1:0-23014 GCA_964384525.1 uncultured Chromatiaceae bacterium
TCCACCAGGTCGCATAGGTGGAGAACTTGTAGCCGCGGCGGTATTCGAACTTGTCGACGGCCTTCATCAGGCCGATGTTGCCTTCCTGGATCAGATCCAGGAACTGCAGGCCGCGGTTCGTGTACTTCTTGGCGATGGAGATGACCAGGCGCAGGTTGGCCTCGACCATCTCCTTTTTGGCGCGCCGGGCCTTGGCCTCGCCAATGGACATCTCGCGGTTGATTTCCTTGATTTCCGGAATCGACAGATGGCGATCGTCGCTGATGGCCTGGAGGCGCTTCTGCGCCTTCAGGATGTCGTCGCTGGCCTTCAGCAGGGCGGATGAATGCTTGCGCTTGGCCTTGATGTGTTTGTCGACCCACTTCAGGTTGGTCTCATTGGCGGGAAATGTTGCCAGGAAGTCCTTGCGGGGCATGCCACAGTCGCGGACGCAGATCTGCATGATCTTGCGCTCCTGGGCGCGGATGGCGGCCACCGAGTCGCGCAGGGACAGCACCAGCAGATCGAACAGTTTCGGGGCAAGCTTCAGCTCCATGATCTCGGCGGCGAGCTTCTCGCGGGCCTTCATCACCTTTTTGTCGCTGGCGCCGTGTTTGTCGATGTCGGCCACAACGCGCTTGTGCCGGCGGAAGATGGACTGCAGCCGCTTGTCCGCCTCTTCGGGATCCGGACCCTGGTCCACGACTTCCTCGGTCTCGGTGTCGTCGGCGTCGTCTTCGGCGTCGTCGTCCTTGTCGTCCTTGCCGTCTTCGCTGGCGGCAGCCTCGCGCTGCGCGGGCGGTGCAATCTCGTCGGGGGCATTGGGGTCGATGAAGCCGGTCAGCAGGTCCTGCAGGCGGGATTCACCGGCCTGGATGGGCGCATAGGCCGCGGCCAGCACACCCACGGTGCCGGGGAACATCGACACCGCCTGCTTGACCTCGTTGAGGCCCTCTTCGATGCGCTTGGCGATGCGGATCTCGCCTTCACGCGTCAGGAGCTCGACGGTGCCCATTTCGCGCATGTACATGCGGACGGGGTCGGTGGTCCGGCCGAACTCGCTGTCGACGGTGGCAATGGCCTGGGCGGCTTCTTCGGTGGCTTCGTCGTCGGTGGCCACCGGTGCATCGGACAGCAGGATCGATTCGGAATCCGGTGCCTTTTCGTACACCGTGATTACCATGTCGTTGATCATGTTGACGATGTCTTCGATCTGCTCCGGATCGACGATATCGTTCGGCAGGTGGTCGTTTACCTCGGCGTAGGTGAGATAGCCCTGTTCCTTGCCGCGCGCAATGAGCAGCTTCAGCTGGGATTGTTGTTCTGTTGTGGTATTCGGCTCACTCACACGTTATCCCTCGGGAAGCTGAAGTCGGATAAAAGCCGGTCATTGTACAGGACCACGCCAGACCGCCCCAAGCAATCATTTGGCGGCAACAGATCTTTGGAGTGCGGCCAGGCGCTCGCGTTCCGGAGCGCTGAGGCTGCTTTGGTCGGCCTTGTGCAGCAAGGCGGCCATTTCCTGTTGCGTTGCCGCTGCCAGCAGGGTGTCGAGACAGCCGCGAAATTCCAGTGCTGCGCCGCCCGCGTCGACCAGCGGCTCTTCGGTCAGGAGCTGGGCCAGGTGGGGCAGTTCCGGGCGATCGCGGAAGCGTTCCAGGAGCACGGCCGACGAGGCCTGCGGCAGGGAGACGGCCAGCTGATGCAGCTCGCGCAGCAGCGCCACGCCGCGTTGTCCCGACGCCTCGAGATGCGCTGGCAGATCGACCTCGGCCGCCACCCCGGGGAAGTGCAGCAGGAGCGCGATGGCCTGGCGACTGACCGAACCACGGGACGAACGGCCAGCTGCACGGCGTGCGGTGTGCCGGGCGGGGTGAGCGCGGGTGTCCAAAGCCTGGCCTGTGCCGCCGCCCAGGGCACCCGGAGGTGGAGCGGGCGATGCCGGGCCTCCATCGCCCATCAAGCTCGTGAGACGCTCGGGATTCATGCCGATGCACCTGGCCAGGTCGGCGCCCAGCAGCTCGCGATACACCCCTGATGGCAGCTGGGCCAGCAGCGGTTTGGCCAGGGCGGCCAGTCGTGCCTTGCCGTCCGGGCTGGCGAGATCGAGGTCGCGGCTGAGGGTGTCGAGCAGGAAGCGGGACAGGGGCAGGCTTTGGGTGATCCGTTCCTGGAATGCCGCAGCGCCTTCCTGCCGGACGAGGGAATCCGGATCCTCGCCGTCGGGCAGCAGCAGGAATCGGACCTGCCGCCCATCATGCAGGGCCGGCAGGCAGACCTGCAGTGCCCGCCAGGCTGCATCACGACCCGCGCGGTCGCCGTCAAAACAGAAAATCACCTCCGGCACGACGGCGAAGATCCGTCGCAGGTGCTCCGGGGTGGTGGCGGTGCCCAGCGTCCCGACGACATTGCGAATGCCGTGGGCAGCCAGCATGGCCACGTCCATGTAGCCCTCGACCACCAACAGCCGCTCGAGCTTGCGCTCGGCCCGTCGGGCCTCATACAGGCCATAGAGTTCACGGCCCTTGTGGAACACGGGGGTTTCGGGCGAGTTCAGGTACTTGGGTTCACCCGTGGCCAGGATTCGGCCACCGAAGGCTATCGTGCGTCCCCGCGCGTCGCGGATCGGGAACATGATCCGGTCGCGGAACCGGTCGTAATGGCCCCCGGAGTCCCGCGCAATGATCAGGCCCGCAGCCAGCAGTTGCTGGCGGGCCTGCTCGGTATCGCCGCAAGCAGACAGCAGGGTGTCCCAGGCGGGTGGGGCGTAACCCATGCCGAATTCACGGGCCGTTTCACCATCGAGTCCGCGCTGCTTCAGATACTGGATGGCGGTCGGCTGGTCCCGCAACGCCTGCCGGAACAACTGGGCTGCCTGGTCGAGCAGGGCATAGAGCGGGTCCAGGGAAATCCGCTCGCCGGTGTCGGTACGGGGGACTTCCACGCCGACACTGCGTGCCAGCTCCTCGACGGCAATCGGGAATTCCAGCCGCTCGTATTCCATGAGAAAGCCGAGCGCCGTGCCGTGGGCACCGCAGCCGAAGCAATGGTAGAACCCCTTCTGCGGGCTCACCCAGAACGAGGGGGTTTTCTCGGCATGAAAGGGACAGCGCGCCTTGTATTCCCGGCCGGCCTTCGTCAGGGGCACGCGGCTGCCCACCACCTCGACGATATCGGCCCGCTGAACCAGATCGTCGATGAAGTCCTGGGGAATGAGCCCGCTCACGTCGGCGGCCAGCCTCCTGCAATGGGTGCGGGGCGCAGCCCCCAAACTCTCTTGAGCGCTGCCTTGAATGCTACTTTGGCGACAGGCGGGCCTTGACCTTCTCGCCGATGGCCGCGAAATCGGCCCGGCCCTGCGCCTGGTCGCGCAGCGCTGCCATGACCTTGCCCATGTCCTTCATGGTGGTGGCGCCCAGGCCCGCCATGACGTCGGCGATCAGGGCATCCAGCTCGGCAGCCGACAGAGGTGCCGGCAGATAGGCCTGCAGAATCGCGATCTCGGCGATTTCCTTCGTCTCCAGATCCGGCCGGTTGCCGGCTGCGTACTGGCTGGCGGACTCGCGCCGCTGCTTGATCAGGCGTTCCAGTATCACCAGGACTGCGGTGTCGGTGGTGTCGGTGCGCTCGTCCACTTCGCGCTGCTTGATGGCGGCCAGCAGCATGCGGATGGTGACCAGCCGGTCCTTCTCGCCAGCCCGCATCGCGGCCTTCATGTCGTCCTGGATGCGGTTTTTCAGTGGTGACACGGCTTGCATCCCGGTGAAGTGCGGCGGCGGTCCGGCTAGTAAAGTCGCGTGCGGCGATTGGTCTCGCGGGCGCTGCGCTTTTCCTGGCGCTTGACGGCCGCGGCCTTTTTGCGCTTGCGCTCCTGGGTCGGCTTCTCGTAAAACTCCCGCCGGCGGAGTTCGGTAAGAACCCCCGCTTTTTCGCAGGCTCGCTTGAAACGCCGGAGGGCCGCGTCAAAATGCTCGTTTTCTCGTACTCGAACGCCGGGCAAGGTCGTGATCCTTGAATGTTATGCCCTGCGGCGCCGTTCGAGTTGCCCTGACCCCTGTCAGCGACATCCGGAGACGACTTTGGCCGGTGGGCGAAAAAAACCGGCTCTGGTGGCCGGATGAGCCGGAAAATATAGCCAGTCGGCGGAGTATTTGCAAAGTGATCGTTCGGGAAACCAGCCAACGTGATAGTTCTGGGCATTGAAACCAGCTGCGACGAGACCGCGGCGGCCGTCTACGACGGGGAGCGCGGCCTGCGCAGCCATTGCCTGTACAGCCAGATCAGCACCCATCAGCCCTTTGGCGGAGTGGTGCCCGAACTGGCCTCCAGGGACCATATCCGCAAGCTGCTGCCGCTGGTCGACCGTGCGCTGGCCGAGGCGGGGGTGACCCCGACGGATCTGTCGGCGGTGGCTTATACCGCGGGTCCGGGCCTCGTTGGCGCCCTGCTGGTCGGCGCGACGGTGGGCGTCGGGCTGGCCGTCGGCTGGCGCATTCCGGCGGTACCGGTGCACCACATGGAAGCCCACCTCCTCGCCGCCCTGCTGGAGGATGATCCGCCGGCATTCCCGTTTGTCGCGCTGCTGGTGTCGGGCGGGCACACCCTGCTGGTTGATGTGGCCGACTTTGGCCGCTATGCCATTCTGGGCGAAACCCTGGATGATGCCGCCGGCGAGGCCTTCGACAAGGGCGCCAAGCTGCTGGGCCTGCCCTATCCCGGCGGGCCGCATCTGGCCCGGCTGGCGGATCAGGGCCAGCCGGGGCGCTTTCACCTGCCGCGACCCATGCTGAAGGATCCGGGCCTCGATTTCAGTTTCAGCGGGCTGAAGACCGCGCTCGCGCTCAAGGTCCGGGAGCTGTCGCCCGGCGGTGATGATCAGCGTGCCGATCTGGCCGCCGAGTACCAGCAGGCGATCGTGGACACGCTGGTGGCCAAGTCCCTGCGGGCCATCGCGACCACAGGCCATCGGCGCTTGGTGATAGCCGGCGGCGTGGGCGCCAATCGCGCCTTGCGGGAGCAATTGCGCGCAGCCCTGGCCCCGCTCGGCGCCGACGTCTGCTATCCCCGCACGGAGTTCTGCACCGACAATGGCGCGATGATTGCCTTCGCCGGCCATGAGCGGTTTGCGCGGACGCCGGATGCCTATGGCAGTCTGCGCGTCGAGGCACGGCCACGCTGGCCCCTGGAAGAGCTGACCGGTAACTGACATGGACACAATTTTTCTCCGCGACCTGCGCATCCGCACCATCGTCGGGATCTGGGCATGGGAACGCCGGATGCCGCAGATCGTCAGCATCGATCTGGACATGGCGACGGACATCCGGCGGGCTGCCGGCAGTGACCGGATCGATGACACGCTGGACTACAAGGCAGTCAGCAGCCGGATCACGACCTTTGTCGCCGAGTCGAGTTTCCAGCTGATCGAAACCATGGCAGAGCAGGTGGCGGGCATCATCCGGACGGAGTTCGGGGTGCCCTGGGTGCGGGTGGCGGTCCACAAGCCCTGGGCGATCCGCGGTTCACGCGATGTCGGTGTGGTCATCGAGCGAGGCGCCAGCGGGACAAATCCCTGATGGCCGATGCGGCGGCGGTGGAGGTCTATATCAGCGTCGGCAGCAACATGGCGCCGGAGCAGAATCTCCGCCTGGCATGCCGCGAACTGACCGCACGCTTCGGCCCACTCGGGATGTCGAGCGTCTACCGCAATTCAGCGCTGGGCTTCGACGGGGCCGACTTTCTCAACATGGTCATCCGCATCCGGACGGCCGCCTCGCCGACGGCTGTCATCGCCAGCCTGGAGCAGGTACACACGCTGGCCGGCCGGGTGCGCGGCAGTGCCCGCTTCGGGCCGCGCAGCCTGGATCTGGATCTGCTGCTGTATGGCGACGCGATCCTGCCGGAGCCGCCGATCCGCGTGCCGCGCCCCGACATCCGTCGTTACGCCTTCGTGCTGGGGCCGCTGGCTGAACTCGCGCCGGATCTGCGCCATCCGGAGACCGGCGAGACGATGGCCGCGCTCTGGGCCGCATTCGACCAGATGCGGCATCCGCTGCACTCGATCGGGAAAATGAGTGCCGAGGGTGAGTTGACCTGAAGCGCGCCTACCAGCCGATGCTGCGGCCACCGTCGACGGCAATGATCTGCCCGGTGACATAGTGGGCATCACGGACCAGATAGACCACGCAGCCGGCAATATCCGCCGGGTCACCGATGCGCTTCATCGGGATCTGTTTCAGCACGGTCTCCTGCATGCGCTCGGTGACGCCGTCTTCCGGCCACAGGATCGCACCCGGGGCCACGCCGTTGACGCGCACATCCGGCGCCAGATCCCGGGCGAGCGCGCGGGTCACGAAGGCCAGGCCGGCTTTGGCCGCTCCGTAGAGCGCATGGTCACGCAGGGGGCGGATCGCATGGATATCAACGATGTTGATGATGACGCCGTGGCTGGCCTTCAGGTGGGGCAGGGCCGCCTGGGCGAGGAACACCGGTGCTTTCAGATTGGTGCCCAGGAGGTCGGTCCACTGGGCTTCGGTGATCTCCGGCAGCGGTGTGGGATAGAAGCTCGAGGCGTTGTTCACGAGGATATCCAGGCGTCCCGCCTGACCGACCACGCTGTCGATGAGCTGGCGCAGATGCCCGGTATCCAGCAGGTCGGCCTGCACCGTGAGCGCGGATTCCTTGCGCTGCCCGTTGAGCTCGGCAGCGAGAGCCGTTGCTTCCCGGGCCGAACCCCGGTAGTGGATTGCGACGCCCGCACCCTCGGCATGCAGCGAGCGGGTGATGGCCGCGCCCACGCGCCGGCCCGCTCCCGTGATCAGCGCCCACTTTCCGGCGAGTGGAAGTTGCTTCGTCATGGTCTGTGCCTTCAGCCGGGATCCTGCCTGCGATCGGTCGGCGGCAGCACCGCGACCACGTGCCGCTAAGATTACACCACCATGCCAGGTGCATCCGATCTGCCCGCGCCCTCCGCAGCCGCGCTCGCCCACAGCGAGCGCGTGCGGCTGGCCGTGCTGGACCGGATTGCCGCCGACGGCGGGTTTCTGTCCTTTGCCGATTACATGGCGCTGGTGCTGTATGCGCCCGGGCTCGGTTACTACAGCGCCGGCGCCCGGAAATTCGGCGCTGACGGCGACTTCATCACGGCGCCGGAACTTGGTCCCCTGTTCGCGCAGTGCCTCGCCCGCCTGGTCGGCGCCGCGCTGGCGGAACTCGGTGGCGGTGTGCTTCTGGAAGTCGGTGGCGGCTCCGGGGCCTTGGCCGCCGACCTGCTGGCGGCGCTCCGCGACCGGCCACCGGAACATTATTTTCTGCTCGAAGTCAGCGCGGATCTGCGCGAGCGGCAGGCGGCCACACTGGCAAACCGGGTTCCGGATCTTGCCGGTCGGGTCAGCTGGCTCGACGGTCTGCCGGAGTCCCCGGTGCGCGGTGTCGTGCTGGCCAACGAAGTGCTGGATGCGTTGCCGGTGGAGCGCTTCCGGCTCCGCGACGGCGCTGTCCTGCAACTGGGCGTAACGGCATCCGGCGATGGGTTGCGCTGGAGCGAGCGCGTTGCGCCCGAGCCCTTGCGTGCCGCGGTCGTAGCCTTGCAGTCACGGCTGGAATCACCATTGCCCGACGGCTACACCGCCGAGATCTGCCTGCAGGCCGGGGGCTGGCTGCAGTCCCTGCTGGGCGCCGTGCACAGTGGCCTGGTGCTCTTCATCGACTACGGCGGGACCCGGCGGGAGATCTATCACCCGGAGCGCAGCATGGGAACCCTCGCCTGTCACTACCGTCACCGGATGCACACCGATCCCTTCCTCCATCCCGGTCTGCAGGACCTCACCGCCTGGGTGGATTTTTCGGCGGTGGCTGATGTCGCCGTGCGCAGCGGGATGGACGTCGCTGCCTATGGCACCCAGGCCCACGCCCTGCTCGCAACCGGTGTACTGGAGGAGTTTGCATCGGCTGTGCCGGCAGGCGTGGACCAGTGGCGCGAGCGCCAGGCGCTGCAACGCCTGCTCATGCCAGGTGAGATGGGTGAACGCTTCAAGATGCTGGCCCTCACCCGGAACTACACGCCCGGCTTCCCGCTGACCCTGCGGGATCTCCAGAGCCGTCTTTAGGTTGCGTCGATTCTGCGGAAGGCGGCTTTGGCCCCAGTGATGGCCCCGAGGCGGGCACGGCGGATCGCTGCACCGATCTGTTCCCCACTCAAGGTTTTGCCCGGCGGCTGATCGCCACGCGCGGCGTGGTTCGTCGAGTGGCCGGCCAGCACCTGGCGGCTGTCGACAGCCAGAGCCGCCTGCCAGGCGGCCTCGATCAGCAGGCGCTGCGGATAGGGCTTGTTCTCGAGGCCGGTGCGGCCGCGCGCATCGGCCTCGCAGGCATCCAGGAATTCCGTCACCCGGTGGTCGCGCCGGAAGGCATCCAGCCGTTCGAGAAGATCGAGCAGTGTGGCCGGTTTCAGTTCCAGGGCCCGGTGCGCCAGGCCATGATCACGGCAGACAGCCACCGCCAGATCCCGAAACCGGTTGGGCACGGCCAGTCGCCGGCAAAGGCCCTGCACGAGGGTGATCCCGCGTTCTTCATGGCCATGATGTTTGGGCAGCTCCGCAGCCGGGGTCGTGCCCTTGCCGAGATCGTGCATCAGCACCGCAAACCGCACCGCCGTGCTGAACGAGTGTCGTGCCGCCTGCTGCAGGGCCAGCAGCACATGGATGCCGGTATCGATCTCCGGATGCCAGCGGGCCGGCTGCGGCACGCCGAACAACGCATCGACTTCGGGAAAAATCACCGCCAGCGCCCCGCAGTCCCGCAGCACCTGAAAGTAGACATCCGGCCGGGATGCGTCCAGGGCCGACACGGTTTCCTGCCAGACGCGCTCGGCGACAAGACTGGCGACCTCACCCCCGGCCACCATCGAGCGCATCAGCTCCATCGTCGGTGGTGCGACACGAAAGCCGAGATCATGGAACCGGGCGGCAAAGCGGGCGACGCGCAGGATGCGGACAGGATCCTCGCGAAACGCGTCGGAGACGTGATGCAGCAGCCGGGCGGCCACATGGGCCTGGCCACCGGTTGGGTCGAGCAGTCGGCCATCATCGGCACGCGCCATGGCGTTGATCGTGAGATCGCGCCGCTGCAGATCTTCTTCGAGCGTCACCGAGCTGGCGGACTGCACCTCGAAGCCGCGGTAACCGGGACCCGTCTTGCGTTCGGTGCGGGCCAGCGCATATTCCTCACGGGTTTCGGGATGCAGGTACACCGGGAAGTCGCGACCCACGCGCCGGTAGCCCAGCGCCTCCATTTCGGTTGGCGTTGCGCCCACAACCACCCAATCCCGCTCGCGCACCGGCAGGCCGAGCAGCTGGTCGCGCACGGCGCCGCCGACGAGGTAGATCTGCATGGCCGGATTGTAGCCGCTATCCTCGGTTGCCCGGCGCGGGCCGAGGGGATCGATCATCCACGAAATGCGCCAACAGTAAGGTCTTGTGGAAATGAGATGGTGGCGGTTGTGCGCCGTGCTGGCCATGACGGCCAGCGTGACAGCCGGCGTGGCCGGCTGCAGCGCCGGTTATTACCTGCAGGCAGCGCGAGGCCAGGTGGCCTTGTTGCGGGCCCGTGTTCCGCTCGAACGCTACATGGCGGATCCGCACACGTCGGCGGAGACGCGCCGCCAGCTGCTGGTGGCTGATGACGCCCTGCTGTACGCCCGGCTGCAGCTGGCGCTGCCTGCATCCCGCAGTTATCACGCCTACGTCGATCTCGAGCGGCCGGCGGTGGTGTGGAATGTGTTTGCAGCGCCCGGGTTTTCGCTGGAGCCACGGCAGTGGTGTTATCCGATAGCCGGTTGCGCCACGTATCGCGGCTGGTTCAGTGAGCAAAAGGCACGTCGCTACGCTGAACGCCTGGCACTACAAGGCAATGATGTGTTCGTGGGCGGCGTGTCCGCCTATTCAACGCTGGGCTGGTTCGCCGATCCGATCCTGAGCACCATGCTTGATGGCAGTGATGCGAGCCTGGCCGGCATCCTGTTTCATGAGCTGGCTCACGAGCAGATCTTTGTCGCGGGCGACACCCGCTTCAACGAGGGCTTTGCCACCTTCATCCAGATCGAGGGCACGGAGCGCTGGCTCACCGCCCGCGGTCGGATCGCGGATTTGTGTGCCTTCCGCCTCGGCCAGCAGCGGCAGTCACGGGCCCTCGCGATCCTGTCGCGGTTGCGCGAGGAGCTGCGGCCGATTTACGCATCACCGGACCTGACGACTGCCGAACGCCTCGATGCACGCCACCGGGCCTTCGACGCGGCGCGTGCCCGCTATGCCGGGCTGCGTGCCGGGTGGCCGGCGCCGCCATATTTCGACGGCTGGTTTGATGCCCGGCTGAACAATGCCCGACTGGCGGCCCTGGCCTCGTATGCCGATGCCGTGCCGGCCTTTCGCGGCCTGCTCGCACAGAACCACGGGGACCTGATCCCGTTCTACGCCGGGGTCCGGCAGCTTGCCGGGATGGCGCCAGGGCTGCGGGCACAGCGCCTGGCAGCCCTGGCGACAGACGCTCCCGTCAACGAATCTGGAGCAGAAGATTCCGGTTGCCGCGCCGGATACTGACCATCAACAGGCTTTGCTGGCTGGCCGCCTGCTGCAACTCGCGCACGTTGCGCACCCGGATCCGGTTGACCGACACGATGATGTCGTTGGCAAGCAAACCGGCCTGGGCTGCCGGACTGCCGGGTTCGATGGAGTCCACGCGGACGCCGGGGCCGGCGAACTGGTCCGCCTTGCCCTCGTGGTTGCTGAATTCGGCCCCGGCAAAGCCGGGATGGATATCGTCACCACCGATATGCACGGCAGTGCTCAGCTCGCTCAGCGTGGCCGTGATCTGCCGGCGCTTGCCTTCGCGAACCACGTCCATGCGGACCGGGTCGCCGCTGCGCTTCAAGCCCACCGTGTTGCGCAGGTCGGATGCGCCCTTGATGCGCTGGCCGTCGATGCCGACGATCACGTCGCCGACTTCGATGCCGGCCTTCTCGGCGGCTGATCCCGCAACCACTTCCTGCACCAGTGCACCCTCGGTGGTGCCCTCGGTGCCAAAGGCCTTGGCACTGTCGGCATTGAAGTCCGAGATGCTGACGCCCAGCAGTCCCCGCTTGACCTCGCCGAATTGCAGGATCTGGTTCATGATCGATTTGGCGATGTTCACCGGAATGGCAAAGCCGATGCCGATGTTGCCGCCGCTGTTGCTGAAGATCGCCGAATTGATGCCGACCAGCTCACCCTTGAGATTCACCAGGGCGCCACCCGAATTGCCGGGGTTGATGGCTGCATCGGTCTGGATGAAATCCTCGTAGCCATCGGGATTGATGCCGCTGCGGCCCAGCGCGCTGACGATGCCCGAGGTGACGGTGTGCTGGAGGCCGAAGGGGTTGCCGATGGCCAGCACGAAATCACCCACCTGCACGACATCGGAATTGCCGAGCTTCATCTGCACGAGGCCCTTGGTGTTCTCGACCTGCAGCACGGCGATGTCGGTGCCGGGATCGGAGCCGACGACCTTGGCCTTGAGGCTGCGGTTGTCGTGCAGGACGACTTCAATCTGTTCGGCGTTGTCGACGACATGATGATTGGTGAGGATGTAGCCCTTGGCGGCATCCACGATGACGCCGGAACCGGCGCTCTGGACCTCGCGACGACGACGTTGCTGCTGTTGCTGGTCGGGGAAGCCGAAAAACCGCCGGAAGAACGGGTCTTCCATCAGCGGGTTGGCCGGCGCGCTGACCGTGCCCTTGGTGGCAATGCTGACCACCGCCGGCTCCACCTGTTTCACCAGCGGCGCCAGGGAGGGCACCTCCTGACCGCTGACCGTGACGGGAATCTGGGCGGTGGCGGTTGTGGACATCGCCAGGGCGAGGATGAGGCCAACCAGAATCGGAGCGGTCGCCTGCGGGGCGCTGGCACCTGTCATGCGCGAAAACCTTCTGAAAATGGGACGGGAAGGCCGAATCATAGCGGGTTTCACCGTGGCAGACGGCAGCCGGCCCGGGGCTCGGGGATGGGCACAAGCTGTGGAAAAGCCGTGCATGGCCTGGGGATCGTTGATCGCAATATCTTGTGTTGCCGGATAGTGGCTGAAAGGCGTCTGTCAAGGCCACGGACAGGGATCGACAAAGGTGGTCAGTATTTGTACAAGCTACTGAATGTAAACATGAAATATCCGCCGGCCGCGAGCTACATAATTCTTGACACCACCCGGTGGGATGCCTACTGTACTGCCCAGTGAAGGCACAACATCTTGTGCCTGCATTTTCGTCGGAAACCGTCGCTGTCGGGATTTTTCCCGCCGGGAACGGCGTTGCGGCAGGAGATGCGACAGACACGGATACCGGCCACCAGAGCCGGCAGGTCAGGGACAGATGCAGGGGGCAGGGTCCACAATGAAATCAGCAATGCAAATGGAAAATACCCGGGCGGTGGCCATCGGCTTCCAGGAAGCCGCCCTCGACATCTGGGACAAGAAATACCGGCTGAAGGCCAAGACCGGCGACGTCATCGATGAAACCATGGACGACACCTTCAAGCGGGTGGCCCGGGCGTTGGCGGATGTAGAAGCTGAAGGAGACCGGGAGCGCTGGTTCGAGCAGTTTCTGTGGGCGTTGCGGCGTGGCGCCATCCCGGCAGGCCGGATCATGTCCAACGCGGGAGCCCGGCAACACAAGCCCGCCACCTCCACGATCAACTGCACCGTGTCCGGCACGATCGGCGATTCCATGCAGGACATCCTCACAAAGGTCCACGAGGCGGGCCTTACATTGAAGGCCGGTTGCGGCATCGGCTACGAGTTCTCGACCCTGCGGCCCAAGGGCGCGTATGTCTCCGGCGCCGGCGCCCACACCTCCGGCCCGATGTCCTTCATGGATATCTACGACAAGATGTGTTTCACGGTGTCCTCGGCCGGCGGGCGCCGCGGCGCGCAGATGGGCACCTTCGACGTTGGTCATCCCGACGTGCTCGATTTCATCCGCGCCAAGCGCGAAGACGGCCGCCTGCGGCAGTTCAATCTGTCGCTGCTGGTCACCGACGGGTTCATGCAGGCGGTCAAGCACAATCTCGACTGGGCGCTGGCCTTTCCGCTGGATGAGCGACAGATGGATCAATCCGACCTGGATCTGGCCGATCCGGAACAGGTGCTGTGGCGCGACTGGCCCACGACCGCCGGCTATCTCACGAACGACCAGGGGCAGGTCGCCTGCCGGATCTACAAGAAGCTGCCGGCCCGACGCCTGTGGGACATGATCATGGCGTCCACCTATGATTTTGCCGAACCCGGTTTCGTGCTGATCGACCGGGTCAACGAGATGAACAACAACTGGTTCGAGGAAACCATCCGGGCCACGAATCCCTGCGGCGAGCAGCCGTTGCCGCCCTATGGCTCCTGCCTGCTGGGCTCGGTCAACCTGACCAAGTTCGTGCTGGAGCCCTTTGCGGACACGGCCCGCTTCGACTGGGACGAGTTCCATCGGGTGGTGAAGGTCTTCACCCGGATGCTGGACAACGTCGTCGAGGTCAACGGGCTGCCGCTGCCGCGTCAGCGCGAGGAAATCATGCGCAAGCGGCGCCATGGCATGGGTTTTCTGGGCCTGGGCTCCACCCTGACGATGCTCCGCATGCGCTACGGCTCAAAGGAATCCGTGACCTTCACCGGCAATATCGCCCGGGAAATGGCGCTGGCGGGCTGGGAAACGGCGCTGGATCTCGCCCGTGAAAAAGGCCCGGCGCCGATCCTGCTTGAGGACTTCACGGTCACCCGTGAAATGCTGCGCAAGCGCCCGGAGATGGCCGACGACGGCTGGAAACCGGGCGATCGCATCCCGGGCCGCATTCTGCATGCGCGCTACAGCCGGTACATGCAGCGCGTGGCGGAAGTGGCGCCGGAACTGGTGAAGGATCTGGAGCGGGTGGGCGCCCGTTTCACCCACCACAGCTCGATCGCCCCCACCGGCACCATTTCGCTGTCGCTGGGCAACAATGCCAGCAACGGCATCGAACCGAGCTTTGCCCATCACTATTTCCGCAACGTGATCCGCGAGGGCAAGAAGTCGAAGGAAAAGGTCGAGGTCCTGTCGTTCGAGCTGCTGGCCTATCGGCAATTGATCAATCCCAATGCTGGGCCCAATGCCGGGCCCAATGCCGGGCCCAATGCCGGACCAGGTGCGGCATCCGGCAACCTGCCCGACTACTTCGTGACCGCCGATGACATCAAGCCGAAAGAGCATGTGGATATCCAGGCCGCGGCCCAGCAGTGGGTGGACTCCTCGATCTCCAAGACCGCCAATGTGCCGACGGACTTCAATTACGAGGAGTTCAAGAACATCTACATGTATGCCTACGAATCCGGGCTGAAGGGCTGCACCACCTTCCGCTTCAATCCCGAGGCCTTCCAGGGCGTGCTGGTGAAGGAAAAGGATCTGAAAAGCACGAAGTACACCTTCGTGCTCGAAGATGGCGCCGAGGTGACATTGCGGGGCGATGAAGAGGTCGAATATGACGGCGAGATGCATACGGCAGCCAATCTGTTCGATGCATTGAAGGAAGGCTATTACGGCAAGTTCTGATCCGGACAGGGCACAGGAAACAGGCTGACAACGCTATGGCAAAAATTACCATCGACAAGAAGATCGTGGGCTACCGGGTGGAGGCGGCCGACGATCCGGCGGCGAAGAAGGGCAGGGCCGCAGGCAATGAGCCGTCCGCCGCCCGCCGTCTGCCGACCGAAGGCAACGTCGTCCGGATGCATGAAAAGCTCGAGCGCCCGGAGATGCTGCAGGGCTCCACCTACAAGGTGAAGACGCCGGTATCCGACCATGCGATGTACGTCACGATCAATGACGTCATCCTGAACCCGGGCACCGAATATGAGCAGCGCCGGCCCTTCGAGATCTTCATCAACTCGAAAAACCTGGACCACTACCAGTGGATCGTCGCGCTGACGCGCCTGATGTCGGCCGTGTTCCGCAAGGGCGGCGATGTGGCCTTCATGGTCGATGAGCTGAAGGCCGTGTTCGATCCGCGGGGCGGCTACTGGCAGCCCGGTGGCAAATTCATGCCGTCGATCATTGCTGAGCTCGGCCACATCGTTGAAAAGCACCTGCGCTTCATCGGCCTGCTGCCGCCGGATGCGCTGGATCCCCAGCAGCGGAAGCTCGTCGAGCAGAAACGCCGGCAGTACGAAGACCAGCAGCGGCAGCAGGATGCCTTTGCCCGCAGTGAATACCCGGCAGGCGCCCAGATCTGCGGGGCGTGCAGTGCCGCTGCCGTGGTGTACATGGATGGCTGCATGACCTGTCTCGCCTGCGGCGATTCCAAATGCGGTTGAGTTCGTCGTGGCAGGGGCTCGAGTGGCGGAGTCGGTAGTCGCCGCATGACCTTCAGAATTCCCGACTTCAGCCCTGTCAGGATCCTGGTGGTCGGCGATGTGATGCTGGACGAGTACTGGTTCGGCCCCACCTCGCGGATTTCTCCCGAAGCGCCCGTCCCGGTCGTGCAGGTCACGGGCTCCGAAGTGCGGGCCGGTGGTGCGGCCAACGTGGCCATGAACCTGGCGACCCTGGGCGTGCAGACCACGCTGAGCGGCGTCGTCGGCCAGGACGCCAAGGCCGTCACGCTGGCGTCACTGATGGCGAAGCAGGGGATCACGGTCGACTTCATCACGGCGGCGCACGGCCCGACGATCACCAAGCTGCGGATCCTGAGCCGGAACCAGCAGCTCATCCGCCTGGATACCGAAGACGCCTGGAGCGCGGAGGATGCAGCGCCGGTGCAGGGTGTCGTCGAGCGCCGGTTGCAGGGCGCGTCTGTCTGCATCCTGTCGGACTACGGCAAAGGCAGCCTGGGCCAGGTTGGCGCGCTGATCGATCGCTGTCGGGCGCACCGTGTGCCGGTACTGGTGGATCCGAAAGGCACCGACTTCGCCCGTTATCGCGGCGCCACCGTGCTGACGCCGAATCTTGCCGAATTCGAGGCTGTCACCGGCGTCACCCGCAGCCTCGACGACATTGCGCGACAGGGGCTCGAGCTCCGGGCGTCGCTCGAAATCGAGACGCTGGTGATCACGCTCGGCGAGCGCGGCTGGGCCGTTTTCACGGCCGACGGTGAACCCACCGGGCTGCCCGCACGGGCGCGCCAGGTTTTTGATGTGACCGGTGCCGGCGACACCGTGAGCGCCACGCTGGCCGCCGGTCTGGGCGCCGGGCGCGCACTGCTCGATGCAGTGAGCCTCGCCAATCTGGCGGCCGGACTCGTGGTCGGCAAGATCGGTGTTGCCAGCGTGACGCCCGCGGAACTCAAGCTGGCCCTGCACGAGCATGGCCGGGGCGGGCGCGGTCTGCTGACCCGGGCGGAGGCCGCCGAAGTGGCTGGCGAGGCGCGCCGTCGCGGCGAGCGCATCGTGCTGACCAACGGCTGCTTCGACATCCTGCATGCCGGGCATGTCGCCTATCTGGAGGAAGCCAAGCAACGCGGTGATCGCCTGCTGGTGGCCGTCAATGCGGATGCTTCCGTCACCCGGCTCAAGGGCTCCGGGCGCCCCATCAACCCGCTGGCCGACCGGATGGCCGTATTGGCCGGCCTCGCCGCGGTCGACTGGGTGGTGCCCTTCGAGGAGGACACTCCCGAAGCCCTGATCAACGAGGTGTTGCCGGATGTGCTGGTCAAGGGCGGCGATTACCGGCCGGACAACATTGCTGGAGCGCGCGCGGTGCTGGAAAACGGCGGCACCGTCGAAGTGCTGAGCTTCCACGAGGGCCGTTCCACCACGGCCATCGTCGAAGCCCTGCAGCGCGTGCCGCCCAGGTAGCCACGCGCCGTGCCGGCGGCATTCTGGATGCGCGCAGCCTACGTTCTGCTGACCTGGCTTATCGCGCCGCTGTTGCTGATCCATCTGTTCTGGCGCGGACTCCGCGTGCCCGGCTACCGTCGGCGCATCGGCGAGCGCTTTGGCTTCCGCCTGCCGCGCCTGAACCACCATGCAGGCCATTCGTCGCTGTGGATCCACGCGGTTTCCGTGGGTGAAGTCCAGGCGGCGGCGCCCCTCGTCCGGGCGTTGTTGCAGCGCCATCCCGGGGTGCCGCTGGTGGTGACCACCATGACCCCGACCGGATCGGAACGGGTGCGGGCCCTGTTCGGTGATGCGGTCATCCATTGTTATGTGCCCTACGACATCGTCGGTCCGGTCCGGCGGTTTTTCGATTGGGCACGGCCATCGCTCGCGATCATCATGGAGACCGAGCTCTGGCCCAATCTCTACCATGAGTGCGGCAGGCGGGGAGTGCCGCTGGTGCTGGCGAGTGCGCGGGTCTCGGTCCGTTCCCTGCGCCACTATCGCCGGCTGGTACCCCTGTTTCGCGGCACCTTGTCGAACGGCATCGTGATCGCCGCGCAGACGGAGGCCGATGCCGGGCGCTTTCGCTCGCTGGGCGCCAATCCCGCCCGCACGCATGTCACGGGGAACATCAAGTTTGATTTCGATCTGTCACCCGGGGTGCCGGCGCGAGGGCAGGCACTGCGTGCCCTGCATGCGCCGGATCGTCCGGTGTGGATCGCCGCGAGCACGCATGATGGCGAGGAGGTGGCGGCGCTGGATGCCCACCAGCGGCTGCGCGAGCGGTATCCATCCGCGTTGCTGATACTGGTGCCCCGACATCCGGAACGTTTCGACCAGGTGGCAGCCTTGCTGGAGGCCCGGGGTCTTGCCCATGTCCGCCGGAGTACGGGCGCGATTGCGCAGGCGGAAACCAGTGTGCTGCTGGGCGATACGATGGGCGAGCTGACGACCTTCTATGCGGCGGCCGATGTTGCCTTCGTGGGGGGCAGCCTGGTTCCCGTCGGCGGGCACAATCTGCTGGAGCCCGTGGCGCTCGGCGTGCCCGTGCTGACCGGCCCGCACAACGAGAATGCCGCGGACATTGCCGAGCTGCTGATCGACTGCGGGGCGGCCCTGCGGATAGCGGACTGGACGGCGCTTGCCGCGGATCTGGCCATGCTGCTCACGGACCAGGCCGAACGGCTCCGGCGCGGCACGGCCGGTCGGCACGCCATCGAGGCTAATCGGGGCGCGCTGGGCCGTTTGC
This sequence comes from uncultured Chromatiaceae bacterium, assembly GCA_964384525.1. Taxonomy (GTDB): domain Bacteria; phylum Pseudomonadota; class Gammaproteobacteria; order Steroidobacterales; genus SHZI01. Next base: position 18,086 of record CAYLKO010000043.1, read on the forward strand.
TGGCTTTGCTGGAACCGCTGATTGGTCCGCCGGCATGACCGGCCCGGTGGTGGTGAGCAGCTCGTCGATCTGATTGAGGTCCGCCACCGACAGGGTGCCGGCGGCCTGCTGCAGGAGCAGCCCATCGATGAGGTAGTCGTAGCGGCTGCGCAGGAAATTGGTTCTGGCGGTGTAGACCGCATTCCGGGAATTCAGCACGTCGACACTGGTGCGTGTGCCGACTTCATAACCAGCCTCGGTCGCCTTCAGCGCCGTCTGCGCCGACTCATAGGCCTGCTTCTGGGCCTTGATGTTCGAGATGTCCGACAGCACGGCCAGATAGGCATCACGGGTCTGGCGCTCGGTTTCGCGGGCGGTCTGCTCCTGCCGTTCCCGGCTGGCGCGATGCAGATACACCGCCTGCTGCGTCTTCGCCGAGGTGGTGCCGCCACTGAAGATGGGCACCGTCAACTGCAGGCCGAAGCTGTCCTGTTTCCCCATAGAATCGTTTGGTCTACGCTCGAAAGGTGGCCGAATCGGCTGCAGGGCAGTCGGCAGGAGACCAGATCGCTGGCTGCCGCTGACGTCATTGTCGGTGTGCTCGGCCACAAAATCCAGCGTGGGGAAATGCCCCGAGCGGGCCGCCCGCACATCGTCCTTGGCAATCTCCGTGCCGATCTGGCTGGAGAGCAGTTTGCGATTCTGCTGCATGGCCGTGTCCACCCACTGCGTTTCATCCGCCGGCAGCGGTGGCGTCAGCGGAATATCCAGGGCCGGCTTGGCGAGATCTTCCGGATACTCGTCGATGATGGCGCGCAAGGCTTCCCTGGTGTTGGCCGCTGTGCGCTTGGCCAGGATTTCGGCGGCGACGGACTGGTCGTAGGCCGCCTGGGCCTCCTGCACGTCGGTGATCGCGATCAGCCCGACTTCGAAGCGCTTGTTGGATTGTTCGAGCTGCCGGCCGATGGCTTCCTTCGAGGCCTGTGCGGAGTCCACGGCGTCTTCGGCGCCGAGCACGTTGAAGTAGGCCTGCGCCACCCGAACCATCAATGCCTGCTGCGCGGTCTGGTAATCGACATCCGCCTGGGCTGCTTGCCGGTCAGCTTGCCCCAGACGCACCCACTGGTCCCAGCGGAACAGGCTCTGCCGCAACTGCAGACTCCAGGTGAGGGCGTCCGACCGGGAGCTTTCGTAACCACTGGTCACAATGTCAAGAACTGGAGGCGTGTCCTTATCGTTATCGGTGTCCACGGCTTGGGTGGTGGTCCGGTCGCCTTTTCCATTCGAATATTGCCAGTTCACGTTGCCGCTGATCTGCGGCAGCAGCGAGCCCCGTGCGATGGGTTTGCCTTCGCGGGTGGCAAGCTGGTTGGCCTCCGCCTCGCGGATCGTCGGGTCGGTGCGGACTGCCTGCTCGTAGATCTGCAGCAGGGAATCAGCCGAGGCCGGCACGGCGGGCAGGCCCGTTGCGAGCACGAGGATTGCCGGCAGAATCAGTGCATTTCTCATTACATCCCTTCCAAGGAGGCTCGACCTGGCCGATTTCCCGGCTTCAGAATCTGAAGGCTGGTGGTTGCGGCGCGTTCATCAACGCCGGCAGTGAAGTTTCGAACAGCGTGGTGTCGGTCCACCGATCGGCAGCCCGGCGGGTGATCAGGCGGGCAAACATCGCGGGCTCCCCGCCGGTGACGACAAACAGGCGTCCGCCGTCGGCGAGCCAGCTCTGCAAGCGTGCATCGGCCTGGGGCATCGAGCCGGTGACGGCAATTACATCAAAGGTTTCGGCCGGGCGATACTCGAAGATGTCCTGGCAGCGCACCTCGGCATTCCAGGTGCCCGCGGCCTTGAGGTTGCGCCGGGCATCGTCGGCCAGTTCAGGCAGGATCTCGATGCTCAGCACATGGCGGGCGAGGCGGGCCAGGCAGGCCGTGATGAAGCCGGAGCCCGTGCCCACCTCCAGCACCGAATCGGTGCCCTGGATGGCGAGTGCTTCCAGCAGGCGGCCCTCGAGCTGCGGCGTCATCATCTCCTGACCGCCGGGCAGGGGAATGGCCGTCTCGGCGAAGGCGAGCGCACGGTATCGCGCGGGCACGAAATTTTCGCGCGGCACGGCGGACAGGACGGCCAGCACGGACGGATCCAGCACGTCCCACGCACGTACCTGCTGGTTGACCATCTGGGTACGCGCCACTTCGATATTGATGCTCATGGGGGTCGCTTAGGGTAAGTAGATTGTTGGAGTCAGACAAGATTATGGCCTAAAGCGGCGCCATGAGGATTATGGTGAACAAAGGCGTCTGCCGAATGACCTTCAGCTATGCTTCAAGACGTCCGCGAGGCCGGTCCGCGCCCGTTCCCAGCGCAGAAATCCGCGAGGAGCAGTGCCCGACTGACTCCACGATAGTAATAATCAGATGACCGAGACTTGGTTGACCCTGGCGCTCGCCATTATCTGCATTGGCCTTGCTGCAGCCAGCGTCTACCTGTGGCGCACCCGCCGCAAGTACGCCCGCGGCATGCACCTGCTGAATCGGGAGATCGTCGAGGCGGCCGAGGCCGCGGCCTTCGGCAAGCGGGTGTCCCTGCCGGCCGGGGAACTGCCGGAGCTGGGCCGGCTGGGTGACAACATCAACCACCTGTTCGACGCGCTCGGCACCAAGGATCGCCAGATGCGGCAGCGGGAGGCCCTGTTCCAGGATCTGGCCAACACCATGCCGGAAGTGGTGCTGGTCCACCGGGACCGGGTCATCTTTGCCAACAGTGCGGCTGGCGCCCTGCTGGGCGTGACGCCCGAGCAGCTGATTGGCCGGCCGGTCACCGACCTCGTGCGGCCGGCCTATCGGGCCATGACGCGCAAGAACATCAGCGGCCGGCTGGCCGGCGAGTCGGTGCCGGACCGGCAGGAAATCCAGCTGATTTCGGGAACCGAGGGCGGCCTCTGGGTGGAAGCGGCCGGAACCAACATCGACTATCGGGGGCAGCAGGCCATCCTGTCGATCGCCCGGGATGTGAGCCATCGGAAAAATCTCGAAGCCAACCTCGGTCGGGGCAAGCAGCAGGCCCAGATCACGCTGGAGTCGATCGGCGAAGGTGTCATCACCACCGATGTGCATGGGGTCATCGACTACCTGAACGCGGCAGCGGAGAAATTGACCGGCAGCAGCCGCGAAGCGGCCATCGGCAAGCGCCTGAAGGAACTGATGACGCTGGTGGACGAGACCGATCGCAAGGATCTGGGCGATCCGGTGGCCCGCTGCCTCGTCGAGCGCCGCCAGGTCGGCCTGGGGCGCCGGGCATTGATGGTGGCCACCGAGGGCGATCGCGAGCTGTCGGTGGAACTGACGGCGGCGCCGATACTCGGCCCCGGCGACGCGCTCGCCGGCGCGGTGATCCTGATGCGGGATGTCACCGAGATCCGCGGCCTGACCCGCCGGATCTCCTACCAGGCTGCGCATGATCCGCTCACCGGCCTGATCAATCGCACCGAGTTCGAACGACAGCTGGCCGAGGCTCTGGAAGTCGGGCACGAGGATGGGGTGAATTCCGTGCTCTGCTACATGGATCTCGACCGCTTCAAGGCGGTGAATGACACCTGCGGCCATCTCGCGGGCGACAACATGCTGCGGGAAATTGCCAAGCTCATCCGTGAGCAGGTCCGCGACTCCGATACCGTCGCCCGCATCGGCGGCGATGAATTCGGCATGCTGCTCACCCGCTGTCCGCTGGACAAGGCGCGGCAGATTGCCGACGACGTCTGCAATGCAGTCCGTGACTATCGCTTTGTCTGGCAGGATCGCATCTTCACGGTAGGCATCAGCATCGGCCTCGTCGAGGTGTCGCCAGAAACCGGCAATCTCAAGGATCTGCTGAGCGCGGCGGACTCCGCCTGCTATGTGGCCAAACAGCAGGGGCGGGGCCGGGTGCATGTGTACTCGGCCCGTGACGAGATCTCGGCCCGGCAGCGCGGCGATATCCACTGGCTGCGACAGCTGCAGGTGGCGCTGCGCGAAGGCCGCTTCGAACTCCATGCCCAGCCGGTGATATCCACCGCCGGCCGCGTGACGCGTGGCCCGGCGCTCGAAGTGTTGCTGCGCATGATCGATGACGACGGCAAGCTGGTGGCGCCGCGACAGTTCATCCCGGCCGCCGAGCGCTATCAATTGATGGCGAGCATCGACCGCTGGGTCGTGCAGGCCACGCTGTCAGCCATCAGCCACGGGGCGATACGCCTGCCGGACGAGCGGAGCTGCAGCATCAATCTGTCCGCCCAGGCACTGGCCGAGGACGGTTTTCTGGATTTCGTGGTGGAGTGCCTGGATCACAGCCAAGTACCGCCGTACCGGATCAGTTTCGAGATCAGCGAAGCGGCCGTGATGGAGCGCGTGGATCAGGCGCGGCGCTTTGCCGCCGTGGTGCACGGCATGGGCTGCCAGTTCGGCCTGGATGATTTCGGCAGCGGCCTGGGCTCGTTCACGACGCTGCGCGAGCTGGCCATCGATTACCTGAAGATCGATGGCACCTACACCCGGGACCTGCTGCCGGAGTCACTGAATCATCAGGTGGTGAGTGCGATCACGGGGCTCTCGCGCATCCTGGGCTTCCGCGTGATCGCGGAGCAGGTGGAGACCCAGGCCGATTTCGAGGCGCTGCGAGGGATCGGGGTTGATTTCATCCAGGGCAATTTCGTGGATCGGCCGCATCGGCTGGGCGAGACGCCGACGTCGTTGTCTGTGGCGCAGTAAGGTCTTCAGCAGCGTCGATCAGCGCACTGGCCCGCGCGGCGGCAGGCAGGTGGGATAGCGCGGGACGTTCGCTTCGGCCATCCATGGCCTTTGCTCACTTCACTCAGCCGGCGCCGGGCTATCTGCCCGGCATGGCTTGGAGACCCGCGCGACCCCATCTGCCCGCCGCCGTGCGCAAGCAGTTCGACGCTCGCCCGGGCCCCGGGAT
>CAYLKO010000044.1:0-20150 GCA_964384525.1 uncultured Chromatiaceae bacterium
AGGCGGGTCAGTTTTACTTGAAAAGACCGGGTCAATAATCGGTGGAAATCAACAAACTGAGTACGCAGAGCTTCGCCGATCTAGTCGAACCCAGGTAACCGATAAGCCAACTCGTCTCACAATCACAAGTCCAACTAGCAGCTAACCAGAGCCGGTCCACGTGGCTGAGCGGATTCTGGTTCACATAACCGTAAGTATTCAGCCCGCCCTTCAACCCAATCGGATCGGATTCCAGATACCTCCCCACCTGGCTGTCGTAATCCCTGAAGTAGTTGTAGTGCGTCACGAAGGCGAGTCGTCAAAATACGGTTCGCCATTGGGCCAGAAGAAATCGAACTTTTTGGACATCCCACGCAGGTACCTGTCGACGTCGCAGGCTTGAGCCAACGCGTGAAGCGAATCTGCGCCATGCACGTCTACGTTGGCGACGCCGAGTCCCTGAAAGATTATCGTGCAGACCGCCGATCCAGCGTCAAGCTGGACACCCGTATGCGTTTTGTCAACGAGTACCGGCGCACTAACGGCGACGCGTAACTTCTCTCTGGACTGTTTGTCTTTGGGCGAAAACAACAAATCACGATGTGCGATAGACGAAACGTGCATCATAGGTTCACTCCCAGCCCATGCATTGCCTATATGATGTGTTTGCGGCTTCGAAGCACCTCATGCGTTTTCTGCCTTGTAGTCAATAGCAGGTCTTTAGGATGCTGTCCTTAAGTGCCTGACATCGCTTGCGCAGTTTGTCTTCTTCGCTTTCATGGCACATTTCGTAGATGAGCACGCCAAGAGTCGCTCCCGTTGCCCGAACGAGCGCAGCATTGATCCCTGCATTTGCAATGCCGCCGAGCGCGTACCCGCCGCGCGCAGCCGCAACTGGATTGGTCCCATCCTCATCGAACAGCATCACAGGATTGGCACCTGCGTAACTGTACGTGTTCAGACCACCCCTCAACCCAAGCGGATCGCTCTCGACGTATCTGCCGATGGCCGAGTCATAATCTCTGAAGTAGTTGTAACTGAGCCCACTCTCCGCATCCGCATACTGCCCCGGGAACCGCAGGTTCTGGGTGACCGGCTGGGCGTCCCCGTCAGGATCCTCAGTCGGGACCGCGGTGCCGAACGGATCCCGGTCCCAGCGCCAAACCACCACGTTGTCCGTCGCCCGGGTCAGCTTGATTGGGGTATTCAGGTGGTCAGCATGGATGTACAGGATCGTGGTGTTGACACCGTTCGGCCGCAGCGAGGCTACCGGCACATCGTCCAGCCAGACGAACTCCTCGACCAGGGCCCCCGTGGCGTCGTAGGTGCCCACCAGGTGCCCAGCCTCGTCGTAGACGAAGTACCGGGCGCCACTGGGGACGGTCTTCTTCACCCGCTGGCCCAGCCCGTTGTACAGGTAGCTGGTGGTCACACCCGCGTTGGTCACGCTGGCCATCCGGCCGGGATCGCTGTAGGTGAAGCTGTTGGTGCCGTAGCTGGGGCTGTTGCCCGCCGCGTCGTAGCCGTAGGTCCGGGCCAGGGCGCCGGCGGTGCTGCTCAGCCGGTTGCTGGTCGTGGCAGGCGTGAAGGTTGTGCTGGTGCTACCGCCCTGAGTCAGCCGGTTGCCGTCGTTGTCGTAGGTCCAGGTCTGGGACAGCCCGGTCCGGCTGGCGGATGTGAGTCGGTCCATCACGTCGTAGCCGTAGGTCCAGCTCAAGCTGCTGTTCAGGCTGTCGGTGATGCTGGTGATGCGGGAGGCGTCGTCGTAGGTGTAGCCGCGATTCCCCGCGCTGGCGATGGCGCTGGGCCGGCCGTCCAGGTCGTAGGTGCGGGTCATCAGCGCCCCGCTGCCCCAGGACCAGCTCGCCACCGGACCAAAGGGCTGGTACTGCACCCCGCTGAGGAGCGTCGTGCCGTTCATGTTGATTGAAGTGATCCGGCCGTTTGTGTAGCTGTAGTTCACGGTCCGTCCGGAGGGGAGAACCAGAGAGGCCAGCCGGCCGTTGGCGTAGCCGTAGCCGTAGCCCACGGACAGGACTTGCGACCCGACCGTCAGGCCTTTGCCCGACACCCGGCCTTTGGTGTCGTAGGCATAACTCGTTGCCACGGTGCCGTTGACCACGCTGGTGAGCCGACCCTTGCCGTTCGTTCCCTGATCGTAGGTGTAGCTGACGGTCTCGCCGGGGAATGTGATGCTCGTCACACGGTTCAAGGCGTCGTACACGTACGTGCCGGTCTTGCTGCGGGCATCGGTCGCCGTGCCGCGATTGCCGGCCGAGTCCGGCGTGAAAGTACTGGTCCCCGTGTCGGGGCTGACCTGCTGGGTCAGGTCCCCGAGGCCGTTGTAGGTGTAACTAGTGACCAGGTTCCGGGGGTCCGTGACCGTCTTGAGGTTGTCGGCGGCGTCGTAGGTGAACGTGGTGTTCTTCAGCGCCGGATCCTTGACGACCGTCAGGCGATTCAGGGTGTCGTACGTATTGGTTGTGGTTCGGGCCAGCGGCGCCGCAATGCTGGTCACGTCTCTGCCGTTGGCGTCATAGCCATAGGTCGTGGTCACGGCCGCCGTCCCGGCCGCACCGACCAGCTTCTCCAGACGGCCCTTGTAGTCGAAGACGCGCGTCAGAGTCCGCCGTAGTGTTGCCGTCCCGTCAGACGCATTCTCGCCGGTAACGTTCCCGTAGTTGTCGAGAGTGTAGGTATTTTTGTTGCCCAGGCCGTCTTCGAATTGCGTCAGACGGCGCACCGCATCATAGCTGTAGAGGACGTAGCTGGTGTCCGGCAAGGTCAGTTTCTTTAGCTGGCCGAACGGGTAGTACTCGTAAGTGGTGACCTCCGGACTTGCGGTGCCGTAGCCGACCGTGGACTGCGTCAGGCGCTGTCGCGTGTCGTAAACCAAGTCCGTGACGACCCCATTCACATCCGCAATTCGCGTTGGCCGTCCATGCACGTCGTAAGCCGTATAGGTTGTCACGTGGCCCAGCGCGTTGGTCACGGTCTGAACCTGACCGCGACAGCCCAGGCAGGGATCAAAGTCGGAAAAATAGGTGTAGCTGGTCGTGTCAGTCACGTTCGTCCGCGGCCCGTCCTCCGTGAGTACCCGGCCCAGTGCGTCATAGGTTCGGGTCCAGGTCCGGCTGATTGCGCCCGCCGTGACGGTCTTTGTCAGCTGGTTGCCTTGGCCGTCGTAGGTAAAGTTTGTAACGCGATTGACGCCAGTGACACCCGAAGGCTCGGTGATCTGACTAGGCAGCCGCAGGGTCGGGTGCCAGGCGGTGGTAATAGTGCGGGTCGCTGACGTCGAACCGCCGGAGGAATTCAATCCCTCCGTGCGCGAGATTTCCAGATTGCGCGTCAGATCGTAGGCGTAGGTAGCGCGATTCAGGGGAAAGAAGTCACGCCGGATGACGTTACCAGCAGCGTCATAGAAAAGCGCCTTCTCCGCACCGTCAGCGGCCACCCCTCCCATATCGCTGAAGCGGTGAACGCCACCGACTTTGCTGAAGTAGTACGCACGGGCAAGACCGAGCGGATCAGTGACCGACGTCGGATTGCCCGTGGACGAGCCGTAGCTAAATGAGTACTTGAAAACGCCGCCTGCACGCTCAGTTGACAAGACCTTTCCGCTGCTGGCGCTGTATACAAACGTTGAGACCTGCTGGCCGCTTTCGTCGACGACCCCCGTCAGGCGAGATACATCGTTGCCGCCTTCGTAGAGGTAAGTCGTCGTGGTGGTGTCGGGATGGGAGATGAAATTCAAGGGATCACGGACTGAACTGGACGGCAAGCCAACACCATACTGATAGCTCGTCACGCCGCCTGCCGGATTAGTCATCGACGTCAATCGCCCGTCAGTGTCATACGCCAACTGCAGCTGCCGACCAAAGTGATCCTGAACCGTCGTCAGCTTGCCACCAGGTCCATAGGTCAGTGACGTGGTGAATCCTGTCGGACCCACCAGACTGGTCAATCTTCCAGAAGTGTCGTAGCGCTCCTGAGCGAGATCAGGAAGGTACAGCGTCCAGCCAACTCCCGAAGTGAAAGTCAGCCGCGACGTCGACCCGTTTCGCTTCAGAATCTCGTATCCAGCACTATCAAAGTGCCGGAGTGATCCATCAGCAAGCTGAAGGATCGCGGACAGGTTGGGATTGCCCGTCACCGGAAACAAGCGGCGCTGGTAACTGTGGCGCCAAACGTCGTCGTTCGTTACCGGTCGTCCGGCAACGCTGCGGGGCTCAAAGTATCCCTGACTATTGTAGTAGCGGACAAAGGACAGCGCCGCAGCACCTTGGCCGCGGTAGTCGACTGCCTCTTCAATTTTGGCACCCGTAAGCACAACGACCGGATTCCCGCGTGTCATGCAGCAGGCTTCCGCTGGAATGACGCAGTCCAAGTCGCCATTGGGCTTGGTGCGGGATTCCGCCCCGACCGGGCAGACAACCTGCCGCGTCCGCAGAAGGTAGAACTGGATGGCGGATCCGCCGCACGCCTGGCCAAGGCTTCTGGCCATGTATCGATAGTCGCGGTAGATCAGGCCGTTCTTCACCAGCGGCGCACCCGACCAGCACTGTTGACTGGTACTGGTCAAGCCCCATTGGGAATCACCGCTTGCCGTCCAACCACACCCAGGCCAGACAATAGGGCCGTAGGCCGACACCGATGCCAAGGCCAGGCTTTCCTGGTTTGCCGAACTCCCACCGGCGTTATAGCCGGCACCGGCTCCAGTGCACGTGCCTCCGCTGTACGTTCCTCCGGCCGCCATGCACCAACCGCGGTAGTCGGGCACGTTAGGTGCGACTTCCCGACACATGAAGTACCGCCAGTTGTCGCCATCAACGTCGGCCGACGTCAATCCGTTGTTCGGCTTGGTCGAGGGCGCCACACATTGGGCCCGGCCCCCGTCCTCAATGCAGTCCTCGTCCTTGCAGGATGGATAGGTAGGATCACCAGCACCGCCTTCCCACTTGCATTGCCCGTTCGCCGCATTGGCGGCGGGTACGAAAAGAGCCAACGTTCCCGTCGCGGACAAAAGCGTCAGCGCAACGAGAAGTGGCACGATATTGCCGAGTTGCAGTTGACAGCGTGCGTGGTTTCTAAGCATTAATATTGTTGCTTTCGACGGGCCGATGTTCAGCTGGCGACGATTCGTGTCCGGTTTATGGCTATCCCCAGCCATGACGGGAACAACACACCACCGCCGCATCTAAGCCCCACGCATGGTGAACATAGCTGACCTTCGGTGATGCGGCAAGGATTCTTGGCGCGACAATCCGAACAAGTGCGAGCTGATGCGACCAGCGCTGTTTTCCAACTCGATGACAAGTCACGCGACAGGTCCGAGGTGATGCGACAGGAGTTCTGAGCGTTGGGCTCGGGCTGTTTCGGGCCTGAGCGGTCGGCTACAGCGGCGCGATCTGGTGCCGAACCGGACCCAGAGGCACAGTGGAAGGGGTTTTACCGCTGTCTGCCAAGGAGAAGAACATGAACGTTTACGCCGGATTGGACGTGTCGCTCAAGGAGACCTCGGTGTGCATCGTAGACCAGGACGGCACGGTGCTGGTGGAGTTCAAGGCGTTGACCGAGCCGGAGGCCTTGGCTGCGGCCCTGCTGCCGCACGCGGACCGGTTGCGCCGGGTGGGTATCGAGGCCAGTGCCCTGGGTGGCTAGCTGTAGGTGGAGCTCAGCACCCGCGGTTTCGAAGCCATCGTCATCGAGAGACCCTGGACTGGCAGACGCCAGCGGATATCCTCAAGGCCAGTGTTCGATGACCCATTGAGGCCAAGTAAACCATGTGCCCGATACGGACCATGCGTGATTGGCGCGCCCGGACGGATGAATCTGGGCACTGGGAGGCATTGGTATCCCTCGTCCCGACTCGAACGGGCAATCACTTCGGCGTGCGCCATGGGTAAGTACTCTCGAATTTGCGTTGCAGTTCCCCGAGCTTCGCCTCCGCCCATTCCGCCGCGACCCGCACCGCTTCGTCTGGGCTCTTGGCGTCATAGGCCATTTCCCTAATCACGTTACTTGCGTGCGACGCCCCGGCCGTCATCCAGGACCCCCCTACGCCATCCGCGCGGAGGAGGACCGTAACCCAGGTATTTTGCTTGCACAGCTGCACTTCAAGTAGATGTCCTGACTTGGACGAGTCATCAATCACCACGAATCTGCTAATCGAACCAATAGCAACCACTTTTTGTGCTAAATCGTGATGCGGGTGGTCTGGAATGTCTTTCACTAGGATTGGTTCGTAGCCGCAGGCTACTAGCGACGCAGAAAGCGCTTGAATCCGGGGAAGTCCTTCGTGATCGTAGTCGCCGAGTACGAGCACAATTCTGCTCTTGCAGTCCTCAATGTACTCCGAGATGGTAATCTTTCGGTCATGTGCGCGACTCAGCTGAAGTAATGCGGCAAGTACTTCATCTTTGGCCTTCGACTCCGCTTTTCCAACACTCCACTCGGCCGCAGACCGGTTTCCAAAGACTTGGGCGAACTGCACGACGCGATTCCATGGTCCAATCTCAAAGGCGACGTCCTCGAATGAGACTGAGGCGTCGATGGACGTGAGGCGAAACGGGAAGGCGCCCGAGAGTGTCAGCTTCGCGATGCCGCAACCCGGCCCGCCAAGTCGGAATGCCGGGCCAACATTGCGCATCCTGGACGGAGCCTGGACGAACAAGTCTTCAACTCGCGCGCTGCCTCGTACAATCTGAATCGAGGTCTGGGCGGCCCGTTTGTATTCGATCGCTACGCCGAACTGCGTTGATACATAGCCAGTGATTTCAGCCGGCAATAGTGCAAGGTGGAAAAGATCGGACTGGTGATCAGCCGGGAGATACTCACGGGCTGAGTCATCAAGACACCGGTGAAATGTCTCGATATACGACCGCAGGCCCTCGCCTGTTACGTTCACCAAGGAAACCCATAGATAGCCACAACCATACTCAGACTGCGAACGTGATCCCCAACCTGCCGCGTTCGAATGGAAAAGGCAGGGTTCTGGGAGCCTGCAATAGCCATCAAGGAAATTGCTTCACCAAATGCGTCGCCACTTCTTGAACGCTCGAACATCCTGCGTTGAGAGTGAAAACCACTCGCCATTCATGCGTTTACTGGCAAAGCGAGTATGCCAGTATCGCTCTACGCCTGACGGGTCGTCAGTCTTGATGAGATGTTCTGGCTCGACCTTCATTGGTAATTCGATGCCGATTTCACCTTCACGCCGGATGGGGTTAATGGTCTTCCCGATCTTGTACTCTCGGCGCGATCCGTGCCTAACGAGATACACATATCCCACTGTTTCAGGAACCTGCGCCTCCGAGGCGGGTACATGCTTCCCCGCTGATGATGCTAAAGGCTCTAGGATTGCCGCAAGATCCTCGTATCCACCATTGTCACGGCTGAAAGTAAGCAGTTTCAGCGCAGACTCGCGTTTTGTTCCGAAAGCTCGGGTAAACACGTTGTGGCTTTGAAATGACGGGGCACTACGGCGCTTCAGTAGCAGATCTGCTTTTGCTGGGAACCGGCCAAGCTCCCTAATGCAGTCCAGTAGCACACGCGCAAGTCCTTCGCGGTCGTATGCGGCTTGCATCGCATTGGGGCGAAACCCTGCCTCCCGCAGAGCATCGCCCCAGGCTCGCCAGTACCTGCCGAACCAGTCCGAATCCTTGATCCCGGTTTCTTCGCGAAATCTAGCCGTTCCGAGCGGCTGACCACCGTTCGCTGCCGCGGTGCGTTTAATTTCCTGAAGGATTCCGTTCTTGTCCATTGTCATCCATCGACGATTGACAGCAATTGGCTTAGCCGGTGAATGGAAGGTACTCGGAGGATGCCGAAGCGCTCGCTGAGCCTTTCCGCTACTGGTTGCACAATGCGATTGCCTTAGCTGAAAGTGGGCCGGAGGTCCCCGACGCGTAAGCGCTCAAGATGCGAGAGACGGTCTTTGAAATCCTCGGACGACAACATCCCTTCTCGATACAACGTTCGAAGGAAGTCTTCGGCAGTTTCGGCGCTCTTGCGGTTATTGCACTGGCGACAAGCCGCCACAACATTGCGGTATGAGTTGTCGCCGCTCGGCCGTGAAAGCACATGTTCTATGACGTAATTCTCTCCGTTAAGTACAGCAAGACAGTAGAAGCACCTCCTGCCTTCGCGCTCGAGTATGAGCTTTCGGTTCTCGGCGACCGCGAAAAAGTCCATCTGCTCCAGAGTCTGCTTGGATTCTAGGCCGACTACTGGAATGATCCCGGGATTATGGTCGGGGGTTATAAGCCTCACTCGCGTGCCGGCCCGCTCGCTGCTCAATATCGTGATACAGCCCTTCGATTCGAGACTCTTGAGCTTTTCGTAGATCGTACCTTCGGACGGAGGCGCGCCAGCAGTGCCGACGCCAGACGCCATCTTCTTCCGAGCAGACTTGAAGCCTATCGTGGCCTCAGCCTGGCCGATCAGAATGGTATGGCGGGCAATGTAGAGGTAAATCGCCTCTTCATACACGTCCAACCGTGGCGCGAGGTGGTCCTGGAACTGGATGAAAAGTGCACCAAAATCGGTCATGGACTGAGGAACCTTACGTCAAGTGTTCGCGTGGATGGCCGCAGCATAACAAGGGCGGGCCGGGACGCGGAAATTGAGGCTTTCCTGCCTTCACCAATCCGCCAAAGACCAGGCAGAGAGTTCGGAGCGTTGGGCAAGATAAAAGGCGCTACACGCGCCTGGCCCAACGCTTTGTCTGCACGTCGGTTTTTCCAGCACGGAGAAATTCTTCGCCGTGCCTAAGGTTCTCGCCGATATGTTGCCATTGCCGGGTTGTGCGCGTGCCGTCCCCTATAGGCCGCGCTGGAGCGGGTTTCGAGAGGGAGGGCCTCGGCGGAAACTTCTCCACCGGAGGAACCCATGCCGACCGGGAGAAGGACTGCGCAGCCGATGCACGTTGCGGTACGCTGGCGACAGGATCTCCAGCCGGACGCGCTGACGGACGCCGAGGTCGACGTCCTGCGCCGCCACCTGGCCGAGCTGATGCGGGAGGTCCTACAGCTCCAGGAAACCAGCGAACCCACGGAGTGATGCCCCATGGCCGTTGCCCTCTACGCCCGCGTCTCCACCACCCGCCAGGCCGAACAGGACCTGTCGATCCCCGACCAGCTGCGCCAGCTCCGGGAGTGGTGCAAAACTCACGGTCACCTGGTCGCCATGGAGTACGTCGAGCCGGGCGCGTCCGCCACCGACGACAAGCGACCCGTCTTCCAGACCCTAATGGCCGACGCCCTGCGAACCCCACCACCGTTCGACACGATTATCGTGCACAGCCTCTCCCGGTTCTTCCGGGACGGCATCACCTTCGGCCTCTACGAGCGCAAGCTCCAGAAGCACGGGGTCAAGGTGGTCTCCATCACCCAACAGACCAGCGATGACGCCTCGGGCCAGATGGTCCGCCGCATGATTTCCATGTTCGATGAGTACCAGAGCACCGAGAACGCCAAGCACACGGGCCGCGCCATGCGGGAGAACGCCCGCCAGGGGTTCTTCAACGGCTCGGCGGCACCGTTCGGCTACCAGGCCGTGGCCACGGAGCGGCTCGGCAACCGCGGCCGCCGCAAGAAGCGCCTGGCCATCGACGAAGCGGAAGCCGCCACGGTCCGGCGGATCTACCAGCTGTACCTCGATGGACATGAAGGCCGGACCCTCGGCATCAAGGAGATCGCCAAGCACCTGAACGCGGCGGGCCAGACCATGCGAGGCCGGCCCTGGGGCATCCAGAAGGTCCACAAGATCCTCTCCAGTCGCACCTATGCCGGTGAGCACCTCTTCAACGTCCGGGACTCCAAAACGCTCCAGAAGCGCGCACCGGCCGACTGGATTCGGGTGCCCATCGACCCGATTATTGATGAGGCAACTTTCGAGCGCGTCCGGCAGCGACGGCAGTCGCGAGCGCCGACCGCGACCCCGCCGCGCCGCGTGTCGTCCCCGGTGCTGCTCACCGGCCTGCTCCGCTGCGGGCATTGCGGTGCGGGGATGACCCTGACCACCGGCAAGAGCGGCCGCTATCGCTACTACAAATGCACGACACGGGTGAACAAGGGCGGCACGCTGTGCCACAGCCGCAACCTGCCCATGGAGACCGTGGACAACCTCGTGCTGAAACAACTCGCGGAACACGCCTTTACGCCCAATCGACTTACGCTGCTGCTGCGGGAAGCCCGCCGCCAGCTGCAGGACCACAAGACCCGCGACCAGCGGGACCTGGTCCGGCTCCAGGGGGATCTCCGGAAGGCCGAGGAACGCCTGGGCCGTCTCTACGACGCCATCGAGCGCGGCACCGTATCCCTCGATGACACCTTCGAGCGGCGCATCGCGACGGCACGCAGTGCCCGGGAAGCGATCCTGGTGGAGATGGCGGGGCTGCGGAAAATCCAGGCGCTGCCCATCGAGCGGGTGCTGCCAAGCCAGGTGAACGTATTCAGCCGCGTGATCCGGGCGAAGCTGCAGGATCGAGCCTCACCCTTTGCCAAGGACTACCTGCACGCCCTCGTCGACCAGATCACCGTGCACGAAGGCACGGCAACGATCCGAGGTAGCAACGCCCGACTGCTGCAGATGGCTGGCGGAACAAAAAAGGGCACCGATCAAGTGCCCAGTTTTTTGCGTGATTGGCGCGCCCGGAGAGATTCGAACTCCCGACCCTCAGGTTCGAAGCCTGATGCTCTATCCAGCTGAGCTACGGGCGCGCTAAGGCGGTTACTGCGGCTTCCTGGCCGCCATGGCCTTCATGAAGCCGTCGAAAGCAACGGCGTAATCCTTCAACACCGGGCCGCAGTGGCTGTCGTTCTCCATCGCCTTCCACCACGTGGCAAGGCGCCCGCTGGCGGTGGGATCGGCGATGCCGAATTGGCCGGCATCAAGCATCTTCCTGAACATCATCGTGCTGGCGCCCAGCGCACAGTCGCCGAAGGTGGGCGTGGCGCCGACACAGAAGGGTCCGCTGCCCATGGCTTGTTCGGCATAACCGTAGGTCTTGGCGACTTCTCTGGCGGCAGTCTCGACGACAGCCTGATCGCGGGTGGCGGGGTTCATCTGCCGGAAGAAGGGACCGAGCTGTGGCGCGATGTACAGGTCGGTGATGCGGCCGATGAGGCGCGACCGCGCACGGTCCAGCGGATCAGCGGGCAGGCCGGGCTTCTGCGGGTAGATGTCTTCGAGATAATCGCAAATGACGGTGGACTCGCCGATGCCGCTCCCGTTGACATCGAGCGTGGGCATTTTGCCGATGGGGTTCAACTTCAGGTATTCGGCGCTCTTGATGCCGCCGGGGGCTTCGTGCAGCGGCAGGTCCACACCCTTGATCCGGGCGTACATGACCACGCGGGCCACATAGGGAGAAGCAATGGAGCCGTAAAGTTTCATGGTGTGATTCCTCTATGCAAGTGCGGAAACGTCGAATTCGCGGACTACCCGGTCCGCCTGGAAAATCTTGAGGAGGATGGCGACGCGCATCCACATGCCGTTGCGCTCCTGGCGCCAATACACGGCGCGGGGGTCGTCATCGACTGCGGGCGAGATCTCCGGCCCGCGGGGCAACGGGTGCATGATCACGGCATTGGGCTTCAATCGGCCGACATTGGCCGGCGTGATGCTGTAGTCGCTGTAATCGATGCCGCGGGTTTCACCGGCCGTATCCCATTCGGACTGCATGCGCGTGACATAAATGGCATCGAGCGAGGGCAGCGCGTCGTCCAGGCGGGCATCGTCGCTGAAGGGGATGTTCTGCTCGCGCAGATGGGTCTTGATGTCCGGCTCCAGATCAAAGCGCGGCGGCGCAATGAGCACCAGTCGCACGTTGCGGTAATTCTTCATCAGGTAACACAGCGACCGGACGGTGCGCCCGCGCTTCAGGTCACCCATGAGGCCGATCACCTTGCCATCGATGCCGCCCTGCTGCTCGAAGCTGCGGTCGAGGGTGTAGATATCCAGCAGTGCCTGCGTGGGGTGCTGATCCTGGCCGCTGCCGGCATCGATGACCGGCACGGGCCGCGGAATGCGGTTCATCAATTCAGCGGCGCGCGCGGCTTCGCCGGAGCGTGGCGTGCGCATCACAATCACGTCGACGTAGGAGCTGAAGGTGCGGATGCTGTCCTCGAAGCTCTCGCCCTTGACCTCCGATGAGGTGGAGGGATCGCGAATCTCGCTGGTGCGGATGCCCAGCACATGGCAGGCATTGTTGAACGACAGGAAAGTTCGCGTGGAGGGCTGCACGAAATACAGCATGGCGCGCCGGTCAGGCAGCAGACCAAGCAGAAACCGGGCGCCTTCGGGGTGCTTGGCGAGCAGCCGCACCCGGTTGGTGAGGTCGCAGAGATCATCCAGCTGTGCCCGATCAAAACACCGGGGATCGATGACATGAAACAGCGGGGCAGGCTCCGGCGACATGGAATTCTTTCTGGGTTTTTCTGGCCGGCTTTGGCCGGCGCGAATGATACCAGCCCCGCCATGGGGCAGTGTGCAGGCGGGAGAACCGGCCGCGGGCAGGGGCCATCACCCACGACCGGGGCTATACTTCTGCCCCGGATAGTCTCTGAACCATCAGGAGTTCCGTTCATGCGCCTGCGCCAACTGACCGCCGCTCTCACCGTCATCTGCTTTCTGGGCTTGGGCCTGCAATCCCCGGCATCGGCCGGCGTGATCGGCACGGCGGATTACCTGGCGGCGGAAGCCCGCGCCGGGCACCTGGCCGATGTCAACGCGGCCCTGAATCGTGACGACGTACGGGCCCAACTGGTGGCCATGGGCGTTGATCCGGCAGCCGCGGTTGACCGCGTCGCGGCGCTTTCGGACAGCGAGCTGGCCGAAGTGGCCCAGCAGATCGATACCTTGCCAGCCGGTGGCGACGGCCTGCTGGCCGTCATCGGAGTGGTATTCGTGGTGCTGCTGATCCTCGAGATCATTGGCGTCACGGACGTCTTCAAGAAGATCTAGTCTTGCCGCGGCTGCGGCTTGCGTGGTGCTGGTTGCTGGCGGCGCTGCTCGTCTCCGCCTGTACGGCGCCGCTCAAGCAGCTGCCCGAGGATCCGCGGCACGAGCTGACCACGGTCCCGTTTTTCCCGCAGACTATTCATCAGTGCGGGCCAGCCGCGCTGGCCACCGCCCTCGGCGCCAGCGGGATTGCGGTGGAACCCGCAGCGCTGTCGTCGCAAGTGTACCTGCCCGGTCGGCGCGGCAGCCTGCAGGTTGAGATGCTGGCGACGGCCCGCCGGCACGGACGCCTCGCCCAGGTCATCGAGCCCCGCTTCGAAACCCTGGTGACCGAGCTCGATGCAGGGCATCCGGTGCTGGTCCTGCAGGATCTCGGTGCATTCGGCATCCGGCGCGGGCATTACGCCGGGGGCAGCGGCTGTGATCGGTATGATGATCGGGTCGTGCTGCGTGCGGGCACGCAGCGCCGCCGGCTCGTTTCGCGCCAGCGCTTTCTGCAGTCCTGGGAGGCAAGCGACCACTGGGGCGTGGTGATCACACCCGCCAGCGAGCCAGCTGCAACGGCCACCGGGCCGGACTATGTGCAGGCAGTCCTCGGTGCGGAACCCTGGCTGCCGCCGGCCGACGTGAGCGCTGCGTACGCATTGATGCGCTCCCGCTGGCCCTCCTCCCCGTTGACGTGGTTCGCGTCCGGCAATCGGGCCCATGCACTTGGCCGCGTGGATGAAGCGATCAGTGATTATCGGGCGCTGCTCGCGTTGGAGCCGGCGCATGTTGCCGGTCTGAACAACCTCGCCAACGCCCTGCTCGACGCCGGCTGCCCGGCCGCAGCCTTGCAGGAAGCCCGGCAGGCAGCGGCGCTGGTGGATCCCGCGTCACCGCTGGTGGCGGCCGTCGCGGACACGCAGGCCAAAGCCCTGACAGCCGTCAGCCGTGCTGCCGGCTCAGTCTGCACCGCCGAATAGTTCTTCGATGCGGTTGATCAGCTGCTGCGCATCCACTGGCTTGCGCAACAGCGAAACCCGCGACAATGTGGAGACGTCGGTCAACATGGAGGATGTATCTCCACTGAGAATGATGGCCGGCAGGTCGCGCTGCGCCGCTTCGCGCAGGTTCGCAATCAGCTCCACGCCATTGCGCCCGCTGCCCAGATGGAAGTCGCTGATCAGCACATCGATCTCGGTGCCGCAGCTGGCAAAAAGCTGCTCGGCCGCATCCGCTGAGGCCGCCACCCGGATCGGATAACCCTCCAGCCCCAGCACCAGTTCCAGGGCATCACGCACGGCGGCGTCATCCTCCACGATCAGGATGGCCGGCTTCTGCGTCGTCGCCGGTGCAGGGCAGCCCACCGCCTGTGTCGACTGGGCACCCTGGTCAGCCAGCACGTCCCTGACGGGGATGTGTTCCGAGTAGGTCGTCCCCTGCCCGATCTTCGAGACCACCTTCATCCGGTAACCCAGCAGCAGACTGATCCGCCGCACGATGGTGAGTCCCAGTCCGAATCCACGCTGCTGGATGTCGGGAGAGTTCACGCGGTAGTACTCGTCGAACACGCGATCGAGTTCGTCTTCCGGAATGCCGATGCCGGTATCGATGACATCGACGACCAGGGTATTTGCTTCCTGCCGGGCCACCAAGGTCACGCTGCCTTCACGGGTGTACTGCAGGGCATTGGTCACCAGGTTCTGCAGGAGCTGGCGCAGCAGCACACGGTCGGCCGCCAGATAAACATCCGTCGGCGGCACCAGCAGCGACACCCCGCGTGCATGAGCCAGATCCTGCGACTGCCGGCGGATGTCGTCCAGCACTCCGGCCAGCGACACCACACCGGGATTGGCTTGCACCGCCCCAGATTCCAGCTTGGTGATGTCGAGCAGCGCATTGAGCAGATCCGCCATGGAATCCAGCGCAACCTGCTGGCGCTGGATCAGCTCCAGACCCTGCCCATCGCCCAGTTTGCGGACCAGCGCGGCGTTCAGCAGTTGCAGGGTTTGCAGCGGTTGACGCAGGTCATGACTCGCCGTGACCAGAAAACGGGTCTTGGCCTTGTTCGCACTGTCGGCGGCGGCCTGCGCCTTGCGCAGTTCATCGGTCATCCGCCGACGTTCCGTGACATCCCGCACCGCTGCCAGCACGAAGTGCTCGCCATCGCGCAGGATGGGCGCCAGGCGGATTTCGGCCGGGAACTCGCTGCCATCGCTGCGCCGGGCGGCCAGTGCAATCAGCCGGGCGCCCATTTCCCGCGTGCTGGGGGCCGCCTCGAAGCCGTGGCGAAAGCGCTTGTGCAGGTCGCGCAACTGCTCCGGCACCAGCATTTCAATGCTCAGGCCGAGCAGGCCATGCTGGTCGTAGCCGAAGAGGGTGGTTGCCGCCGCATTTACCGCCACGATCACCCCGCGATCGTCGACGAGGAGCAGCGCATCCGGGGATTGCTGCAGCATCTGGGCCGCCAGCTCGGGCCGGGTAGCCAGGTCGGCGATCGGGTCGATGGAGGCCATCAGCCGGATTCCGGGCTGGTTATCGGCAAGGGACATATATCTAGGGGGAACCCCTTAGAGAGCATCGGTCGGCCGCACATTAGGATCTTCATCGACATGGAAACGCCCGATCATCAGCTGCTCGGCGCGGTGACGCAAGCGTTAACCACGGGTGCCAGTTCAATGACGGGATCCGATGTTTATCTGCTGCGGGACCTCGCTGCCGGTTTTGCCCACGAATTGAATCAACCGCTGGCGGCTATCGCGGCCTATGCGGATGGTGCAACCACGCTGCTCCGTCGCGATCCCGACCGGGCCTTGCAGGCGCTCGGCATCATCCAGGCAATATCCGGCCAGGCGCTGCGGGCCGGTGAAGTGGTCCGGCAGCTGCGTTCCGTGGCCGGCCCCTTTCCGCCCGATGGCCTGCCGCTTGATCTCAACAGCCTGATACGCACCACGCTGCCGCTGATCGAGTCGCTGGCGGCGGATCGATCCGTGCGGCTGGCCGTGGAACTGCGCACACCGCTGCCGGCAGTCATGGCAAACCCGACCAGACTCCAGACCCTGCTCATCCTGCTCTTCGGCAATGCCCTCGATGCCCTCGATGACTTGCCGGCAGCGGAGCGACGCGTCACGATCTGCACCGATGATGGCGGCAGCACCGTGGAGCTGGCCGCCACGGAACCGCGGGGTACGCTCTTTCAACTGCATCTGCCCCGTGTCTCGACATGACATGGCAACAGAGGCAGGCATCGCAATGGTTGATCAGGCACATCCGGCAACGGTTTTTGCGGTAGACGACGACGACGGGGTGCGCCATTCGCTGGGCATTCTTCTGGATGCAGCCGGCTATCGTGCCCAGACCTACGCCTCGGGGGCGGCATTCCTCGCCGAATATGATCCATCCCGCGCCGGCTGCCTGCTGCTCGACATGCGCATGCCGGGCATGAGCGGCATGGATCTCCTGCAGGCGCTGGCCGACCGCGGCGCCTTCCTGCCGGTGATCTTCATCACGGGGCATGGCGATGTGCCCATGGCCGTCGAAGCCATGAAGGCCGGCGCCTTCGACTTCCTGCAAAAGCCCTTCAAGCACCAGGATCTGCTGGACCGGATTGCGCGCGCCATGAAGGCCGACGCCGAGGCGCGCGAAGCCCTGCTGCACGTGGACGAACTGCGCCGCCGCCACGCCACGCTGACGCCACGCGAACATGACGTCATGAACATGGTGGTGGCCGGCAATGCGAACAAGGTAATTGCAATGGACCTGAAGCTCTCCGAGCGGACGGTCGAAATCCACCGGGCCCGGGTCATGGAAAAGATGCATACCCGCTCCATTGCCCACCTGGTGCGGATGGCCATGGAGATGGCCGGACCCAGCAAGTAAATTCCCATCAGGTAGATCGAGGAGAAACTCGCCGTGTACATCAATTTCTGGTACCCGATGATCCGCAGCGAGGACCTGGGCCCGGACAAGCCCCAGCGCGTCCAGGTGCTTGGCCTGCACTTCGCCATCTACCGCAATAGCCAGGGCCAGGCCCGGGTGCTCAGCGACACCTGCGTCCATCGCGGCGGTTCGCTCGGCGGTGCATGGCAGCTCGGCAACACGCCGCGCATTCGCGGCGATTGCATCGTGTGCCCGTATCACGGCTGGGAATTCAACGGCACCGGTGAGTGCGAAAACATTCCGTCGATCGGCTATGGCAAGAAGCCACCTGCCCGGGCCAAGGTGGATGCCTATCCGGCTCAGGAAAAGTACGGGATCGTGTTTGCCTTTCTGGGCGACTTGCCGGAAGCCGAACGCCCGCCCCTGCTCGAAATCGAGGAATTCGGCGATCCCGCCTGGCGCGCCAATTCCGTCCTGCTGCTCGATGTGGACTACTACTACGAGCGATCGATAGAGAATGGCCTGGACCCGGCCCACAACGAGTTCGTGCATCCCACCCACGGCCACCAGGCCATCAATCGCGACACCTACAGCGTGCGCGAGTACACCGTGGAGGATTACCCGCAGGGCTGGGGCATGTGGTGCACCCACCGCTTCAAGGCGCCGGGACTCGGCGACAAAACCTGGAAGGACGTCAGTGCTGTCGCCGGCTCACCCGGTGATGTCTATGCCAGCAGCGGGACCCACGGACCGAATGCCATGATCACCGAGATCAATGTAGGCAAAAGCCAGAAGTTCCGGCAATACTTCTTCGAGCAGCCGATCGATCAGGACCACACCCGGATTTTCTTCGTCAACATGCGCAACTTCATGCTGGAGCCGCAGCACGATGGCCCCATCCACGCGCGCAACAAGGCCGTCGCCCAGCAGGACATCGAAACGCTGGTCAATGTCTATCCGCCCCGCCCGCCGACCAGCAATGCCCGGGAAGTGCTCGTGCCGGCCGACAAGGCCGTGGCAACCTATCGCGAGTGGCTGGGCCGCTTCGATGACCGGGGCTGGCGCATCGACTGGGACGAGTTCACGCGGCGCAACAAGAAGGACACCGGCTTCGTCATTCCATCTCCCGGGCGTCGCGAATCAGGCAATTGGGTACTGCAGCCCGTGCCCCTGCTCGCGACCAGGGCAGACCCCACGTGAACGGAGAGAGCAGCACCATGGCAACCGGCAATCTCGTGATTTATCCCACGGACTTTTCCGAACACTCGGCAGCCGCGCTGCCGTGGGTCCGGCGCATGGCTGAAAACCTCAACGCCGACACGCGCTGCATCTACGTCGTGGAGGAACCGCAGATCTACGCGAGTCTGGACATGGGTCCGATCGCGGCGCCGTCGGTGAGCGAGCTCGTGCGCACGGCTGAAGCCCGGCTCGATGACTTCATCAAGAAAAACCTGCAGGCCTTTGGTGCCGCGCCGAAGGCCTCGGTGCTGGTCGGCCGTCCGGCTGAAGAAATCGTGAATTACGCCAGGGACCACGGTGCGGCAGTCATTGTCATGACGACGCATGGCTACGGCGGCTTCCGGCACCTGCTCCTCGGCAGCACCACCGAGTCCGTTCTGCGTCATGCCACCTGCCCGGTGCTGTCGATCCGCACGGGAAAAGACTGACGTCCACAGTGCGGTCGATCAGCGCAACACCCCGGCCTTAAGTCATCCCCGAGCTGGCACCAGCCCCAGCTGAAATGATAAGAATCGGCTTGGCCCGCCACGCAACACATCGCAGTGTGGCGGGCTCCGACAGGAGTCGAAAAAAAACTCCTGCGGTACTACAACAACCTTTTATTTATTCACTTTCGGGGGATTGATCAGTGAAGAAGCATCTGTTTGCCATGGCTGCCGTGCTGCTGTTCGGCTCTGCCGCCCAGGCAGCGCCCATCAATTACGTGCTGTCGTCGATCAAGTACAGCAATCTCTTCGTGCCCACACCGAGCGATGTCGCCAGCTGCACCGGCTGTGGCGTGGCGACCGCGGTCGATGACGGTGCCGGCAACATCTCGATAACCGGCGTCGCCTATGCCTTCAATGCCGGCGGCAACTCCTACACGACTTCCTGGGATGCGACGACCACGCTGGCTGCCGGCACGTCCCTGGTCAAGGGCCCGGGCGCCACCTGCGTGGATACCGTGGGCACGGTTTGCGCACCGACCAACGTGATTGCGGGTCTCGGTGGCAATTTTTACACCGGCATCGGCAGTGATCTGCTCACCGCCTGCACCAACAACCGTTGTCGCGTCGATGTTTCCGTGGTGGGGTCCAACCTCATCATCGACATCAAGCGGGCGCTGTCTGCTTCCCCGACATCCTCCGCCTTCCAGAATTACACCATGTCCTTCTCCGTGGTCCCGGTGCCGGCCGCCGTCTGGCTGTTTGGCTCCGCCCTGGGCCTGATGGGCCTGGCCCGTCGCAAGATGGCCTGAGTCGATCCAGCGTTGAAGCACAGGAGGATCACGACAATGAAATCACTGGTGGCAATCGCCACCCTCTCGCTGCTGGCAACGTCCGCGAATGCGGCGCTGCTCAGCAGGCTGGGTGGGCAGGCGTACTACGACACCGTGCTCGACATCACCTGGACGGCCGACGCCAACCTGGCGGCATCGCAAACCTTTGGTGTGGCGGGGATCAGCAGTGATCCCGCCACACTGGGACAGATGTCGTGGGATACCGCGCAGGCCTGGGTCACGGCGATGAATACCGCCGGATATCTCGGCGTCAGCAACTGGCGACTGCCGCACATGGTCGACATCAACAACGATGGTTGCCTCAACTATATGTCGTTCAATGGCACCGACTGCGGCTACAACGTGGTCTCCACGGGCCCGAATGCCTCGGAAATGGCCTCGCTGTTCTACCAGACGCTGGGCAATCTGCCGTTCTTCAACACGAGCGGCACCCCACAACTGCCGGTGCTCGGGATCCAGCACACGGGTCCCTTCAGCAATCTGGGCAATACCCTCTACTGGTATGACCTCGAAACCGTCAGCAACTCGCCGCAGCCCGATCTGCCCACGGCGGAAAATGCCTGGTACTTCGGCATGCCCTCCGGCGGACAGCGCCCCACCGGCAAGGTAACCATCACGCCGATGACCACCTGGGCGGTGATGGACGGCGACATCGCCGTGGTGCCGGTGCCGGCCGCTGCCTGGATGATGGGTTCGGCCCTTGGCCTGCTGGGCTGGTTGAGGCGGTCCAGTCAGCTGAAAACCTGAGTCGGGAGTTCCATATACCGTAGCCAGGCGCTGCAGGGGGGACGGGGGGGGGAGTAGAGTGAAAGGGGGGAGAGCGGCG